>NZ_JAZHQU010000005.1:0-423084 GCF_036543225.1 Chryseobacterium sp. CFS2
ATCGGAACTATTAAATCTCACGATATAAAACCAATCATTCTTAAATCGGATCCCACAACTCATAATTTGACTTATCATTCATCATTAATGTCCTCCTAGCCCCGATAGCAATGGTTACCCCGCAGCTTGGATTGGCGAGTGGTTGGGGCTGAGCGTGGGAGCGTGCAGGCGCGAGGAGTATGAATGAATAGCGGGATACAGCTCCTGAAATTTGTTAAAGTATTTTCTCGCTATTCCTATATTATCGTGTGTATAAATCTTAATTAGGTATAATTCAAATCTAAGATGGAAGTTTCTCATTAAATTTCACAGGATGTTGAAAAAATGGTATATTAGAAAAGCGTAATCCGAAAAGCTATAATAGAGTAGGAAATATCAAAAACTAAATAACTATGAAAAATCTGGTAAAGATTTCAAGAGAGAGTTTAAAATCACTTAAAGGAAGCGGTGGCCCAGGTTGCCCGGATGATCCGGCATTTGGAATGTGTTATCCTCCGGGATGGCCTAATGGAATTTGTTTGAGCAAATATCAATGCTGTATGAGGCTGGGCGGCCCTATAGAATTTTGTAAAGAAGAATATGGAAACTAATATTCCTATAATTTAAAGGTATAAATAAAAATACGGCTATCTCAAACTGAAATAGCCGTGTTTATTTTATAAATATATTGTAATCAGACTTGAATTACTCCTAAGTTGAATTTCTCAGTGATAGGAGAATTGTTGGCAGCTTCAATACCCATGGAGATCCATTTTCTTGTATCTACAGGGTTAATAATCGCATCTGTCCATAATCTTGCTGCGGCATAGGTAGATTCAGTTTGTTTCTGATATTTCTTAGAAATCGTATCCAGAATCTCATTGTGCTCTTCTTCAGATATTTCCTTTCCTTGTTTTTTCAATGTTGATTCCTGGATCTGAGCAAGCACTTTTGCGGCCTGCGCACCTCCCATTACAGCTAAATCTGCCCAAGGCCATGCTACAATTAACCTAGGATCATAAGCTTTACCACACATCGCATAGTTTCCTGCTCCGTAAGAGTTTCCTGTAATGATGGTGAATTTAGGAACTACAGAATTGGAAACTGCGTTTACCATTTTAGCTCCGTCTTTAATGATTCCGCCATGTTCTGATTTGGAACCTACCATGAATCCGGTAACATCCTGTAAGAAAATTAAAGGGATCTTTCTTTGATTGCAGTTGGCAATGAAACGTGTTGCTTTATCTGCAGAATCTGAGTAGATTACGCCTCCAAACTGCATTTCTCCTTTTCCACTTTTAACCAATTTTCTCTGGTTGGCTACAATCCCTACAGACCACCCGTCAACTCTTGCCGTTGCACAGATAATACTTTTACCGTAGTCTGGTTTGTATTCTTCATATTCAGAGTTATCCACAATACATTTGATAATTTCGTAAGTATCATATTGCTCAGCTCTGGAAACCGGCATAATTCCGAAAATGTTTTCAGGGTTTTCTTTTGGAGGGAAACTTTCTATTCTGTCAAAACCTGCTTTTTCAGTTGTTCCAAGAGATTTCATGATGTTTTTGATTCTATTCAAAGCATCTTTATCATCTTTCGCTTTATAATCTGTTACTCCTGAAATAGAGCAGTGCGTAGTAGCACCACCCAATGTCTCATTATCGATGCTTTCTCCAATAGCTGCTTTTACAAGATAGCTTCCGGCAAGGAAAATAGAACCTGTTTTATCCACAATCATTGCTTCATCACTCATAATGGGAAGATAAGCTCCTCCAGCCACACAGCTGCCCATAACGGCAGAAATCTGGATGATTCCCATAGAACTCATTTTGGCATTATTTCTGAAAATTCTTCCGAAATGCTCTTTATCCGGGAAAATCTCATCCTGCATAGGAAGGTAAACACCAGCTGAGTCTACCAAGTAAATGATAGGAAGTTTGTTTTCCATAGCAATTTCCTGTGCTCTCAGATTTTTCTTTCCTGTGATAGGAAACCACGCTCCGGCTTTTACAGAAGCATCATTGGCAACAATGATACATTGTCTCCCTGAAACGTAACCTATCACTACTACAACTCCTCCGCTAGGACATCCTCCATGTTCTTTATACATCTCAAAACCTGCAAATGCACCTACTTCTATAGAATCTGAATCTTTATCGAGAAGATAATCCACTCTTTCTCTTGCTGTCATTTTTCCTTCATCACGAAGCTTTTGAAGCCTCTTCTCACCACCTCCTTTTTTGATTTCAGTGAGTAAGCGATTTATTTCAGATAATTTTAATCTGTTCTGATCTTCTCGTTTATTGAATTCGATGTCCATAAAATTTTCAATTTTTTACGCTTAAAGATACTATTTTTATGAGGAATATGAATTGGAAGTAAAACAGATGTTTAATTATTTGGTTTCTAGTAAATTGTGAATTTTTTAACTAAAAAATATTTTTAAATAATTTATATTTTTTCTAACTTTACATTAGAGTAACAGAGGTGATATTCTCTGCAAAATACTCTAAGTTCCTAGTTTATTTTTTTAATAGTTTATTATTTGAAGGCCCTGAAAGTTTAACAAATTTTCAGGGTTTTTTTTATTACTGTGTGTGCAATAATTAGTAATACTTTCTATATTCTACAATATTCAGGTCCATAAGATGATTCTTGTTTTTTTTATATTTTTTAGCAGGAATAAAACCTAATTTTTCCGGAATTTTTCTGCTGGCTATATTTTCTTCATCTACAGGATATAAAATATACTTAAAAGTGAAATTCTTTTCCAGAAACTCTATGAGGGCTTTTATGATTTCAGTTCCCAATCCTTTTCCTTGAGAACTCTTTTTTAGCCATAGACCAAGCTCAACAGATTCTTTTGTTATATTATGGATACCACAACATCCTGCAAAGTCACCATCAGAGTCCAGGGCAACCATTACCAGATCTGTGTTTTGTAATAAAGTTCTTTTTGATTCATTAACAAAAGTGATTATATCCTGTCTGCTACCTTGCGGGTCAAAAGGCATGTATCTGGTAACCTCATTGGTAAAATGTTCTAAAATATCATCTATGTATAAGTCTTTAACAGGTCGTAAGACCAGACGTTTTGTTTTGATTTCAATAGTTGGACTTAATATCATATTGTAATTCTGATGTTTTGATTAAATGAATAGAAAAGGGTCTGTATTAGGTGAAAAACTATTAAAAACTTTATTTATCATCTTTTTATTAATGTAAATTTATATTTTTTGTAAGATTTATAAAAGCGTATTTGTAAATTTGCACGTTAAAAATTCTAAGGAGATAGGTTATGCATAAATTGGCGCTTTTCAGGTTACACTTAATTGTATTTTTGTGGGGGTTCACCGCAATTTTAGGAAAATTGATTCATGCCAATGCACAGATTCTTGTGTTTTACAGAATGTTGTTTGCTTCTATTTTTCTTTTTGTATTTATCCGGGTTTTTAAGAAGGATAGCATAAAGGTTTCAAAAAAGATATTTTTTCAACTGGCAGCAATAGGTTTGGCTATGGCGCTCCATTGGTACTGTTTCTTTTACTCTATTAAGGTCTCGAATGTTTCCATTGCATTGAGCTGTCTTTCATTATCCACACTTTTTGCCTCCATTCTGGAACCTATTATTTTCAAAAGAAAAATTGATGTATCGGAAGTGGTGATGGGAACGGTTATCGTTGCCTGTATATTATTAATCTTTAAGACCGAGTTTCATTTCAAAGAGGGTATTATTTATGGAATTCTTTGCGCAGTATTTGGAACAATTTTTTCGGTTTTTAATGGTAAAATGTTTGGTAAAACAAGTTCAGGAAACATTATTTTTTATGAAATATTCTGTGGTTGGTTCATTTTAATGGTATTTTATTTGCTTTCGGGGCAAATTTTTCAAATGAATGAAATAAACTACCGGGATTTGGCGTTAATATGCTTGTTAGCCAGTGTTTTTACCGCTTTTCCCATGCTGGAATCGGTGAATTTAATGAAATATATATCACCCTTTACTTTAATTTTAACAGTTAATTTAGAACCTGTTTACGGAATTATACTAGCTTTTTTTATCTTTGGGGAATCAGAACATATGAGCCCTATATTTTATGTGGCTTCAGGTGTTATGATACTGGCAATCATTGTAAATGGATTAATTAAAGCCAGAAAAACTAAAAACTTAAACTAAGCATCAAATTTATATGATGAAAAAATATTTTTTACTTGCATTTTCACTGCTGTTTGGGCTTTCTCAATCTCAGATTATCAGGAAATATTCCAATGAATTTTTAAATATCGGAGCCGGAGCAAGAGGACTTGCAATGGGAGGGGCAGTAATCACCAATCAGGATGATGTATATTCTCCCATGTGGAACCCTGCAGGTTTAATGTCTATTGAAAGAGACTGGCAAGGAGCAGCAATGCACGCTGAGTACTTTGAGTCTATCGCAAAATATGATTATCTGGCATACGCAAAAGTGCTTGAAGAAGGTGTTTTTGGTGTTTCTGTGGTAAGACTTGGAGTAGATAATATTTTGAATACAACCCAAATGATCGATTCTGAAGGGAATATTGATTATGATAAAATCACAAAATTCTCTCAATCCGATTATGCAGCCATTCTTTCTTATGCATTCAGGCCTGGTGGAAACCCTAAACTGGATGTGGGAGTAAATGCAAAGATTGTCTACAGAAATGTGGGTAAATTTGCAAACGGTTATGGATTCGGTTTTGATGTGGGAGCTACTTATAAAGCTGATAACGGATGGAAGTTCGGAGGTATGGTGAGAGATATTACCACTACGGTAAACTTCTGGACAATTAACCAGAAAGAACTTTCTACTGTTGTAAACGGAGAAGAGTTCAACCCTGCTCCGAAAGATAAACTGGAACTTACCATGCCTAAACTTAATGTGGGTGCCAGCAAATTATTCGAAATCAATAGCAGTGTGTACGTCTTACCGGAGGCAGGTTTGAATGTGGATTTTGCAAAGACAGCATCATTGATTTCCACAGATTTTGCAAGTATCAGCCCGTATGCCGGAGCTGAACTAGGGTATCAGAAAATGATTTTTGTAAGATTAGGGATTAACAGATTCCAGTCTATTACAGATATAGAAGATCTTAAAAGAAAAGTTTCTTTCCAGCCAAGTGCAGGTCTTGGAATTAGATACAGAGGGCTTACACTGGATTATGCGATTACGAATTCCGGGATAGGCGGATCTAATTTCTATTCCAACTTCTTCTCATTGAAACTGGATATGGGAGCATTCAGAAACGATTAAAATTTAAAAAAATGAAAAAGTTATCAATGCTGATGTTGGCAGTATGCTCAACAATTGCTTTCGCACAAAAGATTTCAGATTACAAATACGTTGCAGTTCCTGAAAAATTTGAAACATTTGGGGAAGATTATGGTTTGAAAGGCTTTTTGACCAAAGCTTTGACCGGGAAAAAGTACATAGTCCTTCCTGTCATTAAAGATAACTGGCCTTCAGAAGCTAAAGGTAATTTCTGTAACGTGGTTACTGCTGATCTCCTTAATGATAAAAATTTATTTAAAAATAAAGTAATACTCCAGTTTAAGGATTGTAATAATAATATGATTCTGGAATCTAAAGGAGGGTCAAGAATTAAAGAATTTGAAGAAGGATTGCAGGATGCTTTAAGAGAGGCTTTGATGAAAGTACCGGTTTCCAATCCGGTTGCGCTCTTACCAGCATCTAATAATACTGCTCAGCATACATCTCCTGAACCTGTAGCGTCTGTAGCATCTACAGTAACCCCTGAAGCCAATAATTACTCAAACGGGAAAATGGATCTTCAGAAAATCCAGATTGATTCCAATCAGTTTATTTTAGCAAAGTCTGGTAGTTCTGTACCGTTTGCGGTTTTCAAAGCAACATCAAAGAACTCTGTTTTCCTTGTAAAACTGGCTGATGGAAATACAACCATCGGATATTTTGAAAACGGAAATATTGTGATCGATATTCCACAGACTGACGGAAGATATTCCAAAGAAGTTTTTACAGCAAAATAATTTACATCAATAATAAAAAAATATTATCCTTAATTCATAACTTTTTAGAATTAAGGATTTATTTTAACTAATAGCTATGAAAAAAGTTTACATTTCTATATTGGCAATACTGTCAGTATTTTCGAGCGCACAAAGTGTATTTAATACCCAATTAAACGAAATTAATTTTGGAGCTTCCAGTGATCCTGATAATTTTATAAAATTCAATAATCATATTCTTTTCACAGCCACCAAGTCTACAGAGGAAGGAAGGGAACTGTGGAGCTTTGATCCGGGTACTCAAAAATCAATTCTGCTGAAGAATGTTTTTCCGGGATACAGTATTGGGATGGCGGGAGATCCGTCTTTTATGAGGCTCAATAATAAAATTTACTTTATAGCTGTACAAAGCAATAGTTCGTCCAATAATCAGCTTTGGGTTACAGACGGAACCCCAGTAGGAACATCCAAGGTGAAAGATCTGAATTTTGAGTTTTCGGTAGCTGCAAATGCTGCGGTTGGAAATAATATCTTTTTCTACCACCACAATGAACTTTGGTCTTACAATACCGCTACAGATAGCCTGCAGCTATTAAAAACATTTCAATATTCCGGTGATGTAAAAATGTATACCATGAATAATACTTTGTTCCTGGCAGCAGATGATGGCACACACGGAAAAGAGATATGGAAATCAGATGGAACCATTGCCGGAACATCTTTATTAAAGGATATTGTTCCCAATGCGGGTGGAAGTATTAATGGCGATTTTAAAGCACTGATCTTTAAAAATAAACTATACTTCGTTGTTAATCTTGGAACAGGAACAGCGGGATATGAATTATATTCAACAGATGGAACAGAAGCGGGAACAGTATCCATAAAATCTGTAGGTTATCCGCAGCTGGAAGGAGCTGCTGTTGATGATTATTTTGTTTTTACAGGATTTGATGCAGCAAATGGCTATGAACCATGGGTTTCTGACGGAACAACGGCAGGAACTTATCTGTTGAAAAATCTAATTCCTGGAGCTACAAGTTCTATGGCAATGAAGAAATTTGTAAAATATAATAACAAAATATTCTTTGAAAGTAGTGCCAACGGTGTTAACGCAGCGTATGGTAATTATATCTGGGAAACAGATGGTACAGAAGCCGGAACTGTTCTCTTCAATACGCACGCAGGAGCTTTGATTCATGGGAATAGTTCAGATAGTAATCATTTGATTCTTACGATGGCTAATTATGGAAACAGATATTGGGTAGTGAATGGAAATTCTTCACAAAGTTTTGAGATTACAGGACTTGGAATGCCAAATAATAATAGTTTTGTAGACCTGAATTCTAAAATTTATCTTACCGGAAATACCCCAAAATATGGCACTGAACTATTTTCACTAAATCCGGTGACCCATCAGACTGCGATGGCTTCGGACATCAGTAGATTTGAAAGTTCTTTGCCTCATGCATTTCAGATACTGAATGATGATCTTATTTTCATTGCGACAGACAGACAGTATAACAGCCAGATTTATAAGAGAAATAAAATCACACAGCAGATTGAGAGAATATCCAGCTTTGGAGGAAATTCGTTTATAGGTATGGGCAGTGACTTTAATGATAATTTCATTAAAGTAGGAAACTATCTTTATACTCCCGAAGCAGCTTACAGAACAGATGGTACAGAAGCCAATACTTTGTCAATATCATCCCCCAATATTACCAGCAGGGTACCATATACCAGCTTGAATGATAATACATTGCTTTTTGCCGGATATAATAATGTGGTAGGAACTGAACTTTGGAAGATTGATAATACTTCCAATACTGTTAGTATGGTTAAAGATATTTCCCAGGATAATATGGGAAGTCTTTATTCCGTAGATTCAAAAACTGCAATACTGAATGGTTTTGCTTATTTTGTGGCAAAAGATAATGGGAAATTGGGGATTTGGAAAACAGATGCTACTGAAGCCAATACCCAAAAGGTACTACAGTTCTCCTATCAGGATGGGACAGATGGAGATATTAAGGTACTGAATGCTTTTAATAATAAATTATTCTTTACAAAACAACAGGAAAATACTCCTGCGAATTACAGCTCCGGGCAAAACGAACTTTGGATTTCAAACGGTGATCAGGCATCTGCTATATTACTGAAATCTTACGCTGCTCCTTATGGCTCTTCAAGTATTGCGAGAGAAACAATAATATTTAATAATAAGCTTTTTTATGTCACTGCAGGTTATCCTTCCCCAGCGCTGCATTCTACAGATGGAACAGTTGCAGGGACAGAACAGATATTAGCGGGAAACTTTTTGGGTGATGTAAAATTTAAAAAATGTGGAAATCAGTTATTTTTTACCAATAACAATAGTACACAGTTGTGGAAAACAGATGGAACGGCAAATGGCACATCTGATTTATCCCAAAATTTTTCTTCAGTGAAAGATATGACGTGTGCCAACAATTATCTTTACTTTCTTAATGGAGATTCCCAAAAGGTATGGAAAAGTGACGGTGTTTCAACTTCTCCGATGGATATTTTCGTGACAAACGATGATAACCAGCTGTTGGTTAATGAAAATATTCAAAAAATGGGAACAGATGGTGAAAAATTATTTCTGACCATTAATACGAAAGAACATGGAAGTGAATTGTATATAGTGACTGATTCACTGCCTGTTTATCTGGCAATCCATGAAATATCCAGCGCAGAGATTAAAAAAGAAAATGCAGATCTGCAGATTTATCCTAATCCTGTTTCAGAATATTTTTCAATAAAACTGAACGAAAATTCTAAAATAGAAAACGTGAAAATTTTTGATGCCTCCGGAAAGCTTGTGAAGAATATTATAGATAATCATAAAAATATTAATGTAGCAGAACTTCCATCAGGAATATATTTTGTTAAGTTAAAAACAGCTAAAGGAGAATATTTGGGTAAGATTATAAAAAAATAATACGTGTAAAAGGCTCTTGAAAAAGAGCCTTTTATAATATATATGTTGATGTGTTTTTCATTTTTTGAAAATTTGAACATAGTCTCCTACAAAGAGGGAGGTAACCTGAGTATTCAAATGCTAAATGAGAATGTGAAAAAGATTTACAAAAAGAGAAAAATTTTCACAGTATTATTGTTATTAGTTGATATTACTAATTTATGAAAAAAACACATATAATACTATTTATTAGTGAAATATTTGCTTTTTAACATTTTTTATTATTGTGTTTTCTTTGTGTTAAAGGAATTGTTGGTTTTTGTCCCTAAATGAGAAAATGGGAAATGAATATAAAATGTTGTAAAAATAGTAGGTTTTATTTGTGAAAATTTAACTGTTGGATTACAAATATTATCAAGGAGCATTAAAAAACTCCCAAATTACTTTAGCCTTACTTTTCCCTAAAATTTCCTCCAGAGTTTCCAGATTGGCTTCCTTGATACGTTTTACAGACTTTAACTTAGACAGAAGCAGTTCAATAGTTTTTTCTCCCACACCGGGAATTTCTTCCAACTCAGATTTTATAGTAGAATTTTTCCTTCTTGTTCTGTGGTGTTTTACCCCGAATCGGTGAGCTTCGTCACGGACACGCTGAAGGATTTTCAACGTTTCAGATTTTTTATCAAGATATAAAGGAATAGAATCTTCAGGGAAGAAAATTTCTTCCAGTCTTTTGGCAATACCTACAATGGTAATCTTGCCATAAAGTCCCAATAATCTCAGGCTCTTTACAGCAGAAGACAGCTGCCCCTTTCCTCCATCAATCAGAATCAGCTGAGGAAGATCTTCACCTTCATCAAGCATCCTTTTATAACGGCGGTAGATCACTTCTTCCATAGTTGCAAAATCGTTCGGTCCTTCCACTGTTTTCGGATGGAAAATTCTGTAATCTGCCTTGCTAGGTCTTCCATCTTTGAAAACAACACATGCTGACACAGGATTGGTACCCTGAATGTTTGAGTTATCAAAACCTTCAATATGTCTTGGCTCTACAGGCATTCTCAGAAGTTTCTGCATCTCGGCCATGATTCTGTTGGTATGTCTTTCAGGATCTATAATCTGAACCTGTTTCAGCTTTTCCAGACGATATTCTTTAGCATTCTTTTCAGAAAGCTCTACAATTCTTTTTTTATCTCCTACTTTAGGAACAATCAATTTTACATTCGGGATTTCTACAGACAAATGGAAGGGTAAAAGGACTTCTTTAGAATCAGAAGAAAACTTCTGACGGATTTCTATTAATGCTTCTTCCAGAATATCTTCATCCGTTTCTTCGAGAATCTTTTTGATCTCAGTAGTAAAACTCTGGATAATATTTCCATTTCTGATTTTAAAGAAATTGACATAAGCAGCCGTTTCATCACTGGTCATCCCAAAAACATCCACATCATCAATATTCGGATTCACTACCGTGTTTTTAGCCTGATAATCCTCAAGAATGTCCAGTCTTTCCTTAATAATCTGAGCTTGTTCAAACTGAAGATTGGAAGCCAGTTTCATCATCTGATTCACCAGATAATCTTTTGCTTTCCGGAAATCTCCTTTGATAATCCCACGGATGGCATCTATTTTTTCATCATACTCTTCCTTACTTTCCAGATCTTCGCATGGTCCTTCACAGTTTTTAATATGATACTCCAGGCAGACCTTGTATTTTCCTTCTGCAATCTTGGCTGGAGAAAGATTCAGGTTACAGGTTCTGAGTTTGTAAATATGTTTGATTGTGTCTAATAAAATCTTTGCAGGGCGCACCTTTGCATAGGGACCGTAATATTCTGATCCGTCTTTAATGACATTTCTTGTCAGGAAAATTCTTGGAAAATCTTCATTTTTAATACAAATCCATGGATAAGTTTTATCATCCTTCAGCATGACATTATAAAACGGCTGATGCTCCTTAATCAGGTTGTTTTCCAATAAAAGCGCATCATATTCACTGTTTACAATGGTTGTTTCCAGTCGCTGGATTTTGCTGACCATTATTTTGATTCTGTATCCGGAAAGATTTTTATTGAAGTAGGAAAGAACCCTTTTTTTAAGATTTTTAGCTTTCCCAACATACAAAAGCTGTTCATTCTTATCATAATAACGATAAACGCCGGGTTCGGATGGTAAGGTTTTGAGCTGTAGTTCTAAAGAAGGATTCATATAACAAAATTAAGGAAACTTTCCCTATTTAAAAAAGAAAAACCTGCAGAGAATCTACAGGCTTTATTGTATGGTTCAAAGGATTTTATCCGTTAGTCATTGTAGTGTACTCATTCACAAGAAAACTGAAGTAATCCCATTCCACAGAGTTTTTAGGATATTTTTTCATGAAATCCTGATTATCTCCAAAAAGGAAATCATAATTATCTTCAAAATCATCTTTATGCAGCCACATTACTTTGTTGCCCTTTTTTACGTAATAAGATTTAATAACCCCGCCACCAAGCTGTGGAGAACCCATTACAGAAAAACCTGTTGTTTCTTTAGCTCTGGGATCGTGGTATACTGAAATAATATCATCAAAACCTGGATTGATAACCTGCATCAGGAATTCCTTATCATCTTTTTTATTCTTTAGAGAAACCGTCTGATTCACAAAATAAATTCTGTCATTATTGGTGTTTTTAGTCAGCTTCTTAGTTCCGAAGTTTCTGATGTTCCCCATGTATTTGGCCACTTTTGCAATTTTTTCAGCATTGCTTGGATATACATACATTTCGTTGATCTGATAAGCATTGAATGTAGTATTCTTCTTGGTAACACTGTCTTTGATAGCTACTTCGTAAATCTGTCCTTTTTTAGTTTCGATCTTGTTACAGAATCCTTTGTAGGTAGTTCCGTCTTTCAGGAGAATCGTAGAAGTTTTCTTAGGAGATGGACTATTGAAACCTTCATTAAAAAGATAAGTTTCCATTTTTTTGATATCCTCTTTAGAATATTTTACTTTCTGGGCGAAAGCAGTTGTGCTTGCTACACATACGGCAAGGAATAGAGTTTTCAGTCTCATGTTATTGTTTTTAATTTTCGGGGCTAAAAATAGTAAATTAATTCGCTTGTTTTATAAAAATATAGAAGATTAAAATTTAGCTTTTCCAATTATTGTTAAATGCGTAATTTTAAAGAAATTTTTTTAGAAATGATATACGGAGTAGATGTTTTTACTTTCCATGATGTTCTGGAAATCTGTAAAAAGCCAAATAAAGCCAAGCTTAATAAAGCCGCAAAAGAACAAATCTTAAAATCACAGAAAAACGTACAGAAAATAGTAGAGTCTGACAGATGTGTATATGGAATCAATACCGGGTTCGGACCATTATGTGATACTAAAATTTCAGCTGACGAAACCGCCCAGTTACAATATAACCTGATTATTTCCCATGCGGTGGGAGTAGGAAAGCCTATTGATAAAGAACTTTCCAAGATCATGATGATTGCTAAAGTACATGCTCTTTCGAAAGGATTTTCAGGAGTTTCCCTGGAAGTTATTGAAAGAATGATCCTGATGCTTGAAAAAGATATCATCCCGGTGGTTCCTGAACAGGGATCTGTAGGAGCTTCAGGAGATCTTGCTCCGTTAGCACATCTGGTATTGCCTTTATTGGGGTTAGGACAGGTTTGGGAAGGAGATAAGGTTTCTGAAACAATGGAAGTGCTGAAAAAACATGACCTTGAACCATTAGCATTAGGCCCAAAAGAAGGGTTGGGATTAATCAACGGTACACAGTTTATCCTTGCTCATGCAATCAAAGGACTTGAAAAATTTGAGTATTTACTAGACCTTGCTGATATGACAGCTGCTATGAGTATTGAAGCTTACAGAGGTTCAGAAAGCCCTTTTAAAAAAGAACTTCATGAGATCAGACCTTTTGAAGGCAGTAAAAAAGTGGCGGCAAGAATGGTTAAATTCCTGAAAGGATCACAAAATATGAAAGCTCACGAAGATTGTGAGAGAGTTCAGGATCCTTACTCTATGAGATGTGTGCCACAGGTTCACGGAGCCAGCAGAAATGCTTTTGAACACCTTAGAGGGATGGCAGAAACAGAATTGAACTCTGTAACAGATAATCCGATTGTATTAAGTGCCGAAGAATCTATTTCAGGTGGAAACTTCCACGGACAGCTGATGGCATTGCCTTTAGATTATGCTACATTAGCCGCAGCAGAATTAGGGAATATTTCAGACAGAAGAAGCTATTTATTGTTAGAAGGAAAATACGGTCTTCCAAGATTATTGACCGAAAGCTCAGGATTAAATTCCGGATTTATGATTCCTCAGTATACTTCTGCAGCTTTGGTTACAGAAAATAAAACATTATGTTTCCCTGCATCAGCAGACTCTATTCCTACAAGTTTAGGGCAGGAGGATCATGTTTCTATGGGAAGTATTTCAGGAAGAAAATTCAATCAGGTTCTTGGAAATCTTGTGAACATTCTGTCTGTTGAGCTGATGTTTGCCGCTCAGGGACTTGAATTCAGAAGACCAGCAAAATGCTCTAAAGTAATTGAAGAAAACTTTACGATTCTTCGTTCTAAAGTTGCAAAACTTGAAGACGACCGACTGATCGGTAAAGATATGCTGGCAATTGCAGAGTTGATCAATGAGAGAAAGTTTATTGTTGATGTAAAATAAGAAATGAGAAAGGCGATTATTTTATGTTTCTTTTTGCTGGGGATAAATGCTTTTTCTCAGTCAAATGAAGCAAAATTGAAAGAACTGATCACTTTAACAAGATCAGATAAGATGTTGTCTATAGCTTTTCAACAATTTATGGATCATTATAACAATAGGTATAAAGATTTACCGGATAGTTTTTGGGATGAGTTTAAAAAAGACATGTCTCTAGAGAAAATTTTTGCGTTGTACATTCCTGTCTATAAAAAGTATTTTACAGATTCGGACGTTGATGAGCTCATTAAATTTTATAAAACTCCGGCTGGTCAGAAAATGATTGAAAATATGCCCAACTTAATGAATGATTCAATGAAAATTGGAACTGATTATGCACAAGCATTAGATAAAAGGGTTAATGAAAAATTGAATAAACATTATCACTTTCAGGATCCACCTCCACCAGCTCCATAAAAATAAAGGCTTCCGAAAGGGAGCTTTTTGTTTTCCCAAATCTTTAAATTATTAAATTTTTTAATCTTTTAATCAAACAAAATGCACATACTAAGAACAGATTCCACCAACATAGATTTTCAAAAATTAGTAAAATCCCTAGATGCTGTTTTAGCTAAACATAATGGTGAAAACGATGGCTTCTTTGCTCAGTTCAATACAATTGATACCCTTAAAAACTGCGTAGTAGTTTACATAGATGGTATTCCTACAGCTTGCGGTGCATTCAAACCATTTTCAGAAGATGCGGTAGAAATAAAAAGAATGTTTACGCATCCGGAATTCAGAAAAAAAGGATTGGGCTCAGCAATTGTAAAAGAACTCGAAAACTGGGCATCCGAATTGAATTTTAAAAAAGCAGTATTGGAGACTTCTCAAGACCTTAAAAGTGCAATCTCTGTATACGAAAAAAGTGGTTTTTACAGAATACCAAATTATGGACAATACGTTGGAATAGAGCAAAGTGTCTGTTACGAGAAAGGATTGTAATTTAATATTCATGTAATGGTAAATTCTTTTTTTTTAAGTTTTTAATTCCCGTCAAAGTGTTATATTGTGGATCCAACCAAAATTATAACATATGAAAAAAACTGTATTCCTACTGGCAATATTTTTTGCCTTAAACTCGTGTTCCAGAGAAGAACTTCAGAACGAAAATGTAAAAACAGAAATGGCTCAGAAAGATCCGTTGACCGCAAAACAGATCAACGAAAGGATTAACCAGGCTATTAAAACGGATGGTACTTTCAATTGGAAGAATGAATCCGATCATTTCGTGTGGAGTGCTATTTTCCGCGGAAATAAAATGGTATCTATTGGTTTTGGAGCTTCTAAAGATGATTTCGACAGAAGTAAATCTCCAAACAGCAGCGATATGGAAAAAGAAGTTCTTTCTGTTATCAAAAAATATGAAGGAAAAGACGAAAGAAATTTCCTTCTTCTTTCAGATCAATATCTTAATCAGATGGATGTGGTGATTGAAAATGAAGAAACCATTACTGCTCTTCGACAAATGAAGAACATCCGATATGTAGAACCGGCAGACTATCATTATTTTGAGTTTGAAGCTCAATATAATGCTGCTGCAAAATCTTCAGGAAGTGGCTCATCAGGATGTGGATTTTCATCATCTACATTAAGTACGGCAGACTATACTTCAACCACTCCAAGTGCAAAAATTCCTTGGGCTTTCACAAAACATAGCATTCCTGAAGCATGGAGCTACAGCACAGGAGCAGGTGTTACCATCGGACTTATAGATACAGGAGTTTCTCCAGAACAGACTTTATTGGGAGGAAGCTTTAATAATGGTGCTTCTTCAGGAAGGACAATCAGCAAAGTGGGAGTGTATAACTCAGATGGATCCGGAGATCAGTGTGGGCACGGAACAAAAATGGCATCCGTAATGGCTGCTCCGAGAAATAATGCAGGGTTACCAGTGGGAGTTGCTTATAATGCCAATCTGATCGCCTACAGAGCAGCAGAAAATGTTGTTCTGGAAACTTCCAGTGAGCAGACCGCTGTAAAAACAGCATTTACAGAATTGGGTAACAACACTAATGTAAAGATCATCTCAATGTCAATGGGGCATATCTTTTCTGTCGGAAAAATTGAAGATGGTGTTAAATATGCTTACTCTAAAGGAAAACTAATTTTCTGTGCCGGAGGTACTTCTACCAGCTTTACCAGTTTTGTTGGGGTGATTTTCCCTGCATCAATGTCGGAAACTCAGGCGATAACAGGAGTAAAAGAAAATACATCCAATCAGAAATGTGATGTTTGCCATTCAGGAAGCCAGATTGATTTTACCTTTCAGATGGAGAGACCTTCAGGAAATACCGTTCCTGTATTGAGTTACTACAATGGACAGGCTGATTATGTGGGTGGTTCTTCTGTGGCTACGGCTGCTACAGCAGGAATTGCAGCTTTGGTTTGGGCTAAAAATCCATCATGGACGAGAGATCAGGTGCTTAATAAAATGAGACAGGCTGCTACCTATTATCCAAATGTTAATTCAAGCTATGGCTACGGAAATATCAATGTGTTAAAAGCAGTACAGTAAATAATACTATCATTATACAAGAAAAGGAAATATCTCGGCTGAGGTATTTCCTTTTTTATTTTTAATATCAAATTATGATTATCCAATCCTTACACTCGTCATGCTCAACGAGCCGCCGATAAGCTCATCGTTGAATAAAGTAAGCTCTTCAGACTGATCTTTCAGACCTAAAGTATACAATAAAGGAAGATAATGATCAGGGGTAGGAACAGCATACTGTAAGAAAGTTCCCTGTTTCTGATAATCAATGATATTCTGAAAATTACCATCAAGAAGCCAGTTGTTGGTTTTCTCTCTGGCTTCTACAGCCCAGTCCCAGCCAGCTCCTACTGTGTTTATATTTTTCCAGTCGATAAGACGGAGATTATGAACAATATTTCCGCTTCCTATAATCAGAATACCTTTTTCACGAAGCTTATTCAGTCTTTTGGCCAGATCATAATGATACTGCGGAGGTTTTGTATGATCAATACTCAGTTGAATCACAGGAATATCTGCATCAGGATACATATGCTTAATGACTGACCATGCCCCATGATCCAGCCCCCAGCTATGATCCTCTTCCACATCAATAGGAAGAAGGAGTTCTGCTGTTTCTTTTGCTAATTCCGGACTTCCCGGAGCAGGATACTGCACATCAAAAAGAGCTTTTGGAAACCCATAAAAATCATGGATGGTTTTCGGCATATCCATAGCGGTTACAAAAGTTCCGTCTGTATACCAATGGGCAGAAATACAAAGAATTGCATTGGGCTTAGGAATTTCTAAAGCCGCTTTTCGGAAACCCTGCACAAATTGATTCTCTTCAATGGCATTCATCGGTGAGCCGTGTCCAAGAAATAAAACAGGCATTCTCTGTGTGCGTTTAAAACCGTCGCTTATGTTTTGAAGATCATTGAGGTTCATAATATTGAAGATTATAAAAAATAAAAAAGGTTCAAGGCTTTTAGACAAATCCCTGAACCCTTTTAAATATATGTTATTTACTATGCTTGCTTTACAAACTGTAATTCACCAGCTACTTTTACATCATCACTTACCATTACACCTCCTGCCTCAAGAGCTGCATTCCAGTTTAATCCAAAATCTTTTCTGCTGATTTTCCCTTCAAAAGAGAAACCTGCTTTTGTATTTCCCCATGGATCTACATTAATTCCTCCGAAGTCTACATCAAGAGTTACAGGTTTTGTAATTCCATTGATGGTAAGATTTCCAACGATAGAATTGTTTAATGCCTGAGATTCAAAAGTGATTGTAGGATGTACTTCAGCATTGAAGAACTCCGCAGACTTTAAGTGATTGTCTCTGTCTGTATTGTTTGTGAATACAGAATCTGTTTGGATAGTAGCTGTAGTTTTTGCATTTGCAAAGAATTCATCTTCAGACTCGATTTCTGCAGTGAAAGTTCTGAAGCTTCCTTTTACGTTAGAGATCATCATGTGTTTTACTTTGAAAGTAATTTCACTATGCGTAGGGTCTAAAATCCATTTTGTTGCCATTGTATTTTGTATTTTTTGTTTGTTATTAATGATGCAAATTTAGGACAGAGTACCTATACAAGTCATTGATATAGGATAAGAAATGAGATTTTTTTTGTCAATCGTCAATTTTGCTTCGCAAGTGAATGGTGAATCTATTCCAACATCAAATTGACAAGCAAAGCGGATTGACAGTTCACGATTGACTCATTTAATAATCAATCGTCAATTTTGCTTCGCAAATGAATGGTGAATCTATTCCAACATCAAATTGACAAGCGGAGCGGATTGACAGTTCACGATTGACTTATTTAACATTAATCGTCAATTTTGCTTCGCAAGTGAATGGTGAATCTACTCCAACATCAAATTGACAAGCGGAGCGGATTGACCATTCACCATTGACCTATTCTACTACCTATAAAAATCCACTATTAAGTTAAGAAATAATTTCTTATGAGTGCATAAATTCCATTTTATGAATGTTTTAATTTAACATTTCTTAACGGTTGGTTTTTATTTCTTATTTTTGGAGGATTCAATTTTATACAATGAAATTACATAAGTTTTCTTTATTAATGCTGGTTTTATGCAGTTCAGCATTTGCCCAGACCCAGAAGTTTACCATGGCTGAGGCTGTAAATGGGATGAGAACCAACCTTGCTGTGAAAAATATTTCTCAATTTTCATGGGCTGCGGACGGAAAATCTTACATCCAGGCCGTAAAAGGCGGTTATCTGATTACGGATTTGAAAACCAACAAACAGGATACTCTGATCTCGCTGAGCCAACTGAACAGAAATCTTTCCAATGATAAGCTGAAGGCTGTTCCGGCAATCAAATTTACAGGAAATACCAATGGTTATTTTACGACAGGTGGCAAAATGTCATGGATTGAAAAATCTGGAAACGATTGGAAAGTAAAAAGTACAGCTGTAATTGATCAGGATGCAGCCAACGTAAAGATGTTTGGTGATGGTCAGACTTTTGCCTTCACAGCAAAGAATAATTTATTTGTAAACAGAAATGGAAAAACGATTGCTGTAACCAATGAAACCAATGAAAATATCATCAGTGGACAGGCTGTTCACAGAAATGAATTCGGAATTGATACCGGAATTTTCCCTGCTCCCAATTCTGAGAGCGTAGCATTCTATAAAATGGATCAGAGCATGGTAGCAGATTATCCGATCATCGATTGGTCTGTAACTCCAGCCGTTAACCATAATATTAAATACCCAATGGCTGGTAAGACTTCTCACCAGGTGACTTTAGGTGTTTTCAATATTAAAACCCAATCCACAACTTTCCTGAAAGTTGAAGGGGAAAAAGATCAGTATCTGACTGCTGTTACATGGAGTCCGGATTCAAAATACATTTTTGTAGGCGTTCTGAACAGAGGTCAGAATCATATGAAAATGAATCAGTATGACGCTGCAACCGGAGAATTGGTGAAAACTTTATTCGAGGAAACTGATAGTAAATATGTTGAACCACAACATCCGCTTACTTTCTTTCCGAACTCTAATACAGACTTTATCTGGCAGAGTCAGAGAACAGGATACAATCACCTGTTTCATTACAGTCTGGAAAAAGGTTTGGTATCACAGATCACAAAAGGAGACTGGCTGGTAACAGATATTTTAGGATTTAATGAAAAGAAAAAGGAAATCTATTTCACTTCAACAAAAGAAACTCCTTTAGAAAGACATTTATACAGAATCAACTGGACCAATTTCAAAATGCAGAGACTGGACAGTGCAGAAGGAATGCATGCCGGAACTTTAAGCAGTGATGGAAACTACCTTTACGATGCTTACAGCAATGCCAATTCACCCAGAGTTGCCAATATTATTAATACAGCTAATTTAAAATCTACAAATATTCTTACTTCTGAAAATCCATTAAAGAATTATCAGAGACCGGAAATTAAAAACGTGGAGCTAAAGGCAGATGACGGAACTCCTTTGTATGGGAAAATTATTCTTCCAACAAATTTTGATCCGAATAAAAAATATCCTGCCATTGTTTATCTGTATAACGGACCACACTTACAGCTGATCACAAACAGCTTCCCGGCTTCAGGAAACCTTTGGTACGAATATATGGCTCAGAACGGATATATCATCTTCACAATGGATGGAAGAGGTTCTTCTAACCGTGGAATGAAATTCGAGCAGGCTGTATTCAGAAACCTTGGAACTACAGAAATGAACGACCAGATGAAAGGGGTTGAGTACTTAAAATCTCTTCCTTACGTAGATGGAGATAAAATGGGAATCCATGGATGGAGCTTCGGAGGATTTATGACAACAAGCTTTATGCTTCGTAAGCCGGATGTATTCAAAGTAGGAGTAGCAGGAGGACCGGTAATCGACTGGAGCATGTACGAGATCATGTACGGAGAAAGATATATGGATACCCCACAGGAAAATCCACAGGGATATGCAGCAGCTAATCTTTTAGATAAAGTTCAGAATCTGAAAGGTAAATTACTGATGATTCACGGGGCGCAGGATGATGTGGTAGTATGGCAGCATTCTATAAAATTCATCAAGTCTGCGGTTGATAACGGAGTTCAGTTAGATTACTTTACATATCCGGGACATCCGCATAATGTGATCGGGAAAGACAGGGTTCACCTGATGCAGAAAATCACAGATTATTTTGATTTGTATCTGAAAAAATAATAAAAAAATCCAGCCGGAACGGCTGGATTTTTTTGATAAATAGAGTTGTTGGAAAGCGCAAAGGCGCAAAGAATTTTATGATTATGCTGCTGTAAGGCGCAAGAAAATCAAAGATTTTCAGCAAGGATTAATTCTTATAGTATTAGAGTTATGAAATTTTATCGCAGATAAAATCCTTGCGCCTTTGCGTTTTCCAACTTGAAACATCAGTACCTCCGATCTTAACAAACATCAATGTTTTTGATTTTTCAGAGTGGTAATTTTGTATCACTAAAATCAACAATATGGAATTAGGAATAGGAATGTTCGGTGATCTGACATTTGACCAGTCAACCGGAAAATATAGAGATGCAGGAATTAAGATCCGTGAAATACTGGATCAGGTAAAATTGATGGATGAGGTTGGAATTGATGTATTTGCAATGGGAGAACATCACCGTCCGGATTATGCTGTTTCCTCTCCGGAAATAGTATTGGCAGCGGCAGCAAGTATTACAAAAAATATAAAACTGGCCAGTGGAGTGACTGTTTTAAGTTCTTCCGAGCCGGTAAAAGTATATGAAGATTTTTCAACACTGGATCTGATTTCTGACGGAAGAGCTGAGATATTCGTGGGGCGTGGAAGTTTCATTGAATCATTTCCGTTATATGGTTATTCATTGAATGATTATGAACAGCTATTTGATGAAAAATTAGAATTATTACTGAAAATTAATTCTGAAGAAAACGTAAGCTGGTCTGGGAAACTTCGTGCTCCGATGCAGAATCAAACCGTATATCCAAGAGCAAAAAATGACGGAAAACTTTCCATCTGGAGAGCGGTAGGAGGTACTCCGCAGTCTGTTTTAAGTGCAGCACAATTGGGAATGCCTTTAGTGGTAGCCATCATTGGAGGAATGCCGATTCAGTTTAGAAATCTGATCGAGTTCTATAAGCAGGAATACCAGAAAGCAGGACATGATGTCTCGAAGATGCAGATTGCCATTCATTCACATACTTTTGTGAGTGATGATCAGAAAGCAGTGGATGGGTATTTCCATAATTATAAATCCCAGATGGATAGGATTGGGGCTTCCAGAGGATGGGCTCCTTACACAAAAGCGCAGTATGATGGTGGAAGAAGCAGAGACGGAGCTTTATTTATCGGAAGTCCGGCTGAAGTAGCAGATAAAATTGCTTATATGAAAGAGATTTTCGGAATTACCAGATTTATCGGGCACATGGACGTAGGAGATCCTGCTCATGATGTGATGATGAAGTCTATTGAGTTATTTGGAAAAGAAGTGAAACCCGTTATAAAAGGACTGTAACAGGGAAGTTTATCAGATGTAAAAGCCACAAAAGAACAAATCTTTTGTGGCTTTTGTCGTTTAAATATTTCAGTTAAATAATTTCAATCAGACTTCCTCTTTCTTCGTCTTTGATAATATTCAGAGCTGTAGGAATCTTTTCTTTCAGTTCTTCAACGTGCGAAATAATCCCCACAATCCTGTTTTCTTTCATCAGATTGGTAAGGGTTTCAAATACAATATTCACAGATTCCGTATCCTGAGTTCCAAAACCTTCATCAATAAAAAAGAAATTTTTATCTGCCTGTGCATTCGCCTGAACGCTTTCTGCCAGCGCTAATGCTAAACTTAAAGATACCTGGAATGCCTGTCCTCCGGAAAGCGTTTTTACACTTCTGCTTTTTCCTTCGTTGAGGTAATCAATGATTTCAAAATCGTTATTTTCATTAAGCTGCAGACTCAGCTGGTTTCTGGTCATTCTGTGGAAACGCACATTCGCATGGTCACAAAGCTGTCTCAGATAAATAGATGAAACATATTGTACAAAACCCGCTCCTTTAAACAGGTTCATCATTATTTTTAAATTCTCTGAACGTTTCTGAAGCTTTGCCAGTTCTTTCAGAAGATCTTCTTTTTTTACGAATTCTTTTTCCAGTCGGTCTATTTCTGCAGTTTTGGTAACTACGGAGTCACTGATTTTTTTCTGCTCACTTTGCGCCTCCTGGAACTGCTGTTCAACCAAAGAAAACTGTTCGTTATCGAATGAAAGTCCCTTCAGTTTTAATTTCAGTTCGATGATGAATTTCTTTAAAGCTTCAAAATCAACTTTGAAGTTCTGAACTTTGCTTCTCACCAGTTGAACATTGATTTCCTGAAGCAAGATATTCTCAACTTCTCCGAATTCAGTGAAATTTTGATCTGTCAAAGCTTTACCAATAGCTTCTTCATTTCCGGAAATTTCTTTTTCAAGCTCTGTAATCTGTTTTTCAGATTGGCTGACAATTGCCCTTTGCTCCGCCAGTTTTGGAGAAAGAATTTTTTCCTGCTGTAATGCTTTCTGATAATTTTCTTCAGTTTCTTTATTGGATTGTACCAGGTTTTGATAAGCTTCTTCAACCTCTGTTATTTCCTTTTGAGCATACAGATTCCAGTCCAGGATCTTAAGACCGGAGCGGCTGATATTAATCTGTTCCTGTTTTGAAACTTCTTCCATGCGGAAACCTTCCAGAGCACTTTTATACTTTTCCAGCGTTTTGTTTTCCTTGTCAATATTTTCCCTTTCAATGGCTATATTACGTTCCGTTTTTTCAATCTTTTTCTCAAGATTAAAGGAGTCTGAACGTTTTTTTTCAAAATCCTCTTCCTGATCCGGAGAGAATGGTTTCCAGATGAAATGCTGAAGATGGGTTTCCATATTTTGTTGAATCTGAAGAACAATTTTCTGCTCCGAAAGAAGCTGTTCTTCAAAGATTTTTTTGCGGTCGAGAATCTTATCAATTTCTGCTTCCTGCTTTTGAAGACCGGTTACATCCTGCTCAACGGATGTTATTTTCTCCTGGATGTCGGTTAGCTCAGCATTCACATCATGAAATTCCACAATATGCGGGTGTTCCTTAGACCCGCAAAGAGGGCAGTTTTCACCGTCATGAAGTTCACTGGCAAAACGGGAAAGTTCTTTTTGTATTTTAAGGTGATCCAGTTTCTGAGAAAGCTCTTTTTCCTTTGTTTCTAAAGTTTCTTTCCTGTTTTTGAAGTCATCTTTATAATTTTCGTGATAGGCAAAAGGTTGTAATTCTTCTGCAATTTCTCCGATTTGTTTTTGATGTTTATTAACCTTTTCGGTTTGTTCCTGCAGGGATTTTTTTAAATTTTTTTGTTGAATAAACCAGTTGCCCACATCGGAAAGCAAAGCAGAATCAAGTTTCTGTTCTTTTAAGTTTTTAACCAGGGCAGAAAGCTGATCAATCGTCTTTTGAATCTTTTCTTTGTTGATATCAACTTCTTTTACCTTTTCGGAACCTTTCTGTGTTCTTTCATTCAGAACTTTGATCTCTTCAGAAAATTTCAGGATCTGAATGATGAGGTTCAGGTCGTTTTCCTGGATTCTGGACTGCTCCAAGGCCTTAAACTTTGGTTCAAGGGTTGTGAGCTGCTCTTTTATGATGGTAAAAGCTTTTTCAGTTTCCTGCCGGCTTTTGATCTGTTGTTCTTTATCGTTTCGTTTATCAGCAATTTCTTTTGAAAGCTTATTTTTCTCAATAATCAACGGGTTGAAAATCCTGAAAACACGGTCATATAATTCCATTTGTGCTTCCAGAGCATCTATTTGAGGCTTTTCTTCAGAAAGTTTGGTGAATTTTTCCTTATTCTGCTGTAAACTATCGAAGTCACTTTTTAAGTTTTTTAGCTGTTGATAAGTTTGGGAAATTTTTTCCAGCTTTTCATTAGATTCCGAAAGGAGTTTCTGTTCCTCTGCCAGCTGCTCTTTCTGAATCTTGATTTTTTCCTCATTGATTTCTTCAAAGCCTTTTAGTTGTCCTTCCAGCTGATCCAGTTCAGATCTGTTTTTTACATGGAGCGCAGAAACATTGTTCTGAAGATCAAATTTCTGAAGATTAAAAATCTCCTTCATCATATTCGTTCTTTCTGCAGCACCCAATTCAAGGAATTCTTTGAACTGCCCCTGCGGAATAATGATGGTTCTTTTAAAATTGGAATAGCTTAAACCAATAATTATTTCGGCATTCGAATGATCTAAAGGAATCCATTTGCCATTAATATGCTCATAAAAAGTAACGGCATTAGGTTTTACTTCTTCGAATTTTTTTGAATTTCTTTTAAAATCACGGGTAGCACGGAAAAGTTTATTCTCATAATTCACAAAATCAAATTCTATATAAGAACTGTTTGATTTCAGATTCATCATGTTGTAAGCCCTTTTATCACGCATGTTCAGACGTTCCGTTTCTCCATAGAGAGCAAACGAAATCGCTTCTAAAACGGATGATTTTCCGGAACCCACAGCACCGAAAATACCAAATAATCCCGCTTCAGTAAGATTTCTGAAATCAATAGTCTGGCGTTCCTGATAGGAGTAAAGTCCTTCGATTGTTAGTTGAACAGGGATCATGGCTTATGCATTTAAAATTTCGTTAAACAAATTCATCAGTTCTTCATTGGCTTCCTGCCCGCCGTTTTTGGATTTAAAATAGTCTTTAAATAATATATCAATATCCTGGCTTAAATTGATTTCATGGCTTTGATCTTTTGATAATTCCAGGTTTTTTACTTTGGGAATAAGATGAACAATTCCGTTGTGCGACTGATAGATTAATCTTCTTTCATCAGCCGTTAAAAAAGTCTCACTTTCCAGTGTAAGTTCTATAAATGTATATGGGTTTTCACCCAACCAGTTGACGGTATCTTCAATGGAGGTAAATGTTTTTCTGACTAAAGCTCTTCCTGTTGTCAGTGTTTTCTTCTCGTAAGAAACAGGCTTTCCCGGCTCTGCATCAATAATGGAAACATACTTTGTCTGTCCCGCTTCACTGAAACTGTAGCACAGAGGAGAAGAGGAATAAATAACAGGTTTTTCCTTCGTGCCGATATTCTGAAACCCATGCAGGTGGCCCAAGGCTGTATACTGAATCTGTTCAGGAATGCTATCCGAAAAAATCAGATCGGCATTTCCGATTTTAATAGGTTTTTCTCCTTCAGGCTCTTCCAGAATTTCCGAGCCTCTTTTATTCATATATAAATGAGCAGTGAGAAGATTAACTCCGGAATCATCACAAAACTGATCGGCAAGATTTTTCCATGTTTGTGAAAGAACCTTGTTGATTTCTTCCTCTTTATTTTCGCCAAAATATTCCTTTAACCGGATTTCATTGGCATAAGGAGTGTGAAGAATTCTTACCGGGAAATCTATTCCTTCTGTTTTCAGTTCGATAAAACCTTCTTTTGAATGGGTAATGTTGAAATATTCTGTACCAAAAGGGCTGATCTCTGCTTTAGGATGGCCTATTAAAATGATTCCGCATTCCCTGGCCAGAGGATCAGGAGCATTGATTAAACTGGGAGAATCATGATTACCGGAAATAGCAATTACCGGACGTTTACCGTTTAGTGATAACCGTTTTAAAGTTTTATAAAAAAGTTCAACGGCCTCTACACCTGGATTGAAATTATCGAATAAATCTCCGGCAATTAAAACTAAATCAACGTTTTGCTCGTCGGCAATCTGAACAATTTCATTCATAACCAAAACCTGTTCTTCTAGTCTTGAAAAACGGTCGAGGCGTTTACCCAAATGCCAGTCGGCAGTGTGGAGGATTTTCATAATTTAAGTTTGAGAATTAAAAAAGAGTATATGCAGAGAATTATCCTGCAAATATTAAAATGTAAATATAGAAAATACTTAATTTTAAAAAATAAGGTTTCCCTTAATTCAGATAAAAATTTCAGACGATTTTGCCTGTTGCCAGCTATTATTTTAGTACCTTAAATCTAGCTGTTTCAAAAACTGAGTAGGGTTTAGCAAAGACTGATTTTACAGTGTATTATCAGTCTCCCTTGCTTTGAAATCTTCTCGGATTTTCTTTAACTTGGCTTTCCTTTCTGCTTCTGCATTTTGTATTTTGCGTTTTTTCTGATCAATCTTCTTTTTATTTTTTTGCCTGTTCGCTTCGTTGTTTTTGCTCATATTTTTTTGTAACGAATAATTTTTATGGATGAGAATAACTTCTTCAAAAATAAGAAACAAAAAGGGAAGAAGCGTTGTGGATTTCCGTATAAACTTATAATAATTTAATTTTGCAAAAAAAAGATGGAACAACAGTCCAAAGATCCTTTACATGGAAAAAGGCTGGATGCTATCCTTGAAGAACTCGTAGAATACTATGAAGGTTTTGAAAAGCTTGGCGAACAGATCAATATAAAATGTTTTACAGATAACCCAAGTATAAACTCTTCCTTGAAGTTTTTAAGAAAAACACCTTGGGCAAGAACAAAAGTTGAAAGTTTGTATCTTTTTGTCCTGAGACAGAAAAAAAGAGAGGAAGGTAGAAGAAAATAAAGGTGGTAAAAATAAGATCTGTTTTTCTTTATGCCTTTCATAGCTTCCTTCTTCTATCTCCTGGCTTCCAAGCTCATTGAATCATTTCAAAAATAGTATATTTGTATTATTAATCGTGAAACGAAATCACGAAAAAAAGAAAAAATATGACAATTGAAAACAATCACGTTGTAGCTGTACGTTACATCCTTCACACTATCGAAGCGGACGGAACTAAAGTTCTTGTAGAAGAAACAACAGCAGAAAATCCACTTACATTTTTGTATGGTGTAGGAATGATGATTCCAAAGTTTGAACAAAATATCTTAGGTTTAAAAGCTGGTGATAAAGCTGCTTTTGTTATTCAGCCTGAAGAAGCTTATGGTGAAAGACAGCCTGATGCTATCGCTCAATTGCCAATTGAGATGTTCAAAGAATCGGGAACTCCACCTATTGGAGCTATTTTACCTTTATCTGATAACCAAGGGAATAATTTCCAGGCATTTGTGGTAGAAATAACACCAGAAGTTGTAGTTGCAGATCTTAACCATCCAATGGCAGGTAAAGTGTTAGACTTTGAAGTAGAAATTTTGAACACACGTCCGGCAACTGAAGAAGAATTGGCACATGGTCACGCTCACGGAATTGACGGAAACGAAGCTCACTAAAAAATAAAAAAATGACCGACTTTCGGACATTTTTTAAATACCAAATACGAAATAAGCCAAAGATAATTCTTTGGCTTATTTTTATTTATAAGGTACAATAGTTAATGAATGCTTGGCATTCCCCTCTTTCGGAGGGGTGTCAAAAATTCTTTAAATTTTTGACGGGGTGGTTCTACACACAAAGCATCACTCTATATTTACTAATCCAAAAATTCTCCTGAAACATAATACCATCGTTCATGCATTTTCTGAAAAAGAGAAAACTCATGATGAAGTTGAGGATGGCCATCCTGATCTGTATAATAGGCTTTAAACTCTACATGATTTAAAGTGGGAGTGCGGATGATTTCCAGCTTTGTCCACTGGTTGATTTCTCCCCATTCCTGAAGGTCTTTCTTATTGTGGTATTTTCTTTTTCCGGGAAGAGTAGTTTCCATCAGATATTCACCATTGGGAATAGCAAATGCGGAGAACCTTGAACGCATCAGAGCTTCAGCCGTTGGAGCATGTTTTTCTCCGGTATGATAAGGCTTGCAGCATTCTTCGTAGGATTTTCCTGAACAGCAGGGACAGTCCATATATTGTATTTTAAATGTTGAACGGCAAAAATAATCAATATCAATAGAAACGGGCTTTAGCCCGTTAAAAAATAAACAAATAAAAATCCATTGGCTTTAGCCGAAACATAAAAAGAAGCACTCTAATTAAAGAATGCTTCCCGTTAATTTATTTAATAAAACCTCTGTTTCTTAATAAAGGTTTGATATCCGGATCGTGTCCTGTAAAGTCTCTGAATGCCTGATTCAGATCTACAGAATTTCCTACAGACAGAATGTATTTTCTGAAACGGTCACCATTTTCTCTGGTCAGGCCTCCGTTTTTGCTGATCCATTCCCATGCATCGTTATCCAATGTTTCAGACCATAAATAAGCATAGTATCCTGCTGAATATCCACCTCCCCAGATGTGTGCAAAATAAGGAGTATGGTATCTCGGAGGAACTGTTGCTAAGTTGAATCCATGGCTGGCTAAAGATTGTTTTTCAAAATCTAAAACAGGAATGAACTGACTGTCATTGCTTACGGTATGCCAATCCATATCAAGCTCGGCAGCAGAAACCAATTCAGTAGTCATATATCCTTGGTTGAAAGTAGATGCTTTTTTAATTTTTTCTACCAAAGCCTGCGGAATAGGCTGTTTTGTTTCATAATGAACAGCATAATTCTTCAGAACAGCAGGATCCAAAGCCCAGTGCTCATTGATCTGAGACGGGAATTCTACGAAGTCTCTTGGTACATTTGTTCCTGAAAGAGAAGGATATTTCTGGCTGGCAAACATTCCGTGAATGGAGTGTCCAAATTCATGGAAAATAGTTGAAACATCGTCATAGCTGATTAATGAAGGTTTTCCTGGAGCTGGTTTCTGGTAATTGTAGCAGTTAACGATTACAGGTTTTGTTCCTAATAAATAAGACTGCTCAACAAAATTGCTCATCCATGCTCCACCGTTTTTAGAATCTCTTGTATAGAAGTCCAGGTAGTAAATGGCGATAGATTTTCCATCATGATCGAAAACCTCGTATGTTACTACATCAGGGTGGTACACCGGAAGATCTGTTCTCTTTTTAAAAGTCAGTCCATAGAATTTTTCAGCGGCAAAGAAAACTCCTTTTTCCAGAACCGTTGTGATTTCAAAATAGGGTTTTATTTGGCTTTCATCAAGATCAAATTTAGCTTTTCTTACCTGTTCAGCGTAGAAATTCCAGTCCCAAGGTTCTACTTTGAAACCTCCTTTCTGCTGATCAATAAGATCCTGAATATCTTTTGCTTCACGTCTTGCTGTTTCCACTGCAGGAGTTGCAATCTGATTCATCAGTTGGGTAGCTGCTTCAGGTGTTTTGGCCATCTGATCCTGAAGTTTCCACTCAGCAAAGTTTTTCTTACCTAAAATCTGAGCTTTTTTCAATCTCAGCTTAGCCAGTTGCTCAATCGTAGATCTTGTATCATTAGCATCTCCTTTTTCAGCTCTTGTCCATGATGCTTTGAACAGCTTTTCTCTGGTAGCTCTGTTTTTCAAGTTTTGTAAAAGAGGTTGCTGTGTTGTATTTTGTAACGCCAGAAGATATTTTCCAGGTTGTCCTGCTGTTTTAGCATCAGATGCTGCCGCAGCAATTTCATCAGCAGAAAGGCCGTCAAGCTCTTTAGCATCAGAGAAGAAAACTCCACCTTGCTTTCTTGCCTCCAGTAATTTATTGGAATATTGAGTAGAAAGGGAAGCCAGCTCCTGGTTGATTTGTTTTAGTTTTTCTTTATCAGCTGCAGAAAGGTTCGCTCCTGCGATTTCAAAATTCTGCTTATAATATTGTAAAAGTCTTTTGCTTTCAGAATCAAGACCGTCTTCTTTGATGGATTGTATTCTTTTATAAAGATTTTCATTCAGGTACAATTTATCAGAATGTGCAGCAAAAATAGGTGCATATTCTTCATCCAAAGCCTGTAAGGTAGGATTTGTATTGGCACTTGTAAGATTGGAGAATACAATTTGTGCTCTTCTTAATACTTCGCCACTTTTTTCCAATGTAACGATGGTATTTTCAAAAGTAGGAGCAGCAGGATTGTTGGCAATCTTTACAATTTCAGCTTCATGCTGCTTTAAACCATAGTTAAAAGCAGGTTTGAAGTGTTCATTTTTGATTTTGTCAAACTCCGGAGCTTCATACTGAAGCTTGCTTTTCTTCATAAAAGGATTTGAAGATAAAGAGGGATCAGGGGCAGGAAGCTCCTGTTGAATATCGGTCTGTTTCATTGTAGTACAAGATTGATTGAACGCCAAGGCAGAAATTAATAATACCGATGAAATATTCTTCATAAATATAGTTGTTATTAAATGATAAAGATATTAAAAACTTGTATCATAGAATCTATTTTGGTGTATGTATTTATTGAAACTGTTCCGGGAGTGTTTTTAAATGAATGAGTTAGGTAGGGTAAGTAAAGAAAAGGGCTTCTGAAAAATCTGTGTTGCAGACAATTGCAGTATTTTTAAATGTAATGTAATATTTTTTATAAATTAGTTGTTATTTAATAAAGGAATCAAAAAAATAATCAACAAAAGAAATAAGCATGAAAACAAGGACTTTATTTATTTTTTCAGCCTTAGTGGCATTGGCCTCATGTAACGATAAGCATGAGAACAGAAACAGAGACGGAGAAGGAGACAGAAGTAACTGGGTAGAGAAAGTAGTAACGAAAGAAAGTGGCCCGATACAGCATAAAGAATTTAACGGAGATTTTGATGAAATCCAGGTTTCACAAGCCATAGAAGCTGAAATTATAAAATCTGAAACAGAAAAAGTAGAAATCTCAGCACCTCAGAGTATCATCAATGAAATTCTTGTAGATAATGATGGCGGAAAACTGCATATTCATTATAAGCCGGGGATCAGAGTGATGAATATCAGTAAAGTGACGGCAAAAATTTATACAAAAGATTTTAAGAAACTTCTTGCTGACTCAGCTGCAAGAATTATTGTAAAAGATAAATTTACCCAGGAAAAAACAGAGATCGAAGCATCTAGTGCAGGAAGTATTTCCGGAGATCTGGAGGCTAATGATATGGATATCAATGTAAGCAGCAGCAGCAGTTTCGATGGTAAAATCTGGGCTGTCAACCTTGATATTGAATCTTCATCTGGATCCACACTTGATCTTTCCGGAAAAGCGAAAAAAGTAGAGGTAAGTGCTTCTTCAGGAAGCAGTGTTTCTGCTAAAGGAGTTGTTGCTGATAATGTAGACGCTGATGCTTCCAGTGGAGCAAGTATTCAGATCAGTGCTGTTTCCAGTGTGAATGCAGGCGCTTCATCCGGTGGAAGTGTGGACATTTCGAAAAAAGGAGAGCTTAAGAGTGTCATTAAAGATGAAAGCAGTGGTGGAAGCGTAAACATCCAATAAATTAACCCTGAGATTCCTCCTCATCTTCTTCATCAGCGGATGAGGAACCTTCCCAGTTTTTATTATCAAAATTAAGATTGTCATAAGCTAATAATTCCTCCTCCCGTTGGAGGATTTCTTTTGTGGTAAATAGTGTAATGTCATCATTATTTTCCTTCATTTTTGCCAGTTTTCTGACTGAAGCTTTATCAATAGCCATAAATCTTTGTCCAAGACGTCTTGCGGCATATTTCCTCATTCCTGTTTCATGAAGTACATCCACAGCCATATCAACGGCTGTTCCTAATGTTTCACGGTAGATATGATTAACACCGCTGTTTAGATAATCATAAGCATCAATCCTGTTTTTCGCTCTTACAAAAATTTTCACATTGGGATAATGTTCACGCACAAGTTCTGCAATGAATTTGTTATCATCTGAATCATCCAGACATAAAACCAGAATTTCAGCATCTTCAATTCCTGCGGCTCTTAAAATAGGTATTCGGGTAGCATCACCATAATAGACTTTAAAACCATAGCTTCTGAGCAATTTCACACGATCAGAATCACGGTCCAAAACGGTAGCGGGTATTTTATTGGCTTTTAAAAGACGTCCCACCGTACTTCCAAAATGCCCAAAACCTACAATAATAATTTTCTTTTGGGTAACATCACTGTCGAGAATATTATAATCATGTTCTTCCTCTGGAATTTCTTTAATGAATTTCGGGGTAATCAACTTATCATTGATAATAAGAAGAATGGGAGTAATACACATGGTGATTGCCGTAACAGCCATCATTTGTGCATTCATTTCAGGACCTAAAAGATAGAGATCCGACGCATAATTGAGCAGTACAAATGCAAATTCTCCTACCTGAGAAAGCGCAAAAGCATAAAAAAGACTCTGAGGAGTATCTATCCTGAAAAACTTTCCAATCGTATATAAAACAACAAATTTTACGGCCAGTACAGCAAAAACAGTACTGAAGATAAATAACGGATCTTGCTGAATAATATTAAAATTGATCGTTGATCCTACACTGACAAAGAAAACAGCCAACAGCAGTCCTTTGAAAGGATCAATCTGGGCTTCCAGTTCATGACGGAATTCACTGTTGGCAAGCATTACTCCTGCGAGGAAAGCACCGAGTGCCGGAGAAAGCCCGATAACAACCATCAGTTCAGAAACTCCAATAACGAGGAATAGGGAAGAAGCCGTCAATAATTCTGACATTCCAGATTTTGACACATAGCGCAGGAATGGAACAAAGACATATCTGCCCAGTAAAATAAGCAAAGCCACTCCGAAAATTACGGTTCCGGCCTGAAGCCATTCCGGTAGTTTTTGGATCAGAATCTGAATTTCATTATCGTGATGCTTGGCTTTATAATTGGCCAGAATAGGGAGTATTGCCAAAATAGGAATTACTGAAATATCCTGAAACAACAAGGTAGAGAATGAAGCTTCTCCTGCTGTAGTCTTAAGATTATTCTTTTCCTGCAAAGTCTGGAGGACAATTGCGGTAGACGATAAAGCAAAACACATCGCAATAGCTATAGCTTTGTCTACTCTCCAGCCTACACTTGTAAATACTAAGAAAAGCAAAAGAATGGTGAGTACCATTTGGGAAAGTCCCAGACCCATTATTTTTTTTCGCATTTCCCAGAATTTACGGGGTTCCAGCTCTAAGCCCACCAAAAATAAAAGCATGATGACTCCAAACTCGCTGGCATGCATAATGTCATTTACATTATTTCCTGTAAGTTTAAGGGCATAAGGACCTATAATGATTCCTCCTAAAATATAACCGATTACAGAGCTCAACCCTAATTTCCTGGCCAATGGAACCATAATAATGGCTACACCCAGGAAGATTAATGTGTTCATCGCTAAGCTGGATTCCATATGCTATTGATTGAGTAGTTCTGTAAATTCCTTTTTATGTAAAATAATTTCTTTTTTAGAAAGCTTGTTAGCTTCGTATACGATTTTGATGTGCCTGATATCAGCTTTGAAAACCTTTAATGAAACAATCAGTCCGCTGATGAGTTCATCTATGGTGTATTGATAGGTTCCGGTTTTGCTGAAAGATCTTTCTTTTCCGCCCGTGGTGACCAGAATATACACTTCTTTTCCTTCCAGAGGATTATGTTCACCTTCTTTAAGCCAGTCTCTGTCGAAAACTTCATCAATCCATAATCTGAGAAGTGGAGGCATTCCAAACCATATCAGGGGAAACTGAAAAACAAAACGTTCATAGTTCTTAAGACGTTTTCTTTCCCGGAAAGCAGCGATATGAAAATCAGGATATTCTTCGTAAAGATCTCTTAGGGTATAATGCTGGTGGCGAACGTAGAAATTGATGAGCTCTACATTCGAATTGGAGTGCTCCAGATAAGGGTGTGCAAATACTACCAGCGTCTTCTTCATAATCCTGTTTTCAGTAAATATAATAAAAAATATTGAATAAAAGGTGATTTTTTAACGCTTTTATTAATTTTTTAATATGGAAAATTGAATTTAATGTTAAGATTAAATAAATAAAGGGAGTATTTTTGTCATTTAGATAAAAAACAAGTATTAGTTGGTGGGAGTGAAGCCAGGAATGAATAGAATAATAGGTTAAAAATCTCTTTATTCATTCTTTAATTCGGGTATGAGCTTTGTAAAAAGATATTGTTTATTTTTTGAAGCTGCTTAAGGTTTTGCGTATGTCTTCACGAAGAATAGTAATCATATCCTGTTTGGTGACTAAATATTTATCATCTTCAGGATTCTCAGTACGTTGATACCAGTAGATATCTTCTTTTATGATTTGTAAATTGGAAGGAAGATCTTTTATTTTAACAAATTTAGAATCTCCATTGATACTTACTATTTTTTCTGAATAATCATTTCCGGTATCTTGTTTATATAAACTTTTTATGGTTCTGTTTTCCTTCTTAGGAATTGCAAAATGGGATGATTCATACACAAAGCCAAACTTAGACTTTTCCGAATAACAAAGAGCTATAACGAATTCTTCATCATTAATTTTGACAATTCTAAAATCACTCAGCCATTCAAAACCTGCATTTTTCATTTCTTCTTTTAAGATCATGCTGGCTTCTGTTTTATTCAGCCATACCGTATATAATCTTTTGCTTTTTAAATTTTCTTTATTGTTGTTATAAAAATTATAATAGTTTTCTGAATTTATTTTCTGAGAAAATGTACTGATTGAGAAAAGTAAAAAGAAAAGATTAAATAAGAATTTCATGGGTTGAGTTGAATAAAAATTGTAATGAATTCGAAAAAGAATTTAAAATGATAATGTAAAAAAGATGAGATAGATGTACGTTCTTTTAAGGGTGAATTTTACCATCCTCCGGATGCACCGCCGCCTCCAAAACTTCCGCCACCGCCGAAGCCTCCAAAGCCGCCGCCGCCACCGCCGGAACTTCCTCCGCCAAAGCCACCGCCTCCGAAACTGCCTGGGAATGGGAAGAACCCGCCAGGATAATTTCTGCGTCCTTTTCTTGTGATAATCACATCATCATCGTCGTCATTATTTCCGCCACGTCCGCCGCCTCTGTTACCAAAAAGGATAGCAATAATGATGAAAATAACAAAAGCAATAATAAGGACTTTAAAAGCACTTCCGTTACCGGAAGGAGCTGTGGTTGCTACAGGTTTGAATTTTCCCTCAACAGCCTCCATAATGGCTGAGGTTCCACCGTTGATTCCTTCATACCAAAGGCCTTTCTTGAAATTTGGGGTGACAATATAATCTAAGATCTGTCCTGCTACGGATGCTGTAAGATATTGTTCCACGGCACGTCCCTGCTGGATAGACATGGTTCTGTCTTCTGTGGCAATAAGGAAAACCACTCCGTTATCAACACCCTTTTTCCCGATTTTCCATTTCTCTCCGAACATGGTTGCCAGAAAATTCACATCTTCTCCTTTGGTGGAGCGGATGATGACTACTTCAATTTCCGTTGAGGTAGAATCTGCAAACTTGATCAGTTTATTATTAAGGGCATCTTTTTCCTGCTGAGAAAGCAATTCTGCTTCATCAAAAACAGGATAGAGAACTGCTGGTTTTTCAGGAATGGTGTATTGTGCTGATACAAAAGTGTAAAAGCAGAGTAGTAAAAATGAAAATACTATTTTAAGAGAATGTAATTTCATTTGAGAGTTGGTTTGGATTTTCTCCTTCTACAGGAAAATATTTTTTGAGTTCAAGTCCTGTTTCCAGGATGGCACTTTTCAGAGCCTGATAATAATTTCCTTTGGCAAATTCAGCAGTGATATAATCGTGAAGATGATCCCAGTAAGACTGTCTTACCTTTTCATGAATTCCGATATCTCCAATAATGGTAAGATATTTTTGTTCGAAATTCACATGGAAAAGCACAGCATTCCGGTCAGCGGTTTTATCCATATCGAGTTTTTTGAAAACATCAAATGCCGTTTTAGCATCACGGTTTTCTGTATTGGAATCAATATGTACCCTGATCTCTCCCGTAGAATGATCTTCTGCAGACTGAATCGCTTCCACGAGGGAAGCGATCTGTTGATTTGTTAGGAAATTACCCATTATTATTTGAATACTTCAGGGGCTTTCTGAGCTCCTGCATCAGCTTTGAAATAAGGTTTTTCTTTAAAGTTGGTGAAATTCGCCAGAATATTATTCGGGAAAGTCTTGATGGAAGTATTGTAATCCTTTGCAGCATCGTTATAATAAACAGTTTCTGTTCTGATACTGTTTTCGATAGCGGTATATTCTCTCTGGAAGTTGATATATTGCTGGTCTGCTTTTAAGTTAGGATAAGACTCTACTACGGCCATCAATCGGCTTAATGCACCCGATAATTCTCCTTGTGCAGCCTGGAATTTGGCAAGATCAGCTTCGGTCATATTCGTAGGATCAATATTGATAGAAGTCGCTTTGGAACGGGCTTCTACCACTTGAGTTAAAGTTTCCTGCTCAAATTTTGAATACGATTTTACCGTTCTTTCCAGGTTAGGAATAAGGTTCGCTCTTTTCTGATATACGGTCTCTACATTAGACCATTTTGCGTTTACAGTCTGTTCTTTGTTGACAAAGCTGTTATATCCGCTTTTTCCCCAGAAGAATAGAATAGCAACAATAATAAGAAGGGCAATACCAATGGTTCCTGCACCCAGACATCCTTTATTTTTCATAGTTTATTTTTTTAAATTTTTTGTGCTAACCAAATATACAAATTATGTGCTAATTTTGTAAAAAATTATTTGAATGACAACAATAGTGGTGGCAATGGGAGAGAAAAACGAAATTGGTTTTGAAAACCAGTTGCTTTGGCATCTTCCCAAAGATCTAAAACATTTTAAAGATATTACTTCAGGGCATCCGATTATAATGGGAAGAAAAACCTACGAAAGTATTGGCAAGCCTCTTCCGAACCGTACCAACATTGTTGTGTCAAGAAAAAAAGACTGGTTTGAAGAAGGAATTCTTATCGTGGGAAGCATTAAAGAAGCTTTGAAATTTGCTAAAAAGATTGATGAGGAAGTTTTCGTTATCGGTGGAGGAAATATCTATGAGCAGACTATTGATTTAGTAGACAGACTTGAGGTTACTCTGGTGAAAGCAGATCTTAAAGCAGATACATTCTTTCCAAAAATAGATCAGAAAATCTGGAAAAAAACAAACGAAACCTGCCATGAAAAAGATGAAAAAAATGGCTATGATTTCTGCTTCCAGACGTTTGAAAAAATTAAGAGCGAATAGTTATAGGAATTCTAACCTCTAACTTCTAGCTTCTAATCTCTAATTTATTTATCTTTGCACTTTTAAAATTTAATAATGAATAAATACATAAAAATTGCAGTAGCAGCACTTCTTATCCTGTTAGGACTTTATATGATGTTTTTCACAAGAAACCTTGGGTGGGGAATTGTTGTTTTTCTTTTAGCTGCATTCCCAATCTTACTATTCTTCAAGAACGAATATATTCTGCTGGCATTCTGGCAATTGAGAAAACAAAATATGGAAAAAGCCGGAGAATGGTTATCCAAAATAACAGATTATAAAGGCCAGCTTCACAAAACTCAATACGGATATTTTCACTATTTATCAGGATTGACACAAGCTCAGGATCACCCTGCGAAAGTAGAACCTTTCATGAAGAAAGCGTTGGAGTATGGTTTAAATATGAAACACGATAGAGCAATGGCTACGTTGAATCTTGCGGCAGCAGCTATTTCCAAAGGAAGAAAACAGGAAGGGCAGAAGTTGTTGGAAGAAGCAAAAAGATTAGACAGCGCAGGCATGATGACGGATCAAATCAAAATGATGAAAGATCAGTTGAAAATGCCGACTATGCAGAAACACATGCATAACCCGAATATGAGAAACAGAGGAAAATTCTTCTAGTCAATAAAAAAATATAATATAAAAGTCCTGATTTTTCAGGACTTTTTGTTTTTTATGATTGGAGGTGGTGGAGGTGCTTCCTGTTTAAAAAATGTATCTTTTGGGTAAATGTTTTCCTTAACGGCAAACAAACTATCATGCTTCATAAACTTATCTTGGAGTCCGTCATCATAAAATTTCCGGCTTTGTTTTTTATAGGTTACCGTAACCAGAGGGAAATCTCCTTTCTCATGCGGTTTATCTTCTTTGTTCAGGAATTTAAGATAATTTTCAAAAGACAAAGGATCGCTGGCTTTTACTTTATAGATTCTTTTAGGTAATGTTTGGCTCGTTTTACCATATGATGCTATTTCAGAGTATTTCTCCAGAAACAGAGTGTCATGCTGCTTGGTAAAAGTATAGGTTTCAAATGCAAGGAATGTGCAGGCTGAAAGATCAGTCATGATCTTAACCGTATCTCCGTTTTCCATTCTTTCGGAAAAATGATAAAGATCTTTATTCAGATCAAATTGACTCTCGTGTTTGCAGGAGAATAAAGAAAGTGATAGAATGATAAGAGGTAGTTTTTTCACAAAGTTACATTTCCGAATTCTGGTCGTAGCCATAGAACTTAGGCATCTGCCAATGGTATTTTACTGCAAAGGTTCTTATAGCAACAATCAGTAAAATAGTGAAGATTTGTATAAAAGTATAAGAAAGCATGGTATATCTGGTCATCAATAAAAATGCAGAACCTCCCAATATACATGCTGTGGCATAAATTTCCTTTCTGAAAATTAATGGAATTCTGTTGAGCAATATATCCCGGATAATCCCTCCGAAACAACCTGTTATGGTTCCTAAAGCAATACAGATCATAGGATGGATTCCAGCATTTAAGCCTTTCTGAACTCCGATAATGGTAAATAATCCAAGACCAAAGCTGTCGAAGATAAATAAAGTGACTTTGAAGTTCTTTTCAAGAGATTTGAAGACCATTGAAAAAATGCTGGTCACGAGAATCAAAGCACACATCAGAAGATCATGCATCCAGAATACAGGGATATCAAGCAGTAAATCTCTTACAGTTCCTCCTCCCACAGAAGTTACAAATGCAATAATAAGCACTCCGAACGGATCAAGCCGTTTCTGCATTGCTGCAAAACTTCCCGACATGGAAAAGGCAATGGTCCCCAGGACTTCTATGGCAAAATTGAACTGTTCGTGCATAAGTTATGAATGATAAATGATAATTGATGAATGATTTTTTGCTTAAGCAAATTCTTGGCCATTGTATCAATTATCATTTATCGCTTATCAAATATTGTTTTGTTTATCTTTCCACCCTTACTGAGTCCGGAACCATCAGTTCATATTCGCCGCCGTGGGTAATGATTTCCCTTACAATGCTGCTGCTGATGAAAGATTTTCCAGAAGAAGTCAATAAGAATACGGTTTCCAGTTTTTTGTGAGCTAATGTTCTGTTGGTGTGAGCAATTGCTTTTTCAAATTCAAAATCGGCAGGGTTTCTCAGTCCTCTGATAATGTACTGAGCATTTTTCTCAAAACAGTAATCCACTGTTAAGCCTTCAAATGAGTCTACTTCCACGTTGGGAAACTCTGCTACAGAATTCTGGATAAATTCCACTCTTTTCTCAAGAGGGAACATATATTTTTTCTGAGAATTCTGGCCGATAGCGATGATTAATTTATCAAATAGCGGTGCCGCTCTTTCTATAATGTCGTAATGTCCTAGTGTAATCGGGTCAAAAGACCCTGGGAAAACAGCAATTTTCATGTTGTACGAGTTATAATTTTGAATCGTGAATTATCTGTTATAAGCTGTGAGTGTATTTTGCTTCTGGCTTCTAACCTCTAATTTCTAACTTCTATTTTATTTATTAAGTGCTTTTTCAACTTCATTTCCGCAAAGATCCATGATGGAAATTCCATAATGTTTTGCCTGCTGAGGAAGGATACTTGCAGGAGAGAATCCCGGGTTGGTATTCATTTCAAGCATATAAGGAATCCCGTTCATCAGAATAAATTCACTTCTTGAAAAGCCGCTCATCCCTAATGAATTGTATGCTTTTTTAGCAATTTCTTCCACTCTCTTTGTGGTTTCTTCGTCAATTCTTGCCGGTGTAATTTCTTCAGAGGCTCCTTCGTATTTTGCTTCATAATCGAAAAACTCATTAGTAGGAACAATTTCTGTAATTCCTAATACAATAGTTTCTCCTTTAAAATCAATAACGCCTACAGAAACTTCCATACCATCAAGGAAACTTTCAATCAGGATTTCATGATCTTCTTTGAATGCAATTTCAGTAGCCGCAATCAGTTCTGATTTTTCTTTTACTTTGGAAATTCCCAGCGAAGATCCGGACTGATTAGGTTTTACAAACAGAGGAAGATTGAGTTCTGATACAATCTCATCCACATTAATGTCTTCACCTTTTCTTAAATAAATACTTTTTGCAGAAGGAATTCCATATTTAGATAATACGGCAAGAGTATCTTTTTTATTGAAAGTAAGAGCACTCTGGTAAAAATCACAACCTGTATATTTTTGACCAATGGCATCCCAGTATGCCTGAAGAATTCCATTTTCCCCCGGAGTTCCGTGGATAATATTGAAACAAACATCAAATTTTAAGACTTCACCATTATCTAAAGTCACAGAAAAATCTCCTCTGTTGATGGCATATTTTTTATCATTTTCTCCTAAAAAATACCATTCATCTTTAAGGACTACTACTTTATATACGTCATAGAGATTTCTGTCCAGAGAATCATAAATCAATTGTCCGCTTTTTAAAGAAACAACATATTCATCAGAATAGCCTCCCATTACTACGGCAACACTTTTTTTATTCATAACCATATAGTATCAATTAAGGCAAATTTAATCATTTTATGCAATGCAATATGGGAAATCGGCAAATTTTAAAATCGAAAATGAATTGTGTTAAATAAAAAGTCCATTCTAAAATTATTAGCTATATTTGCGGTTATAATTAAAGTATTTTTAAGTATGCTTAAATCACTTTTCAATTGGAAAGTTTTACTGAATTTAGTAGTAGCCATCGGTGTTTTCGTGGGGCTTGTATGGCTTACATTTCGCTGGTTGGAATACCATACTAATCACGGTCAGGAAATTCCTGTTCCCAATATTGTAAATAAATCGGTACATGATGCCGTTAAAATATTAGATGATACAGGACTGGAATATGAAGTAGACAGTGCCAATTACGACCCGAAGTACAGACCATTCCAGGTGTTGCAGGTGTATCCTGCACCAGGTTCCCGTGTGAAAGACGGAAGAACGGTAACGCTTAAAGTAAATCCGAGAACATGGGCTCCTATTGCAGTGCCGAATGTTATCAATAAATATTCAGGACTGGCATTCCAGAGATTGGATCAGGTAGGTCTTAAAATCGGTGATACCATTTATGAGCCGAGTATTCAGAAAGATGCTCTTTTAAGAATATTATATAAAGGAAATGCTGTAAACCCGGGAACTCGTTTACCAAGATTCTCTACGATTGATGTAGTGGTAGGATCCGGGCCTATGAGAAACATTTCTATTCCTAATGTAGTAGGACTTACGGTAAAAGAAGCGAGAGCTGTTATTGCCAAAAGTATGTTTGAAGTAGGATTGGTAGAACATGAAGATGGAAGTACAGATGAGTCTGATATTATCTATTATCAGGATCCTGCTTCCGGAGATGTTCGTGATCAGGGAATGCAGATCGACCTTTGGGCGAGTAAGAAAACTCCGGCAGAATTAAGAGCAAAAGTAGAGCAGCTGAATTCTATCTACCGTATGAAAGTGGATACTTCACTTCCTCCGGTTCGATATGAAGAAGTGCACAGTGAGCCAAGTTATGATGCTCCCGTAGTGCCTGCTCCTGCACCTAAAAGAGAAACTCCAAAGCCGGAAGTTCCGAAAACTGAAACTCCTAAAACTCAGACTACAGCAGCTAAACCAGTTGCTACCACTGTTGAAAAACCTAAAACGTCTGCAGGGAACGGTACTCATGCTACAGGAAGTACAGCCAAACCGGCTGCCACAACACAACAACCTGCGCAAAAGCCAAAAGCTAAGAAGGTTGTCGTAGAATAAAATCAGATTAATATCAAAAATACAGGCTTCAACTGCAAAATGTTGAGGCCTTTTGTGTAAAAAATATAAAACAATGTCAGAAGATAACGACGATTTTTTAGATGAAGAATTATTAGATTCCAACAGTATTGAAAACATCGATATTGATGAGGAAAATAAAGGATTGTATGAACATCTTAATATCACTGTTGACAGCAAGCAGGAACCGTTAAGAATTGATAAGTTCCTGTTAATATACCGACAGAATTCTTCAAGGAATAAAATTTCACAAACCTGCAGAGCCGGAAATGTCATCGTGAACGGAACTGCGGTAAAGCAGAACTATCGTGTAAAACCAGGAGATCAGATTTCTGTACTGCTTACGCATCCTCCGAGAGAGAATGTCATTATTCCACAAGATATTCCTGTGAATATCGTTTATGAAGATGATGACCTTGTTGTTGTGGATAAAGAACCAGGAATGGTGGTACATCCGGGATTTGGTAACTGGGACGGAACATTAGTGAACGCACTGGCTTTCCACTTTGAAAAGAATGGTGAGAAATCCGATCTTGATAGAGTAGGGCTTGTTCACAGAATTGATAAAGATACCTCAGGACTATTGGTGATTGCTAAGAATGAATATGCATTAAGCTTCCTGGCAAAACAATTCTTTAACCGAACTACGAAAAGGCTGTATTGGGCTTTTGTGTGGGGAAATATGCAGGATGAAGAGGGTACAATCAGAGGTCATATCGGAAGGCATCCTAAAAACAGAATGCAGATGTCTGTTTATGAAGACGGCAGCCACGGGAAACATGCAGTGACTCATTATAAGGTGTTGGAAAGGTTTAAATACATGACATGGGTAGAGTGTAAACTGGAGACGGGAAGAACGCACCAGATCAGAGCGCATTTCAGGCATATAGGGCATACTTTGTTTAATGATGAAAGGTATGAGGGGCATACTCCTTTAAGAGGGGTAAATCTTCCCAAATACAAGCAATTTATTAAAAATGTTTTTGAAATTTTGCCAAGACATGCTCTTCATGCACATACCCTCGGATTTATACACCCAACGACAAAAAAGGAATTATATTTTGAGAGCCCAATGCCCAAAGATATGGCGGATGCTGTAAAAAAATGGAGAAATTATTTGGAAAACTAAAAATATATTGAGATTTTTTTTATATTTGTTGAATTGAAATCAAGATTTGTTATGAGAAAACTATATGCTATCGTATGTTTAGCTCTTTTGTCAAATGCATACAAAGCACAAGAATCACTACCATACTATCAGCAATATCTTTTGGATGGTGAGTTCCTGTTCAACCCAGCTCAATACGGAAAAACAGATTACGTACAGCTCAACGCCAATTATCAACAACAATTTTCAAAATTCAGTAATTCTCCGAATGTTCAGTCAATCGGGATGAATGCGAATATCTTTGATAGAGTGGGTGCTGGTATTTCCGTGTTCAGAGACAGTAATGGACCGATCTCTGCTGGTGGTATCACGGCTGGTGCTTCATATTTTATTCCGCTAAGTAGTGAAGGAGACAGAAAAGACCAGTTCTCTTTCGGTACAAGTGTTAACTTCTATAACATGAATTTTGATTATTCAAAAATTAATACTGAAGAAGGTGGTGACCCATTATTGAGAGGTGAAGAAAGTAACATCTTTATGGTGTATGCAAACTTTGGTTTGGCTGCTACGTACAGAGGTTTATTCGGGGGTGTTTCCGTAAATGATATCGCATTAAGTAATGATGCTTCTATCGTAAACAACTACGAACCTTCTCCAATTAAATTCTTCTTAAACTTAGGATATAACTGGAACATTGCTGATAACATTACATTAGCACCGTCAGCATTAATCAACCTTAATACCAACTCAACGAGAATGATCGACTGGAATTTGATGGCAACATTCTCTAATGATATCAACGCATTCTCTTTCGGGGTAAGCTACAGAACGGTTCAGAACAGATTTGACAATCAGAACCTGAGTATCTCTCCCATTGTAAAAGTAAGATTCAACAAATTCATGATTGGAGCTACTTATAACCTTGGATTATCTGATATCCAGAGCTATGGTGGAAACAGCTTCATGATTGGTCTGGGTTATAACTTCGACAACTTCATTAATGCTAGAGGATTTAGATACTAATTAATTTAATTTAAATAAATTTGAGCTCTGAAATTTTTCAGAGCTTTTTTTATGATATATATTCACATTCCGTTCTGTAAACAAAAATGCAGTTATTGTAATTTTCATTTTTCAACATCCCTGAATTTCAAGGATGAAATGCTTCGTGCCATGAAAACTGAAATAGCACTGAGAAAGGATGAGCTGCAGAACAGAACTCTGAAGTCCCTGTATTTTGGAGGAGGAACTCCCTCTATTCTTTCTGTAGATGAAATCAGTTCTTTAATAGATGAAGTATTACGTTATTTCAGTTTTGAAAAGGATATTGAAGTCACTCTGGAAGCTAATCCCGATGATTTAGATAAAAACTTTTTAAAACAACTTTCCGGAACCCCTGTGAACAGGCTTTCCATTGGTACCCAAAGTTTTTTTGAAGAAGATTTAAAACTGATGAACAGGGCTCACTCTGCTTCCGAGGCAGAAAGTTCCATTAAAAGAGCACAGGATTTTGGTTTTGAAAACCTGAGTATTGACTTGATTTATGGTTCGCCTACTTCCAATCTTGAGATCTGGAAAGAAAATCTGAATAAAACAATTGCATTGGAAGTTCCTCACATTTCGTCCTATGCATTAACGGTAGAGCCTAAAACAGCTCTGGAAAACTGGATTTCAAAAGGAAAAATAAAAAGTCCTAAAGAAGAGGAGCAAAATAAAGAATTCTATTACCTGTCTGACTTTTTAAAAGACAATGGTTTTGAGCATTATGAAGTATCCAATTTTGCCAAACCCGGTTTCTACTCGCGTCATAATTCTTCCTATTGGAAATATCAGGAATACCTTGGAATAGGACCTTCGGCACATTCTTATAACGGATTTGATATCAGAAGCTGGAATGTAGCCAATAATCAGCAGTACATTAAAAAACTGAATGATAAATTGCTGGCCAAAGAGGAAGAGATTCTTTCCCAGGAAGATCAGTTTAATGAAATGATTATGATAGGTCTGCGTACCATCTGGGGAGTAGATCTTGAAAGCCTGAAGAATAAATTCTCAGATAGAATGCTGGAGCACTTCCAGGCAGAAATTAAGTCCAAAATTGAAGACGGTATTTTAATCATTGAAAATAGTTATTTAAAAATTCCTGAAAAACATTGGTTTATGGCAGACGGAATTGCTTCAGATTTGTTTATTGTATAATGTTTGTATATATACAGACATGCCATAAAATTCACTATTTTTGTATAAAATTTCATTTCATTTGAAAACGAAGAAACAAGATTATTCACATCTTTCACCAAGCCAGCCTATCGGAATTTTCGACAGCGGAGTGGGAGGTCTTACCGTTGCCAAAGAAATCAAAAGACTTCTGCCTAACGAAGATTTGATTTACTTTGGAGATACAAAGCACCTTCCTTACGGAGAAAAATCTAAGGAAGCCATTATTGAATATTCTACAAAGATCACCAATTTTCTGTTGGAGCAAAACTGTAAAGCTATTGTGATTGCCTGTAATACAGCAACGGCTAATGCTTTAAATGAAGTTATGCAGTCTGTTGCGGGAAAAGTTCCTGTAATTGACGTTATTAATCCTGTGGCAGAAAAAGTATCTTATGAAATCCATAATAATGTAGGGGTTATTGCTACCAAAGCTACTGTGAATTCAGGATTATATAAAAAGAGTATCCGCAAGCATAATAAATGGATCAAAGTGGATGAATTGGCAACGCCATTGCTGGTTCCTGCTATTGAAGAAGGATTTAAAAACCATCCGATTACCCATGCTATTATTTATAATTATTTAAGTAACAGCAAATTAAAAAATATTGAAACACTGATTCTGGGATGTACTCATTATCCTCTTTTAATTGACGAGATCAAGCAGTATTATGGAAACCGGGTTCGTGTCATTGACTCTCCGAATATTGTAGCCAATCATCTGAAGATTATTCTGGATAAGTACAATCTTTTGAATGATAACAATCCCAAACCGAATTATCACTTCTATCTTTCAGACCTTACCAAAAATTTTGAAAAGATCTCTAAGAAGTTCTTCGGAAAAACAATTGATTTAGAATTAAAAGTATTATAAACAAAAAAGTCTGCCTCGTATGGAAGCAGACTTTTTTATTTGTTACATGTTGTCATTACAAAATCATGTTTTTAAGGCACAAAGATTTATTTTTTGTAAAACCTTATGCTTCATTTAATTCCCACTGATTTCACAAATCCCACAGATGATAACGCTTTTAGAATTAAAGGGTAACTAAAAATCTGTGTCCTCTGTGAAATTTGTGGGAAATAATATTCAATTTTATTCGTATTTCTTGTGAAAAAGATCATGAAAATCATGCTTCCACAATTACTTTTTCAGCATTCAGTCTTTTCTTCGGATTAAATTTAGGCTGATTGGCATCTGCATCATCTTTCTGCCCGATAGCAACTGCAAATAATGTCTCATACTTTTCATTCTTAAGAATTGCATCATAGCCTTCAGGTTCAATACCTTCCATTGGAGTAGAATCTATTCCCATGGTTGCACAGGCAGATAAAAGCACTCCCAATGATAAATAAACCTGGTGTCCAAGCCATGATTTTATGGCATCTTCTCCCTTCGGTTTTACCATGGTACGGTAATAGTTGACAGACCCTTCCGGAAGATTTTCTTCAATTTGCTTTTCAAAGTTTTCTATGTTTTTGATTACCTGAAAAACAATGATATGGCTGCTGTCCAATACTTTTTCTTTATTAAAGTAAGAGTTATCACCCAATTGTTTTTTCAGTTCCGGATCATTTACAAAAATAAAATTCCATGGCTGGCTGTTAATGGATGAAGGACTCAGATTCAGAATCTCCTTAAGCTCTTCAATCTGTTTTTCACTGATTTTTCCTTGAGGGTTATACTTTTTTACCGTATACCTGTTTTTCATTTGGTCTAAAAAGTTCATAATTTTATACTATCATTTTTATAGTTACAAAATTAATTTAAGTTTATTAACTTTGCAATAACGGTAAAAAAGGATAGTATAAAAATGTATACAATAGATGATAAAGCGTACCCATGCTGTACCAGCGTTACCATGAGGTTTATCGGTGGAAAATGGAAGGCTGTGATTTTATTTCACCTGATAGATGGTGCGAAAAGATATAATGAACTGAGAAAAGTAATCCCTACCATTACGGAAAGAACACTCAGTCTTCAGCTAAAACAGCTGGAGGAAGATGATATTATTGACAGAAAAGTATTTACAGCAAAACCTCCACTCATGGTGGAATATACCTTAACGGAATTTGGAAAAACCCTTCTTCCTGTATTGGAAGCGATTACAGATTGGGGAAAAACAGCTCCGGAAAGATCAAAAAAAATAATCAGGAATTAAAGTTCCTGATTATCTTCTTTATTCGGTTCAAAAAAACTGAAACTCACGTTTCCGTATTTTCGTGTATCTATTAGGTTGGGATGTTCCAGCTTCATACGGCTTTGGTGCTCTACAATAAGAACTCCGTTTTCTTTCAGGTATTTATTGTTTAAAACCAGAGAAATCAATTCATAATATTTCTTCTCTTCCATTTCGAAAGGAGCATCAGAGAAAACAATCTCAAATGACTTATTATTTCTGAATTTTTTAAGCCAGTCAAAAACATCTCCTAGCTGTACATTGATCTGAAGAGCCATATCAAGCTCAGAAGCTGTAGAATTGATAAATGCAGTGTGCTTCGGGTTCATTTCTACAGAAGTTACACTCTGGCATCCTCTGGAAGCGAATTCAAAGGTGATAGAGCCAATTCCAGCAAAAAGATCAAGTACTGAAATCGACTGCATGTCATATTTATTTTCCAGAATACTGAATAAAGCCTCTTTCGCAAAATCGGTGGTTGGCCTTACATCAAAGTTTTTAGGAGCGGCAATTTTTTTGGCTTTCCATTTGCCTGATATTATTCTGAACATATTTTTGTTAGGGTTTAGGTAATAGATTATAGGTGGCAGGTGACTATTTTGGGAGGCTAATCCTCATTACCTGCAGCCTGGAACCTAATTAAGTATAAAATTTTTATTGGGAATATTGTCAAAAACAATTTTCAGGTTTTTAACAAATTTCTGGAGCTCTGAAATAAATGTTTCATTCTCCGTAGTCTCTCCATAAGCATAAAAGCTGGTTTCATTAATTCCGAAACCTATTTTGCTTAATGTAAACATAATGAAGTAAAGAAAATCTACCTCTGAATTGACATCCAGGTTATTATAAAGAATGATTTTTTTATTGTCAATCGCAAAAAATTCACACTGATTGTGATAGAGATTGATGTGAATTTCCTTACCTGTTTTATTATTAACTGAACTTAGAAACTTTTCACCGGAGAAATTGAAATGAGCCGGTATTGCCAGTTCTTTTATTTTTTTATAATAATTTTTCGGGAAAGTATAATAAAACTGAATGTTGAATTTTTTGTTGATAGAAAGCATCAGCTCTTCCTTTTCTCTGTCAGTAGGAGCATTAAAGGCAATCAGATCAAATCCTGCATCATGTTCAGAAAAACCTTCCGGCATCAGGGTAAAATGATTAAATGCTGAAATCACATGGATTTCCTCATAGCGCTGCTTAATAAGAACTTCGTCCAGCTTTTGCTCAATAAGATTGGCTGGTGTCTCTTCAGTAACGAAATAAGACTTTTCCTCCAGAATGTTTTTGTTTTTAACAATCTGGCAGATCAATCCGTCTTTGGTAAAAAGTAAATTAAGTACGTTCATATTTCAATTCCTGCAAATTTAGTGAAATTCTACCATTACCGCACCCGATTGATGGTGAAGTATTTCCTTATTATAAAAATCAATATTAACCTGGCTTTCCAACACATCCCGAACCATCCTCTGCAAAGTCCCGTCACCAATGCCATGAACAATTTCCAGTCTTTTCAGGTTGTTCTTTCTGCAAAACTCAATCACTTCAATCAGTTTTTCCTTTTGTATAAAGAGTCTTTCAAAGCTGTCATAGTCATTGGGATTCTTTACCAAATTATGAAAATGCAGGTCTAAAACCAAATGATTTTTCTGATGTTTCTTGGAAATTACTTTTTTAGGTTCTGGTTTTCTCACAACCCTGATGTTTTCATACAGATCAGCATCTTTAGGAACCAGTTTTTCTTTAGGGTATTGATGGGTAAAGCCATATTCATCTTTAAAAACGGCAATATTTCCCTTCACGGAAGTAATTACTCCGCTTAAATCTTCATCTACTACCGAAACCTTATCGCCGATCTTCATATTTTTTTAAGACTTGTCTGAACCCATTACGGGTGCAAAGGTAAAAAGTAAAAGGTATAGAAAACAAACTCCTTTACTCTCCAACCCTCAAATTCTCCAACTCAGACGCATTCTCACTCATCAAACTCTTGGTCCCAGTTCTATAACTTCCAGATCTTTGATTTCTTCACCATCCACTACAAAGCGCATCATTGTTCTTACTTTATGCCAGCCTTGTTTTCCACAGGCACCGGGATTCAGATGGAGCAGACTGTTTTTCTCATCATACATCGCTTTCAAAATATGTGAATGCCCTGAAATAAATAATTTCGGAGCTTTTTCAGCAATTTCTTTCTTCGTAATTGGAGTGTATTTTCCGGGATAACCTCCGATATGGATCATCAAAACTTCCAGTTTTTCGCAAAAAAATCGGTTTACTTCCGGAAACTCAGCCTGGATTTTAGCATCATCAATGTTTCCGTAAACACCTTTCAGAGGTTTTATTTTTTCCAGCTGTTCTATGACATCCAGACTTCCAAAATCACCACAATGCCATACTTCGTCGGCCTGAGAAGCATATTCCAGAATTCTGTCATCAATATAAGAATGAGAGTCGGAAAGGAGAAGGACTTTGGTCATTATCTAATGGTTCTTTCAGTAATATTTTCGTTGTATTTATCTTTGAATACCGCTACACGATCAGGGTTTAGCTCTCCGTCATGATTGATCACTCTTTCTTTTAATAACCATCTTACCAGTTTTTCCATTCCTTTTTTGGAATTCATAAAATTGGAGATTTTACCCAAATCAGTAGACTCTACTTTTGTTTTTTCTGTGAGAAAATTCAGGATAAAATAATCATCATTTACATACCTTGGCGTTTCATTATCCATATATCGGTAAAGAAGAATCTCTTCATCGTCTTTCATGGAAAAAAATGAATATTGGGCTACATTGATCTTTTCTGCTTTCAGGATTTGTTTCCCATCCACTAAAACTTTATCATCTTTAATGGTTACATCCTGGGAAAAATATAAATTACAGCTTATCATCAGTAAGAAGAAAGCGAATAACCTGTTTACTGCCATTTTACTATTTTTTAAGATTGCAAATATAAAGAAGCTTTAATAAAACGGATCAGAGTTCTTAATCCGTAATATTTTTTGTTCTGCGGATAGAATCCAGTTTCTTTTCAATATCCGCACTGAAAACCTTTTTTAGTTTCAACCCGTTTTCTGTAAGTTTTGAAATAACAAAAGTTCCGGTCATATTCGTATTGGAAGGAAATATAATAGTGACTGTGGAATCTGAAGCTTTTTTCCAGCTTCCTATATAACGGTCGGGCTTTTCATTTTTAGTCACAGGTTCTTCCAAACTATCATATCTTAATGTAGATTTAATCAGGTTTCCTGTGATTTTCCCATTTTTTTGAAATCTGATTCCTTCTCTTCTTGCTTCAAAACCATCCTGTTTTTCATAGGTATAAATATAGGTGTCCATTTTATTTAGATTCCAGGTTTGTAAAAGCAAAGGATTGGATGTTCTGTCCTGAGCTTTCAGGCCAATGATAATGAAAAGAGAAAAAATACAGATACAAATAGGCTTTTTCATGAATACAATTGATTTATCGTAAAGTTTTAGCAATGCTGAAATTAGCATCCCTTAATAATTAGTAAATTTGGGAAAATTAAAATAAACAATGAAACAGAAACTTTCTTTTTTCATTTTTCTTTTGACCGTAGGATTGGCCAATGCGCAGGTTGAAGAAAAAAAACTGGATGAACTGATCCAAAATACCCTGAAAACCTTTGATGTACCGGGAATGTCCGTTGGAATTGTAAAAGATGGGAAAATGATTTATTCCAAAGGGTTTGGAGTACGTTCTCTTACGACCAAACAGCCTATGGATGATAATACATTGGTGGGGATTGCTTCCAATTCTAAAGGTTTCACATGTACAGCGTTAGCAATTTTAGCAGATGAAGGAAAACTGAACTGGGATGATAAAGTTTCAAAATATATTCCTGAGTTTCAAATGTACGATCCTTACGTTTCTCAAAATGTAACAATTAAAGATCTTATCACGCACAGAGCCGGATTAGGGCTAGGACAGGGAGATCTTATGTTTTTTCCGGAAGGAGGAAATTTATCCGTGAATGATATTGTTCATAATGTGAGATACCTGAAACCGGAGAATCCTTTCAGAACGAAATTAGACTATAACAACATCATGTTTATTATTGCCGGAGAAGTAATCCACAGAGTTTCAGGATTAAGCTGGGCAGAATTTATTGAGCAAAGAATTATGAAACCTGTAGGAATGACTTCAAGTTTTGGGAGCTACAACAGAGCAAAAGCTACGGTCAACAAAATTGATGCACATGCTCCTGTAGACGGAAAAGCAATTGCTGTTCCTCACGATTGGAATGAGACAGCCAATGCTGCCGGAGGAATTATGAGTAATATTAAAGATATGACAGCCTGGGCTGAATGTCTGTTAAATAACTTTACGACTAAAGATGGAAAAAAACTGGTTTCTGATAAGAATGCTCAACAGCTTTGGAGCCTGCAGATTCCAGACAGAGTAGCTGCAAAAAATCCATATGATACAAGTTTCTACGGATATGGTTTAGGATGGTTTCTGAGTGATGTTAAAGGACACAAGCAGGTACAGCATACAGGAGGATTGATTGGAACTGTTACTCAGTTTACCTTAATTCCGGATATGAAGCTGGGAATCGTAGTATTGACAAATCAACAGTCAGGAGCGGCTTTCAATACGATTACCAATACGGTGAAAGATTCTTACCTTGGGGTAGCAGACAGAAACTGGCTAAAAACTTACGGCGACAGAATGTCTAAAATGGAGGCTGAATTCAACAAACAGAAGAAAGATGCCTTTGCAAAATCTGAAGCATTCAAAAAAGAAAAATCTCTTCAGCCAAAAGCAGAACAGTTTACAGGAACATACAATGATGCCTGGTTTGGTGATGTGGAAATTGCACAACAGGGAAATACCTACAGAATCTCATGCAAAAACTCTCCAAGATTAAAAGGCGAGTTACTTCCATACTCCAACAATTCTTTTATTATTAAATGGGATGACAGAAGCTATGATGCAGATGCTTATATTATTTTCAATTATGATGAAAACGGAAAAGCAGAATCTGCAAGATTGAAAGCAATCTCTGATGTAACGGATTTCAGTTTTGATTTTGATGATCTGGATTTGAAGAGAAAATAGAAAATGAAATCGCAAAAGATATTCAATAGAAACGGGCTAAGCCCGTTTTTTCATTTTTACCACGATAATGGCTTTAGCCGATGCTAACCACCCCGTCCAAAAATAAATTTTTTGCCACCCCTACGATGGAGGGGAATATGCAGCCGGTACAACAAATGTTGGTTTATTTTACAAGATTCAGATCCTGATTTGCTAAAGTAAGTTCTGTGTTAAGATGTAGCTTTTCAAAGAAATTTTTCAGCTCAAAAAGTCTTTTCTTACTGTCATAATGGATACTTGAACTCAGTTTTCTCTGGCAGAGCGAGCAGGCTCTGGCAAGATGATAATCTGTTTCCGATAATGAATTAGTTCCGTTCATCACGCAGTTGGCATTCAGACAATGACTAATTCCAAACATATGGCCAATCTCGTGTGAACTGATTTTTATGAGTCTTAAAAGACTTTCATTAAAATTAGAATCTGTTAATTGACCTCCGGCAAATCTGTACATCGAGGTTACTCCCACGCCATCCTCATATGAAGCCAGTCCGAAAACATAGTTCCATTCCGGTTTTGGGAAAAGATCCTGCTCTGTGATTCCCATCAGTACCACTGCATCTTTCGGTTTCCTTTTAATCAGAATACTGTCTAAAACATATCCAGCAAGAACCTGTTTCTGCCCTTCTTTTGAAATTCTTTTAACCTTTTCAGGAAATATTGTATTGGGTAAAACAGGAAGTACCTTCGTTTCCAGCTGAAAATAGGTTTTCAGATATTGTTGGGTAAGTTCTATTTCTTTTTTCTGAAGTTCATCAAATTGCCCGATCGGCTGCAGATAAATGGTGTTCTTTCCAGGCTCAGGTTTTATCTTTTTTAATTTCTGAAAATCTTCAAATGTCTGGAAATGTTCATCATGATTATACCGCCAGCTTCCGGGTTTTGGAGAAGAGGAAAGCTTTATATCATTCAGTGCAATAGATTCATAGTAGTTTTTCTTCTGTTTCTGGCATGAGAAAAGAAGGATTAATAAGGGTACATAAAAAAATAAAGAGGTGAAGTTATATTTTCCCTGGCTCATAAAAGAAGAGAAGTTTCTTTTTAGCACCATCAAATTCGGACCATGATTCACAGTCTACTTCAAAGCCTGCAACTCCGCAAGTGGGGAAATGGAAAATATCCTCAGAAATAGAATTGGCAAAATTGGAAATTCCATTATTGTGAGAAAAGAAAGCAACCGAATTCAGGTTGTCATCCAGGTCATAAATTACAGATTCAAAACTTCTTTCCGAAGGATTATATAATTTTTCATCAGTGGAACAGTTCAGCTGATATGCCTGATTGAAAATTTTACAGGTATTCAGCGCACGCACCGCAGGGCTGGACACAAAATGATCGATGGAAATATTATTGTTTTTCAGGAATCTGGACATGTGCATAGCATCCTCCAGACCTTTGTCTGCCAAAGGTCTGTCAAAGTCCTCCGTTTCCTCAGGCCAATCGCTTTTTGCATGTCTTACGAGGATGAGTTTCTTCATATAATTGTTTTTTGGAAGATTAAAATTATAAAAAAAATAATGGAATAAAACATGATTTATATAAAAAAACTGCGTTATGAATAAAATCAGTAAATTTTACTAAATTTGCAGACTTATGGGACAAATCCTTGCAATAGACTACGGAAAAGCTCGTTGTGGTATCGCTGCAACCGATGATATGCAGATTATAGCCAGTGGGCTGGACACTGTAGAGAACCGTTCTTTAATGGAGTTTTTGAAAAAATATTTCAGCGAAAATAAGGTAGATGACGTAGTAATTGGGCTTCCCATAGATTTGAAAGGAAATGTTTCAGAGGTGGAAACCGATATTTTAAAATTCATTGAAGAATTTAAAAAAGAATTTTCGGATATTGCAGTTCACCGTTTTGATGAAAGATTTACTTCCAAAATGGCTTCATTCTTTATTTCTCAAAGCGGAAAAAATAAGAAAAAGAGGCAGGAAAAAGGACTAATAGATAAAGTAAGTGCAACAATCATATTGCAGAATTTTTTAGAACAAAGATTAAGATGATATTACCGATAAGAGCTTTTGGGGATCCTGTTTTGAGAAAAGTGGGAAAAGATATAGACAAAAATTATCCCGAATTACAGGAATTGATAGATAACATGTTCGAAACCATGTACAGCGCAAATGGCATAGGTCTTGCAGCGCCACAGATTGGTTTGGATATCCGTCTGTTTGTAATAGATGTGACGCCTCTTGCAGAAGATGAGGATTATGAAGATATTAAAGATGAATTGGCAGACTTCAAAAAGGTATTTATTAATGCTCAAATTCTTGAAGAATCTGGCGAAGAATGGAAGTTTAATGAAGGTTGTCTTTCTATCCCGGATGTAAGAGAAGACGTGAAAAGAAAGGGCACAATCGTTATTGAATATTATGACGAAAATTTTGTGAAACATACAGAAACTTTTTCCGATATTAGAGCCCGCGTAATTCAGCATGAATATGACCACATTGAAGGAGTTCTATTTACTGACCACCTAAGTGCTCTGAAGAAGAAACTGGTAAAAGGTAAGCTGACTAAAATCTCTCAGGGTGATGTAAACATCGGTTACAAAATGAGATTTCCAAAGTAATTTAAATAAGGATTAAAAGAAATAATAAAAAGCAAAAAGCTAGTGCTGATTGCAGAATTTACAAAAAATAAAATTATGCTGTTAGAAAAAATAATTTCAATTTCTGGAAAACCAGGACTTTTCAAATTAGTTTCTCAATTAAGAAACGGATTCATCATTGAAGATGTTACCAACAAGAAAAAAGTAAGCATTGGAAACTCAAGCCAAGTAAGTTTATTGGACAATATTGCCATGTTTACATTTGAGAAAGAAGTTCCTTTGTTTGAAGTATTTGAAAATATTGCTAAAAACAACGACTATAAGCCAACAATTTCTCACAAATCTTCTGATGCAGATTTGAAAGATTTTATGCTTGAATCTCTTCCTAACTATGATACAGAAAGAGTATATTCTTCTGATATCAAAAAACTGGCTCAGTGGTATAATATCCTTCATAAAGCAGGATACATCACTCCGGAAAGCTTTGTAAAAGCAGAGCCTGAAACTTTAGAAGGAGAACCGGCTGAAGAAGTAAGCATTGAAAAAGACGCTAAAAAAGCAGCTCCAAAAGCAGAAAAACCAGCGGCTCCAAAAGTAAAAGCTACTTCAGCAGCAAAATCAGCTCCGAAGAGTACACACAGAAAACAAGGATAATTCATTTGAATTAAAAATACAAAGCCTTGTCTGGAATATCCGGACAAGGCTTTTTGTTTTTTATTAGGTAGCAGGAAGCAGATGTTAGGAAGCAGGTAGCAGGGATTAGTGAAATTTTCTGCAGAGTTCAAGCTTCGTCTTTATCTTTAAACCTTAAACCTTGAACCTAGAATCTCACTAACTCCGTATCTCGTATCCTGTTAACCATAAACGTCCAAACTTTCACTTCAAACCTCTACCAAAGACCCAAAATATCCCTTACATTTGTAAGATTGAATTTCCATTACTTATGAATACGAAACAGGAGAAACTAGAGGCCTTCGGAAGATTACTGGATATTATGGATGATTTGCGTGAAAAATGTCCATGGGATCAGAAGCAGACATTACAGTCGCTTCGCCATCTTACCCTTGAAGAAACCTATGAGCTTTCAGATGCCATTTTACAGGATGATTTACAGGAAATAAAAAAAGAACTGGGTGATGTTTTGCTTCACTTGGTTTTTTATGCTAAAATAGGTTCGGAAAAAGAGAGTTTTGATATTGCAGATGTCATCAACTCCCTTAATGAAAAGCTGATTTTCCGTCATCCTCATATTTATGGAGATGTTGAGGTGAAAGATGAAGAAGAAGTGAAACAGAACTGGGAAAAATTAAAATTAAAAGAAGGAAACAAATCTATTTTGGGTGGTGTACCGAAAAGTCTTCCGAGTCTGGTTAAAGCCTACAGAATTCAGGATAAGGTGAAAGGTATCGGTTTTGAGTTTCATGATGCAGAAGATGCATGGAAGAAAGTAGATGAGGAGATCCAGGAGTTTCATGCTGAGACTGATCTGGATAAAAAAGAACAGGAACTTGGTGATGTATTTTTCTCCCTGATCAATTATGCCAGAATTTCAGGAATCAATCCGGATTCTGCGCTGGAGAGAACTAATCTTAAGTTTATTTCAAGATTTCAAAAGATGGAAGGGCTTGCTGAAGAGCAGGATTTAAAATTAGCAGATATGTCTCTGGAAGAAATGGATGTTCTTTGGGAAAAGGCCAAAAAACTTTCATAACTTCTGATTGGAACAATTAATGCTTCTTACATTCAATTAAAAAATAAAAATATACCTATGTTACGTTTTCTTATTTTACCTGCTTTGCTTTTATTGAGCTGCAATCCGAAAGCTCAGAATTCTCCTGCTAATGAAGATGAATTAAAAGTTCAGTTTTCCTTACCTAAAAAGTTGAAGGAAGTTTCCGGAATTACTTTGTCAAAAGATAAGAAAACGATCTGGGTGATAGAAGACAGAGGAAATAAAAATGCAATATACGGGCTGAGTGACAAAGGTGATATGCTGGCAAAGATCCCTGTGGAAAGTGCTGAAAATACAGACTGGGAAGACATCATATCAGATACTCAGGGAAATATTTATATTGGGGATTTTGGTAATAATGATAATAACAGACAGGATCTTGCTATCTTAAAAACAGATTTGAAAGACAGCAAACAAATTACCACCAAGGTTGTTCAGACTACGAAATTCCATTATCAGGGACAGACGGAATTTCCTCCGAAAAAATCAAATCTTTTGTATGATTGTGAGGCTTTTGTAGAAATGGATGGTAACTTCTACTTATTCACCAAAAACAGAAGCAAAGGTTTTGACGGAACTTTCCTTGTATTCCAGGTACCTAATAAAGAAGGGGATTTTGAAGCGAAGTTAATAGGGACGTTAAAGCTTGATGGAGGGTATAACGATGCTGCTATTACCTCTGCTACCATCAATAGTACCAAAGATAAAATTGTATTGCTTACCCATAAAAATGTACATGTTCTTACAGGATTCACGGCCAACGATTTCAGTGCTGCAAAAATTCAGAAAGTCCCGTTGAGTCATAATTCCCAGAAGGAAGCCCTTGTTTTCTTTGATGATAAAACATTAATGATTGCAGATGAGAAAGGGAAGAATGAAGGTGGAAATGTGTATACTTTTTCTCTAAACTAAATTTTTTATAATAAACTAATATCTCGCCAAAAGCATCAACAAAAACATGGAACTATAAATATGATGTCAACGGACAAGTACTCTTATACTTCCCAGTACCATAAATGAATAAATAAAACCCCACAGAGAAATCTGTGGGGTTTTGAATATATGAATGTATTGAAGTGATTGACTTTTTATAGACTATGGAGTAAGATAAGAAATGTGAATATTACCACTCGATAAACGGAAATCCTGCGTATAACGGCAGCGTATTCTGAAGGTTTCTCCGGTATTGAAGAAATTAATGGATGAAAGATTATGATTCAATCCTGTAGTACGTTCTCCGTGCCCGGTGGATATTCCTGCAAGTGTTGTAAGGGCAGGTGATACTTTTTGGATATAAGAATTGGCTGTTCCTGCCGTTTGTCCTGATGGATTTAAATTGAGATCATAGGTAGCATAAGGAACAATATTATAAAATCCCGGTTTTACAACTGTGAAGAGACCTGTTGTTGAATTATAGGTTAAATAAGCTGTATCAATTTTATTACTCACATTGAAAATATAGGTTTGTGAATAATTCTCATGCGTACTGACCGGAGTAGAATGGGTGCCTGTATAACTTCCGCTTGCCGGGCTGATATCTGTTTTGTTTCCAACATACACTACCTTGAGAAAGTTTTCTGATTCAATGGTTTTCCATACCGGAGTATTTCCGGCTCCGTTTGACATTAAGAATTCACCTCTGTTTCCGGAATTTCCTTTTGTTCTGTCATCTCCGCCTACATTCAGATCTTTAACTACCTGAAGCGAGCCGTTGACATGTAATGTATTTTGAGGTGTTGGAGTTTTAATCCCTATCTGTGCATTTAAGTGAATGAACATGACAAATAATGCCATATACAATAGCTTCTTTTTCATCATTTGTTGATTTTTTAATTGCCGCAAAGATAAAATGTTTTTAAAATGTCTATTTTTTAAAGAATTGATAAACATATTGGACTATGTGTAAGTTTGACTTATATAGCTGAAAATATGGCTTTTATTTAAAAGCCATATTTATGTTATCAGTAAAAAATGTGAGTTGAAAATTTTAAATATTAAATTTCATTAAAATTGATATTTTTTGAAGATTCAATTTGTAAGTAGTTTAATATACTGTTAAACAGTGTCTTGTGTTGTATTAGGATTTCAATGTTAATAGCAAACACAGAGTTGATTTCATTTTAATAGAAGAAGGTTAAAACTTCATTCCTACTCCGGCAGAAATTCTTCCACCGTCTGAACCATAGAAATAATTCAATCTTGCAGACATCATTTCCACAATACTCAGCCATACCCCTGCGCCGGCAGATTGATGCCATTTTCTGGAATTTTCATTGTCGTTCCATACACGGCCGATATCATATCCGATGAGAATTCCCATGTTTGCCGGAACAATATTATTTCTGACCCTTCCAAAATCCCAGCGGATTTCTGAGTTATTGGTAAAATATGATCTTCCTGAGAACCGTTCATTTCTGAAAGCTCTCATGCCGTTATTCCCTCCGATAGCTGCAGCCTGATAGAATTCAAAATGATTATTATTGATCCACATGACATTACTGGAGTTGGCAAATACAAATTTCCCTTTCTTATCAATTCTGTGGTCAATGGCGAGCTTTCCTTTTACGGTCACAAAGTTTTTGTTGAAATCAGAAAGTGTTGCTTTCCAGTCTGCATTCAACATAAATTCCAAACCAAGAGTAGGGAAGGCCGCATTATCTGCATTTTTATATCCGAATGTATAATTTGCTCCCACAAATTGCTGACTGTTGAATACGCCTGGTCTCACATCCGGTGACTGGTTGATGAAACGGTCCGCTTTTCTCTGTACTTTATTATCTTCAAAAGTCAGTTGAAACTGGTGGCTGAGGTTCATCCAGCTCTTTTGAGAAATAGAAGGAGCAAAGTTGAACTTGGAAATTCTGGCTCTGTTGTATTCCCTTTCTGTATCTTCCTTGTCGTATTCACTTTCATTGGAAAGTCCGAAGAAGTTTTGAGAGAATCTAGGGGTTGTATAAAATGCATCAAGGTTGATATCCCAACCTGAGATGGCTTTTTTAAATACACCTTTGTAGGTAAGACTAAATCCTGCAGTTGCAGTATAAAAATTAGCTTTTAAGCTATGTCTTTGGGTAAAAGGATCACGAATGAAATTATTCACCGTATAATTGGCCAGAACCCCCACAATGACTCCATCGTCCGGGTTGTAATCCAGGTTTGGATATCCGGCAACGGAATTATATTTCGGGTGTTTATAATTATAACTGTTGATATCATAATCATCAGTTATATTCTTGGTTGCATTTCCTGCATTATAGGTGTTCTTCTGAGATTTAAAATCATAAATCTTCACTTTTCTTCCATCCGCAACGTTATAGGTATCATGGTTATATCCCCCAATCAGTCTGATGGTCATTTTAGGATTTCCACTACCTGTTACTACGTAGGTATCATCATCTTCCAGACCATAGATCCATAATTCTTTAGTTTTTGAATCATGGTAAGTCTTTTCAAAAACCAGTTCATTCTGGTCTTTATTCTTACCCAGCTTATATTGCTGTACCAGTACGGAGTGTCCGTTTTTGGTGATCACAAACTTATCAGGATTTACCGTTCCTGCCAGAGGAACTTTTTTCTGCAATACATCATAATACTGTGCAGCGTAGCTCTGAAGTTTTGTTTTTCTTATTTTCAGTTTTCTCTGGATTTCAGCAATGGTGTCATCCTGTACTTCTTTCGGAAGATTATGGAATGCATCATCAATGTCAGCATCAGTCAGATGTTCCTGTATGTATTTTGCCTGAGTTTCCCATTCACTTTGGTCAGCACCTTTTAAAAATACAAGATCCATAGGATAAGGCTCCATCGCAAGCCATTTCACACTGCTGATATCTTCTGTAAAGGTTTTCATGTGGCGGATGGCAGGAACATTCATAATAATCCTGAAGGCTGCACCGTCATATTTACTGAATGCCTGATCTCTGTCTTTAGGGATAGGTTTGTAAACCACTTTGTCGCCCTCTTCATATTGTGCCCATTTCCACTGGTCCGAGTGTCTGTCCCAATCACCGATAAGCATATCAAATAATCTTGCTCTGATATAAGATTCCCTGTCGACAGAATATTTATTGCTTTTGTTGAGGTTCTTTAATACATCATCCGTAGAAACGATATCATTTGCATGATCAAGGGAAGCCAATGTTTTAGGATCGGAAGAAAAACGCTCTTCAATCATATACATTTCATCTCCGTAATTCTCATTGTATCTTCCCAAAGCTTGTTGTTTGGGGATATAGTATAGTTTTGGATTACTATGGAAAATATTGAGCTTTTCCGACATATTTCCAATCGTAAACGGAGTAAATGGATGATTGGTAGTATAAAAATCCAGTAGGAATTTTTCAGGATATGAATCTGCAAGTTCTTCTCCTAATGTACTTTTCTGGAAAGCCATATTGTTTAAGAAACGAATTGCACTTTTTTTCACCCCTCGCATTACAAACTCCTGTCCGTCTGCGGACTTCAGCCGCAAACTGTTGGATTGGTTTCCTCCACCTTCTCTAAAAGGAATATATCCTCCGTTCAATTCTGAAAGGTTGGCCGTGGGAGCTTCAATGGAAATTCCATAATATCTTCTGTAATGATCTCCCCAAAGCCAACGGTAAAACTTTCTTTTTTCAGTAAGCTGAACCGGATAAATGGTTGAAGAGAACGTTGCAGGAAAAGAATTAGGGAAATTATTGACAAATACATCAGGTTTGGAAATCACGGAAATATGAGTCAGTTTTTGAAGCTGGGCATCTTTGGTTGAAAAATACTCAACATCTGTACTTTCATCTTTTCTGAAATTTAAAACAGCAAAACCGCTGCCTCCGTAGGAAAAGTCTGTCTTTTCTACAATGGTTGCCGGATCTGTTTTAGAGCCTGCACCACTGATGATCTGTCTCAGGTTTCCATCTTCGTGATATTGCAGGTTATGATCATGTCCAGAAACGAAAATAATATTTTCTTTATCCTGAACAATGCTTTTCAGCCTGTTGGCCAGATCTGCATAATGTTGGTTATTGATATCTTCAGGACTGGCTCCTGAGGAACTTCTTAAAATATTGATTACACTTGCCACCACAGGAACGGGAACTTTACTCTTTAAAGGAAAGAGATGAGATTTTGCAGAATTGAAACCTGCATGGGTTCCACTGCTAATGATAGGATGGTGTAAAGCAACAATTATTCTTTTACCCTGATTTTTAATGATGAGATCTTTAAACTCGGTAAAAAAATCTTCACGGGTTTTGATATTACAGTTTTTATTGATTCCCGGATAATTATCCCAGTTGGCAATTACCCATTCTGTATCGATTGCGATAAGCTTGATATCTTTAGAAACATTAATGTCATCAATAGGACAGCCGTTTTTAGGAAGAAAAGCTTTTTTATCATCAAGATATTTTTTAACCAGTCCTTCCTGGGTATTCAATCCCTCAATTCCATTGTACCAGTCATGATTTCCGGGAATTACGAGTGTTTTTCCTTTGAAATTTTTGGTAATGGCAAGCTGGTTTTCCAGTTTCTGTTTGGCCTGGGCATAGTCTTTATCTGTTTCTTTGGGCATTCCATTGGGATAGATATTATCTCCCAGAAAGATCAGCATAGAGTTACTGTTGGCAGAATCCAGCTTACTTTTCAGTAAATTCAGAGTTTTTTCGGCCTGAGGTTCATCTGCATTTCCTGCATCTCCAATCAGAAAAAGTTTAAAATCATTTTCGGATTTTATTTCGGAATCTTTTACTTCAAATAAGTTTTTGCCCTTTTGTACGTTATAGGTAGCACAGGAATAAAGGACTCCTGCGGACATTACTGTTCTAAGAACAATAGAAGTATTTTTTAGATGAGTTTTAAAGGATAAATTCATAAATTTACATTAACAAAATTTCAGGGATGAGCATTCTACACAAAGCTAAAAATTATGTTGAAATCTTATTCAAAGATAAGTTATCTTCGGTATATTTTTATCATAATTTTATCCATACTGCCTATACTGTCAATAAGGCGGAGGAAATCATGAAAAATACTCCTGTTTCTGAAGAGGATCAGGAGAAGGTACTTGTAGCATTATGGTTTCATGATACAGGGTATATAGAATGTGCTCTGAACCATGAGGAAAGGAGCGTGGAGGTGATGAAAGCCTTCTTACATCAGGAAAACTATCCGGAAAACTATATTGCAGATGTTGAAAAGCTGATTCTGGCAACGAAAATACATTATGAACCTCAGAATTTGCTTGAGAAAATTGTAAAGGATGCCGATTTCAGTCATTTTGCGGGTCACGATTACAGCGATATTTCCGATGCTTTGAGAAAAGAATGGGAACTGACCAATGTAAGATGTTTTTCCAATGAAGAATGGAATGCCGGAAATCTTGATATGCTGAAAAACAAGCATACTTTTTATACGGATTATGCTAAAGAAAACTGGGAGCCCCTGAAAAAGAAGAACATCAAAAAGATAGAAAAGAAATTGGAAAAAGAAGAAGAGAAAAAAGATAATAAAAAGGATAGCGCAGAGGGTAAAAAGGAAAAAGAAAAATCAGACAGAAGTGTGGATACTTTATTCAGGGTAACCCTGAACAACCATACAAGGCTGAGTGATATTGCAGACAGTAAAGCCAATATTCTTTTATCTGTAAATGCCATTATCATTTCAGTTTGTCTTTCCGTATTGGTTCCAAAGCTGGATGCCCCTAAAAATTCACATCTGATTCTTCCGAGTTTTATTCTGTTGCTATCGAGTGTATTTACGATCATATTTGCTATTTTGTCTACAAAACCTAATGTGACGAAAACAACGTTTACTCCTCAGGATATTGCCAACAGAAAAGTAAACCTGCTGTTCTTCGGAAACTTTCAGCAGATGTTATTTGATGATTATAACAATGCCATGAAAGACCTTATTAAAGACAGGGATTATATCTATGATTCCATGGTGAAGGATCTGTATTATCTTGGAAAAGTTCTGGATAGGAAATATAAACTTTTATCCATTACCTATAAGATTTTTATGGCAGGAATTATTATTTCCGTTTTATCTTTCGGAATGGCTTTTCTTAGTCTTTAATTAATAAACACACACGAATGATAGTCAGACAGCGTACGAATTGGCTGAAAATGTTATTTATATGGAGAGGTTCCGTATTAAAGAAAATTGTTGTTCAGCTTAGCATTATCACGCTGTTTTCTTTGGCTATCTATTTTTTCAAAGGAAAAATATTTGATTATAAAGTGCATCTCAATCCTACCATTTTTACATTGATAGGATTGGCGTTGGCTATTTTTATGGGTTTCTGTAATTCTGCAAGCTATGACCGTTTCTGGGAAGGACGTAAGCTTTGGGGATTACTTGTAATTGAAACCAGGTCTTTGACGAGACAGATTTTATCCTTAGTAAACGATTCTTCACCTGAAGCTAAAGTGGAAAAAGAGAAAATTATTAAGCTGATCTCTGCATTTTCCTGGGCACTGAACTTTCAGCTGAGAGATAAATCCGGAACGGAACACCTTGAAAGGCTTCTTTCTCCTGAACAACTGGAACAGGTAAAGAATAAGAAATTTATTCCCAGTATTATTCTTGGATTTATTGCAGACTGGCTCAACGAACAGCATAAAAAAGGAAATATAGATACTATTGTGATGACTTCTATGGATCATCAGCTCAATCAGTTTTCTAACATTTCCGGAGGCTGTGAGAGAATTTACAATACTCCATTACCATTTGCTTATAGTGTTTTACTGCATCGCACGGTGTATCTTTATTGTTTCTGGCTTCCTTTCGGACTGGTAGATTCTTTGGGATGGATGATGCCTATGATTGTTTTGTTGATCAGCTATACCTTTATTGCTCTTGATGCCATTATCCAGGAAATCGGTGAACCTTTTGGTGAAGAAGAAAATGATCTTGCCCTGAACAGTATCTGCCGTACGATTGAGTTTTCTATTTTTGAACAGGCAGGAATTCCTCAAGGTGAATTGAAGAAACCGGATACTTATTTTGTGGATTAGAATAATTTCTATTCCTGCGGTAGGGTAAAAGAAACCCTTAATGCCAGCAATCCCGTAATTCCCTGAAGATCTTCTACTCTTAAAAATTCTATATCATTTTGTAGAACTCCTTTTTTCTGGAGTTTAGAAATGTAGTCAAGATATTCCTTCTGATTTTCCATTCCGAAATAGACGATGGTGATTTTTCCGGGTGCAGTGATGCGTTCTGAAGAATCTTTCACATGGGCTTTATCCAGACGTTTTTTGATAATTTCGTAGTATGAATTGTAAGCGCCGTCTACATCAAAGCGTTTTTCATCCATTCTGAAACGGATGTCTATTTTTTCATTGTATACAAAGATCAGTGATGCGATATCCAGCGGTACAGGGAGATATTTTTTGAACAACTGAAATTCAAGTTCCATTTTACAGATGGTCTTCAGCTGCCAGTATCTTAGTTTATGAACTACTTTTGAGGTATAATGAAGCTCAGGAGCAATGGTAGTACCAATGTAAAGATTATGCTCTACACCATCAGATTTAAATCTTTCATAGTAATGTGGGAATATTTCCTGTGCTTTTACCTGGCTTTCGTCCAGCATATCTGCCAGTTTTCGGTTGACCAGAGTGATAGAATCATCAAGGTTTTTTCTGTGATGATAAAACAGGTCCGTAGAGGTGAAGATGTGTGAAAAATAGTCTTTAATCCTCGTCTTTATTTCCCTTGAAGTTCTTACTTCCAGCTTGCCCTGTAAAAAAGGATGAATTTCTTCTCTTAATAATCTCTGAAAACGTTGTTCTGTATCTGCTTTGATCTCATTGTTGATTTCATTTTCAAAAACATCCAGTGCCAGTACAAATTTCTCTGAATCTGAATTGGTCAACACTAAAATTTCATTCAGCCATTCAATCTGCTGATTGAGATCCTGCAGCATCAGATTAAAACGTTTTTCCGAAGAAGAACGGATATCTGAAACGCCAAACAAAGGAGTAAGATTTTTAAAGGCAATCTGCTTTAAAGTATATATTTTCTTTCCGAGCGATGCTGTAAAATACTTTTCTGCTTCATTTCTGAACTTCCACACCACACTGTCGTGGATGGTTGTATATTCACGCTGGATAATGGCTTCTATCTGATAGTTTTTTTCAAAGTAGAATCTGTTCAGAGAGAAAAGAACCATATCGGTGAAAAACTCCAGTTTTTTAAGCTTTAAACCATTGAAACTTCCTGCAATTGGAGAAGTAAACTCCATGATGGCAAGGAGCTCACCGTCTTTCATAATCGGAATTACCATGAAGCTGTTGACATTATTATCCTTTAATATACTAAAGGAGGGAAGCAGCTTTACATTTTCATCCAGATTGTTTACATTGGAAACAACGACAGGTTTTGAATTATGATTTAAGTTATTAAAAGTCGTCTTACGGGTATCTTCGTCAAAAGCGTTGATCCAGAAATCCAGGATATGATTGGTGAGAAGACTCTCATAAATCGGGAGTTTATCCAGTTTCTGTTCCTTTTTGTTAAAGGTCATCAGGCCGAAACTGAGCTCAGAGACATCAAAATAGGATTTAAAAATTTCCGTCAGATTTTCATTGGGATTCATATTTTCCGGATCAATCTCAATCATACTTGATTTCAGATCGGAAAGGGCTACCTCAGAGGTACAGTCTACCAGTGAAATAATGGTGAATCCTTTCAGTATCCATGATTGCGAAGGGAAATATTTTTTCCACAGTTTAAAATCATCCAGATTTTCCAGCAACATATCCAGAATATCATCAGATGGAATTTTGGCATCTTCTGTAGGTGTAATTTCCGTGAAATCTGAATTGACTGTAATTTTATAATGCTTCATGATTCCCTGTTTGTTGGGGATATCATAATAAAACGGAAGTGTACTTTTAATATCTTTTTTGAAGTAGCTCTGAAGAATCAGGCAGCAGCAGAAAACATAAAATTCATTATCTGAAATATTTCGAAGTTCTATTTCGAAGTCTTTCCCTGCATCTTTCAGAATATCTTTAAACCTTTCGGTATAGTTGAAGGTGATATTGGAAAGAGGAATACTTGCTGCTTTTATTTCATTTCTGGTGAGACCAGTGGGGAAAAGATCGGCAAGAAGCAGTCTGATGAGGTCCTCATATTTATCAAGAAGAGCAGTGTCCTGAAACCCTTCTCTTAGCTCTTTAAAATTTCTGGTACTCTCAATTAAAGACTCTGCATAGTTCACCCTGTATTCCAATCTGTCATTATATCGGATATGCTCCAGAACATCCAAATATTTTTTGAATGATATATAAACCTGAAAGGGAGAGTCTTTTTTATAGAGATTAGCCAAGAGGTGAGAAATTTAAAGTAAAGTTATGAAAAAATCACTATTTATAAATTTGTTATTAATTGTTGAAAATAGCCTTTTCTATCACTTTATTTTTGTTTTATAGTGAAATTATTAAAAAGAATATTGAATTTAGTGAATCTCTGTTTCTTTTTATAAAAATATCTGAGCTTTTTCAAATGGTAATACAGTTTTAATAAAATAAAAACTTCCATTGACTATAGAAAAGTTTTTATAGTTAAAAATGTGGACAATGGCGAAAAAGAAGGAAAAATCGTCTAAATGTTACTAACCGAAATATATTTTATTACGTATTACTCATTCTTTATTCTACTTTTATGAATATAACCTTTTTTGCCATCCTTTGTTTCCACAAGCCACCAATCTCCATTTTGATCTAAAAGCTTTACCTGTTCACCTGATTTTATTTTTTTGTAAAACTTCTGAAGTGATATTTTTATCTTTTCTTAGATTGGTATATCCATCAGGATCACTAATTACTTTATTGTCGTCCGAACCATTGAATATTTCTAAGTTTTCACAAAAGACTTTTAATCTTTCGTTGCAATAATAGCTATTGTGTTCTAACTTTTTAATAAAATCTTTGTTTTTATTGATAAAGCTCTGAACATCTCCAATATCACCTACATTTAGTGATTTTTCACATAAAAAAGCAATACTTTTATCACCCTCTGCATAATCGATCTGATTTTTATACATCATATTGAGAATTTCTCCCAATGAATCATATCCGTTTCCTTCTTTGGCTTCAGAGAGGAATTCCTTTGTTTTGCCTTTATAAACAATTTGTTCAATATCATCCACTATACCTTTTCTAAGTACAAATTGTTGATTTTTATTTTTTCTTCCGAAAATTAATTCATGGAAGGATGTTATGTTTGAAAAATCGAAATCTTTGAAAGCAAAATCTACAAGATCTTTATCTTCATTATATCCATAATATAAAACCAGATCTTTTGTAAGATAAGGATCTCTCATTTTCAGGATTTTTAACGCCGTTTTATCTTTATAAATAATAAATTTATTATACTGATATAAAATATCTGGCGTGATAGAATATTTAGCATCAGAATCGCTCTTCTGTACTAATATAAATGCTTTACTTTTTATAGCAACTTCTGGAAAATCCGACATTCTCAGGGAGACAATCCTATTGGTATATTCATCAATATTTACCCCGTAAACTTCTGATATTCTTTTGGAAAATAATTCTGAATCAGGAAATTTATAATTGAAGTTTTCTAAAGATTTAGCTCCGTAATTGATAATATCTGGTGAAAGATTATCATAATTGAACTTAGTGTTATCACCTTCTTCAACCAGGTTATAGGGAGCTTTATTTTGTTGTGCTTTATCAGAACAATAAATCAGCGAAATGAATAGGAGAAATATTAAAATACATTTTTTCATTTGTAATACTTTTATTAAAGTTTATTTGCTTTTTTTAAAGTTTTGGATAGCTAACCTTTCAAAAATTGTTGGTGGTTTCAAGATATTGATGAGAATATTTCCTTAGTAATTTTTGATCTAAAATAATTTTCCTGTTGACTGTTTGATTTTAATGTAAATCTATAAAATTTTAAAACGATAAACTGTAGTGATTCTACGATAAGTGATAAATAAATTTTAAAGTAAATATATCAACAAAAAAACCTCCCATTAAATGGAAGGTTTTATATATATGTATCATTTTTATATCTCAAAATATAAAAATAGGAAATTGTCTAAATGATAACTATTGCAAGTATATTTACAGCGATTCATTCGCTCTTTATTCTACTTTTATGTACATACCCTTGTTTGCGATCCTTTGTTTCCACAAGCCACCAATCTCCACTTTGATCTAAAACTTTTACCTTTTCACCAGATTTTATTTTTTGTAAAACTTCTGAAGTGGTATTTTTATCTTTTCTTAAATTAGTATACCCGTCAGGGTCATTAATAACGGCATATGATTCTAAAGTTTTCCCCTGATTAAATGTACTGTAAGCTTCTGTGGCATTTCTGAGCAAAGGATCATTATAAAAGTCATTGTTTTTAAAACGCTTCATCAGCTCTTTGTCTTTATCATAACAATAAGATACCATTCCAAAGCCTTCATTTTGGCTCCAGTCATTATTTTCATTTTTCTTCAACTGAGTGTGGAGTAGAAAAGCTAAAGCTTCATCTGTCTTTGATTGATTTACAGGGCTTTTATTGTTCATCATAAATCTTATAAGCTGGGAAATTAAGGCAGGATTATGATTAAATAACTTTAAGATGAGCCCTTTTCTTATTGTTTCTTTTCTACTATTATCATTATAAAATAAAATACTCCAATTAAAGTATTTGGGCTGATCCTCTATTGACGTTATATTTTTGACGGCTGTTTTTATCAACAGGTCATCCTTCTCATAATCAAACAGGATGACAATATCTGTGGCAAGATCTTTTTTCCAGTTCGTAGCATCAGTTATAGCATTTTTATCATCATGGTATAATATTTTGTTTAAGGCTAATACTTCTTCAAAATAAGGATGCTTTTTATTTTCCCTGATTTGGACCTTTAATTGGTCCAAATCAGGAAGATTATCTTGACCAATCTTGATAAATCGATCATTTTTATTAATCATGTAATCAGCATATTCGTTATTAATAATAATTTCGCTATATCCTTTAGAGGCAAGATCTTTTGAACTGATTCCTAAATAGGTTTTATTTCTGGTATCAAAATCAATGGCTGAAGGAGAGGAATATTTTTTTATGGCAAAGTATTCTGTGAATAAATCTATTTCTTTATCATCCATTATTTCCGATTTTATTATTGTTTGTTTATCATTATTTTTGTCGTTTTGCCCATTACAGGCTATATTTATTGATAGTAACAGTATTAATATCTTATTTTTATTGAGCATCATCTTTCTTATTTTTGCGGTTAGTATTTGCATCTTTAGGGTCAGGAACTGTACCATAAAAACTAAACATATCTTTTATTTTTTCAGGAGAAACTTCTTCAATATAGATTTGAATTTTCTTCCCTTTTGCTGTTAATTCTGAATATATTTTTGTTATCTTAGGCATATCCGCATTGTATACTCTTAGACATCCATGTGTAACCATTAAAGGGCCATTATCGGTTAATCCTTTTTTACCATCTCCCATAGTATGTCCACAATGAAGAAGAATACCCGATCGTGAACTTGCTTTTAGTGCATCTCCTGCTTCTGGGCTCAGTCTAATGACGCCGTGGTTACCAAATGATACACCCGTATTTGGAGTATCCAATTCTAGTTTTGTATTCCAAAGTCCATTGGGGACATTACCATAGCCACCATTAGTGTATCTGTCTTCACCTCCTGTTCCTAACCCTAGTACATAGCACTTGTGTAAAACCTTTGTATCATCAAAAAACACTAATAACCCTTCTTTTTTTCTATTTGAAGGTACAATAACGTCAATGTAAGCATTTTTTGTAGTTGCTTTATAGATTCCATCATAAGTTTGCAGCTTATTTTGTTTGTTATTTTTTGAAGGAGGAGAGCAAGAATCAAGTTGTAAGGTTATTATTGCTTTTTTAAAATATTCCTCAGCTACTTTTAAGTTTTTAACACCAACATTGATCTTCCTTCTGATATCTATAACTTTGTTTACATCATTAACCATTAAAGCAGAATTACTCAGCCCTTTACCTTTCCAGTCTGCTAATGCACTGAGAACAGCATATTTTGGTTCTGTGGGCATATCATAATAAGTAACAAAATCAAATAAATCTACATCTTTTATAGTTTTTTGTTTTCTGTTTTCTTCAAATTCAAATTTATCAAAATGCTTTATCCTTTTTTCCGAAGATATTAATTCGTTGTAGATTTTTGCGGGAACATATTCTTTAATCAAGCCCATTGCAGATTTGTAATTACCTTTGCCCGTTAACTGAATCAAGCCTTTTCCCCGGAAGTTAAAGCCATCTCCGCTGGCTTCATTTCCATTACCGTTACCAAATCCGTTTTCAGCTGCATATAAAAAACTGAATAACTTTTTTTGATCGGGTCTTTCGTTACAGAATTCTTCAATCTGTCCTCTTTTATCCAATAATTTACCGCGATCCCCAAAAGTACCACTACGGATATTTCTTGGAATATATTTTACATTTCCTTCTGCCATTTCTTTTTCTCTAAAATGGGTTTCTGCTGCAATTTGAGCTAGAAAATGAGCTTTTTTTGCACACGTATTTATTCCAAAATCTAATTTATATTTATTAATCCAATTAACACAATCCATTCTGAAAGTTTTGTCACTTTCCCCAAATATTTCTTTTATTTCATCCCACGTAAAATCTTTTTCACACCTCGGACATTTCCCTTCAGAATTTTGCTGATTAGGATCCTGTCCCACATTGGTGGCGGTCTCGGGGTTTTCTGGTGGAGGATTGATGCCATTTCCTTTTACCGCAATGATCTGATTCAGGACCTGAACTGTTTGTGGGCTGAAAGTGGAAATATTATTATGTTTAACTACCAAATAGTATTCATGTTCTCCTCCATCTATCATAAAAGATATTCCACTTCCCTGAGCTTTTTTCATCATCAATTCAGTAAGGACTATATTTTCATCATTTACTCCATTAGCATTAACTGTAATTTCTTTTTCATAAAGTAGTGTATTTTCGTCTCTGTTGTGTCCGGTGTCTGCTGTTGTGTCTCGTTCCCAAACCTGTAAAAGCAGCTTTTCTTTAAACATATTCTGCGTTTTTATTTCAGCAACTATGGTCTGACCATATTTAGGTTTTATTGTAATCTTATTTTTATTGCTGTCAAGGAGCGTTAATGATATAATTTTAGGTGTTCCTTTCCTGGGTTTTATGTAAATAATGGTATTGCCCTTTTTTTCAGGAGAATTTAGATAACCCTCTACAAAGAATTCCTGTCCAAGAGCTTTTTCTTCAAAAGTAAATGTCGCCGTTGCCCCTTTCTTTTTGATATTGGTAGAAGTATAACTTCCATTATTTCTTTTTCTGAAGAGTTCCCAAGTGACATTATTCCCATTTCGTTGGCTGGCAGGAGTTTCCTTATACCATTCTGTAACTGAATAGGATGCCGGAACACCAATTTGCGGATTTGTGGGGCCTGTTATTTTTGCTACACCTTTTTTTGACATTGCCTTATAATTTTAATGTGCATAACTATTTTCATTATCAATCTCTTCTTTCAGCTCATCAATGTTCACTACGGGATTATAAATATGCTGTTCCTGAGAATCAGCATTGGCAATCTGCGTTTTGCTGATTCCGCTTTGTTGCCCATGCTTCAGGACCGTAATTTTTCCGCCGGTAGTGCACATCAATTCAGAAATTTCTGTTAGACAGTTTTTCCCCATTACCTTCACTTTTTCATAGGTTTTCTGCCATTTTCCTGCAGGAGCATAGATACAAGGTAGATATCCTCCAGAACTCGGCTTGAGTTTACATTGACCGAAAGGTTGTACAGCTGGATCGAATTGTAAATCATCTTCTGTTACAGCCAGATAATCACCTTGATCTTCTGCATTATTCCAGTAATGTTTTTGATGACTTGTCACTTTAAATCTTGGAAATTTGAACCCCTGATTACATTGGCACATACCTTTTTGAATAACGAAATATTTTCCATCATGTTCATTGGTGCCCTTATTTTCCTCTTCAGTCTTCTTAGTCTCTTTTTGATTTTTTGAAGAAGTATTGCCTAACTCCCCCGCAGATGAATCTTCGTTTGAACTTTCATTATTATCAGGATGAGTTTTAGTATTGATTTTCTGCACATCAGAATTGTTATCTTCGTTCGGTCTGATGATTTTATCATTGGTTAAAAACTGTAGGTCTTCAGGAATACAAATTTGTTTCCCTGCCTTTAATTCTCCATGTATAATATCATTTTGGGGGCACGAAAGATTGTGAAAAGTTTTTAAATAGTTTTCATCTTTTATATTGAACTTTTGGGCAATATTGGCAAAAGTATCATTGTCCTTTGTGATATAAATTTTCATTTGTTTTTTGTGTTTTTATATTTAAATCGTGTTTATAAAATAATTCATTCCTATGACAGATAAGTACTGAGGCACTTACTTCAACTAATTGTTTAGTAAGTTTATCCGTGAAATAATGTATATATATGCTGGCATTTATATTTTCTTCCTGTTTTTCATTTTCAAAACGAGATCCTTTTATTAATTCCTGAAGGCTGCAATTCTCTGCAATTATTCCTTTAATGACTGTTTCAACATATTCTATATTTTCATGAAAATATTCGGCATTAAAATCAAATTTCAATGGAAAAGAATTGTGGTATATTTTGAAACATTCTACCCACCTTGATTTTCTGCTAAACCAATTCATATTGGGAAATAATATTTTATTTAATAAGGTAGAGCTTATCTGTTTTAGAAAATATTTTTCATTTGAGATATTTTCATAAAATAAATCAATATAGGCTTTTGAAGGCGCACCTGTAAAAAAATCTCCGATCGCTGTTTGATTATCTTTAAATTTTTGTACTAAAGTTTCATGATCAGCAAATAAAGATATTTTCCCATCAGGGGATATAATAAAGGGAATAGGAGAAACTGTTTCCATACAAGCTAGTGCAAGTGAGGATATTTTGTCAACCGGTGTGCTGTTATTTTTTTTGACATCTTTTTGTCTCGTTGTGGCAATAACCTGGTCTGCTTTCTGCTCTATTTCAATATTAACTTTATAATTAAATGTTAGTTCACTTTTATTGAATTGCTGTATATTTTCTTTGATATTATATTCATCAGCGTGAAACGAAGCTAAATCCTGGACTGAAGGAAGTCTTTTTTGTAATAGGTCTTCATGTTCTTCTTTTGAAATATAGGCTATAGGTATCAAAATAAACTCGACTCCCCTCAGGCTGTCAAACCACAACTTATCCATCTTCCCACAGTTTTGATTATGAAACTCTTTTAGGTCGTGTTTGTTCATATTCATACGAAATGCAATAGAGTTGAGGCTATCACTTGGCTTTACTTTATATTTGATAAAATCTTTTTTCATCATCAATTTTATTTCAAATAATGTAAATCTATAAAATTTTGAAAAGATAAACTGTAGTAATTCTACGATAAGTGATAAATAGATTTTAAAGTTATTATATCAACAAAAAAACCTCCCGTTAAATGGAAGGTTTTAATATCATTTATAATAAGGTCGTTTTACAACCCGAACATTCTTGCAAACAGATCCGGGAAAACCCCAAGGATGATAATCAAAGCAATAACAACTACTGCAATGATGTTGTAGGTAAGTGTTACTTTTTCTGATGACTTGAATGTTGATTCTTTGAAGAAGAACATTGCGATAATCAGTCTTAAATAGTAAGCGATAGATAGGGCAGAACCCAATACTGCTACCAATACTAAGAAAGCAGCACCATTCATAGCCTGGGAGAATAAAGCAAATTTCCCCATGAAACCAGCTGTTAACGGAACTCCTGCCATTGAAAGCATAGAGATCGTAGCTGCTGTTGCTAATAAAGGTTCAGTTTTCGCCAATCCTTTGAATGCTCCAAAAGAGGTTTCTCTTTTTAATTTCTCTACCCAGATCAGGCACATGAAAACTCCTACTGTAGATAAAGAATACGCAAATAAATAAAAGGCAAGGTTATAGGTAGAAAGGCTTGTCATTCCGAAGAATACCAATCCGATATATCCTGCGTGGGAAACTGAAGAGTATGCCAACATTCTTTTTGCATTCGTCTGAGCAAGACCCATAACGTTTGCCAAAAGTAAAGTAATGATTAAGAATACTCCTAAAACATTGATCCATTCGTGAGTAACTCCGGCAAAACCAAGAGTCATCAATCTGAACAGCGCAAAGAATCCTGAGATCTTTACCACACTCGCCATGAAAGCGGTGATTAATGAAGGAGAACCTGCATATACATCAGGGCTCCACATATGGAAAGGCGCCAATGCTACTTTGAAGGCCAATGCACAAAGGATTAGTAATACTCCTAAGATGAACATTACATTCCCGGCATTTGCCACTCCGAAGTCATGAATCTTGTACAAATCAAAACTTCCTGCACTTCCATAGATGAACGCAATCCCGAACAGTAAGAAACCTGTTGCGAATGCACCCATAAGGAAATATTTAATAGAAGCTTCGTTTGATCTAAGATCCGTTTTGTTAGCTCCTGCCATTACATATAATGGAATAGAAAGGATTTCAACGCCTAAGAACATCGTCACTAAGTTCTGATATCCGAAAAGGATGATCCCTCCACATAATGCAAATAGCATCAATGCATATAATTCTGACTGGTGGCTTCTGTGATTGCTGAAAGCAAAACCTCCCAGAAAGAATAACAATAAAGTTGTTACGATTGATATTTTAGTGAATAATGCAGTATTGTCACTGTACTCATACATATGCTTGTAATGATCGAAAAACGAACATTCCGGCATAAAACTTACGTACAATGCGATGATTAATCCCAAAATCCCAATGTATCTTGCGAATTTTCCTTGTTCAAAAACTCCTGAAAATAACGCAATAACTGCCGTTAGGAAAACAATAATTAAAACACTCATTTCTTAAAATATCAAATTAACTTACCATTGATTGGTAGATAAACTTCACCGAACTACTCACCATGTCGATTACCGGTTGTGGGAAAATACCTAGTAAAATCACAAAAACCGCTAAACTTGCCAATACAGAAAATTCTACCCCTGATAAATCTTTTGCTGTACTTAAAACTGCTTCATCTCCTTCTCCAAACATTGCTTTTCCGTAGAATCTCAATAAATACACCGCACAAAGAATTACCGTAAGACCAGCAATTACTGCTGCTGTTCCGTTAAAATCATATACTGATTTCAACAAAATAAATTCCCCGATGAATCCATTCGTTAATGGAACTCCCATTGAACCTAATATAATGATCAAGAACAATACAGCAAACTTAGGAGCTACTTTAGCTAAACCACCCATTTGTCTGATGTCTCTTGATTTAAATCTCTTGTATAAAATATCACAACAGTAGAATAATCCTACTACGTTGATACCGTGGGCAAATGTCTGTACCAATGCTCCTTCAGCTCCTTCCACATTGAAAGTTCCTCTAAGAGTTACTACTGCAGAAGCGAAGATCCCTGCTACCATCAATCCTACGTGAGAGAAAGATGAATACGCAATGATTCTCTTCATATCCGTCTGTATAATAGCGATCAGAGCACCGTGAACAATTCCTACAATAGCAAGAATAATTACGATCTGTCCTGAAATCCCTGCTATCGGAAGCGGAGTGATTGGAAGTAAGTAACGCATTACCCCATATACTGCCATCTTAAGCATGATCCCTGATAACAACATCGATCCCTGAGTAGGAGAGTAGGTATAGGTATCAGGCTGCCATGTATGGAAAGGGAATACCGGTAATTTCACTGCAAAAGCAAAGAAAATAAACCAGAATACCACCGTCTGCTGTACTTCATTCAGTTGTGCATTGTATAAATCTGTTAAAGCGAATGATGCTGAGTGGTTGTACACATAGATCAATCCGGCTAACATAAATAACGATCCAACGAATGTATATACGAAGAATTTCGTAGTGAATTCAAACCTTTTATTCTCTTGTCCCCAAAGTCCGGCAATGAACCAAATTGGAATCAAAGTTACTTCCCAGAAAATGTAGAATAACAATCCGTCTAAAGAAGTAAACACTCCTACAAGACCGAACTGCATTAACAGAATCAATCCGTAGAATGTATTTCTGTAGTTTACACTTTCGTTGAAAGATGATAAAATAATGATTGGAGCCAGAATGTTGGTCAATAATAAAAGAAGCATGCTCATTCCATCGATACCGAAGTGAAGAGAGCTCTTCATAAATTGTGACCATGGATAATTGATCTCATGCTGCAATACGCTGTCTACTGTCGGAGTAAAATCAAAATCCGAAAGTATGTAAAACGTAAGGAGCATTTGTACCAATGCAATTCCAAGCGCCAAATATTTGCTGGAATTATTCTTCCAGGCAAAAACTAATCCCGAACCTACTAGAGGTAAAAGTAATAATGTTAATAATAAACAAGACATTATTATTGTAATAAAAAGTTAACAATTAATATAATTCCCACCGCTAAAGACATGATAAGGATATATGTCTCTACATTTCCGTTCTGTACACGCTTCATAGCTTTTCCGCTGTCTTCAGCACCATCACCTACAAAGTTTACAAAACGGTCTAAGATACCCTTATCAAACATTTTTCCTCCGCGTCCTAATCCTTCAACAGTTTTTACAATCAATGCGTTGTAAAGTTCGTCAACGTATAATTTCTTAGCAGAAAGCTTTTCCCATCCGGTGTAGTTTTCCTCTGCAACAGCCATCTTTTTCTTACTTACATAAGTATTTCTAACGATGAACCATACAGAGAAGAACATAAGCACTGTAGCTGCTAATAAGATCATTTCAGTATTAAAAGGTACTCCTGAAAGAGTAGCTTCCATCTGGCTGAAGCTTTGTTCTGTAAGAACCGGCTTTAACCATTCCATCAGTTTAGCATAGTGCCCGTGACCGATGAAGTGTGGCAGGTTGATGAAACCTCCGATTACAGAAAGAATAGCCAATACGATCAATGGTAATGTCATATTAGACGGGCTTTCATGTAAGTGGTGTTTTTGTTCTTCAGTACCTCTGAATTCTCCGTGGAATGTCAAATAGTACAGTCTGAACATATAGGTTGCAGTCATTGCCGCTAATGCAAATAAGATTACCCAGTAAACAGGGTTTTTAGCGAAAGCTGCTACTAAAATTTCGTCTTTAGAGATCATCCCTGATAGTAAAGGGAAACCTGAGATGGCTAATGTTCCGATAAGGAATGTAGCGTGTGTAAGAGGAATATATTTTTTAAGACCTCCCATGAAACGCATATCCTGTTCGTTGCTCATTGCGTGGATTACAGAACCTGCACCCAGGAATAACAAAGCCTTAAAGAATGCGTGCGTCATTACGTGGAACATTGCTGTTGTATAGGCTCCAAGACCTAAAGCGATGAACATAAATCCAAGCTGTGAAACGGTAGAGTATGCCAATACTTTTTTGATGTCGTTCTGACGTAGTGCATAGAATCCTGCCAAAGCAGCTGTTAAGAATCCGATGAATAAAATTCCTCCCTGTACAGTAGGTGCCAAAGTAAATAAGAAGTTTGATCTTACTACCAAATAGATCCCTGCTGTTACCATCGTTGCCGCGTGGATCAACGCTGATACAGGAGTAGGTCCGGCCATCGCATCCGGTAACCATGTATATAATGGAACCTGAGCAGATTTACCGGTAGCACCGATGAATAAACTCGCTGTGATAAAGATAATCACTGTTCCGTCTAATTCAAATTTTGAAGCGTTTTCTGCTACAGAAAGATAATCTACAGCATTGGTCTGTGAAGCGATCATGAAGATACCGATCAATAACGCAAGGTCACCAATTCTGTTCATGATGAAAGCTTTTCTTGCTGCTTTACCGTATTCTTCGTTAGTGTACCAGAATCCGATCAACAGGTAAGAACAAAGACCTACACCTTCCCATCCGATGAACAGGATCAGGTAGTTGCTTCCCATTACCAACAGTAACATGGAGAAGATGAAAAGATTCAGATAAGTAAAGAACTTGTAGAACCCTTTATCATGACTCATATATCCGATAGAGTATAAGTGGATCAGTGAACCGATACCCGTAATGATCATTACCATCATTAAAGAAAGCTGATCAATCTGGAATCCAAAATTGATTTGAACTCCATTTACTCTAAACCATTCAAAAGCTTTTACAATAACAGGCTGGCTTTCAGAATTGAAATTCATGAAAATACTTACTGCAATACAGAAAGATCCAAAAACCATCAAAGTAGCCAAAGATCCTACCAATATTTTTGGAAGATTTTTTCCGAATAACCCGTTAATAAGAAACCCTAAAAGTGGTAAAAGTACTATTGCATATACTAGATTCTCCATTCTTATCCTCTTAATTTATTAAATATACTCACATCAACAGAACGGGTGTTTCTATATAGCATAGCAATAATTGCCAAACCTACTGCTACTTCAGCAGCAGCTACCACCATAATGAAGAAAACTAAAAGTTGTCCGTCGCCGTTGCCTTTATATGCTGAAAAAGCTGCCAATAAAAGGTTTACAGAATTCAGCATAAGCTCTACACAGCCCAGAATCACAATAGCATTTTTTCTAAGCAATACTCCCATTACTCCCAAACAGAACAATACTGATGAAAGAATGATAAAGTAGTCCAAAGGGATGCTTTGTATAAATGTATTTACTTCTCCCATAATTTTATAAATCTTTTTTACCGATTAATACCGCGCCTACAATACCTGCCAGAATTAGGATGGAAGCAAGCTCAAACGGTAAAACATATTCATTAAACAAAAGTCTACCCAGATTTTTCGTAAGACCAATACCTCTGTCTACATTTTCAACAACAATGTGTTTGTCTTGTACTCCTCTGAATACTCCTAAAACTCCAATTAATAAAAGACATGCTGTAAAAACTCCAACAAATTTTAAAGTATTGTTCTTCTTACTTTCGTCTCCTTTATTAAGGTTAAGCATCATCAGGATGTAAAGGAAAAGTACCATGATGGCACCTGCGTACACTATAATCTGGATAATTGCCAGGAACTGTGCATTTAAAAGAATGTACATTCCTGCAATTGAAAACATTGTAACAATTAATGACAAAATAGCATAGAGAGGATTTCTTGCAAATACAAAGTAAACTGCACTTGCCACTGCTAAAAACGCCACCAAGAAAAATAAAAACTGATCCATTATTTTACCGCATTTTTTTGTTTCTCGGATTGTCTTGTCGTGATATCAATCCTTTCATTTATTTTTTCAACTAGTTTATCTTTTCCGTAAATGAAAGAACCTCTATTCGTTTCTACATCCACTAATCTATCCGTAAGATAGATGGCAGATTTAGGACAAGCTTCTTCACACATACCACAGAAAATACATCTTAGCATATTGATTTCATATACTGAAGCATATTTTTCTTCTCTGTAAAGACCTCTTTCCTCTTTAGTTCTTTCAGCAGCCGTCATCGTAATGGCTTCTGCAGGACAAGCTACCGCACAAAGTCCGCAAGCAGTACATCTTTCTCTGCCTTCCTCGTCTCTTTTCAAGACGTGCTGACCTCTCCAGATGGTAGTTCTTGGTTTCTGTACTTCCGGATACGAATATACTGCGGGAGCACCCTTTATCACGGTTCTTACAGCATGCTTAAATGTAATCCCCATTCCTGTAAAGATGGCAGGAAGGTAGATTTTTTCAGCAAGGGTCATTTCTTTATTGGAAACAACTTTTGATCTGTTTGTAAGTTTCATTTAATTATAGATATTAGATGTTAGACACCAGATTTTAGACTAATCTTGTCTGCTATCTTAATTATTTAATATTGACGATTGAAATATGACAGGCTAAAGATAAAACTTTGATTTCATTATCAAATTTTCAAATCAGCTCATTTTCAAATTTTCTTAGTTTGCAAATGCTAAAATTACAGCTCCTGTAATTAATAGGTTTACCAATGCCATTGGGATTAATGTTTTCCATCCTAAGTGCATTAACTGGTCGTATCTGAATCTTGGAAGCGTCCATCTGATCCACATAAAGATTAGAATTCCGATTACCGTCTTCGTTAAGAATGCTACGATACTTAAGATTCCTGCAGTATTCTCACCCCAGTTCTGAGTTACCCATTCAATACCAGGATAGTTGTATCCTCCGAAGAAAAGAACTACCATGAAAGCATTGGAAATAAACATGTTCACATATTCTCCGAACATATATAAACCTAACTTCATGGAAGAGTATTCTGTAGAGTATCCTGTTACCAGTTCAGATTCACACTCAGGTAAATCGAAAGGGTGTCTGTTGGTTTCTGCTAAAGCGGCTACAAAGAAAACAAGGAAAGCAATCGGCTGGTAGAAAATATTCCAGTTCATTCCGGAACCCCAAGGAATAACGCCCCATAATTTTCCGGTAGTCTGGCTTTCAGTAATTTCTTTCAAATCTAAACTTCCTGTCATCATAATGATAGAAAGAAGTGCCAGTCCCATTGCCAATTCGTAAGAAATCATCTGAGAAGAAGCACGGATAGCACCTAGTAATGAATATTTATTGTTCGAAGCCCAACCTCCGATCATAATTCCGTAAACCCCGATGGAAGCCATTCCTATGATGAAAAGTACACCAACATCAATGTTCGCTACCTGAAGATCAAAAGAAGTACCTGCAATATTTAAACTTTTACCCCAAGGAATAACAGCTCCTGTAATCAATGAAATAAACATTACCAAAGCTGGGCCTAATACGAAAAGGAATCTTTCTGCATTGGCTGGTGTAAAGTCCTCTTTAAAGAAGAATTTTCCACCATCAGCAAGAGGCTGCAGTAATCCGAAAGGTCCGGCTCTGTTGGGACCAATTCTATCCTGCATGATAGAGGCTACTTTTCTTTCTGCCCAGGTAGAGTAGGCTGCAATCGTTAATGATAGCAGGAAAAGTGCTAATACAAGTATAAGTTTAAATGTAAGTAAATCCATTTTTATTTTTATAGATGTTAGATATTAGAAGTTAGAAATTAGAATGAAGAAAATCTGTCATCTAATATCTGAAATCTGAAATCTTATTAAAATTATTTTTCGTCTTTTTCACTGATTTCTTTAGCCATCGGATTGTCTAAAACTCTTAGCTCATCCTTTGGTTTTTCGTAGTGGTTCAATGAAATTACAGAATGTCTGTCGATATGTCTAGGACCTTCAATGTTCCAGTCTGATAATGCTTTTCTTTCAAAACGACATGTATCACAGATGAATTCTTCAACTTCACCCCACTGGTCTTTTCTTGCGGTTACTCTTACAATTTCGTCACCTTTAAACCATACTAAAGCTTTTCCGGAACATTTATCACATTTACAAGTAGCATTCATAGGTTTTGTGAACCATACTCTGCTGGCAAAACGAGCTGTTCTGTCTGTTAATGCTCCTACCGGGCAAACGTCGATAACGTTTCCGATGAAGTCATTGTCTAGCGCTTTATTTAGATAGGTTGAAATTTCAGCGTGATCTCCTCTGAAAAGAATACCGTGTTCTCTTGTTTCTGTAAGCTGATTGGCTGTTAATACGCATCTTGCACAAAGAATACAACGGTTCATATTCAATTTGATGTTCGGACCAAGATCATCAGCTTCGTAAGTATTTCTTTCGAATTCTGTTCTTGTATTTTCCACACCATGCTCATATCCTAAGTCCTGAAGATGACATTCTCCTGCCTGGTCGCAGATAGGGCAGTCCAGCGGGTGGTTTACCAATAGGAATTCGGTAACCGCTTTTCTTCCTTCCTGAGCTTTCTCAGAAGTAAGATTTTTTACTTCCATACCGTCCATTACATTAGTTCTGCAGCTTGCTACTAATTTTGGCATAGGGCGTGGGTCTGCTTCAGATCCTTTAGAAACTTCTACCAGACAAGTTCTACATCTTCCTCCACTGGTTTCCAGCTTGCTGTAGTAGCACATTGCAGGAGGTACAGATTTACCACCGATTTGTCTTGCAGCTTCCAGAATAGAAGTCCCAGGCATCACTTCGGTAGTTTGTCCGTCTATAGTTATTTTGAATTTTTTAACTTCTTCGCTCATATGATATGCTTTAAGCTTTATGCGTTAAGCAATAGGCTTTGTTATTTATATTTCTTTGTATTAAATGTATATCCAATTCCTCCCAGAATTTGTCCGAAAACAAAATCCTGACGTGCTTTGTCTGGTTTATTATTCAATGTAGTTTTAATATCCCACATATTAATATAACCGGCTTTTCCTTCTAATCTCAGCATCCAGTTTTTCCAGAATACCAAGTTAAGACTAGATCTGATATCAGTTCCCATACCTGCAACGTGAAAACGGTCACTTCTTTCATTACCAAAAAGCTTTACATTACTTTTCGGAAACATAAATCCGATTCCGGCTCCATAAGACCATACTAAATCTATATTTTTCTTATGAACAAGATTTTTGTATTTCTCAAGACCTAAGTTTTCATAATTAAGTCCATCAGTATGTTCGAAAGTAAGGAACTTCTCATCTGCAAGATTCACCTGCCCGTTTTGAACCATTGCTGCATATTCAGGATCTGAAATATGTCCTTTGAAACCAACAGTCTGGTTCTGATCCATTACATATTTCATATGGTCTATCCCTAATACCAATGCTAAATTGTCTTTAATGAAATATCCTATTCTGAAATTATACTGTGTTACAGTAAACCAGCTTGGATCAAAATAGACAATTCCGAATTTTGTAGGTCTGTCTTGTGCGGTTACGTTATTCAATTGAAAATCGTATCCGTTTCCGGTAAAATGAATGTCAGAATTACTATAAGCGGCTCTGTTCCATCCATAAAATACGAAAACCTGACCCTTTTTGCTTAATGGTAGAGGTTTTTCCTTTTTCTCAGCTTTAATCTGCTCTTTCTCACTCACTAAATATGACAAATCCTCTTCTACGGATCTGTTATAATTTGCAGTATCACTCTTCTTGTTCTGTGCAAATACAAGATTCGACATCATTAAGCCGACAACCAATAATTTTTTCATCTTACCTACGCATTCTTTTCAACGGCCGGGATAGGATCTGCATAATGTGCCAATCCATAATTTTGTGTCTGAGACAATTCAGGGTTTTTCACATGCCACTCAAATTCATCTCTGAAGTGACGGATTGCTGCTGCAACCGGCCAAGCTGCTGCATCACCCAACGGACAAATCGTATTTCCTTCGATTTTTCTCTGGATATCCCAAAGCAGATCGATATCTTCCATTTTTCCTTCTCCTTTCTCGATTTTCTTTAAAATCTTGTACATCCATCCCGTTCCTTCACGGCAAGGAGTACATTGTCCACAGCTTTCGTGATTGTAGAATCTCGCTAAAGTCATCGTGTGATCTACAATACACTGGTCTTCATCCAAAACGATGAAACCTCCTGAACCCATCATGGTACCGGTAGCAAAACCACCATCTGCCAATGATTCATAGTTCATATATCTTGGCTCTCCGTTCACTGTTCTCAGCAATAAGTTAGCGGGAACGATCGGAACAGAACTTCCTCCGGGGATACAAGCCTTTAATTTTTTACCGTCTTTAATACCACCGCAATATTCATCAGAGTAAATGAATTCTTCTACCGTGATGGTCATGTCGATTTCGTATACTCCTGGTTTGTTGATATTTCCACAAGCCGAAATTAATTTCGTTCCTGTAGATCTTCCAACTCCAATTTTAGCATACTCAGCACCTGTAATATCAATGATCGGAACAATTGCAGCAATAGACTCAACGTTGTTTACTACGGTTGGTCTCTCCCAAAGACCTTTTACAGCCGGGAATGGCGGTTTTAATCTCGGGTTACCTCTTTTTCCTTCAAGGGATTCAAGCAATGCAGTTTCCTCACCGCAGATGTATGCTCCACCACCTCTCTGTACATAGATTTCACAGTCGAAACCTGTTCCTAAAATATTTTTACCTAAAAATCCTGCTGCTTTGGCTTCTTCAATAGCTTCTTCAAGGATATCCGGAATCCATGAATATTCTCCACGGATGTAGATATAAGAAGTATTGGAACCTAAACAGTAAGAAGAAATTAGCATTCCTTCAATCAATAAATGAGGAAGGAACTCCATCAGATATCTGTCCTTGAATGTTCCAGGCTCAGACTCATCTGCATTAACAACAAGGTGTCTTGGAACGCCTTCTGGCTTTGCCAAAAAGCTCCATTTCATTCCTGTTGGGAATCCAGCTCCACCACGACCTCTTAATCCTGAAGCTTTTACTTCTTCAAGAATTTCGTCAGGAGTCATCTTCAAGGCTTTTTCAGCTGCGGTGTAACCTCCCTGTTTACGGTATGTTTCAAAGTAGCGAATACCTTCTATATGTGCGTCTTTAAGTAAAAGTTTTTTACTCATTGTTATTTGCTTATTGCAATAGGCTTTTGGCTTCTTGCATTAATTATGATTAAACGTTAAGTGAATAATTTAAAATCTAAAATTTAGAATTTAAAATTTCTATTAGTCTAAAGCAACTTGTCCCTGTCTGCAAAGATCAAGGATTTCATCTACTTTTTCTATCGTTAAATTTTCATGAAAGAATTTTCCTAACTGTAGCATTGGTGCATATCCACATGCTCCAAGACATTCAGCTGGCTTTAATGTGAACATACCATCTTCAGTAGTTTCTCCATCCTTAATGTTCAGTTTGGTTCTGATATGATCCAGGATTTTTTCGCTTCCACAAACCATACAAGGTCCTGTTCTGCAAACTTCCAAAACATATTTACCAACCGGCTTCATATTAAACATGGTATAGAAAGTAGCCACTTCATATACTTCGATCGGTTGGATACTTAATAGTCCGGCAACATAATCCATCACAGGAACATCTAACCATCCTCCGAATTCTTTCTGTGCCAGGTGAAGTACAGGAAGAAGAGCAGATTTCTGTCTTCCTTCAGGGTATCTTGCGATAATTTTGTGTACCTGTGCTAAACTTTCCGGTTTAAAAGCTATTGTTTCGCTCATTTTATTTTGTTGTAAAATGTACATTGTACAAAGTACAAAGTATTTATTAACTATTTATATTTTCAAGTACATTGTACATCCTACATTGTACTTTTTACAATTGTTATGCGTCTAATTCTCCCGCAATAATATTCATACTACACATCGTTACAATGGCATCTGAAATTACAGAACCTGTAATCATTTCAGGATATGCCTGATAGTAGATGAAGCATGGTCTTCTGAAGTGAAGTCTGTAAGGACTTCTTCCTCCGTCACTCACAAGATAGAATCCTAATTCTCCGTTTCCACCTTCTACAGCATGATAAACTTCTCCTTTAGGAACATCCGTTTCTCCCATTACGATTTTGAAATGGTAAATTAATGCTTCCATTTTCTGATAAACATCTGCCTTTTCAGGTAGATAGAAATCAGGAACATCCGCGTGGAATGGTCCTTCTGGAAGATTGTCGTATGCTTGATTGATAATTTTTAGAGATTCCCAGATTTCCTGTTGACGAACCATGAAACGGTCGTAAGTGTCACCAGAAGTTCCTACTGGAATGATGAAATCGAAATCTTCATAAGAAGAATAAGGCTGTGCAACTCTTACATCATAATCTACTCCTGCTGCACGTAAGTTCGGACCTGTGAACCCGTAGCTTAATGCTCTCTCGGCAGAAATAGCTCCTGTACCGATGGTTCTGTCCATGAAAATTCTGTTTCTTTCTAATAGCGTACAGAATTCTTTGAATCTTGCCGGGAAAGTTTTTAAGAAGTCCTTTAATAACTCATGAAACTTAGGGGTGAAATCTCTTTCAAATCCTCCGATTCTTCCCATATTGGTTGTCATTCTGGCTCCGCAGATCTGCTCATACATATCATAAATACGTTCTCTTTCGATGAACATATACGTAAGACCTGTAATTGCTCCTGAGTCCATTCCGGTTACCCCGTTACAGATCAGGTGGTCACCGATTCTTGCCAGCTCCATCAAGATAACACGCATATAGTCTACACGTTTTGGAACTTTAACGCCAATCAGTTTCTCTACTGTCATGTGCCAACCTAAGTTATTGATAGGTGCAGAACAGTAATTCATACGGTCTGTAAGGGTAGTGATCTGAGAATAGTTTCTTCTTTCAGAAATTTTCTCAAATGCTCTGTGGATATATCCTACGGTTTGCTCTGCGTGAAGGATTCTTTCTCCGTCCATCGTTAAGATATTCTGGAAAATCCCGTGAGTAGCAGGGTGGGTAGGTCCCAGATTCAGGGTATATAATTGTCCGTCAATCTGTTCCTTACTCTCGTACTGGTTTAGTATATTAGATAATGAGTTATCTTTCATAAGTATTATAATTGATAATTGATAGTTGATAATCGATAATCATTTATCTATCATCATTTATCATTTATATTTTATTTTTTATCTTCCGAACATGCTATCGTTCTTGTCGGTTCTTGTACCGTCTTCAAGGCGATATTCTTTCAACATTGGGTGGTATCCAAGATCTTCCATATTCAAAATAGGTCTCAGATCCGGATGTCCTTTAAATTTAATCCCATAGAAATCATACGTTTCTCTTTCCATCCAGTTAGCTCCTGCATACAACTCTACAAGAGAGTCTACTTCAATATTTTCTCTGGACATAAAGATTTTCAGACGTAATCTGAAATTGGCCATCATATTATGCAAATGGTATACAACACCAATTTCCTTCTCAGGGAATTCAGGATAATGAATACCACAGATATCCGTCAGGAAATTAAATTCCAGTGATGAATCTTTAAGATAGTGAATGATCTTCTTGATATCTTCTTTCTTCACCTCAATCGTCAGCATTCCGTAAGGTTCTGAGCTTGAAATAACAGATTCCGGAAATTCTCTTGTGATTGCTTCTAATACAAATTCGTTTGTCATTTCCGTTTAGTTGCTTATGTTGTAAGAATCTAATAACTTCTGATATTCAGGCATGTCTCTTCTTCTGATGCTTTCGCTTTCTGCAAGAGCTTGTACCTGCATTACTCCTTCAATGATCTGCTCAGGTCTTGGAGGACATCCAGGAACATATACGTCTACCGGAATAATTTTATCAATTCCCTGAAGTACAGAGTAGGTATCAAAAATACCACCGCTGGAAGCACATGCTCCCACTGCTACTACCCATTTCGGTTCAGCCATCTGAGTGTAAACTTCTTTCAGGACTGGTCCTAATTTCTTTGATATAGTTCCGCAAACCATCAGCATATCTGCTTGTCTTGGAGAGAAAGAGTTTCTTTCCATACCAAATCTTGAAGCATCATATGTTGGGTTCAGGGTAGCCATAAACTCAATACCACAACAAGAGGTAGCAAATGGTAATGGCCAAAGTGAAAACTTTCTTGCCATCCCGATTACACTGCTCAGTTTTGTTGCGAAAAACCCTTCTCCTTCATATCCTTCGGGAGCAGGTGCATCTGTTCTTATTACTGGTTTTTTATCTGACATTTTTAGTAAATATTTAAAGATTAAAATATTTAAAGATGAAAACAAGACCTTTACAATCTTTAAATTACTTAAATAAAATCAATCTTTTAATGTTAAAATTTATTTATCCCAATCCAGTGCACCGCGTTTCCAAACATAGAAAAACGCCATGAAGAAGATGGCAACGAATGTAAGTACAGCAAGGAATCCTTCCATACCGAATTCTCTGAAGTTTACAGCGTAAGGATAAAAGAATACGATTTCGATATCGAATAGTACGAACAATACCGCAGTCAAGAAGTACTTGATAGAAAACGGCGTTCTTGCATTTCCTTCTACAGGAACTCCACATTCCCAGCTTTGGTTTTTTACAGAGTCTCCTTTTTTCTGTTGTGGACCCAAGAAATGTGCCCCAAGCAAAGAAACAGCTACAAATCCTACTGCTACACCAGCCTGGATAAGGATTGGAATATAACTTTCAGGTAAATTCATTTTTGCATTATTATCTCAATTTGCAAATTTAGCGAATAAACAAGAAAGCATGAAATTTATCAGCTTAAAAGTCGGATGAAAATGAGTTAAATCGGTAATTTAGAATCAATAAAAATTAGCTTTTTGGGACTATTTTTTTGTTGTGTTTTTCCCCTTTTTTTGTAGTGACTCTGGAAAAATTGCATTCACTACATGCAGTTTGGATATTTTGAATGTACGCAATTCAGGATGAAAATAGGGTGGTAAAGGACTTATTGACGTTGATTTTAGATCTTATTTTTTCATTTTTTTCAAAAGAGTATAGGCCATAAAGGAAATGTATCCAAAAAGAATACTGGCAAAAAGAATATTAATCACCGTATTTGTTTTGTCATCCGGTGACTGGAAAAAGAAGTTGTAACTGATAAATCCTACAATTAAAATAGCGAAAATAATGAGTTGTGGTTTCATAAAGTTCAGGGTTTAGAGTTTAAGGTTGTGAGACTGCTTCTACATTGTAGAAATGTACACTACTTATTCACTTCCATTGAGTAGGTTCTTCTTCGTTTATGGTTGACAGGGTTATAATCCTGCCAAAGAACCTGCACACTTTTATTTTCTTCCAGTTCAGGATTGGTCTCAGCAAAATCAATTCCCATGCTTGTAAATCGTACAAAAATTTCCTTGAAAATAATAGCGGTTACCCCACGTCTCTGGTATTCCGGATGAATTCCGATAAGATAGAAATTGGCACGGTCATTCTTTTTTCCGGCTTGTAAAAAATGCCACCATCCGAATGGAAATAATTTTCCTTTTGATTTTTGTAGTGCCTTGGAATATGAAGGCATTGTGATAGCAAATGAAACCAGCTGCTGATTTTCATCTACCACGCAGATTACATAATTTTTATTGATGAAAGGGAAATATTTTTCTCTGTATGTTTTGATTTGTTCATCCGAAATAGGAGTGTAAGTGGAAAGATGTTTGTATGTTTCATCTAAAAGCTTAAACATAGGCTCTACATAAGGAAGAATTTCTTCCTTTGACTTGAAATTAAGAACCTTCAGTTTATATTTCTGAGCAATTAATCCACTGAATTTTTCTACTTTTTCGGGAAGTACTTTTGGGAAATTCATTTCATACTCTACCCATTCTTTTTCTTTGGTTAGTCCAAGATTTTCCAGGTGTTTTGGATAGTATGCGTGATTATAAATTCCAATCATTGTCGCCAGTTTATCAAATCCCATGGTTAGCATCCCTGCTTTGTCAAGATTGGTGAATCCCATTGGACCTTCTATCATGTTGATATTATGTTCCCTGGCGTAGTCGGTAGCAGTTTGTATCAAAGCTTTTGAAACTTCAGCATCATCAATAAAATCTATCCAGCCGAATCGTACCTTTTTAATACCTAATTCCTTTTCCTCTTTATGATTAATAATCACGGCAATTCTGCCTACAACTTTGTTATCTTTTAAGGCCAAAAATTGTCTGGATTCTGAATATTGCAGGGCTGGATTTTCTTTTTTATCCCAGATTTTCATTTCGTCTTTAATAAAAGATGGAACATAGTACGGATTATTTTTGTACAGATCCATAGGAAACCTTACGAATTGTTTGAGCTGGTCAGCTGTTTTTACTTCAATAATTGAAATTGTAGACATGTTTTTGGGGATGAATTAGAGGACAAATATAAATAATAATATCTTATACTTTGGCACAGTTTTTATATGATTATGGGTAAAATTAAACACAAAATTTATATAAAATGGTGGGTTATTATATCATTATTGGTATTTCAATGTTGGTGAGCTGGTGGGTTTCGTCCAGATTGAAATCGAAATTTGAATATTATTCCAATGTACACCTTCGAAATGGACTTTCGGGGAAAGAAGTAGCGGAAAAAATGTTGAGAGATAACGGAATAAATGATGTTCAGGTCATATCAGTACCCGGGCAGTTGACGGACCACTATAATCCGGCAGATAAAACAGTTAACCTTTCAGAAGGAGTTTATATGCAGAGAAACGCAGCATCGGCGGCAGTAGCAGCTCACGAATGCGGACATGCAGTACAACATGCAGTAGGGTATTCTATGTTGAATTTACGTTCAAAACTGGTTCCTATTGTGAATATAAGTTCCAATCTGATGCAGTTTGTTCTTATTGCGGGTATCGCAGTAATGGCTGCATCAAGAACGATTGAAAATCCGAATGGAAATACAACTGTTCTTGCGATTGGAGTCGCTATGTTCGCAATGACAACGCTTTTTGCTTTTGTAACACTTCCGGTGGAATATGACGCGAGTAACAGAGCTATGAAATGGCTTAAAGATACAGGCACTGTAACTGCAGAAGAATTTGTAGGAGTACAGGACAGTTTGAAATGGGCTGCAAGAACTTACGTGGTAGCTGCCTTAGGTTCTCTGGCACAGCTTCTTTACTGGGCATCTTTGCTTCTTGGTGGAAGAAGGGATTAATCATTAAATTCAAATGAAACATATTGCATCTCGGAAAGTTTTTCTGAGATGCTTTCTTTTTGTGCCAGTTTTAATGATGCGGTAAGAATACAGTTTTCATTAGCATCAAAATTCAAAACTTTAGCATCAAATCTAGAAAGCAATGTGAAAATTGTATTCTGCTGATTGAAATTAAACTGGATTTCAACTTCTGTTTCCAGTTCTCTGGTAATGATATGAGCTTCTTCCAACGTAATCTTCGCAGATTCTTTATAGGCTTTTACCAGTCCTGAAACTCCCAGTTTGGTTCCTCCGTAATAACGGACTACAATCACCAGTATGTTGGTGATTTCATTCGCTAATAGCTGGTTGTAAATAGGTAACCCGGCACTTCCGGAAGGCTCACCATCATCATTGGCACGATAATTCTCACCATTTAATCCCATTCTGAAAGCATAACAGTGATGGGTAGCTTTCGGATGTTCTTCCCTTATTTTTTCCAGTGCACCCTTTAATTCCTTTTCATTGGTCACCGGATAAGCAAATCCGATAAATTTGCTTCCTTTTTCTTTTAAAAGGGTATTTTCTATGGGTTTTTCTATGGTTTTGTATTCAAACGTCATTAGAGTTCCTGCTTTGTTTATGCAAAAGTATTAAATGCTGTAGTAACTTCCATCATTATCATAAATTAAGCCGTCAATTTTGACGGCTTATATTTTGTTATCTAAGATTTTTAAACTTTTTAAGTACATAAATCCTCAGGAATCAAGCATAAATAGCTTGTAGGGCCACAAAAATCTGTAGGGCATTTATCTCTGCATCTCGTAGGCTGTCCATTCGGTAGAGTACAGTTTACAAAGACTCCTCCCTGGATTGCTTTTAGGCCGGATCTTGATATTTTTTTCAAATCTTTCATAGTATTATTTTTTATTGAATACTATTGGATTAGCATGAGAATGTTCCGTCTGCCCAAGGTGGTGGGCAACTCATACTGGATGGAGTAGCACAGCAATGCTGCAATGAAGGTGGATAAAATGAACAGCATTCAGGAGCATTTCCTCCGTTTATTTTTTTTAGATTCTGTCGTGAAACTTTCTTTACATTTTTCATAGTAATTTTTTTTGTGTAACTAATGTAAATAAATTATTTCATTTAACGGTGATAAAAAGGTTTTATTTTGCTTTGAAAAAAGAGATTGTATTGTCTCTGAAATTTTCAGTTTTAGCGTTTGAATGATTGAATTCCGGGGCTTTTGTTCCGTTTTCCAGTTTCAGATTTTCATTCTTAATAACAATGGCTTCGTCCCAAAGATCAGCATTAATAAACTGCTGCAGCGTAAAACGGCCTCCTTCAATAATAACAGATTGTATCTGTTCTTTGTATAAGGCTTCCATCAATTCCTGAAGAAAATTATCCTTATTGATTTTGATGAATTGAATATGTCCTTCAGTAGACTCTTTTGTAGAATTTAAAACCAATGTTCTTGCTTCATTGTTGTAAATATTGAAATGGGCTGGAACTTTTAAATCAAAATCAATCAGAATTCTGACAGGATTTACGCCTTCTGTATTTCTTACAGTGAGACTTGGGTTGTCATGCAAAGCGGTTTGAGTTCCTACCAGAATGGCATGCTCGTCAGCTCTCAACTGATGAACAAACTGATTCACCAAGGTGTTGGAAACAGCAGTTGGTTTAAAATCCTTATCCAAAAATCCATCACCGGATTCTGCCCACTTTAGAATGATATAAGGTCTTTTCTTTTCGTGATAAGTGAAAAATCTTTTGTTAAGTTCAATGCACTCTTTTTCCAGGATTCCGGAAACGGCTTCAATTCCTGCATCCTGAATGATTTTTTTTCCTTTACCATTCACTTTATCATGGGAATCCATTGCTCCAATCACCACCTTTTTAAATCCTAATTCTTTAATCTTTAAAGCACAAGGAGGCGTTTTTCCATAATGAGCACAAGGTTCCAGAGATACATAGATCGTTGATTCCGGAATAAGATCTTTATTTCTGACCGAATTGATAGCATTGATTTCAGCATGGTTTTCTCCGGCTTTATGATGATAACCCTCGCCAATGATTTCTCCGTTATGTACAATCACACTTCCCACAAGTGGATTAGGATACGTGTTGCCAAGTGCCTTCTGAGCCAGCTCGATGCATCTTTTGATATAAAATTCGTCGTTGTTCATAGTATAAAAAGAAAAAGCGAAGACAAATTGCTTTGCTCCGCCTTTATTTATTTTGTTATCTGTTATTCTCCGCTGATGATGCTGTGGAGATTTTGTTTTAATGTTTCAAGATGAGCTTTTTTCTCATCAATCGTGTTGTATGTGTCTTTTAATAGAGGATTCTCTCTTGACGGTTTATTGAAGAAAGAAAGGTTGTTTTCCAGTTTTACGATTTCTGCCTCAAGATCCGAGATTTGATTTTTGATCTTTCTCGCTTTGTCGGTAAGCTGATTTTCAGATAAGCCTTCTTCTTTCAGTTCAAGTTCGTTGATTTTGTTTATTTTCAATTTCTCTCTTAATGTTTTGTTGAATTCAGAGTTGATTGAAATTTTATCTCTAGGAACTTTTCCAATATTATTCCATGAAGTTTTGATCTGTTCAATTTTTTCTATGCTGCCTTCTTCATTGGAAACTTCTTTAAGTTCATCCAGAAGGGCTTTTTTGTTCTTGTAGTTCTCCTTCCAGTTGTCAGTAGAGGTATTGCTTTTCTCTCTGTAGTTGTTGAAGAATGCATTACAGGCATCACGGAACTCATCCCAGATTTTATTGGTCATACTCTTAGGAACGTGACCAATTTTTTTCCAGTCTTCCTGAAGCTTTTTGAATAACGGAACAGCAATATCCCATTCCTCATTATTCATATTATCCTGTGCAGTCTGGATCAGTTTTAATTTTTCTTCAAGATTAGCTTGCTGAGAGCCTTTCAACGATTTGTAGTAGTTGTTTTTCGTTGTATTAAAACCTCTTAGTGTCGTTTTGAAATCATTCCAGTTTTGGTTGGAAAGTTTTCTTGGAACACTTCCTGTTTTTAAAAAGTCAGAGCGCAGATCTTCCACTCTTTTGATGGAATTCTGCCAGTAGTTGTGGTTAGGCGTTTCTGAAGGTTCAGAAAGTTTCTTGATTTCAGCAATGATCTCGTTCTTCCTTTCAAGGTTAACGGCCTGTTCTTTTTCGATAGAAGCAGAAAGTTCAGATTTTCTTTCGTGAATCTTATTGGAAATTTCTTTGAATTCTTCCCATGTTTTTTCACGAAATTCTTCTGCTACGGGTTCAGCTTCTTCTTTCCATAATTTATGAAGGTACTGAAGCTCATTTAAAGCTTTTTGAATTACCGGTTCGTTTTCCAGTTCTTTAGCTCTGGCTATAATATGCTCTCTTTTTTCCAGGTTGTGGCTGTATTCCTGTTCCAAAAACTCTTTGTTCAGATCCAGCATCTGATAAAACTGATTCAGGTGGTGGAAATAGTTATTGTTAAGAATTTTGAATTCAGATTTTGCAACCTGTCCGGCTTTTGACCAGTCTTCTTTAATCTCACGGATGGATTTGAAAAGATTGATTCCGGGTTCAGAGTTGGTATAAAGGTTTTTAAGTCTTTCGATAATACTTTGGCGATGGTCAAGATTTTTCTTTTGCTCTTCTTCCTGTCCTTTCTGGAAGTCTTCATGTTTTTCTCTGAAGATATTGACCAATGCAGAATACTTAGTTTGAGAAGGGTGTTCATAGCTGAAGTTTTCAACAGGATTTCCGGCTTCTACATATTCATGTTTTTTATCCTCCACTTCATCATGGATGTAATGACTTGCTTTTTCCTTCAGTTGGTTGAATCTTTTGAAATTCTCACCAGCATTGGGAGTGTTGATGATTTTTTCCATTTCCTTTAAAGCATCAGCAAGGGAAATTTCTTCTTCATGTTCTTCCAGGTGTTCTGCTGCATCATCTTCATGTTGGTTTGCATCATGAGAAACTGCGTTTTCTGATGTGTCCTGAGATACTTCGTTAGGATTTTTCTTTTCTTCGTTTTCAGAAAGATTGTTTTCTGTAGTCATAGCAAATCTTTTATGTGAGTGGCGTTAATATCCTTTAAATATAGCTGAAAGGCCAATTAAAGCACTAATTTATGTTATTTTTTTTGAAAATTCCAAATTTCCCAAGCTTTTTCTGCTTGCTGTTCAAGCATATAATATCCATTCACGGTCTTTGCTCCTTTTTCAGAGGCATTGATGATGAATTGAGTGTAGTTGGGGTTGTAAATCAGATCAATAACCAGATGGTCTGAAGAAAGCCCGTCAAAAGGAAAGTTCAGACAGTCTTTAACATTCGGGAAAGTACCTACCGGCGTACACTGAATGATAATTTTATGCTCTGCAACAGTTTCCTGATCAAGGTTTTCAAAATTGATTTCCGTACTTCTGGAAATGGTCACAGAAGGAATATTATGTTTGTCTAATGCATATTTGACAGCTTTTGCCGCACCTCCGTTTCCTAAGATCAAAGCTTTGTCCTGTGAAGGTTTTCTGTGTAAAAGAAGCGTCTTTTCAAACCCGAAAGCATCTGTATTATAACCGGTCTTCTTACCATCCTGAATAAGAACACAGTTGACAGCGCCTATTTTCTCAGCTTCATCACTTAATTCATCAAGATAATCGATTATTTTTTCTTTGTAAGGAATGGTAACATTAAATCCTAACAGCTCCGGAGATGCAAAAAGATTTTCCACTTCATTGATTTCATTCAGATCAAAAATATCGTAGGAGAAATTCTGCAGCATGAGCTTTTGGAACTTGTTTTCGAAGAATTTTTTAGAAAAAGAATAGGAAATATTTCTTCCTATCAATCCTAATTTTTTATTGGAATCCATACATCAAAAATAAAAAAAAGACCGGATAAATCCGGCCTTTGATTTGAAATATTTTTTAATAATTAATCTACGATAAATTTAGTAGAGAAATGGTCTGCTTTCAGAATGTAAGTTCCTTTTACCAAGCCTTTAAGACTGATTTTGTTTGAATGTCTGAAAGGATTAACAATCGTTTCAATTAATTTTCCTGAAAGATCATAGATACCAGCTTTTGAAATTTTGTCAAGGTTGTCTCCTTTTACAAATAATTCATTATTTCTTACCGGGTTAGGGTAGATGGTAAATGCTGATTGAGCTTTTTGGTTTTCAGCAGTAGCTAACGTACCGAAACATGCCCAGCTAAGGTCATCCAAAGCAACTCTGTTGGTAGTAGAAGAGTTTGTCAGCTTAATGACAACGTTTCCGCTTACATTTATATTGTTAAGGGTAGTTGTCGTTGCCACATTACTGTAAGGAATAGTTCCTACATTCACATCGTTTACAAAAACATTGATATTACCAGCGGTTCCAGAGAATTTCAACTGTGTGGTTAAAGTTAAATTCTGAATTCCGCTTGAAAGGGTTGAACTTGTTAAGTTACCATTTCTGATGGTAATGGCTTTGTTGTTGATGGTCTGGTCAACTCTTGCGTCAGTTGCTGTCCAGGAGATTCCGTTGTTCGTCCAGGTTGCTGTCATGTAAGTGTTTGCTGCTCCGGTAATCATTTCAAAATCCTCCGTTCCACAGCTTCCGCCTCCGGCAGGAACGTCAAGAGTAGTTGCTGTAGCAGTTGTACTTTGTGGAGAAGAGTTTCCGAAAGCATCTTTAGCAATTACATAGAACGTATATTGAGTAAGTGGAGCTAATCCTGATACAATTGTAGATGTTGTTGTACCGGAAACCGTAGCTTTTAATGTACCATTTGCATAAACCTGGTAAGTAGTTACTCCTACATTATCCGTAGCAGCTGTCCAGCTTAGAGCGATAGAATTTGAAGTAGGATTGTTGGCTACAAGGTTGGTTGCTGCTGTAGGAGCCTGGTTGTCAATTACCGGAGATCCCCAGATTTGAGAAACATATTCAGGATGATCAATGAAAGGGTTTCTGTTTCCCTGGTAAGTATAAGAAGCATTGTTTCTTGCAATTTCTTCTGCAGATACAGGATCCATTGCATTCCATATTAAATACTGATTGAGTGCCCAAGGCTGCAGTCCCGGGAATGGTGTGTTACCAAGCATATCACCGGAAGTGAAATTGGAAAGTTTGTCTTCGTATCTTGTTACAAAATAAAGGAACATTCTGGCAATATCTCCTTTAAAAGCATCAATGGGTTCAAATACAGTACCCGAGTATCCTGCTGATACGGAGGTGCCTAATTTTGATCCGTTTTTAGAGGTAAACGAAGTATTTCCTACGAGTCCGAAAGGGTAGTTGGATCTCATTCCGTTTACTTTTCCATCTGTAGCACGGATAAAATGAATATCAGCTACCATGGGAGAAGCACTGTTGAATAAACTCTGAGGAATAACGTGTTCTCTGTTGTAACAGTCGCCTTCATTAGAGTAGCCATTAGATCCACATTGGTTGGTTCCCAGGGTGAAATTATATTGGTCCGGTCCATTTGGATTTTCAGAATAGATATCCAGAATAGTTCCGTCATTCTCATAAAAATAGTCGCGGTCAGTGGTCGCATAACCTGTCCATAAGCCACCATAGCCATTATCTATATGTCCATTGGTGATGATGTTCTTAAGAGCTGTTTTAAGAGCTGCACCTGTTAATCCTGCCGGTTGATTGTAATATCCAGCCGGAGCTTGTGCTAAAGTGCTGATAAATGTCAGACTTAATAGAAAAAAAGATAAAATTCGTTTCATTTCTTTAAAATTGGGGCGTAAAGGTACGAAAAAATGAAACCGAAGTATATTAACTTAATGTAATATATAAACTTAGAATATTAGTTTTTAGTAATATATTCTTTACTGATTTTTGAAAAGAACCATGAAATTGTGATTCCAAATAAGGACGCTGTAAGTGCTACGATAAGGTAATTTTTGCCCACAATTTTTACAGGGAATGGAAGAACTTCATTAGCTCTGAAAAACTCTGTGTAGAGCTGGAAGTAGCAAAGTGCTGTTCCAAGAATCAATCCGGTAATCACTCCGGAAATAACAATCAGGATTCCGGTGTAGAAATAAGTCATTCTTAAATGGCTTAAAGGGAATCCAAGTGATATCAATGATTTTGCCTGCTCTTTTTTATCAAGCTGAAGGATGATAATGGCTCCGGCAAGATTAAAAGTGGTAATAAAAATGACGAGTGCAAAAATCAGGTAAATAAAAAGTTTTTCCGTGTTGATCATTTTCCAGAAAGCAGCATTCTCTTCTTCCTTGGTTTTAATCTCAATATTTTTCCCAAGCGAAGGAAGCAGGCTTTGTTTTACTGCATCCGCATTTTCCGGATTTTTCAGTTTAATAACAATCTGGTAAGCCGACTTTTTTGGAAGACTAAGTAATTCCTCTGTAAGTTCAATAGGAGAGATGATATAGTTATCCAGCTGATCTTTTCCTGGGAAAACGCCTGTTACCAAAATATCTCTTTTGTTGTAGATATCTTCTTCCTTACTGATAATCCCTGTTCCCGGTTTGGGCATAAAGATCGTCGCATAATGATTGGAAGAATCCACAGGAATTGAAAGTCTGTTATCCAGACTGTTTTCCATCAATACTTCATTGGAATATCTGAAACTTGGGTAAGTTCCATAGAAAACCTCTTTATTAATAGGGTTTACTTTCACATAGGCAGAATCAACACCTCTTAAATAAGCAATGTCACCCTTACCATTGAAACTGATGTACACTTTTTCTTCAATAACCCGCGAGAAACTTTTGATTTCTTTATTACTGCCCAAAACTTTACTGACGTTATCCAGATTTTTGATAGTTTTTCCGGAAGCACTTTTTAAAGTAAGATCAGCATGAAGATTGGAAATAAGGTCCTTGTTCAGGTCTTCGAGGCCTGAAAAAACAGAAATGATGACGAACATTGCAGTCACAGCAACCGTCATGGCACCTACAGCCAGCCACGTAATGAACGTAACGGCAGTACTTCCTTTTTTAGCCAAAAGGTATCTGGATGCTATGTAAAATGCAATATTCTTCAAGATCTATAAAACAGGATTGTCGCCTTCGCCTCTTAATTCTCTTTCCAGTTTTTCAACATCATCAAGAGCGGTATCCAGGTAAAAGTTCAGTTGTGGAATGATACGTACCTGTTTTGCCATTTTCTGGCCAATAAAATTTCTGTATTGAGTCTTGTTTTCTTCAATCTCCTTCATGACAGCGGTACGGAATTCCTGCGGGAAAATGCTTAAATAAATCTTAGCAATTCCTAAGTCGGCAGTTACTTTTACATCTGAAACAGATACCAATATGCTCTGTTTGCTTTCTGCAGCCTGTTTGCGGAAAAGCTCTGCGAAGTCTTCCTGAATGATCTGTGCTACTTTTCTTTGTCTGTTACTTTCCATAATTTCTGCAAATTTAGTACTTTTGTTTGAATTGATACTTTGAAATTCAACTGCAGTATCAAATTTACGATTTAATTATATTTATTAATAGTTATGAAGCTAGAACATATTGGTATTGCTGTAAAGTCTTTAGGCATTTCTGATGAACTTTTTACGAAACTCTTAGGAAAAGAATCCTACAAAAAAGAAACTGTAGAGAGAGAAGGCGTGGTGACTTCTTTTTATGAAACCGGGGAGAGCAAAATCGAATTACTGGAAGCCAGCAATCCTGAAAGCCCGATCTCAAAATTCATTGATAAAAAGGGGGAAGGCATCCATCATCTGGCATTTGGGGTTGAAAATATCCTGGAAGAAGTAAAAAGATTAAAAAAAGAAGGATTTCAGTTTATCTCTGAAGAACCGAAAGAAGGTGCTGATAACAAATTAGTTGTATTCCTTCATCCAAAGTCTACCAACGGAGTACTGGTGGAACTTTGCCAAGAAAAGCAATAAAAAATTTTGTAGTGAAAGAAATTTTACTATTTTTGCAAACACAAAATTTAACCAAATTTTGAGGTCCTATAGCTCAGTTGGTTAGAGCACCTGACTCATAATCAGGTGGTCCCTGGTTCGAGCCCAGGTGGGACCACATAAAATCAAGCACTTACAGAAATGTGAGTGCTTTTTTTATTTGTTAACTGCAACAATGCTGAACTCTTTTTGCATTTTTCAAATTTGAAATGTGTGGAACAATTGAAGTAAACAGAGCAATTTTTAAGGATTACTTAAAGTAAAATCTTATGGGGAAAAGAGAAGTGAATTATAGTATATATGGTTGTAACTTCTTGATAAACAGGTGGTAGTTGTGTTTTCTGGATTTGTAGTTTCCGAAATAATAAGACAAAAAAAACAGGACAAAACTGCCCTGCCTATACTTTTAATTAAATATTTTATTCTCTTTCAATAGGATTATTGTTAAGCTTATAAGATTCTTTTATTTCTTTCCCTTGCTTCTCAATAAAGTCTTTTACCTTCATGTCTGTTCCAGGCATTGTCATACCTAATAATTGAGGGGTTAGCTCACTTCTCATGGCAGCTAAAGGATCTTGTTTGTAATTTTCGAATGTTTTTGTGAATCTTCCTTTTTCTACGATCTTCACATTACCACTGGTAAATTTTTTAACCAATGAATCTTCACTGCTATCTTTAGCTTTTCTATTTCCTTTTAAGGTAAATGAATAATGTTGTTGATCGTCTTCTATTTTTACAATTAATCCAGGTAAACCATTAAATTTGTAGGGACCGTCATTAAAAGGGAGATCCTTACAAAACCAGGCAGTCCATTTTCTTCCTGCAAAATTTAATGTTGCTTTCTGGGCATTATATTCACCGATTTTTTGTGTTTCTTTCTGAATTTTCCAATTAAAATTTAATTTTTCCTGATAGCCAAATGTAATAGGAGTCAATCCGTTCATAATATCTTCAGTATATTGAACTTCCATATCAGGATGTTTTTTTGTTACAGAATAGGTAAACCGAACATTGGGAAGAGCTGTTTGATTTTCATAGATACCTGTTTTTTGCATTTTTTTAAATACTTCGTTGGAGATCGAATCTGAAACGATTAATTGATAATCTTTAAAGATTGATTGATCTTTTTTAATATCCAAAACCATCATCGCTGTTTCATTTCTTAAAGAATCTTTTTTAGGTTTATATTGTACCTCATAAAAAAAGCGATTTATTTCCTGGGCTTTGGTTTTGATCGTTATTAAGAAAAATAATGGTATTATTAATAAGTATTTCATAGGGTAATTTTTAAAAATAGTATCTGTATTTTGCAAAAATTTTATAACAAAAATCTGTAAAAAAAATAGGCAAAAAAGAGAAAAAAGAAATAAACCTCCAGGGAGAAGTAAAGTTGGCCAATATTTCAAATATTGCCTTTGATCTTACCCAAACTTCATTGTTATTGACATAATATATGGTTTGAAGATCTATAAATTTTATTCCTTTATCACGAAGAATTTTTCTTGCCTCTTTGCTTCTTACGGATGTGATTTCCAATGTTTCAATGTTTGATTGGCTCCATTTTGAAAACCGGGTGCAAAACTTACATTCAGAATCATAAATAATAACTTTCATTTTGTGAAATTTTAATTCGGTTGTAAGTCCGAATGATTTTTTATGTTTTTATATTGTGATAAAATGAATAGCGAAGAAAATGATCCTGCCAACAGGCCTGTAAATATCATTACGCCACTTTGGAGAATAAATGGAATTCTTTTCATGTAATCAATATTTTTTGAGGTTACCGCATATTGTCTGGATATAATCTGCAATGTTTCCGCATATTTTAAAGACAGCGTTTTATCAACTAAAGCATAGACGAAAACATCAATTAAAAAAATCATAATGCTGCTTAGGATAAACGTACAAATGATATAATAAAAATTTGCGATATGATTTATTTCTTCTACACTCTTATATTTCTTTAAGGATAGAAACAAAATAATGGCGGCTATTATAAAAGCAATAAGCAATGAAAAAACAGGGAAAAAGGAAACGGCCGTCATACTGAAATTATCATAAGAAAGAGCGTATGCAAGGCCATAAATACATCCTGTAAAGGATAAAGCGATCACTATTGAAGTAATAAAAATATACTCCAATGAAATAAGATTATTGTCCATAGAAATTAGTTTTAAATGCTAAATGTTTGTGTAAGAGACCCAATCTTTCTGAATATCTTCTGTAAGATGTGTCCTTATTAAATGGTATTCTTCTGAAAGATAAATTTTAACGAATTTTCCATTTTGTAAATGACCGATGTAATCACAGCAATGGGTAAGAGTTTCCATGATGTGAGAACTTATTAAAACGATCTTATTCCTTTTTTTTAATTCATCAATAATAAAATAGAATTTTTCGACACTGTCAAAATCAAGCCCGTTAAATGGTTCATCAAATAAATATACTGGCCTGTCAATTAAAATATTACAAAGGATTGCAAGTTTCTTTTTTGTTCCTAATGAAAGCTTTTCAACAATAGCATCTGTGGGAATATTAAAGAAATTTGTCAGTTTTTTCATTTTTTCATCCTCGTTTTCATTGATAAACAGACTTAAAATATCGTTAACTGATAGGTAAGGATAAAAATAATTTTCAGATTCCAGATAAGAAATATCTCTTTTACTTATAGGTTGATTTTGTAGTAATATCTGCCCATTGTATTTTGTATTTTGAAAAATAGATTCAAATAAAGTTGTTTTTCCTGCACCATTTCTTCCTAAAACCCCAAATATGTGCCCTTCATTTATTTCTAAATTAAGGTTATCTATAACTTCTTTGGCGTTATACTTCACTGTAATATTTTGTATCCTAAACATATTGAGCAATTTTCTTTAAGGCTGATTTTCTATTATTTATTATATAAATTATTGCTGGAATTATCAACCCAATAATAAGGGCAAATTTGAAAAAGTCTGCATCATTGACATGGGTCGTCTTTATTTTTTCATTATAACTTATATACTTATGAATAACAATGATATAATTTGAAAGTAAAAGATAAAGACTGAAATAAATTATATATTCTCTTTGTAAAGGATTTAAAAATGCAAAGGTGATGATTGCCGGAATTGAAATCATCCAGCAAATCAAAAAAGAAGACATGATTTTTTTTTCTAATCTCAATTTTGAAAACTGCAGAATGAGAATTTCTTTATTTTCCTGGAGTGAATATACATGCAGGAGAATGTGCAGCCAACATAATCCTAATATTAGTAAAGTTGCCGGATGATATCCTAAGAAAGCAGAAAATAATCCAAAAGAAAAGAAAATTACAATATTCTTTCGGATGTAAGCTTTCCATTCTAATAAGGCATTTGGAATTTTATTGATAAATTTTGGATTTGCAACATATTTTTTAAACTTTAATAAGGGCAAAATGAAGCATAAAAAAACATTTCCCAAAAAGACAAAGTTGCTTTCTTTAAAAATGAAAAATAAATTTATGAATGTCCAAATTATACAATATTCTAATGCAAGGCTTATATAAAATTGCTTTCCTAAAATATTCTTTAAAAAATTAATATCCTTTCGCGTAAAATGAATGATAAATAAAACAGTTGATGAAATTAATGCATAATAACTAGTGTTATTTGTTTTAAAAAAGACCAAAAACAAAAGTATTATACTTACTAAAAGACCAATATCCATACTTTGGTTTGAAGCTTTAAGTAATAATTTTAATCTCAGTTTCAGATATCTTTTAAGCATATTCTTTACTAAATATTTTTCTTTTGAATAGCAATGCAATTTTTTGAAAATAAACTCCTGCTTTTTTCCATTCCTCATCACTTATGAAAAAACCGTAACACATCATAAATAGAATCTCAAAATCATGAATCATCATAAAAATATAAATTCCCAGATGGATCAGTATTCCAAGAGCGAATACAACATATTTCCCGGTTTTATGCCAGGCAAGAAAAGGAAATGCTAACTCCCAAATTAACGTAATATAGGTGGAAAGCGTCACAAAAATTCCATTTTTTGCTAAGATGTTATTCATTTCTGTTCCTTTAAATCTTTCTAATTGCAGAGTATAATAAGTGGCAACACCACTGAACCAAACTTTAGCATTGAATTTGAATATGGCAGAAACGAAATAAATCAAAGATAAATGAATTTTTATAGATAAAACCGATATTTGATTGACAAAATAGCTGATACTGTCTTTTTTTTGCTCGGTACTGTTATTCAAGGTAAAATATCTGTAACAATCTGTAAAAATCATGTATAGTAAAAGAAATTTCAGCAAGTTATCACCACCATTTAATATAAAAGGATAGGCTCTTTGAACGATTTCCACAGAGATATATAACAATAATGGAGTGATATACCTGAAAATTCCAAAGGCAAATAAAATGCTTAGTAACAATATGACACTAAGAATAATATTAATGTTTTGAAAAATAGTAGACTGATGAATACCAAATAGCTGAAATATCTGATTCACCGGAGCTGCTTTCAGAAATGTAGCATCAGTGATTAAATCCTTATTAAAAAATAGTTGTAAGTATTTTTTAAACACATGTATTGATATCAATATCCTGAAAACAGAAAGGTATATATAGTGATTTGAATGGAATAGTTTTTTCATTTTAAAAAGGATATGGATTGAATGCAATTACTTTAGATTCTACATTGGGCTTTTTACTTTCTCTATTGGCAAACTTTTTAATTTCTTCAGAATTTATGTTTATGGTTACATATTTTACTGACTTTAATTTCTCTACGGACATTTTATCTTTTCCAACAATCTTTGCATAGTCTTTCAATAAAAGAAAACCTTGAACCTGTTCAGGGACTTTATTGAGTCTTTCTACTGCAAGAAGATTTGCATTGTGAAGATCTAATCCAGGCTGTTCGGTGTTTATTTCAGTTCTTTCTTTCACGATTGTATTCACAATACCTTCAATAGATCCATAAATTGTATAATCTACCATTTCGGCTCTACCATTAAATGGCCTTGTATTTCGTTTTGATTCTATAATTGAAGAATAAACTTCGAAAGCGGCAATTTCATTTTTATTTTCATCCAGATAAGTAAAATAAAGCTTGTAGTTAAATTGCGGTGGAGGAGCAAAAAAACTCCACTTTTGAGCAAAAAAGGTAGAAAATATTTTCATCTCTTTTTGGTACTCAATTTTTATAAAATTATTGGGTGAATTATATAAAAATGTAAAAAGCCAATAAATTGATACACAAGTAACTATAAGTATTTTAATTGCTTTTTTCATAATTATTGGGAAAAAAAATGGCTCATTGTACTAATGAGCCATTAAATCATTATTAGTCTAAGTTCTGAGTGCTTGCTGAAACCTCATCTGTTGCATGTAGACCATCTACTATAGCTGAAACAACCATTACTGCAAGAAGAACGGTACCGGCAACAGCAGATACACTTGAACCTGGAGGAAGTGCCTGGCGTGATGTGTTAGAAGACTGTACTTGGTCACCATAAGCGATACCTTGTGCTTTAACTACATTAGGCACTAAGAAATTTAATGCAAATACGAATGCCATTCCACCTGCGAAAACTGAGTTTCTGATTTTTTTGTTCATGATAAATTTTGTTTTTTTTTGATAATTAATTTTGCCATATAATCCCTGGCATGGGCGTTTTGCTGATCAGCGTTATTTCATTTTTATATTGCGCAGATATTAAAATAAAAAGGTTAAGATTATTTGTTGTTCTAACCAAGGCAAAGATGCGTGTGTTTTTTTGGGGACACAAGAAAAGGATCGCGGGATTTATAAATTTTGGGTGAATATCCTTATGAATTTATAAATTTAGATAAGGGATTTTTAAAGCTTAAGTAGTTGTTTATTAGTTTTTTATATTGGATAAAATATCCTGCATAAAAACTTATGAGAAACTCATGTAAAGTTTCTTTGGGGAAGGGAAATAATATCAGAAAATGGAAGTAGAAGCGGTGATTTTGAAAAAATTTTTATAAAGATGATTGATAGGCCATCGTTTTATAATATCTCAGTAGGTAATCGTAAATCACCATTTCAAATAATCTCTGTTGAGAAACAAATAATCTATTAATATTCATATGAAAAATGCTCTGAAATAAAATTTGCAGAGGCATTTCTAAAGAGTGGTTGTTCTGTTTATGAAGAATACTTTGCAGCGCTGAGTGTTTTTCTTCAATATTATAAATAATAGCGTTTCTTTCTTCCAAAAACTCTTCGGAATTAATAAAGTGTACAAATGTAGGTTTAAACTCTCGGTATTTTTTGTCTAGCTGGCTATTGAGTCTTTTATCTGCATTAAATTCTTGTTTAAAAGTAGTATTATAATGTTTGATCCACTCCAGTTTTTTTTGAATGGAAAGATTCAGTTTATTCAACATCTCATCAATGTAAAACAAGCTAACCATGATCTTTTCTTCATCACTATAATGCAGACATTTCAGCGTAAACTCACTGTTTTTGTGAAAGAGTGTTTCCACTTCTTCCATTGTATTTTTTCCGTACCTTTCCATTTCCCGGTTATAGGTATCGGTCATAATGGTAAAGATCTCTCCGCTGTCTATATAAGGCTGAAAAAGTCTATGGGCTGCAGTAAGAATTTCATTGTAATATTGGGGATCATTTAATTTTAATCTTATCCTCAAATGGGATCTGGGATCATAATACCGTATGAAAAACCACTCGGATATATAGCCGTTTGTCTGAAAAAATTCTATTAAAGGCTGTATCACTTCTTCAAGGATACCATCAGAAGTTTTTATACCTGTGTATATTTTCAGGTATAACCAATCGCTTCCGGGGATAAAAGTTCGTTGCATTGTTAAATCTTACTTATTTTTATCTTTAATCGCTTTATACATTGGAAAAATAAACTCTCGTCTAAAATGATCATTTTCATCATATAAAAATTCTTCTATAATGATTGATTTTTCACTTTTAACGGTTTGAATAAAAAGCTTTGCCATGTCATAATTTTCGAGAGTCATGGTTAAAGTATTATCGAATTTAGACCATTGAATCCAGTTTGGAATTTTTCTTTTATTTCTCCAGCTTTTTATTTCTTCTAAAAAATCTTTTTTGTTACTCTTTAGCTGATCTAACAAAAAAATATCTTTTTCTGTAATCTTCCATCGTGCTTTTGAAAGAATGATATTATGGTATTCTATCCTTGGCAAAAATGTATAAATATATTCTAAATCACCCCAGTTAAAATAAAGTCCAGGTCTGATATGCTGTGCATGCAAGTCGGATAGGAAATGATAAACAGGTAATGTATTTGTATAATAATTATGAGCGTTTGTCAGATAAGGGATAATCCTCTTATTTAGTTTTTTTGAACGTAAAATAATCTCATCATTCTTTAAAGAAATATAAAGATCTTCTGTTGAAATCTGGTTTTCTGCGGGCAATAGAGATTGAGCTAAATAAGGAATCTCATACGCTCTCAAAGTAGGCCTCCGTATTATATTTCCTATTCTTGCTTCTGGTAAATGGATGATTTCGGCCAGGATCTCATCAGGTCTGAGTTCTTCTTCTTTTTGAGCAATATTTTTGAGGAGATTCTGTACTTCCGATTTTTCGGAACAAAATCGCCCTAACAGGGTACCGGCACTACTTCCTGTACTTGCATTTAAAAATATTTTTTCCTGATGATTTTCAGAAATAATTTCAGCCATGATAGATGTTGTATCAGGCATATCATCCCAGTTTTCTTCAAAACCTTCAAAATCCGCATCTGTTAGTTTGATACTGTATTGACTGTCTAATAAAGCTTCCTGTAATTTCTTATTAAGTATGATCTGAACCGGAGTAAACTCAATTTTTTTGTTTTGTTTTTCCTGCAGAGTAGGAAGTGCCAAATCTTCTATATAAGGATGGATACCCTTTGAAGATACATTTTGCTTATATCCAATACCTATTTCAGTGTCCAAGACATAGAGTAGGGGCATTTCCTGAGTATCAAACTTTTCGGTAAAAGCTTTTTTAAATTTTGAAAATTGAGTTTCTTTTTGTTCTAAAGTAATCTTATTCAGAAAACTTATTCCTTTTTTTATTTCCTTTTTCCAACTTGTTGATAAGTAAAAACAAGATTTATTATAGAGATCCGTTTGAAAGAGATATTTTTGTTCATAATCCATTGTAAGGGATTGTACTATCTCTCTGATTTCATCATATAATTTAGTTGGATTCCCAATATTTAAATCCAGTTTCTCCAGCTTATTTTTTAAGGAAACCAACATTTCAGTTTCGTTTTTTATTCCTAATCTGTTGAGAACAGTAATGATAGCGTTTAAAAAATCGGTTCCTGATACATTAGGTTCCAGTTCACTTACCAGAACCTGATTTTCAATTAATTCTTCTACAAATTCTCTTGCATCATTTTCTGTTATCTCTTCATTAATAAGGATATGCGAAATCTCGCTAATGGTTTTACCTTGTTCTGAAAAATTTATTATTTGCTGTAATTCTGCAGATATTGGCGCAGAGGAAATAATGTATTCTCTTTTTCCTCCTCTATATTGATATTCTATATAACGGATTTTGTGGCCTATTTTATAGATCGTGTTATTAGGCGAAAATAAAAGCTTGTTCTTTACAATTGGTAGCTGTGTAAAATATTGAGCCAGAGAAACAAGTAAATGCATATCCAATTTGGTATCCCGTAATAATTGGTCTGCTGGTAGCTGATTTCCTGTTTTGTGGTTGGAAAAGTTAGATGCTTCTACAGAAAATTCACCTAACCCTATTCCAGAAAATAAGCCGAATGGGGTACAACGTGTACTCATTCGGCTATAATATTTTAGTAGGGTATTTTTTAGCTTGTGATGTTCTTTGGGTGAAAATTGTTTTTCTGAGTTCAGCCATTTCTCAAACTCCTCATATAAATTGGAGGAAGCAAGATAAATAGACTCCTTAAAAACAGGATTATTAACAATTTCTTTTAATTTCACATCTGAAATTTCATCTTGATTGAGCTGTTCCTGAAAGCTCTTTCGTGAGAATAAAGGGGTACGTACTACATACTCACTAAAAAAATCATAAGGGAAACGTGACATTTATTTTCTTGTATGTTCTTTGGGTTGGTAGTCAGGATGTCCTAATTGCCAGAATGCAAAAGTGAATATATCATCAATGTTGGTATATCGTTGATCCACTGCAACATTATTTCCATGACCTCCTTCAAAATCTATTTTTAATAATTGAGGATTTGAAGAAATATCATTAAACATTAATTTAGCAGCATATTTTACGGGCTCCCAGACAATAACTCGTTGATCATTTATTCCTCCGGTTATAAAGGTCGCAGGATATTTTTCTCCTTTTTTAATATGATGATAAGCATCCATTTCCAGTAAATTTTTAAACTCTTTTGGATCCTTAACCGTTCCAAATTCTTTAGGCTGGCCATTAGGAGTTATTTCATCTCTTAGCGGATTCATTACTCCTACTTCAGCAATAACTACTTTAAAAAGATCTGGTCTCTCTGTCATGGCTCTTCCTACAGTAATTCCTCCTGCACTGGCACCCCAAATCGCTACTTTTTCCTTTGAAGTATATTTTTCTTTTATCAGATATTCTGTACAGTCTATCAAATCCCTCCATGTATTAGGTTTGGTCTCTTTATATCCTCCTAAACGCCACTCTTCTCCTTTTTCTCCTCCACCTCTGACGTGAGCTATGGCAACCATTCCGCCCTGAAGAACCCATAATAAATAAGTCTTTGAAAAATAGGGATTGGTAGAAATTCCATAAGAACCGTAACTATCAATGAGGGTCATATTCTTACTATCTTTTTTTATATTTTTATTATAGAGTAAGGATACAGGGATTTCTTTCCCATCTCTTGATTTTACAACAATTTCACTTACAACAATATCCTTGAACTCAGGATAATTTGCAACGGGTGCAAGATTTTCTGGTGTAAAAGTATTGGTTTTTAGATCATATTTAAATGTTTGTTCCTCATTTGCCCAGCCAGAGCAAGTGATCCAAATATCAGAATAGCTTTCGCTTTTAGATCTTAAATTAATGTCTCCGGAAGGATAGGGAATCTCAATAGCATGATTTTGCCCGTTTTTATGTAAATATAGCTTGGCTTCCACACCGTTTTTTGTAGTGGTATAGTAAATGCCATCTTTTGTAATTCTGTAACTTTTAATAATCTCATCCTTTTTTTCAGGAATCAAAACTTCACCATTCTTAAAGTCTGGATTGATAACACTGGTTTTACATAACTTATTAAGAGATGTATTATAACCTGATATAAAAAATATTTTATCTTTTTGAAAATCTAAACTCTTTACTTTATCGGCCGGATTGGAAAATAATTTCCAATTTTTTTTACCTGATAATAAATCCTGCTTACTGATGATAAATGTTTTTCTGTAAGATTGGAAATCAACTAACATTCCGATATAATATTGATCCTCGATGTTATAGTCTAAAATTATGGGAAACTGATCTTCGGTAATATGCAAATCTGGATTATTCTTAGCCGAAAAAACGTCTATAGAAGTATTGGGATCAGTTCCTATTTTATAGAAGACCGTTTTCGTATTTTTATAAAAATTCTGAGATGTTGGGTCGGTTGTAGAAAATTCTACATAGATAAATCCGGTATTGTCATCCGTCCATTTTATTCCATCGAAAGTGGCAGGTGCGGAGTTGGTAATGATTTCAGGATGAACGTATTTGGTTTTTACATCCATAATGATTACTTCTGATACTTCTTTTCCCTTTTCAGACATTGAAACTGCTATTTTGCTAGCGTCCCAGCTTGGGCTGATGTAATTGATAACAAAAGAATGATTTCCATCTTTTTCTTTATACATCACAGGATCATATAGTAATATTTCTTTACCTAAGAAACCCTCCCGATAGTATAGTTTAGCGATCTTTTCATCGCCATTTTTCTTTAAATAAAAATATTTGTCATTATTGGTAATTTTCAAATCCGATATAGAGTAGCCCTGCCTTCTGTCAAATTCCAGCCTTTTTTCCAGATAATAATTTTTTTTGGGAATTTGATTTAATATAGAATTTGTATAATTTGTTTGGGATTGCATCCAATTTGTAGTCGAGGGGTTTTGAAGATCCTCTAGATTTCTATATTCATCTATTATTTTAGTTCCAAAATAATTTTCTGTTATAGGTTTTGAAGGTGCTGCATTGTTTTTTTGAGCATATAAAGGAAGTACAAAAAAGATTGCAATAATGACAAATATTAATTTTTTCATATTTATTTAAGGCTTGATTGTCTGTCTAATGGGAGTATTTGGATCAATATCACCATTTTCATCAAGACCCAGTTGATAACCAAGACCTCCCTTAATTGTTCTTAAATCATTAATCCTCATAATCTGTACTTTTTTTAAAGACAATTTCTTTTGCCCTTTGTTTTCTTTTTTCATGATTGTTCTTGTTAAAAATTATTAGTTTACAAAGAAAGTAATATTTCTTTGACCTAACCAATAAAACATTTATAGATTTATAAATACACGTTTATAAAATGTGAATAAAATAATAATGATCAATAAGTTAAAATCAAAATACAGATAATGTATTTTCTTGAAAAAAAGAATATTTTTGTACAGTATAGAAAAATTAATGAAAAAGATATTCCTACTTTTATTTACCTTCTTTTGTAGTCTCTTTTTTACTCAAAGCAAAATTGATAGTTTAAGATTATTGAATTATGAAGAGTTAAAAAATAAGTTTAATGTTTATGATGAATCTAATAAAAGGTTAGAAGCAAAAGCTATTTCTCGATATTATTTATCAAAAGCAAAAAAAGAAAAAAATATCCTTGAAACTGCAGAAGGCTATAACCTTATACATTTAACCGAAGATTTTCCACTGGCTTTAAAGTATGTTGATAGTATGGCCTTGATTACAAAAAATGTGAAAGGAGATATATATCCGGCCAGAACATTTATCATAAAAGGAAATTTATACTATAAATATGACAACTTAAAAGCTGCCCTTGATAATTATATTTTAGGTTTAGAATATTCTAAAAGGCAAAAAAATGTAAAGCAGATCGCTTATGCCAATATGAATATTGCCTATTTAAATAGTTATATGGGAAACAATAAAGAAGCAGCAAAAACATTTCGGTATTATTTATTAAACTCCCAAAATATAACAGATGAATATCAGCATGATCAAATGCGGGTAAGTCTTGCTTACTGCTATATTAAAATAAATAAAATTGATTCTGCCAGATTTTTCATTCAGGAAGGATTACATTCTCCCTTCGTGAAAAAGAATAAATATAATATGAATCAATATTTATATTTATCGGGTCAACTGAATCTTAAAACCAAAAATTATCAAACCGCTATTGCTGAGCTCACCAAGGCATATAATTATTTTTCAAGCATTAATGATAACAATCAAAACTTTGTCTTATATAGCCTGGGAAAATGTTATGAAGAATTAAATAATAAACAAGAGACGATAAAATATTTTACCCAAATAGATGCTCACGTAAAAGAAACAGAGGTTACTTTTCCAGAATTAGGAGATGTATATACTTCTCTAATAGATTATTATAGGGAAATTGGGGATAAAGAAAAACAGCTCTATTATATTGACCGTTTTCTAAAAGTTGACAAAAAGCTTGATGATCAGTTTCGGTACTTATCAACAGAACTACACAAAAAGTATGATACTCCCAATCTTCTACAAGAAAAAGAAGATATAATAAACGAATTAAAAAATAAGAAGACATTTTTATATGCTTCTGTTAGTATTTTAATATTAATACTGTTGATGTTTATATATTTTTATTACAAAACGAAGAAAGCTGAGAAAAGACATCGAAAAATTGCTCAGGATCTGATTCATTTGATTGAAAAAAGAAACCTTGAAACCATTGAAAATAAAAATGATCAACAGATAGAGACTGATGAACCGGTAAAAGTAGAAAGCGAAAGTAAAACGATTAAAACTGTTCCTGAAGATGTAGCGCAATCTATCTTAAAGGACCTGGACACTTTTGAAAACAAACGTCACTTTTTAAAAAATGGTATTACATTAACAAGTCTTGCAAAAAATATAAAAACCAATACTGCGTATCTGTCGGAAATTATTAATACCCACAAGGATAAAAATTTCACAACTTATCTTAATGATTTACGGATTGATTATGTTTTAGATCAACTTGTAAAAGATAAAAAATTTCGTTCTTATAAATTACCGGTTATTGCAGAAGAAATTGGCTATAATAATGTACAGGCATTTTCTATTGCATTTAAGAAAAGAACGGGAACTACCCCTTCTATCTATATTAAAGAGATTGAAAAATCAATTTCGAGTTAAAACAATTGAAAATCAATTATACAAATTTCCGTTCCTATTTTCTTTAAAAGAGACATTTTATACCACTAAACTTCCTATGCACAACATTAAACATTTGTTTAAAAAACCATAAAAGATATTTAAAACTCAGTTAACAGCCTTCTTCCTGAGATACCGTTGCTTTGCAAAAAAAGTAATGATGGAAAACAACAACCAATTCAACAGAAGAAGATTTCTTAAAAATTCATTATTAGCAGCCGGAGGAATTTTTATTGCTCCTTTAATTGAAAGCTGCAGCGATGATTTTACCGAAAATGGGAATGCTCCCGATGATCTTAAAAACGGAGGTTTTGAATCCGGTGTAGCGAGTTTTGATCCCAGTGCTACAGGAATCATCATCTGGACCCGATATTCCAAAGGAACTGATGCAGAGATTACATGGGAAATAAGTAAAAACAGCAACTTTTCAGAAGTAGTAAGAAGAGGGCAGACCAATGCTACGGGAGTGAATGACTTTACAATAGCGGTGGATGTACAAAATATTTCTTCCAATACAAAATATTATTACAGATTCTATAATACCAAAACCAAAGAAGTGAGTGTAACAGGGGAAACTCTTACTTTACCTTCAAAATCAGATGCCGTAAGTGAAGTGAAGATGGCAGTAGTGTCTTGTTCTAATTTTCCTGCAGGGCTTTTTAATGTATATGGAGCGATTGCAAAATCGGAAGCTGATGTAGTGGTACATCTTGGGGATTATATCTATGAATACGCACCGGGACAATATGGTACGAATCCTTACACCAACCCATTAGGAAGAGCCCATCAGCCAGCAAAAGAAATTCTTAACCTCAGCGATTACAGAGAACGATACAGACAGTACAGAGGCGATAAAAATCTTCAGCTTCTTCACCAGAAAAAGCCATTCATCTGTGTTTGGGATGACCATGAATTTGCCAATGACACCTATAAATCAGGAGCAGAAAACCATCAGCCTAATGAAGGAGATTTTCAGGCAAGAAAAATGGCCGCTTTCCAGGCATACAGTGAATATATTCCTCTTAAAACTGGGAAGGACATGAGAATTTACAGAAGTTTCAACTTCGGAAATATCGTTTCCCTTTACATGATGGATACGAGAGTGATTGCAAGAGACAAACAGATGGAATATTCGGATTATCTTGATAACACGGGAAATTTTAATCAGCTACAGTTTAAAACCGATTTCTTAAGCACCAGCAGAAAACTGATCGGAAATGAGCAGATGTCATGGCTGAGCTCGCAGATCAATGGTGATACGGCAAAGTGGAAAGTGCTTGGACAGCAGATTTTAATGACTAAAATGATGGTTCCAGCTGAATTATTGATGCTTTTGAATCAGATTTTAGCAGAAATAAAACAACATGGAAGCGCACAGCCGGCTACGATGCAGGCACTTCAGAATACCATCACACAACTGATTATTCTTAAAACAAGATACAAACAGCAGGATCCTACATTAACTGCACAGGAAATTGCCAGAATTACAACAACTCTGCCTTATAATTTAGATGCATGGGACGGATATTTCATGGAAAGAGAACAGCTTTATTCTCTTCTCGCGGGAAAAAATGTAGTGGTACTGGCTGGAGATACCCACAATGCATGGTTAGGAAAGCTGACCGATGCTCAGGGTAAATTCATCGGAACAGAATTAGCCTGCAGTTCCGTTTCTTCTCCTGGTCTTGAAGGATATCTGGGAATCAGCTCAGATCCTACAAAAGCAATAGAACTGGCTCAGGCATTTTCATTGCTGATTGATGATCTGGAATATGCCAATCTCTACAAAAGAGGATATCTGCATGTGAAATTTACTGCTGGCAGTTCTGTGGCAGAATGGAGATTTGTAGACAATGTGATCTCCGATACTTACAATACGACAAGGGAAAAAACCTATACAATTTCATAGTTTCAATAAACATATTTATTTTCAATTAAGTAAAAAGAGTCATGGTGTGCCACTGTGGCTCTTTTATGTTATTCCCTTTTTTCGTATCTTGAACAGATGCAAGAGGATATAAGAAAAGATTTTTTACCATTAGTTTCTAAAACATGGTGGTTCATGACCTGGCTGACCAGGATTTCTGGGATGCTTTTATTGTTGGCCGCCTTTCTGTTGATATTGGGATTGCCTGTTGTGATTAGCGATAAAGTGGTACTATTTGTTGTCATAGCAATACTATATTATCCGGCTCTTGCATTCGGTTTATATCGTTTCTTTCTTCATCAGAAGAAAATCAGAAAAAGAGTGGTTAGAAAGATAAGGGTTGATGATCAGGGAATTCATTATAAAAGAGCAGATGGAACGACAGATCATGTCCTTTATCAGAACCTGAAAAAATATTGTTTTTCAGATGAATATGATGTAAGCATTACCCCAAGAAACAAAATCTATGTATTGTGGGTAAATGACGGTGGCTCAGTAGCAGAAGTTGATTTTGATGGAATAGAAGCAGGCTACAGTTCTTATATTGGAAATTTAAAAGCCTTACGAAGAAGATATATTCAGGGAATTGTGTACTTCAGACCGGACTTGCACATTGATCCCTTAGTTTATGACGTCTACTATATCAATCCTGTTGATTTTACATTTGATAAAAAAAAGTATTGGACAGCATTTGCGCAGACTTTTGCAATATTGATCGTATGCTGTACAGTATTAGGAATTATTATGTTGGGACTGGTTAAATGGCTTTTTTAAGAATAGACCTCATCAGATGATGGAGGATTAAAATTTCCACCTCCCTTCAATTTTATTTTCCCATCTCAAAATCTTATGCTTATATTTATTTTATATTAAGGTTTGGCCAGCCAATAAGATAGAGAGTATTTCTTTAGAAACTAATGCTGGATTTAAAATTAAGTGAATGAAGAATTTGAAAAAACAGCTCGGACAGTTTCCCGATGAAAAAAGAAAAGAATATTTCAGTACACTTCCCAATTATCTCAACGGAAGATTTCAGAATATATTGACAACACCTGCATTATTAGAAGGCGAAAGTATGACCAAACTGCTTCTGCAAAGCCTTTGCAAGGTAGAAAATACATCACCAAAGAAAGCTCTTCCTTTTGTAGTAACTGATCTCAACAATCTTCAGCCTGATGAAAATGTACTGGTGTGGTTTGGGCATAGTTCCTATTTCATACAGGTGGATGGAAAGAAATTTCTGATAGATCCTGTTTTCAGTGGAAATGCTTCCCCCATGCCAGGTTCTATAAAGGCTTTTCAGGGAGCCGATTATTATAAACCGGAACATATGCCGGATATAGACTTCCTGCTTATTTCACATGACCATTGGGACCATCTGGATTATAAAACTGTTCAGGAATTAAAAGATAAAGTAGGTAAAGTTATTTGCGGCTTGGGAACCGGGCAGCACTTTGAATACTGGGGCTGGAATTTTGACAGAATCATCGAAAAAAACTGGTGGGAAAGTATAGACATTGCAGAAGGTTTCAGAGTTACCCTTACTCCGGCAAGACATTTTTCCGGAAGATTACTGAACCGTAATATTTCACTCTGGACTTCCTTTGTTTTAAAAACTCCAACGAAAAATCTGTTTTTAGGTGGTGACAGCGGTTATGGAAATCACTTTACACAAATTGGAGAACAATATGGACCATTTGATTTAGCCATCATGGAAACCGGGCAATACAATGAAAAATGGCCTTACATTCATACTTTGCCGGATCAGTTGATGACAGAAATAAAAGAACTGAAAGCCAAAAACTTTATTCCGGTACACAACTCCAAATTCAAGCTGGCGCAGCATACCTGGTATGAACCTTTGGAGCTTGCTTCGAAACATGCAGAAGAAAGTAATATTCCAATAACACTTCCTGTGATCGGAGAAAAAGTAAACCTAGATCAGCTGGGAACAATCACCTGGAAAAAGTGGTGGGAAGAATATATTTAAAATTAAAAAACCTGCTCATCACTGAGCAGGTTTTTCCTTCTTATCAAAAAAATAATCACTACAAAGGCTCCTTATGGTTTACCTTAGTATGTATAATATCGTAAAATACTGCTGGGTTGGCTGCATCAGGGGTAATTCTATAAGTAAACGTGGTTTCGTTCAGAACCAGAATATCCACAACACGCGTAAAAGTAGGAGTGGTAAGGGTTCTTTTTTTTCCATCCGGAGAAATAGACCAGGTTCCTTCAGACCTCAACACATCATTCAATCCAAAAATTTTAAAAGTTCCGTTAGCTTTGAAATAAGAATAGCCTACAAATCCGGATACACTGGCATCAGTTAACGCTACACTATTACCACTTTTATCTTTCGCACCTGTTGTTTCCCAGGGAGTGGAAGCCAGGGTAAGCTGTCCGTTGGTGGGTTCTGCATGAGCAGTTTTCGTATGGATGATATCATAATAAACAGACGGATCGCTGGAGTTGGGACGAATTCTGTAGGTAAATTCATTTTTATTTAAAACAAGAATTTCAACGTCACGGGTGAAAATAGTAGTTCCATCCGGATTCAATGCTGCAATAGTTCTGGTTTTTCCCTGTGCGTCTACAGACCATGTTCCCATAGATCTCAGCACATCCGTAAGATTGTAAATGGCAAACTTCCCATCTGCTTTGAAATAAGCAAAACCTACATATCCGGCAACACTGGCATCAGTAAGGGCTACACTATTTCCGTTTTTATCTTTAGCTCCTGTCGTTTCCCATGGAGTAGAAGACAATGTCTGTGAGGGAGTCTGCTGTTCAATAATAATTTCATCGTCATCATTTGAACATGAAACGAAAGATGCTGACAACAAAACAGCTGCAGACAAATAACATAATTTTTTCAGGGTATTCATAAGGGTATTTTTTAAGTCTTTGCAAACTTATTCCTAATAAATATCAATACATTGTATAAAACATTTCTTTTGTTGTAGAAAACATAACAGATTCCGATTCAGAATGAGAAAAATGATATTGTAAACAAATGCTGCTAAAAGTGGTACTTAATTCCCCTCCTCTGGAGGGGTAGCAAAAATTCAAAGAATTTGTGACGGGGTGGTTATGGTTGCTGACTTTCACCAATAAAATAAATTTTCTGCCATAAAATTCACCAAAAATTCTATTTTTGAGTATGAATAACAGAAACCGCGGAAAAAATACTGGTGATGATACCCTTTTCGGTTCGGAGAAACAGATCAATAAGCTGAAACTGGCTGTTGAAGATATGAAGTATCTGCTGACCAGAGAGTACCCGGAAAAAGCGGCTTCTGATCTTGTGGGTAACAGATATAGATTGAAAACCCGCCAGATACAGGCTCTGCGTGGAGCATCCGCATCTGCTGTACAGCTTCACAACAGAGAGTTGAAACACTTAGAAGCATCTGATTTAAATGGAAAAACAATTTATCTTGACGGTTTTAATGTTCTGATCTTGCTGGAAAGTCTGCTTTCGGAAGCCTATATTTTTGAAGGGTTGGATGGCTGTATCCGTGATCTTTCCGGAGTTCATGGCACTTATAAAAGAGTTAATCAAACCTTGAAAGCAATGGAATTGGTGGCTGCTTTTCATCAAAAAAAGCAGATCCAGAAATTGGTATGGATTTTTGATAAACCGGTTTCCAACAGCGGAAGAATCAAACAGAGTATTCTTGAATTTGCGGAGCAGCACCAGCTCAATTGGGAAGCGGACCTGCAATACAATCCCGATAAATTTTTGGCGGAGAGTTCGGAACTCATCATTTCCTCAGATGCCTGGATTCTGGATCACTGTAAAGAATGGTTTAATCTGATTGGATATTTGATTACAGAAGAAAATATTTCTGTTAACCTCATCAAAACGAAATAAGTATGAATCTGTTTGAACCTTATATTTACCTATTTTCCGAAGCCTGGAAAGATCAATATCAATCCGTTTTAGTAAAAGAACATCTGGAAAACCTGGAAAAAAATATATACAGATTTAAGGAAAATGCTTTGGAATGGAACTTCCCTTATTTTAACGAAGAAATAAAGATCAACAGACAGGAAAGCTTTGAACAATTTATTACCATTCTTGAAAGTAACCATTCCGATGAGGTAAAAGCAAAACTTCTGGAAGCCATTCCGTTTGAACATTGGCTGAATATCTTAGGTCAAAGATTAACCTCTGCAAGTATTCGTGATGAAAATGGAATTCCTCCGTTGAAATCAATGTTGATCAATGCCTGTCAGGAGCCATTTAATAATGAAATTACTATTGCACAGAGAGCCTGGGAGAAGCACATCGGGAGAATGGATGACGATTTCTGGGGTGAGATCAAAGGAAATAATCAGCAGAAACAGGAGAAAGTAATGGCGAAAATCCATGATATTCTTGATCATAAAACCTGGTGGAATGTTTTCTTCCACTACAAACACGAACTGGTTTTTGAAGTCCGGGAAAAAGAAGGCCACGGTATCCGATGGAGCCATGGAGGAACAAAATTGATCGGCTTTCTCGAAAAATTTATCAATGAATAAATAAAGCATAAACATCTGTGTCATCTGTGAAATCTGTGGGAAAATACATAAGCCTGCAAATTAGACAGATTAATCAGATTTTTTAATCTTAAAACTATTTTCTCTTTTCTTTTTTCGTCTTTTTTCACCTTCTTTTTAACTGCGTAAAAACATTGCGCACTATGCTTCTAGTTTTGCAGATATAAAACAGAAGCTATGAATCAATCAGAACAAAAATTTTCAACCGAAGAATGGGAAACATGTCTTAAGGTTTTGAATGCCCTGAAAGAAGACCCTTTCCTGAACCCTGATAATAAAATATTTTCAGGCCTGATTACGAAGATTCATAAGAATGCCAAAAAACAAAGCCGTCATGAAAATTATTCTGAAATGAAATCTCATGATCTGGCTGTAAATTCCAATGCGGTACTGATGCAAAAAGCATTGGCTGGTGTCTCTGCTTTTTATGATGATGAAAAAGAAGAAGTAAAACTCACAAAACTTCAGATTCCCAAAAACTGCTACTGCTGTAATCAAAGTTATCAGTATGCCCATTCTTTCTATTCCAGATTATGTTCTGTATGTGCCGGAGAAAATTATGAAAAACGTTTTGAAACGGTAAATCTTACAGGAAGAAATGTAATCCTGACAGGAGGAAGAGTGAAAGTAGGTTTTGCTACTGCATTGAAGGTGTTGAGAAACGGGGCCAATTTGGTTTTGACAACCCGTTTTCCGGCACTGGCGATGGAGCTTATGCAGCAGGAGGCAGATTATGAAACTGGAAAGACAGACTTTGGATATATGGTTTGGATCTTAGAAATCTGAAGGCGATTCAGGATTTTATAGACTTTTATAAATTGAATTTTGATACGCTGGATATTCTGATCAATAATGCTGCACAGACCATAAAATATCCTGATGCATATTATCTTCCGATTATAAAACGTGAAAAAGAAAAACTGGTAGAATTTAAAGATGTCCATACTCTGATCCCGAACCAGGCGGAAATCTCAAATGAAATAGCAAAATTGGAATATGCTCATCATGAAGAAACGCAGGTGGCCATTACCCGTTTTGGACAGCCGGTAGATGATAGAGAAAAAACAAGCTGGAATTCTACACTGGAAGAAGTTTCTATGTATGAACTGGTAGAGGTGAATCTCATCAATCATATTGCTCCTTATTTCCTGATCAAAGAATTGAAACCATTGATGAAAAACTCAGCGTTTAAAGAAAAATTTATCATCAATGTCACTTCATCAGAAGGAATTTTCAGCTACGAAAATAAAACGGTTTTTCATCCACATACCAATATGACAAAAGCAGCTCTGAATATGATGACTCTGACGTCTGCAAGAGAATTTGAAAATGACCAGATTTATATGAGTGCCGTAGATGTAGGATGGATTTCTACAGGAGCCAAGGAAAGCCTTAGAAAGAAGCAGTTTGAGATGGGATACATTCCGCCACTGGATTCTGTGGATGGAGCGGCCAGAATTCTGCACCCTGTTATAGAAGGTATAAAAGGAAATTATTTCAGCGGAGTTTTGTTGAAAAACTATAAAGTTCACACCTGGTAAAATCCAAACGGAGATAATAGTATTAAATGGAAAAATACATTTTGCTAAAATGAGTTGCAGGTTCGATTCCTGCTTATCTCCCAATCATAGAAACGGTAGCTCAACGGAAGAGCGCTGGCCTGCCACGCCAGAGGTTGCGGGTTCGATTCCTGTCCGTTCACAGGAGTACATAGTTCAAAAGGAAAGGAATACGTCCTCAGCACGGACGAGCTGCAGGTTCAAATCCTGCTGTACTTCCAATATAAACAATGGAGATAATAGTTTAACGGAAAAACGATTCCCTGCCCGGAATCGATGCATGTTCGAATCGTGCTTATCTCCCTAATTAGAAAGTCAGAGCAGTAGCTTAATCAGGAAAAGCATATCCATGGAGGATAGGTTGCTGGTTCGATCCCGGTCTCTTTGGCTTTCATTTTAAAATATAATACCATGCTTAAAAAATTATTGATTTATCTGAACATTATTGATGAAGTTCAAGTTCCGGTACCTATGCAATGGAAAGAAAGAACCCCAATGGAAAAAGCGTTGGAACTTTCCAGTAATGAAATGCTAAAAGAAAGACAAAGAATTTTACAGGAGCAAAAAAGAGAAGCCTCAGAAAGCTTAGTGAGAGAAAAGAAAGTGACAGAACCTATTCTTACCCTGAGAGAAAGAAAAACAAATCGAAGCTATCGTAATAAAATTAAAAATCTTGCAGAACAGGCAAAGGATTATAAAGAATACTGTCTTGAGAAAACAAGCAACCAGCATATGTTGAAAACAGAAGAATATCATATCTATGCTAAAGCCGGAACTACAGAAGCATTCCAGATTTCTGAAGATGCCTTTATAACCCATAATGAGCATAAGATGCTCCGTATAGAGAGCGATTACTTTGTAAAATATATCCAGCAGGAATATAACCCGATAACTCAAATGATAGAAAATGCATACGACTGATACCCTAAAAAAATATAAAATATTCTCCAAAGAAGACTGGGCGAATATTGTTTTTGATGACCATGCTCTGATAGAAGTGTATGCTAAAAACATCACCTTTCATTGTACAGAAATACAAGGAAGCTTGCTTTTGCGTGGCGAAGGATGCCGTTTTCCGGAGCTGAAACGTATCACAGGAAACCTCTCTATTGACGCCAAAAATTGTGAATTGCCAAAACTGGAAACAATAGAACGTCATTTTACCATGCATTGTCATACCGTGATGAACGACCTTAAACAAGTCAGAGGAAATTTTAAGTGTATTGTTGATACTACTTTTAAAAACCTGGAAACTATCGGAGGATGTATTTCTGTAAAGAATGCTACGGTAAATACAAGGAATGGAAAGTTGCTGAAAACAAGAGATGTTATTCCTGTTCAGTATCAGTTTCAGGCGGATTTGCTTCTGAAAGATGGTATTTTTGATATGAATATCCTTGGAGATAATATTATAATTCCTCATCAGGAAATCCGTGGCAAAATTACGATTGTGGGGCGAAATGTTTCATTTCCGAATCTGGAATTCGTGCATGGTACGCTTAGAATAAGAAGTGAATATCATATTGGGCATAAATTTACCCATCATTTTCCTGTGCTGAAGAAGTTGATTGGTAACCTGAAATTTGAAAATACCAGTGCTTCATTTCCGGTGCTTCAGGAAACAAGCGGAAGTATTCATATGGAAAATGGTTCTTATGTTACTTTTCCGGCGCTTGAGAAATCAGGTAATATAATGCTCAATGGAGGAAGCAGAGGATCATTTCCTGTTTTGACTGATATTAATGGAAATTTCATGTATAATGGTTCTGAAAAGTGCAATTTGAATGCTCTTCGATATGTGAAAGGCGTTTTCAATACCTATAATACGGTTGCTCCCAACATTGCTGAAGTAGGAGATCTGATTATCCATGAAACCGATAGTTTTGAACACCTTCAAAAAGTTAACGGGAAAATTCAGTTTTTGTATAATGTGAACCCTACAACAGATTTTAAATCGTTGGAGTATCTTGGAGAATGGGGAGATTCCAGGATGAAGGACCTGAAGTTTCCAGCATTGGAATGTATCAACAATTATTTGTACGGTACCTATGATGGCTTTGAACATATTGCAAAAAATATTTATTTTAAAATAAATAATAACCTGCATATTACGAAAGATCATTTCATGGTCTCACGGACATCTTTCCCTTATATTTTCCAGGAAAAGCGTTATCCTTTGAGAAAACTGGTTGCAATCTTAAGATTAAGACACAGCAGCTTTCAGAATTTTGAAACCCGTGAATATGAAAGACAATGGGAGTCTTTTGCTACTCCGTTTTTCACACAGGTTTTGGATAAAATTGAAAGTCTCTGGACGGAAGTGGAGCCCATGAAATATGAAGAATTCTTTAAATCAGAAGATCGGAATTTTAAACTGTTCTGCTTCAGTTATTATGGCGTAGGAAATCTGATGGAAAAACTTGAAGCCAAAAAGATCAATGAAAAAGAAATTGAAATTGCCTACCAGGAGTATGATGAAAACGGAAATGAAAAACTAACCCAAAAAGTTAACCGTTATGAAGTGCATGAAGTTGAAAACCGTAAATTGGGAGTATTCATCTGGGGAAGCCGGGCAGAATATTCTTATGCAGTGAAATGTTGGTGTCCGTCTACGGAAAAAGAACACTGGCTGTGGATAGAGGAGGGATATAAAGGTGATGCCTTGACAGCCATTGCATCTACCTTCAGAATACACAGTAATCTGATTCCTTATATAAAATGCTTGAAGAGACAGGGAGATTTGCTCATCTGTGAATTGAAAGAAAAAGTAACTCCTATTGGAGAAATACGACCTCTTACAGCTTCAGAATACTTTAATCTTCTGAGAGCCGAAACATAAACAAGAAACAGTAGTTTAACTGGAAAAATATTCCACTCAAAGGAAGGTCATCGGTTCGAACCCGGTCTGTTTCTATTTTTTTTAACTAAAAATTATGGAAGAATTACAATCAATTTTACATACCATTATCAAAGAAAAAAAAGGATATATTACATTTCTTACCGGAGCGGGAATCTCTGCAGAAAGCGGTCTTCCAACATATCGCTCCATTGATGGAATCTGGATCAAAGGTACTAAGTACCATCGTCCGGAAGAATTTGGAACATTAAAATATTTCAGACAAGAAACAGAAGAAGTCTGGCAGTACAATCTTTTCTGGAAGAAACTTATTGAAGAAGCACAACCGAACGAAGGACACTTTGCACTGACAGAAATAGAAAATCTTCTGGGAGAGAGATGTAAGCTGATCACTCAGAATGTAGATGGCCTTCATCAAAGAGCTGGTACACAGAAAGTTTATGAAATCCATGGAAATAAACAGAAAGTACGTTGTTCAAAAGAATGCAGCGAACCTATTGACTTTCCTGAAAATGTGAAGCAGAAAGAATATACTGAAGATCTTACACCAGAAGATATTGAAGGTTTGAAATGTAAAAAATGTGGAAGCTGGCTAAGACCTCATACATTATGGTTTGATGAGTCTTATAACGAAAAATACTACTATTTTGATACCGCCTATGATATTGCTGATCACACAGATATTTTATTTGTCATCGGAACTTCAGGATCTACGGCACTCCCTGTCAATATTGTAGAAACAGTAAAAATAAGAGCCAAATGGATTGTGCTTATTAACCCTGAAAGTGATACTTATTTCGATTATATTCTGAAGGGAAGCAAAACACTCTATTCAATCCGGGAAAGCAGCACATTGGCATTACCACAATTAAAGACAATGATTAAAGAAATAATAAAAAATTTAAAAACAAATGAACACATACATTGATATTGGCATTAATCTGACCAATAAACAGTTCTATAATGAACACGAAGAAATTATCAACCGCGCTTTGGATCAGGGGGTAGAACATATGATTCTCACTGGAACCAGCGTAAGAGGTAGCAAAGAATCTGCAGAAATTGCAGAAGAATATCCGGAAATTCTATTTTCAACAGCTGGAATTCATCCTCATGATGCCAAATCATTTAACGATGAAAGTATCAATGAACTCAGGAAATTATTGAAACAAGATCATGTGATTTCAGTAGGTGAGTGCGGACTGGATTTTGATCGGGATTTCTCTCCGAGACCCATTCAGGAAAGATGTTACAAAGCTCAGCTGGAGCTTGCAATAGAAGTTGATAAACCGCTTTTTCTTCATGAAAGATCTGCATTTAAAAGGTTTAATGAGATCACAGACGAATATCTTTCCCAATTACCCGAAGCCGTAGTACATTGCTTTACCGGAACATTGAACGAAGCAAAAACATATCTGGATAAAGGATTTTATTTAGGATTCACAGGCGCAATCAGTGATGAAAAAAGATTTAAACACCTGGAAGATGTTATAAGATATATTCCTCTCAACAGGATGATGATTGAGACAGATGCTCCTTTTATGCTTCCGAAAAATATGCCCAGAATGCAGAACAGACGGAATGAACCATCCTTTTTACCTTACGTAGCCCAAACGGTTGCCCATCTGAAGAGGATCAGCATTTCTGAGGTGGCGGATGAGACTACAGAAACCGCCAGAAATTTTTTCAAACTATAAAAAAGAGCTCTACTGATAAAGTAAAGCTCTTTTTTTATAGCGAATTTGCTTTTTCGGTTCTTATAAACTCTTGATTGCCGATTCCAAAGCCAGCTCCATCATTGGATTCAATGCTTTTTCTCTTTCGTCAGCAGAAATTTTCTCATGGGTTGGGATAATATCCGTTACCGTAAGAATAGTCGCAGCATTTTTTCCTAAATGTTGAGCATTGGCGAATAAACCGAAAGCTTCCATTTCTACTGCAGGACAGTTGTATTTTGTAGCAATTTCCGGAGTTGCAGGATCTTTTCTGTAGAAAATATCACTACTGTGGATATTGATGGCTTTAGCATTTAATGATAATTCTTTAGCCGTTTCATTGATGGTCGTAAAGATATTCCCCTGGTGAGAAAGGATTTCATCTTCAATTCCCCATGCATATTTGGCATAAGTACTTTCGCTGGCTGCTTTATCAATATTTAAAATATCAAAAAGTTTAAGATCTGTGTTGTAAGCACCACAAGTCCCGATTCTGATGATCGTATCTACTTCGTACTCTGTAAACAATTCAAAAGAATAAATTCCGATACTTGGGAATCCCATTCCACTTGCTCCTACAGTGATTTCTTTACCCTTATAAAGACCTGTATAATAAAAAATTCCTCTGGTTTTGCTTACCAGTTTAGCATTTTCTAAATAATTTTCAGCAATATACTGTGCACGAAGCGGATCCCCCGGCTGCAATACTACTTTAGCAATTTCTCCTTTTTTTGCACTGATGTGAATACTCATAATGTTATTTTGAATGGAGCAAAGATAATAACTTTTAGATTGTCTCCGTGATTGCGATAATGGAAACAATGAAGGCTTCTCATATCAATAGAATATATAAGATGTTATCAATAAATGCTTTAAATAGGATTTGAGATAAAGTCTTTTGTATAATTCAAAACATAACCTGGCAAATACAGAACTATAAAAGAATAATTAGGAGCAGGTATTGTAGAAACAGGGCGGTTACATTTGCAGGAATTAAATAATTAAAATTTTAAAAATGAAAATAGAGCATATTGCCATTTGGGTCAGAGATCTTGAAAGATCAAGAGCGTTCTATCAGAAGTATTTTGGAGCGGTTTCCAATGAAAAATACCATAATCCTGTTAAAAATTTTCAATCCTACTTTTTAAGTTTTGAGAATGGCTGCCGTCTTGAAATCATGACCAGACCGGATATTAAAGAAAGTGAAAACTCTTACAAATCCCAGCAGTATGGAATCATTCATCTAGCATTTTCCGTAGCCAGTGAACAAAAAGTGGATGAGCTTACAGAAATATTGAGAAATGATGGATACCAAATTGCAGGAGAGCCACGTACCACGGGAGACGGCTATTATGAAAGTGTAATCCTTGATCCGGAAAATAATATCATTGAAATCGTAGCCTAAACCGTCATTGCGAGGAGCTTTAGCGACGAAGCAATCTTCTCAGAATAATTGAAAGGGTTGGAAAACGCGAAGGCGCAAGAAAATCAAAGATTTTTAGCAAAGATACTTCTTAGTGATTTACTTTATTAGAATGATAGTTCACTATATTAAATTTTATCGAAGATAAAATCTTTGCGACTTATTACATTACATATATTAAATTTTGCGCCTTTGCGTTTTCCAACACTTTAATTCCACATTTAACATGAATCTTCTTCACAAAAATTTTATTCTCAACGAAATAATTTTATTTTTGTTAGATCATGGAAACCAAGTCACCGTTTTTAGACACGATCTTTTTGCTTCGTAAGGAAGAATGTATTACTCTTTTTTCAAGCTTACAGAAAATTTCCCCTCAGGAAGAGGCGGATGCAGGAGATTATTTTGAAACAGAATTCGAAAAAGAAAGACTTGAGTTTCTATCCGATCAACTGACTTATAACAAAGATGCTGCCGTATGGGCTGCAAAAGTGCTCTATCACAGTGCACAGCTTTATCTCATCAGAGAAAATACAGAAAAAAATATTGGAAATCTTATTCCTGGATTTAAAGGAACCCGGGATACTTCTTCTATTTTATCCGCAGACTTATCATTAAGGTTTTTACCGCCGGTGATTGTTGCTTTAAACTCTGTAGATCCTGAAGACCCTTTAATTGCCATGCTGGAAGATATTCTGACCCGGTTTCACTATTCCGGAATAGGATATGATCTTAACCTGAAGAATGTGAACTGGAAGGAAGAATTAAAAGACAGTACCTACCGGAAGCTCTACCTGGAAAGAATTGTTGAAAAAAAAGATTATAAACTGGCAGAAATTCCGTTCATTAATAAACTATTAATAGCCGAATTCGGAATGCACAAAGATGCCTTCTGGCGAGAACTAAAAACTATAACCGAAGACCACAATGAAAACGTATGAGAAAGTATTTGAATTTTTAACCGACCCAACCAAAGAAACTTTCCTGAAATGCCGTGAAATGGTACTCAGTGATCCGGAATACGATCCCTATTCGGAAGATATTGAAAACATGCAGGATTTACTGAATGAAGGGAAATTTGAAGAAGTTGTACAATATACCAATGTCAATATTCTGCTGAGCCCAAGGGCACATATTTATAAGTATTTTGCTTACAAAGAATTGGGTGATGAAAAAGGCAGGCATATTGAAATGACAATAGCACAGCTTATTTTTGAATGCCTTGAAAAAACAGGTGACGGAACCAAAGATTCTCCCTATATTATCACAAGAATTTCCGATGAAAGAGATCTGATCAGGCAGCATTTTAATAAACACGATGTTTCACAAAGCCTGATCAAGGAGGGAAATAAGATGATGGATGTCCTTACACTGGATGATGGAACGCAGCTATACTTCGATATTAAAGATCCTTACCAGAGACTGGCTTTTTCATTCAGCAAAAGAAATGAAGAGGTAGAAAATAAAGAAGAACAGAAATCCGAGAAGAAAAAGTGGTGGAAATTTTAATTTTTTAAATCAATGAATCAGAATATAAATCAGCTTAATACAGTCCTTAACTACGTAAAAGATACTTTTGTAGGTAAAAATGATGTCGTAGATCTTTTGGGAATATGCCTTTTGGCAAGAGAGAATGCCTTTTTATACGGGCCTCCGGGGACCGCAAAATCTGCGATTGTCAGAACTCTGGCTAAAACAGTAAAAGACGGCAAAAATTTTGAATATCTGCTAACCCGTTTTACAGAACCGAACGAGATTTTCGGACCCTTTGATATCAGAAAACTGAAAGAAGGAGAACTTCTGACCAACACGGAAGGAATGATGCCCGAAGCTTCAATGGTCTTTCTGGATGAGATCTTTAATGCTAATTCTGCAATTTTGAACTCACTTCTGACAGCCCTCAACGAAAAGATCTTTAAAAGAGGAAAAGAAACAAAACACTTACCAGCATTGATGTTTGTAGGAGCAAGTAACGTTCTTCCTGAAGATGAAGCACTGAATGCATTATTTGACCGTTTTCTGGTAAGAATTAATGTAGACTATGTAAATCCCGAACTTTTACAACAGGTACTTTTAGCCGGAAGAAAACTGGAGAATGATGAAGAAACAGAAGTTCCGGAAATCCATGCCGATGAGATCAGGCAGCTCCAGAGCTTATGCCGTACAATAGACCTTAAACCCATTTATGAAGTATATCTGAATACCATTATGAGTCTTAGAAATACAGGGATTGCTATTTCAGACCGTAGAGCCGTAAAACTTCAGAACCTGATTGCCGCAAGTGCCCTGATCTGTGGGAGAACAGAAGCCGTACTTTCTGATTTATGGGTGTTGAAACATATCTGGGATACAGAAGAGCAGATTGAAATTCTGGAAGGAATTATCAACAGAACGATCGAGAAAGATGATCATCCGGATTCCCATCCACAGGCAATGCATAACAAAACTCCCAATCCGGAAGAAGTGATGAAAGATGTGAAGATTCTGGTGGAAAAATGGAATGAAGGAATACTGAGTTTTGAAGAACAAAACGTAATAAAAGATAAATTGAGATATCTGCAGACCCGTTGTGAGTGGATCAGAAATCCGAATCAGAAACAATATATTCAGCAAGAAATTGAAAGCTTATGGCAGAAGATTCTTCAAAGTGTTTAAAAGAATTCTGGGCAGAAATTCCCCGGGTAGATGAAGATTTTCTGGGCTCAATCCGAGACTGGAAAAACGTTCAGATTGCTGTAGATGATAAAACAATCTGGTTGAAAGGATTTACGGATGAACAGGCAGTAGCTCCCGAAATACAACAATTGCCGGATTTTATTTTATATGAACTTCGTGATGGACTTTTATTCAGAAAAGATGCTTTAGTTCCCAGTAAAAAAATGAGAACAGCATTGCTTTGGATTTCCATAGACAAGGCATTACAGCTTCGTCTTCCTCCTTCGAACCAAAACTATTTTGGAATTCAGGAACAGATTCAGATAAAACTGAAAGAAAGTGATGAAGAACAGACGGTAATTGCTCTGCTCAGCAACATTGCTGATATTAAAGAAACTATCGTCACTTTGCCTAAGTTTAAACTGGAAAAAATACAATGGACGTTACTGGGAGATAAAGCTCTGTTTATAGGCGTTCCATTATTAAGCTTTCCCGGAAAAGCCTATTGGACCAAAGGCAAACATCTGCTGCCTGCCGGTCTGGATTTTGAATTTAAAAATGTAAGTATGCTGTTGCAGCAGAAATATAATAAAGAGCTTGAAGGATGGTTGTTATGGGATGAAAATGGAAATAGTATTTTAATAAAAGATACTGATTTTCGTCCCCTGTCCGTAAGCTCATTCCGTCTTACCGAAAAATCAAGAGAATGGAATTAAAGACTTATTTCCAGTCCTATGAAAACTACTTTTGGGAATGGAAAACGGATGAAGATGTTCCCGGTGACTCCGGTTATCATGAAAATAATCTCCTCTCCATCCCTGGAGTGGGAGCCATTGCTTACAGGCCTTATGTAATGGAGATTCTGAAAGAACTTCAACCGCAGGGATGGCCTCCGTTTGGAGCATTGCTTATGGTTTTGTATGCCATGCAGGATGGTTATACAGATTTTGCCGGCCCGTTGAGACGTACAGTAGATTTCTACAGTGGAGAAGATTTTGAGTTCAATGCGGAAAAACAAATTGAATTTCTTGAAAAAATAGAATCCCTTCCCAAAATTTATAAACAGAAACAAAACAGAATTGTACTGCTGCTGACTTTATTTAATAATGGTTATAACAGAGTAGCAATCCTTCAGGCAGAGGTTAGTCTAAAAATCTACTATAAAAGACCTCATGAGCTTGCCATAAGCGCAGAAAAAAAAGATGCTGATTCATTAGCTTTGAAAAAAGATCTGAGTGCTTTGGATCTGAACGAAAAGTTTCCAACCGTACAATCCATCATTGATGCCATGAAAGGCTTGATTGATGAGCCAGAGCTTGAAGATGAAGTGGTAGAAGAAGAAACAACGGCCAATACGGATAAAGATTTTATCAAAGAATTAATTGATGAACCCAAGACCTTCCAGGTAGGAAGCCTCATTAAAAGAATATGGAGCGGGCTGAAAATTCCCATGCGTCATCTCTCTCCAGGTGAACAGCCTATCGGAGGGATTTCTGATATGACCAATAAAGGTGATTTTCACAGAATGCTTCTCACCGAATTTGCCAATGAAGATGATGTTTTCATGAATCGTGTAGCAAATAATGAAGCCCTTTATATTCAAAGAGAAATTCCCCCTGAAGAAAATATTTTTGAAAGAATTATCCTGATTGATACTTCCCTCAGAAACTGGGGAACCCCGAAAGTATTGGCTTATGCTTCTGCAATAGCCATTATCAAACATCCGAAAGCCCATTCCGAATGTAAAGTTTTTGCACTAGGCCAGACAAACCTGCCCATTGCGCTTAACAAAGTGGAAGAAGTGGTGGAAAACCTCAACCAGGTAAGTCCTGTGCTGGAAGTTTCAGAAGTTCTGGAAAAATTTTTTAATGAACACCATTCACAAAAAGATATTGAAGTTTTCTTCATTACCCATCAGGACAATATGGATGATGAGAAAATTCAGCGGGTTGTATATCAGAACAGAGATAAACTGAAGTTTTTGGTGACAACAGCTTCAGATGGTGAAATTAATTTTTATAAACATCATAAAGGAGCAAGAAAACATATTCAGAAAATAAAACTTCCATTGCAGGAGATGTGGGCCAATCCGCCGCAGCAAAAACAATCTGCTCAGAACTTTAATGGAAAGAAAACAGATCTTCCGCAGAATTATCCGATCTTATTCCCAACACCTGTTAATAAGATTGCCAAATTCTTATATGAAGGCGAATTTTTCATTCTGAGTTCAAAAAAACAATTGCTGAAGACTTATCTTTCCGATAATTATTATGACAGACATTCCTATGATTATTATAAAACACATCATGGCTGTGAAGTACTGTTTGATCAAATTTCCATAAAACCCAAAGGACAGTTTGCTCTTGCAAAAAACAGACAGCAGCAGTTTATTCTGTGTCAGTATCAGCCTGGTCAGAAACTGATTTCAAAGCTTAATCTTAATACTGGAGAATATTCTGAGCAGAATCTTACAGGGATGAATATTCCGGAATCTTATATACTGATTTATTTTGGACGAAATTTTTATCTGCATCACCCTGACAATGCTACCCATTATAAAATCAATATGGATGGAAACATTTCTATAGAACCTATTACCGGAAAAGAAAAAGAATTTGAAAAAAATACCATAAAAGCAGAAGCCGAAGTGGCAAAATTGCAGGGAAGCGGGTTGAGAATTGTTAATAATTTCAATAAGATCGGAATCAACACCTTTCAAAATCTTGTTGTTTCAGGAAATGAATTATATAGTGCTTCTGAAAACACCCTGGATTTTTCCAAAAATAAATATGATATTAAAATTTTCGCAGAGCAGAATAAAAATAAATTTACATTTCCGGATGGAAGTGAAATTATTACCGATTCACGGGGAATGCTGACGTTCAGAAGCAGTAATAAAAGCATTGAAGAATTCTTTATTCCCTCTACTTTGGGAGGCTTTCTATCACTGGCAACTTATACGGAATTTGGAGGATCAGAATATTATCTTCCGGAGCATGCCCTGTTGAAAGTAAGAACCATGGATGATATGTGCGACAGGTTTTTAAAACCGTTTATAGAACAGATTTTGGATTATGGAGCTTAGAATAAAACCTTTCCCGAAAAATAATTTTCCCAAAAAAGGACTTTTGATCAGAGGCTCTTCACCTGTGGTATGGCTTCAGGAAATGGAAATCCTTGGAATCAGTTTGAACCAGGTCAGGTCTTATGCGATCCCGGCGGATATTCCCAATGTGCTGTATGGTTGTTTTCTGGTTTTTAATGACCATGTTCCACAGGAAATAGGCAGAAATGCTTACTTTCAAAATGTGGACGACAGGCTTTTCATTCCTGAAAATACAACTTTTTATCCCAAAATAAATCCGGAAGACTGGGCACAGCTTGATTCCCGTTTTCTGATTATGCATCCTGAATTCGGATTGGTAAAGCTGTCTGAAGAAATTGATTGGATTGCTCTGATTCAACAGCCCGGAACGATAGATGAAAGCATCAGAAAACCTCTGAAGGGCGTTTCAATTCCTCAAAAAATAGAAAGCTATACGGTTGAAATAGATGACGAAAAAGTCATGGAAGCATTACAACCAAAACAAACTGAAGAAGAATGGATGAACAGCCTGCCGTTTGACCTTAAAAAAGTGATGGCCGGGAACAAAAAAGAAATAGAGAAATATTTACAATATATTGAAAAATATCCTGAAAGAGCTGTGGAGTTAGGCATCTCTCTGGATGTTATGGGAACTTCCCGAGGAGATGGTTTTGGTAAGTTTACCTGGCTGGAAGGATTATTTGGCGGGGGTTCAGGTGGGAAAACAGAAAGTGCAGGAACGAGGAATTTTCGTAGAGCATTCTGGGCGCTCATTATTGTAGCTATTGTTTTAAAGATTGCACTGCCTTCAGATAAAACAAATTCAGGTCAGGAAGAACATAATAATTCATCAGGAACTATTGTAAACAATGCCGTAAAGGCTCCTTCTGATATGATTGCTTTTCAGTCCGGAACTTCGGAAATTGATCTTAAGATAGATTCAATGTATCATCAGGAGAGAAAAGGATTGTCCCAGGAACTTATTCATGCGGGAATTATAGAATCCAAAACAAAAGAAGACAAAGAAAACTATAAAAAAGCAGGTGGCAGAGAGGTAAGTGAAATAGGAAGAGATATCAGTAAGCTTGTGAATAAAGAAAAACAGAGCCGAGATTCATTAAAAACCATTTACACTAAGATAATTACAAAACATATTGAAGAAAAAACTGAAAAACTAAAACGCAAAATTTCAGACTCTCTGAAACAATATACCAAAGGAAAACCCGTGAACGGTGATGTGGTAAAATATCTCCTGAAAAAAAGAAAGGCTTTAATGGCTGATTCACTTGGGAAACTTTATGGGACATTGGATATCGTGGACCCTTCTTCTGCTTCCATAGACAAATCGAAAGTAAAAGGCTTGGGTACAGAAGGTACTCCGCTAGAGAAAAAGGCTCCGGTTTCAGATATTCTGTACATGGTTATTCTCATGATTGCCGGAGTAGGATTGTATTCGTTTCTCTTTAAAAATAAATCATTACATCTTGGTGGAGATAATGTACCGGCATGGATTAAATTTATTTTAATAACAATCCTTGTGGTTATGCTTGTGTATTTATTTTATCCACTGGTGAAAATGTTCGGATACAACTGGTTTGTATGGGTACTTGTGATGGCTGTGATGTTACTTCTTTATCGTCTTTTCAGAGAAGATAAAACCATTTTAAAATCCGATGATGATGAATAGACAGAAATTTATAGACAAATTTATGGCGGCATTCGTGTTGCTGGCGATGTTTAAGATTATCGGAATTGTTGCCCAGCTATTCCGTGAAAGTTTCTGGAGTGTGGCAGGAACATTGGGTATTTTCTTAATTGTGGCGTTTATTATCCTCATTGTGATCACTTCCTTAAAAGATAAAGAACAAAACAACAGAAATTCAGCAGGACGAAAAGGCAGTGGGAGCAGCAGTTTCTATCTGGAAAACTCACTTTTTGACAGAATCCGGAGCAAATATGAAGAGCTGGCCGAAAAATACATTGCTGAAAAAGATTATAAAAAAGCTGCGAGAGTTTATATGAATCTCCTTCAGGATAACTACAGAGGAGCAAAAACATTAGAAAATGGTGAGCTCTACAATGAAGCAGCAGTAGTATACCTAAAAAAGCTGAACAATAAATCCGATGCTGCCGTTTGTTATGAAAAAGCAAAGCAACATAAAAAAGCCATTGATCTTTATAAAGAAATGGAGCAGAAAGAAAAAGTAGGAGATCTCTATAAAGAAATCAACGATCTTAAAAATGCTCATCACTATTATCAAATGGTTGCTGATGATTATGTGAAAAACAGTCAGATGGTAAAAGCTTCTTTGGTATACCGCAGAAAAATGGAAAAAATAGAAGAGGCTCAAAAAGTTTTACTGAAAGGATGGGAAGAAGATAAAGATGCCTTCAACTGTTTGAATAATTATTTCGCCAATATTTTTGATATTAAAAAACTGGAGTCTGAAATACAGAATTTATATGAAAAAGCTCCGGCTCACAAAAAAATCACGTATCTGGACGTTATGAAATATGAATTCAAGAAAGATCCAAAACTCCACACCGTTACAAGAAATATAGCTTATGAAATCATTGCTGAAAAAGTAAGCACCCGATCCGAAATTGTGAATGAACTGAAGTTTTTTAATCCAAATGATGAAGTGATTTTGAAAGATATCTCAAGATTCAAAACAGGAAGAAATAAAATGTTTAGAAATTAATATTAAAAGATTGAAAGATTAAAAAATTAAAGAAAAATTTCTCTTTGGAAAAGAAATATCATCCGCTTCATCAAATCAATTGTAATTGATCCATAACGATAAGAAACTCTTGAAATAAAAGATAACTTAACAATTCTGTTTTTGTTGGAAAATTGCAAAGACGCAAAGGTTTTATAAGTTTTATCTATAATTTTTTTAAGTCGCAAAAAAAATCAAAGATTTTCAACAAGGTTAGCTTATTAATTAATTGCATTATTTAGCAATATTAATTAGCAGTATTAAATTTTATCGGAGATAAAATCCTCGCGCCTTAAAGCACAATTTTTTGATATTATTTTGCGCCTTTGCGTATATAAAACCTTCCAGAAATTGTAAATATTATAAAAATGATACCAAAAAGATTTATCTTTGCACCAGAAAATTATGACAATACAAAGAGCACATATCAATGCAGAACTATTCAAAAGTCCTTCTAATAAAGGATTATTTGGACGTGATGAGGTGATATGGAATGAGGCGAAATGTGCTGACTTTGGAAATTATTTACTATAAACTTGTAAAAAATTAAACAAAATACAACAGAAACGCCTCGGAAAACCGAGGCGTTTTTTGTTTTTTAGGTCAGAAATTATTTAGAATGAAAAAAAATAACCATAAACATGAAAATTTTTTAATAAACAATGAAACTTTAATACGATAAAATAGAGTGATAAGCAACCCGATGAGAGACAGTCATTTAGGTAATTAAGATATCCGCAAAATATTGCGGACAGAAATTCTCTATGCTTAAATTTAAACGTAATTAATTGATTATCAATAATTTAATTTGAAAATTTATTTGCGGATTCCAAAAATTCATATTTACTTTGCAACCGAAAATTGAAAGCAACAGATTTTCAGGATTCAGTTAAAAATAATTTAGAAACAAACAAAAATAAAATGAAACAGTTACACAGCATATTCAATCAATATTCAAAACTATTCGGACAGGAACCGACAGGTGTTGCGTGTATTCTTGATCGTGGAATTGTGGATAAAAGGTGCTTATATACGTGGGTCAGCTAATGATCTCTTACGTTAAAATATATGAAGCGCCTCCCGAAAAGAGGCGCTTTTTTTTATGGTTTCTTTAGCTTATTTGGTAAAGCGCCGGTCTGTGGAACCGGAGAACAGGGTTCGATCCCCGGAGATACCCAATATAAAATCTCATGGCTCAATTGGATAGAGCGTTGGTTTACGACACCGAAGGTTGAAGGTTCAAGTCCTTCTGAGATTACAAAAAATGTGAATTACGAAATTAAAAATTGGCACACAAAGCGAGCTGATTATTAATGATTCACAAGCCAAAACAATCTCATAGCTCAATGGGTTAGAGCACCGGTCTTTTAAACCGGGGGTTGAAAGTTCAAATCTTTCTGGGATTACAAAAACGGTTCCGTAGCTCAACTGGATAGAGCATGGGTTTTCTAAACCCAGGGTTAGAGGTTCGAGTCCTCTCGGAATCACAAAAAAAGGTCTATTGAGGTAATGGCTAACCTGCCCGACTGTCTCTTGGGCACTGCGAGTTCGATTCTCGCATAGACCGCAAAGATTCATAAAAAACTTCGGTTCCGACTGTCTCTCGGAAAAGGATTTTAAAGTGAATCTGCAAAACTGGAAAGATAACGGTGGTTGTTTACCCGTCTTGGACGCGGGAGGTCGCAAGTTCGAATCTTGCTTTCCAGACAATTTGTTCCATTAGCATAGTGGTAAGTGCATTCGGCTTTCTACCGAACGACAAGGGTTCGATGCCCTTATGGAATACAAATGATTTCGTAGCTCAAGTGGTTAGAGTATCGGTCTGATACACCGAAGGTTGAAGGTTCGAGTCCTTCCGGAATTACAGTAACTAATTGTTAATTGTTTCAGGAGAAAAAGTAAAAGTTTGTCGAGAGCAGAAGATCTTTACGCCAAACACAAAAAATACAGACAGGCTTTTCTTCTCTCCGGATGAATTAGAATTAAAAGATATCATTTATAAATTTTTAGGTAAAAATAAAGTTTGTCGAGCGCAGAAGTTCTTATATCAAACAAATTAAGACAGACTTTATTTTTTAATCTGATGGTTCGCCGAAGTGGAAGAGTCGGGGCGGTCTGCAAAACCGTTGTGTAAACTGAGTGGGTTTGAATCCCATAACCTTCTCAATGTAAAAACTATAGAAGATATAAGAATCTTTATCAATGATCTTTTATCATCTATAGCAAAGAATATCCTTTATTAATAAAAGAAAAAGGCTGTCGAGCGCAGAAGATCTTTAATCAAACATTCAATAAAGACAAGCCTTTTCTTTTTTCAAAGGAAAATTGAGGAATTACTTATTATTCATTACTAATTGCTCATAAAAATCCGGAAGTACGCCGAAGTTGGAGAGTCGGGGCAGACTGACATGAGGAACGAATTGAACGATTCCTTAAAAAAATGAAAGTAATAGAGTTAAAATCTGTTGCTTCATTGCTGAGTAGGTTCGAATCCTACTACTTCCACCCAACCACTGATAATGTAATGGCAGCATGCAGGAAATGTACTCTTGTCGTTCAGGTTCGATTCCTGGTCAGTGGGTAATGCTCTATTCGTCTAACGGTGAGGACGCCTGCCTTTCGAGCAGAAAATAAGGGTTCGATTCCCTTATAGAGTACTGGATGTGAATAACTGGTCAATATTGAATTGATTTAATACCATGAAAGTTCAGATTTAAAAAAAATTGGCCAGTTGCCATTCACACAGAAAATGAAGAAAAGAGAAAAGGACTGTCAAGAGCAGAAGATCTTTAGTCAATAAAAATGGGCAGCCTTTTACTTTTTTAAAACAAAATACATTAGGAAATGAGAAAGGTTTGTCAAGCACAGAAGATCTTTACAAACACTAACAGGCATAGTTCATCAACAGACAGAATTTTCTCAAACCTAGACATAATATGAGCAATAAGTAATAATGAAAATAGAAAATATTACTAATTACCAATTACTCATTACTTAATAAAAAACCTGCGGGAATGGTGGAATGGCAGACACTCTTGATTTAGGATCAAGCTTTTGGGGGTTCGAATCCCTCTTTCCGTACCAAAAACATAAATGATAAAATATCAATGATAAACGATTGCTGAGCAATCCATCAATTATCAATTATCATTGATCAATTATAATCGGAAGAGTGGTGTAGAAGGTCTGCACGTTAGTCTGAAAAACTAAAGGTACAGGTTCAATTCCTGTCTGTTCCACAAAATATAAATGATAAGAGATCAATGATCAATAATTGCTGAGCAATTGATCAATTATCAATCATCATTGATCAATTATAAAACTGATTCATAGTGTAATAGGCAGCACACAAGATTTTGATTCTTGGAGTTTAGGTTCGAGTCCTAATGAATTAACAATATTTACTCTGATAGTGTAATGGCAGCATCTCAGTCTCCAAAACTGATGGTATGGGTTCGAATCCGATTCAGAGTGCAAAAAATAGAAATTAGAAACTAGAAGTTAGAAATTATGATTTCTAGTAATCATTTATCAATTATCAACAATCATTTATGAATTAAAACATGTAGAAAAAATGGAAACGCAACAACAAACATGGCAGAATATGAACGGGAAATTTTTCCAAAACTCTATCACACAGCTGGTAGAAGAAGCCATCATCCGCGAACAGGCAAACGGACACCGTCTGAAAGTATGTGTGGGATCAGACTCTCATGTATACGGAGATGCCATCAATTATGCTACGGCAGTAGTATTTATTCGTGAGGGAAAAGGAGCGTTTACCTTTATCAGAAAAGAAAGAGAAATACAGAGTATCAGTATCAAGGAGCGAATGCTTAATGAGGTTAACAAATCCGTAGAAATTGCATACGCGATCTGCTCTGTGTTGGATACTTATGGTGTGGAAATGGAGGTACACGCAGACATTAATACCGATCCCGATTTTAAATCCAATGTCGCATTGAAAGATGCAATGGGATATATTCTTGGAATGGGATATGTGTTTAAAGCAAAACCTTATGCCTTCGCAAGTTCCAATTGTGCTGATATGATGGTGTAATAAAGCGGGAAGCTTAAAAATTATATAAATTAAATCATGGAAAAAACAAAAAGATTACTATTTCTGGATGATATAAGATACCCGATTGAGGCTTATCATTATACCAAACAAGATATTTTCCTCAGAAATGACTGGCATATTGTTCGGAATTACGAGCAGTTTGTCAACAGAATCCTGGAAAAAGGACTTCCGGAAATGATTTCTTTTGACCATGATCTGGCAGATGAGCATTATGTGGATCAGCATTCTCAGGAATATGTCGAAAAGACAGGGTATGACTGTGCCAAATGGCTGATAGAATATTGTATGGACAATTATCTTGACCTTCCAAAATTCTACTGTCATTCTATGAACCCTGTAGGAAAGGAAAATATTCTTAGCCTTTTAGATAACTTTAAAAAACTGTAATGGACATTTTTAGATATATTCAAGATATAAAAGTACACCTGAAACTCACATTTGGTGAGGTGGACGAATGGTTCAGAAAAGATAAAAAAACGTTGAATCATCAACCTTCAAACGGAGGTTGGACGATTCAACAGATTTTAGAACATATTTATCTTACGAATTTTTACTTACTGATCCTTATTGAAAAAGGTTCCAAAAAAGCAATGAAAAATTCTTTGAATCTTGACCTTGAATCTGAAATTAAAAACTACAGTTTCAATAAAGAAAACTTTGACAGGGTAGGTGAGCATGGCGCTTTTGAATGGATAAGACCGGAACATATGGAACCGAAAGGAGAAATGAGTCTGGATGAAATCAGAAGCCTCATTACTCAGCAATATCTTCAGTGTTTACAATATCTGGAAGTAATGGGAAATGGTGAAGGTTTCTTGTATAAAACGACAATGACAGTAAATGAACTTGGGAAAATTAATGTATATGAATATATTTATTTTCTTTCCCTCCATGCCCAAAGGCATATTACCCAGATGAAGAAAAACGAATCAGAAACGATTAAAAACTAAAACAAAATGATTTTCAAAACATATAACTCTATAGAAAATGCTTACCAGGCCCGCGTGATCGAACAGATCAGAATGCAGGGTTTTGGGGATGAGGTTTTCATTGTACAGGAAAAAGTTCACGGGGCTAATTTCTCTTTCTTTACCGACGGAAAGGAAATTAAAATCGCGAAGAGAACTGCTTTCATCGAAAAAGATGAGAAATTTTTCAATGCCTATCAGATATTGGAACGCTACAGAAAAAATGTAATAGAAGTGTTTCAAAAAGTGAAAACCATCTACCCGGATGTAGAAACTGTAGTCATCTACGGTGAATTGTTCGGTGGCGGTTACAAACATAAAGAAGTGGAGCCTGTAAAAGATGCGGTAAAGGTACAGAAAGGTATTGAGTATGCACCTTACAACGAATTTTACGCCTTTGATATTAAACTGAATGGAATTACCTATTTGGATACCGAAGTAGTCAATCATATTTTTGAGGAGACCGGTTTTTTCTATGCTAAAATCTTGTTTCAAGGGACTCTTGAGGATGCTTTGAGGTATCCCAATGTTTTCAATTCAAAAATTCCGGCTTGGCTGGGATTACCTGAATTGGAGAACAATATGTGTGAAGGTACTATCGTAAAAACTTTGAAAACCCAATATTTTGGAAACGGGGCAAGGATCATTCTGAAAAATAAGAATGAAAAATGGATCGAGAAATCCAAAATGGTTAAAAAAGAGGGAAAAACTGTTCATAAACAGATCTACTTCAGTGAAAAAGCTCAGGAAATCTGGGAAGAAATACAAAAATATGCTACAGCCAACAGATTGAATAATGTGGTAAGCAAAATCGGCGAATTCGAACCTAAAATAATAGGTAAAGTGATTGGTCTTTTTTCACAGGATATTTTAGAAGATTTCCAGAAAGATTTCCCTGCTGCTTTTACAGCTATTGAAAAAGAAGAGCAGAAAAGGATCAATAAAAAGTTCAATTCTTTAGTAATTGATTTTATAAAAGAAGAGTTGATGACTCTTAAAGTGTAGTTTCGGTAAATTTTACCGAAACTTTTTTATGTATAAACCAAACCATAGAGGCAACATAAGTCTTAGAAACTTGATTTTCATTATGCAGTAAGTTTGTCATTCCGTTAGGAATCTCAATTAAAAGTGAAAATATATCTAAGATTCATTCAAAATGATAAATGTTATAGAGATTTATGGTTCAAAAAAGAAAAAACTATGTTACAGGCAGAAATAAAAAGTCTTTTAAAAGAAGACATCAGTATATTAATCAAAATTCCTAATTCCGGAAAGCATTATCTGTGTGATTGTGGAGAAGCGAGTTTGTTGACTGTGAAAGAAGTTCAGTCTATATCCGCAATATTCATCAGTCATACTCATATCGATCACTTTTCAAATTTCGATGGAATTTTCAGACATCAGATCGGAAGCGGAGAAAAGGTTGTAATTAGTGGACCGAAAAATATTCACCAACAAGTTGAGGCAAGATTGAAATCTTACACCTGGAATCTGATTGAAGAAAACGCAATTGCCTATGAAATCCGTGAGATTGTTTCAAAAGACGAAATTAATATCTATGCTCTTCGTCCGCCACACTGGAATCTGGAACTCATCAATACCCAAAATTTCCTTTTTGAAGACGAATATGTCAACGTTGATTTTGCCATTCTTGATCACAAAACAGATTCTATAGCTTATTTGTTTAAAGAAAAAGATACAGTAAGCTTCAATGAGGTTGAGTCCGGATTTAAAAAAGGAAAATGGATCAGCGAACTGAAGACCGCTTTTGAAAATAATAGCAGAGACAAAGAAATTGAAATTGAAGGAACTGTTTATAAAGCAGCCGATCTTTTTCATTTGTTAACCCGTAATGAAGGCTATAAGCTTGGTGTCATCATGGATCATGCTGTAGACAAAAGCAATTATGAGAAAATAAAAGCAGTGTTTGGAGGAGCAGATCTGGTGTATATTGAAACATTTTATAAGGATTCTGATCAGGAATTTGCCAGGATCAATCATCACAGCTTTGCTTCCGCATCAGGGAATATCATGAATGAATGCGAGGTGAAAGAAGCCATTCCGATTCACTTTTCGAGAAGATACACAGAAAGCGATCAGGAAGAAATTGAAACTGCTTTTTATAAAGCATTTCGTAAAAATTAATTAAAAATATTTACCAACTAAAACTACAGTATTCACAGAATAATAATCTATACAGTTGTCATCCTGAGGAAGGAAGAATATGCTTAAAGTGAAAGAGATTCTTTGTTTCATTCAGAATGACAGCAAAGTGTTGAAAATTTTGTAGTTAAAAAAACAATTAAAAAAATGAAACCCAATATATTTTTTACAGCAGACCATCATTTTGGTCATGAAAATATTATAAAATTTTCAGAGAGACCCTTTGAATCACTGGATCATATGAATGAAGAACTCATTAAAAGATGGAATGAGAAAATAAAACCCGGTGATGCCGTCTACCATTTAGGAGACATGAGTTTAGGAAAACCGGATTTTACCAAAGATATTTTAGACAGGTTAAATGGCAATATCCATCTGATCAAAGGCAATCACGAAGGGGCAGCTTTAACCTATCCCAAGCGGTTTGCTTCCATCAGAGATTATCACGAACTGAAAATTGATGAAGCAGATAACAGCAACGGAAAACAAAAAATCATTCTTTTCCATTATGCCATGCGCACCTGGAATGGCTCGCACCGAGGTGTCTGGCAATTATACGGTCATTCACACGGAACATTGCCGGATGATGAGATGGCTTTGAGTTTTGATGTAGGGGTAGACTGCCACAATTTTTATCCCGTTTCCTACGAGGAAGTCAAAGAATTGATGAAAAGGAAAAAATGGACGCCTCCATTTGCTCCCAGAAATTAATTGCTGGTAAAAAGTAGTGGATTGATATAAGAAAAAGATATTCATTTAATATTCAACTGCCTTTATCATACATTTTACTTTTTACAAAGTACATTTTACAATAACAATGAAAACAACCAATGAGATTATAATCATCGATCTGGAAGCGACATGTTGGGAAAACGACAGAATTCCCAGCGGACAGAAAGTTGATATTATAGAAATAGGAATTTGCAAGTTAAACTTAACATCAAAAGCAATTTCCCAGAAACAAGGCATTTATGTAATTCCGGAACGATCAGAAATCAACAGATTCTGTACAAAACTGACGGGAATTACTCCGCAACTGATAGAAGAAAAAGGAATATATTTCGAAGAAGCCTGTGAAATAATCAGAGAGCAATACCATTCTGCACCACTTACCTGGGCTGGATACGGGAACTTCGACGGAGAACAGATTATAGAACAATGTGACTGGCTCGGTATAAAGAATCCTTTTTCAGAAAACTATATGAATGTGATGTATGAATTTAAAAGACATTTCGGATTACACAAACAAATAGGACTTAAAAGAGCCCTGGATTATCTGAACATGAACTTTGAAGGCACCCACCACAGCGGAGCAGACGATGCTTATAATACAGCCAGAATTTTAACTAAGATTCTGTAATTAGGAAGGAAGCTGGAAGACTGAAGCTGGAAGGAAATTTAGTTATAATAAAAAAATTTCCTCTTCCTGCATCCATCTTCCGCCCTTTAACAATTAAATTTTAAACACGTGAAAACAACAGAAAATATATTAATAGTAGACCTCGAAGCAACATGTTGGGAAAACCGCCCGCCAAGAGGTCAGGAAAGCGAGATCATCGAGATTGGTGTATGCATCATGAATGCAAAAACCGGGAAGATCTCTAAAAATGAAGGGATTTTAATAAAGCCTCAACATTCAAAAGTAAGTCCGTTCTGTACGGAGCTTACCACTCTTACCCAAAATATGCTGGATCATGAAGGAATCATGCTGGATGACGCATTCGATATTCTGAGAGCAGAATATGATTCGGAAGAACTGACGTGGGCAAGTTATGGAAATTATGATCTGAACATGCTTCAGAACCAGGCAAGGAGATTCTACACTGATTATCCAATGAGCGATGACCACATCAATGTGAAGACATTATTCGGTGAAATTCATCCTACCATCAGAAAAAGTGTAGGAATGAACCGTGCTTTGGGTGAATTGGGAATGACTTTAGAAGGTACGCACCACAGAGGAGTTGATGATGCCAAAAACATTGCGAAAATTCTGCATTGGTGCCTGAAGAATTATTAAATGACAGGGAAGTAACTACAGCTCAGTTTAAAAATGAAGACTGTCTCAAATAATGAGGCAGTTTTTTATTTTGTAACTATATAAAATTTAGTGAATTACAGCCCTGTTTTTACTATTTTAAAAAAAATTAACGTATCTGTATGATAAAATGATTTTATGGTAAGGCAGTACAAATTTTAAAATTAAGACACCAAATGATGTGTAAATCTCAAAGCAGAGGGGTTTTATATCCTTTTATAGTAATATATCTTTAAACAGAGAATTATTAATTAAGAGCTGGAAGTATGCTGACAGTTGTTTTATTAACTTAATATTTTGTTAAAAAATTCACTTTAATGGGATAATTTACTGTCTGTCAGTCATTTTTTTTTATTTTAGCCGACAAGAATGAACTTATGTTTATTGATGAGGTTTTTGAGGTAATATATTTAAACTGAGAAATAAAGAATAAAATTCCGGATACAATGAGATACCGACTGATTTTGTTAAGATTGACCTTCCTTAAAAACTGTTTTTTTTAATAAATGATTCAATTCTTATGGTGGTGTTTATCATCATGACATGATCAGAATTTTATAGAGAGCATCCTGTTTTTTCAGGCTCTGTTTTTACAGTAGAAAATAATGGAATTTTATTAAGTGCTGTATATCAGTTTAATATTGGGTAGAATACAGTGCTTCCAAATGTTGGGATAAATCTGGATTTACCTTCCCGGAAGAGGATATATTTATTCCTGTTTTCCGGACTGTTTAATAAATATGAAACACTCTGTGGTACGGCTTTTGAAGCCGTATTTAACAAGGCAGTTTTGAATGATTTAAAAGAAATGAAGTTGGGAATAATAATTGGTAAAAAGTTAAGTTTTGAACAGAATCAAGTAAAGGGGTTTGCCCACGGTTTTTCAAAACTTACCAGTCTGATTAACAGTTGCAATATTGCTTTTGGAAAGCTGCTGATTCCCATTCTTTCAGCGGTTACGAAAACGGTTTTTAATGCTAAAAAGCTCCTCGGGCTTTATCATAAACTGTTACAACAAAATGGGTATGGACAGGAAATAGTTCTTATGAGACTGCCCGAAGAATGGAAAAAATGAATAACCTGAAAACAAATTTATACATCAAATTAAAGCACATGAAAGAAAGACTTTATGAGATCCTTAATGAGGAAAAAATACATGAGATTATCCCCTTTCTAAAAGAGCTTAGTATTGAAGAAAGGAAAACACTGATACCGTCTATAAAGAAAATGGACCGTGAAATCAGTAAAATTATAATGACTAAAAACTCCTACCATACGGCAGGATCTGTAAACCAACACTCCATTATAGATATCGCATCTTTTGTCTGCATGGACAAAAAGAACTTTGGTAAAAACTACTGGAGCCTTTTCCGTAATGCAGAACAAACCGAACAGATACTGGAATGGGGATGTCCGGAATGGTTTTCAGACTTTATCAATGAATCGGTAGAAGCTGAATTTACGGCATTCAATTATAAAGATATTTTAGGATGGACAGAGAAAGGCTATGTACAGCCCAAACCGGAACTGCTGGGACATCACCTAAGTAATTATCCGGCGGATCTTGACCATCATCCTGAAACCCTCAGTACTCATTTTTGGTATTTGTGTGAATATCCTTCCAAATCTTTGCCCTTCCGTAAAGAATGGTTTCCTATCGTACAAAAATTGATTAATGAGAAGAAAATTGAAAGAAAAAGATTCTTGAAAGAATGTCTTTTGGCTTCTAACAGAAACTTTAATAAAAATGTTACAGGCTGGTTTATGGACACATTTACCTCTTTAAAACCTACTGAAGAAGAACTGTCGGATCTGCAGGATGAATTACTCGCAGGGCTGGCTTCCTCACAGTCAAAAGCAGTGAATACGATTCTGTCACATTTGAAAAAAATAGTGGGAACTCCTGAGTTTAAAAATGAGGAATTTTCACATTATCTCCCTAACCTGTTGAGTTCAGAGGTGAAAACAGTAGTGGTTTCCAGTCTGGGGCTTACTGAAAAAATATTTCAGAGAAAGAAAATGGATCCTGATATGCTTGGAATGGCTTTAAGTACAGCATTTGTCAGTAAAGATGACGGGATACAGTCAAAAGCAGCAAAGATTATCCTTAAATATATTCCGGCTTCAGAAAATATGATTGAGGCGCTTTCTCATTATTCAGATAATATACTCACCAATGTGCGTCCTCTTTTGGCAAAATATATTGAAGAAAAACAGCCGGAACTTGAGGCGATAGCTTCAGAAAAACGACAGCTGGCAGCAGATGAAAATGCAGTACAGATCCTTCAGAATTTTGAAGATCTGATGTTCTATCTTCCTTTGGCAATGGATGATCCGTATAGTTATCATTGTGATATTGCTTTGACAGGGTTTATCAAATTTGCCGGAGATGTAGATGCTGAATCTGTAAAACTGATAGAACCTGTATTTTTGAAAGCCTGTAAAACCATTGCGAAATGGGAAGTCCCTTATCTCAATGTTTTGTTATGCAATGCAATTATCAATTATGGGCTGGCTTTAAAGGAAGAATATCCGGTTCAGCTAAAGAATCTGGAAAAAATATACCAGAAAACCCAGGAAGAAGAATCCACAAGAGAGTCTTATTCCAATTATCAGAAAAAATTGGGTCCAATAGAAGAAGTTGGGGCAGATTGTCCTGCAAGGCAGGCGTTTAAGGAAATTGCTATCTATGCGGTTGAAAAAATAACATCCGGAGATAAAATTCCTTTGCTATTTCCTATCACCCATGCTCCATGCTGGATTTCTCCCGTTACTTTGGTAGAGAGGCTGGAGCATTATCAGAATAGTAATACAGAGCCTCATCATCTGGATATTCAGCTGGCACTGCAGCGTTGTGCTTTAGATGATACTTCAAAAGCTATTGCGGAAGTTGAGAAAAGATTAAAAGGTGAATATAAAGAGTTGCTGCTTTTTTTCTTTGGTAAAAATGGCAATCCTGAAGGTAAGTTTATACACCCTTCATGGTGGATGACAGCTGGGATTACCCGTTCACCAGAGACTGTTTTTGAGGAATTCAAAAGTTTCGGATATGATAATATTCCTGCAGAATTCTTTTCAGGAGCTTACCAATGGAAAACAATTGATAATAAGAAAAACTCATACTATCCTGTGGAGCTGAATATTGTCATTCCAAAATATCATCTTGAAAAAAGAAAAGAACCTTTATTCATGGAATATTTTGTTGCTGAACAGAAAGAGCTTAATGAAATTCCTGCGCTCATGCTTTGCTTTCCCAATACCCCTGCAAACGCTCTGGCGAAGGTAATCAAGTACTGCCTTTTCTATTCCGGAATTGCAGAAGTGTATGAAAGAAGCCTTGTTTTAAATACTGCCAGTACACTGTATCAGATCAAAAAGCCCTTGGATGAAATTGGCTATCTGTTTCTAGGCACTATTTTCCTGGACAGTGATAAAACCATCCGTGGGACAGCTGCTGAAATTTGGCTTGAACATGTTTCTTGCCAGATGATGGATAATGCATGGCTGGGAAGAGTGATTGGTTTACACGAGAAGCTGGAGTGGGCTCCGGTTAAGAGATTAACAGATCTTATGCAGCATCACATGCTGAATGTAAGTAAGAATCATAATATTGCCCTTGAGGAATTGATTTCCAATATTCTGCTTCAAATGGAAGAACCGGTTACCAATCTGAAAAGAATTCTTGAAATTTATCATGAAGTATTGGCTTTGAACCAGTCATCTGTCCATAAAGAAGTTATAGAAAAAATAAACAGCTGGAAAGAAAATTCGAGTCTGAAAAAAATCTGCAATCTTCTTCTGAAAAAATAGATTATGGAAGATACGCTTATTTATAACTATTCAGGAGTATCCTCTTTAGTCAGAAGAGCTGCTCTTGAAGAGTTGTTTCTCGCCAAATACAGTGAAATTCATAAAAATACAGATGCTCCCTGTTTTTTCTGGGGAAATGTGGGGCAGCCCTTTATTTTAGCTCGATGTCTTATCACGCTTTCCAATATTGTGAAATCCAGCTTTAACCTTTCTCCGTTTCAGATGGGACTTCTTAAAGATCCTATCGTGACAGCAGGAAATGAAAGATTAAGGTTTGAAGGTTTCTCACACTGTGCAGGAGTTTATGCAAGAGTAGATGTACTGCCTGATGGATTGGATGGTGAGTTTCTGGAAAACGGAACAACGAATGTGGATTTTAATCAGCCTATGATAACGGCTCTGGGAAGTATCCGTCCGAATGAAAAGATTATGCTTTCTGTAGGGCAGAAAGAAGTCGGTCTATATAAAGAGGAAAATAAAATAATAGAAAGAAAAGTGCCTTTGCCTACAAAATGGATTAAAGGACTGGGAACTGTTCAGGTCTATTTATCAGAATCTGAGGAACGTCATACTTTTAATAAAATCCAAACTCAACAACTGTTTCGCGGAATGCCGAAAGGGATAGTGAAGTCAGATTATTATTTGATAGTCAGAGGAAATAAACCCATTTTTTCTCCGGTAAAATCTGCAGATGCCGTTTGTATTGGAGGGCTTAACAGGCTTCGCCTTTTAGAACCTCTTCTTCCTTATATTGATTGTATGAAGGTTTTTTCCCATACCAATAGACAATCTACAACATGGCAGCTCTATATGGGGAATATCAGATTCAGTTTTTCTTTGTCGAGAGAAAGCTGGAGAGGTTTTTCAGGAGAAGGAGCTATTCTGGAAAGTCTGATTTCTGATGTTTCAGATGAATGGATTGATGTTCTGGATAAATATGCTTATGCTAATCAATCTTTCAATCCGGAGAGACTTGCTTTGGAGGAAAATATTAGTTTTATCAAAGCTGAAAACATTACCAGGCGGCTTGCTGCAATGGGATTACTCGGCTACGATCTTGATGAAAAAGAATTTTTCTACCGTAGGCTTCCTTTTAAGTTAAGCCGTATTATCGGGCTCAATCCCCGCATAAAAAACGCTGAAAAGCTTATAGAATCCGGAAAAGTAGAAATTTTAAATAATAGTAAAGAAAGAACAGAAGCCAGAGTAGAAGGAACCGGAGTGCATCATACGGTAATCATTGACGAAGAAAAAGAACGTTGTACCTGCGAATGGTTCAGTAAATATCAGGGTGAAAGAGGACCCTGTAAACATGTATTGGCAGTAAAAAAACTGGTAAATGTTTAAAAATTGCTGATGCTCATTTTATTATTTTGTCAACAATCGCACAGGCGCAAAAATTTAATTTTTTGAGACGAGCTTTACGGTAAGCTCATATTTTTATTGCGCCTCTGCGTTGTATTTACATTCAACGAATATACTTCTATCAGTTTTCGGCCTGTTTCATCCACTCTTCATAGCTCAGTACACCCAATTCCGGTTTGCTTTCACCTTCAAGAATAGAAATAAACTCAAGCTGGTTTCCATCAGGATCATTAAAATAAATGGCCAGTGCAGGCATCCATGCAAATACCATAGGTTCAATACTGCCGTTTTTCAAAAAATTGTAAGGCTTTAAATTCTTATTTTCCAGGAATTCTACTGAATAATTTAAAATATCTTCCTTACTGCTGGAAAAAGCAAAATGCCTGGTCTGAAGATTCTCCTTCTGTTCCCATAGTCCTAACATAAACTCTTTCCCTTCGCCAACCCATAAAAAAGCAATAGGTCTGGTTTCATCTCTGTGAGCCAGTGTTAATCCTAATACTTCTGTATAAAATTCTATAGCATTTTCCAGATTGCTCACCTGAACATGAGTCTCATATATTCCTTTAATCATAGCTTAATTTTAATAATAACAAAGCTAGAAAACCCTTTCCGGAAAACTCACTATAAACGATTTCTTAAATGGAAATGAATGATAGAAGGATTTTATAATTAGGAATTAGGAATTAGGAATTAGGAATTAGGAATTAGGAATTAGATTGTCATTAAATATCAATATCAGTTTTCAACTTTTATTCAATAGGGGTGGGCTTTAGCCCGCCTTATAAGAAAGCTCTATTCAAATGGCTTTAGCCGAAACTTAGAAATCTGGATAATCTGAAAGATCAGCAAGAGTTATTTAAGCACAAAATATCCAGCATACATTATCATTTAATTACATTTTAAAATAAAAAATCTAAGAAAATTTTTCTACGCAAATAGATTGCGCAATACTGTTTTTACTTTGCATCAGAAATCAGAGAGGAAGTATCAATCTCTCCAATGTTTAACAAAAAAACAGTAACCATGAAATTTAATTTTTTAAGAAAAGAAAATAAAGTAGTACAGAACTACGAAGGTGCAAAAGCTTATGCGATGACACCTGCAGAAGAATTGTATAGTGCTGTTGTTACAACAGGACTGTCCGATGCCAACTATGAAAAGGGAAATGACAGATTAAAAAGAATACAGTCTCTGATCAAAAAAAACGACCCTGAGTTTGTTGCAAAACTTGCCGTGTATGCTAGAAAAGATATGTACTTAAGATCCATTCCTTTGGTTTTGACGACCGAATTGGCAAAGCAGACTTCCGGTACAGACCTTGTAAGCAAAACAGTAGATGGAGTGGTACAGAGAGCGGATGAAATTACAGAATTACTGGCGTATTACCAGCTTGCGAATAAAAGAACGGATACCAAAAAACTCAATAAACTCTCAAAGCAGATTCAGAAAGGTTTGGTAAAATCATTCAATAAATTTGATGAATATCAGTTTGCAAAATACAACAGAAAAGCAGAAGTAACCCTGAAAGATGCGCTCTTCCTGGTTCATCCGAAAGCTAAAGATGAAAATCAGCAGTCTGTTTTCAACAAAATTGCCAATAATACACTGGAAACCCCTTACACTTGGGAAGTAGAACTTTCCGTTTTGGGTCAGAAGAAATTTGCAAACGATGCAGAAAGAAAAATGGCCTTCAAAAACAAGTGGGAAGAATTGATTTTCAGTAACAAATTAGGCTATATGGCAACCATGAGAAACCTGAGGAATATTCTGGAAGCCGGAGTATCACCTGATGCAATGAATAAAGTTTGCAGATATCTTTCCGATGAAAAAGCAGTATCCAACTCAAAGCAGCTTCCGTTCCGATTCCTGGCAGCCTATAGAGAATTAAAAACAATAGATTCTCCTTATCTGTCTTCAGTATTGGAAGCCTTGGAAAATGCGGTGGTGGTAAGTGCTAAAAACATCAAAGGTTTTGGCTTTGACACTTCTGTAGTAATTGCCGCGGATGTGTCAGGCTCTATGCAGAAAGCGGTTTCCAGCAAAAGTAAAATATTGCTGTATGATATCGGTTTGCTGATGTCTATGATCTTGCAGTCACAGTGTAAAAACGTGGTGACAGGTATCTTTGGTGATCGCTGGTTAAGAGTTCCAATGCCGAAAAACGGTATCTTAAGGAATGTAGATGCATTCTACAAGAGAGAAGGTGAAGTAGGATATTCTACCAATGGTTATCTGGTCATCGAAGATCTGATCAAAAGAAAAGAACAGGTGGATAAAGTAATGCTTTTCACCGATACCCAACTGTGGGATAGCACTGGAAACAGAAATTCTTTCGAAGACCTTTGGAACAGATATAAAACCATCGCTCCTTATGCAAAACTGTATATTTTTGACCTGGCAGGTTACGGTCAGCCGCCGCTCGATGTCAGAAAAAATGATGTATACCTTATTGCAGGTTGGTCCGACAAAATTTTCGATGTACTGAATGCTTTGGAAGACAAAAAATCTGCCGTAAAAATGATTCAAAAAGTAGTGCTGTAACAGGCACTGCTTTTACATAAAAACAGATAACCACGAAAACAATCAATATATTTAGGAGCTTAATCCCGCTTTCCACTGTATCTTTTTCGCCAAAGCTTTTTGCAAGCCATTAAGAAAAAGGATGCCGTTGCAATCGGGGCTAAAAAAAAACGATACGCTATGAAACTTATTAATACCATTGAAATTAGTCCACTGAGATATGCTAAAGAAGAATTCGAACTGCCGGAAATTTCTGATTATCCGGATCCTGAAGAGTGGTATACAAAATGGGAAGAAGTTGCTTCTCGATTGAATTTCAATTTTAAGACCATTCAAAAAGGATCTTATCTGGTTGATATTGAAGATATTGATGATGACAATCTGGAACTCATTGTTCAAGCAAGGCTTAAAGATATAGATTTTGATGATCCTGAAGTATTGGATCATATACTGGCCCTTGATGGCGGAATTGTTTTAATGATGGATGATGAAATTAAAATTGCTCCAAATTGTTGCAGTGATATCGGAAATAGTGATGAATGGCAAAGAATCTTTCAAAAAGAATCTTCAGATTGGTCAGATTTATGGATCGGGCATCCCTGGATTTTCTATAAAAAAGAGAATGGCAAAATTAAGTTTTCTGATTATTCAGATGAAAATCTACAAGATTTTAAAGACATAAAAGCCATTTTTGAAGTAGATGAATATCAGCTAAAGACAGAATTTGAAAAAGTAATGCAACAACAAATCAATTTTAAAAACAGAATCTTAGAAATACTCAGAAAAATGGAAATTAACGAAGCCGAAAAAATTTCAGAACTTTTAGCTGGGATCAGAAACTGACATAGGAAACGGAGGCGTTAAAAAAATAAACTATGCGAACGTTAAGAAAATTCTACTGTTTGAAGCGCGACACAGAAATTGAAATGAAGAACTCATATTACATTCGCGCAAGTTTTAGAATTTTTAGAGAGCGTAGATTATTTTTAGCCGGAGTTTCCAAGTCTTGAATTTTTGGTTCTTTTGCTTCAAGGCAAAACGAACAGAATCAAAAACTCTTATACATGGTTACTTGGTTTAATTTAAAATAATACTATGGGTAATTTAATGTTCAGAATTGAACAGGATCTTAAAGCAGGCAGAAAGAAAAAAGCATGTGACAGGCTAAGAAATATGATCAATCAGTTTCCCAATGATATTTCCCTGAGAAAAAAATTAGGACAGATTTATTTTGAAGCAGGATTTCTTGATGAAGCAGGTAAATTTTGGATTCTATGTACTTCAGAGAATAATGAAATGAAAAATGCTGTGGAGATTTACAGAAAATCATTGAGTAATTCAGGAAGCGCAATTCTAAAAGATATTGTTTTCAGAGGAGACAAAGAATGTCTTGATGAGTATGCCATGAAAGTAATGGCTGAACTTGAGCAAGATAGTTTCAAAGCCACAAAGCATATTCCTGTTTTTAAAGCTAAAATAAGAGAAAAGGGAAAATATCCAGAAAGTCAAACAGGTTTTCTAAGTACACTTGGAACTTTTTTATTCATTGGATCAATTATTTTGATTCCTATTCTCGGAATATATAAACTGTTTGAATTGATAAAATTATTATTCTTTCAATAAAAAAATAAACTACGTAAAAAGATTGCGTACATGTAATATAATTTTGCAGTGTTAATACTATCGGTGCCGTTAGAAAGACCTACTTCGATTCCAAAAACAGACAGAGTCTTTCACATGATTGCCCGCTAGCTAACCAATGCCGTCGATAAGAGTTTCATCGTCAACTTCCAATTGAATATCATTTACTCTTATTATTAATTTGCTTGGTTTTTTAATAAAAAAATAAGTGCGTAAAAAGAATGCGTACTAGCGATATAAATTTGCAAAAGATAAAACGAATAATTATGATTCATCATAAACCAAATCTAAAAGGAACACTGTATTGAGGTTAATACTCAATACTTATGAAAAAAATTAAAAAAGTAAGAAAGAAATTCGGATTCAATGAATATGGATTGACTGACTTTCCGAAGAAAATTTCCGGTGTACAGATTTCAAGAATCTTGTACGGGAATGAAATGGGTTGTTCGTACTGTTTTCCGCATGGTTATGAAGTGGTGAATGCAAAGTACACAAAATTCCAGAGAAACTGGAAGAAGTATAGAAGAACTCAATGGAAAAATTAAAATCAGGTGTCGTTTTGGAATCATACTTCGAGTTAATCCTTCAGATGCAGGTTCAATTCCTGCCATTCCTGTTGTAAACGGAATGTAGCTCAAATGATAGAGCAGAGGGAAAGTAAAAGGTTCCGCCACTTTTATCCTGATCATATAAAAGACTGTCGTAGAGAATACTTACTTCGGTATAAGTTGGTTTGACTCCAGAATGTAAATAATCTTGTATCAGTCTTTTTGAACCTAACTTCTTTTATTTAAATCACACACATGAAAAAATAATAATAAATAGGATGAAATATCCGGCGATGACAGCTATGGAAATGTGACATAGGAAACGGAGGCGTTAAAAAAATAAACTCTGCGAACGTTAAGAAAATTCTATTGTTTGAAGCGCGACACAGTAAAGGAAACGAAGAACTAATGGTAAATTCGCGCAAGTTTAGAATTTTTAGAGAGTAGAGATTATTTTTAGCTGGAGTTTCCAAGTCTTGAACTTTTGGTTCTTTTGCTTCAAGGCAAAACGAACAAATTTAAATAAAAAATAAGTGCGTAAATAGAATACGCAGTGACAATATAATTTTGGAAAAAGAAAACAAATAACTATGAATAAACATAGAAAGTAAGTGTCATAAAACAGAGTTACTTCTTTAGGGACGGTAATACAGGTTCGAATCCTGTTCTGCAATCGCAGATAGTAGAAATGGTAACACCCCGTATAAGCCTCTGTTTGATTTAATTACCTTACTAAAATAAAAATCAGGTGTCGTCTTAGAATCATACTTCGAGATTGAGTAAACATTGGGTCGCAGGTTCGAATCCTGCCTTTTCCCCCGAAAAGGAGAGGTAGCTCAGCAGGTAGAGCAAATGCACGGAAGATTCTGAAAAAAATTACCTTGATTGATATAAAAGAGTGCCGTAGAAAAGGCCTACTTCGGTTTAATTTGGTTCGACTCCAGAAGGTCATGAAAGTGATCTTGTACAAGTCTTTTCGAATCTTGCCTCTTTTTATTTTAAAAATAAACAAGTGCCGTAGAAAAATGTTACTTCGCTCATCACGACGGGGTCACGGGTTCGAGTCCCGTCTCTTCCACAACAAAAAACACAGTCTATAATAGGAAGAGTAGCTCAGTTGGTTAGAGCACGACTACATTATTCGCGTATTGCCTTGTTTTCATAATATAAGGAGCCGGAAGTGGGACGTTGAAAGATTTCTTTGTATCATAATTTTCTATAAAGTCAGAGTAATTTTCAGACTTTACGATCTTTCTTCTTTCCACTTCCAGCTTCTTTATAACTATTGTAAAGTGTCGTTAGGAAAAAATTCATCGTAACACAATCATGGGAGGAATAGCGAAGCCGGTCACTCCGGCAAGGTTATCCGGTTCGACTCCGGCATACGTACAGCCCGGTTTTTTCCTTATTATTACCTTTAAAAAATGCCGGTAGATTACTTACCGGCATTTTTCATTGTATCTTCAAGCTCTTCTTCAAACATCCCTTTCCATTTCGAAAGCGTAGTTCTGCTTATTTTATATTTTCTGGACATATAGCTTGTGGAATGACCGTGTTTTTTCTGATACTGCAGCAATTTTAGCATCGTCTGCCGGTCATACGTTTTGAGCTTTTGGTTTTCTCTGGACTGTTTGAACAGTTTCTCGTTGAACTTAAGTACATCCTCACTGGTATGAAGCTTTTCAAGAAGCTCTTTAACCTTTGGATCCTTTAGCTTTTCAGGATATTCCATTCTGAGCATATCCATATATATTTTCTTGTAATTCGGGCGCATGTCTTATCTGTTTATCCGTTTGCATTGTCACCCTTCTGAAGCCATCTGTGGAGGGTGCTTTTCGGAATGGAATATTCTTTAATGACTTCGCTTTGGGTCATCTCACCGGAAAGAATCCTTTTCATGATAAAGTCTTTGATTTCCTGAGTGTAAATGTTTTTTCTGAAGTAAGGCGTTTTTTCAGATTTCTGTTGGTTCTTGTTGATGGCAGACGGTGGAGCATATAAAATCAAATGTGAGCTGTAGAGTCTGAAAAAATCGTATTCCAATAATTTGCTCCATCTTAAAAGAAGATCTGTATCCATTGATCTGCTGTCATACATCATTTCGACAGCCTCTTCATCTTTACTCAAAAATTTGCATATCCTCTCTGCTGTTATTTCATTTTCATCAACCCTCTCCTTAATAAATTTCCCAATATGGATTTCTTTATATAACATTTTTACTGAATATTGTTCTTTTGTTTAAACTTATATATAAAAAAACGAAAACAGGCGATATATTATTTTGAATAACAGGAAACAATTCACAAGAAATTGAAATTGATAAAAGATATAACGTATGATTTAAGAATACTAAAATAGGCTTCATAAGACAATTCATCTTAGAAAACAGATTTATATACATACCAAACATCTTAAAAAACAGGCGGGTAGGGATCACCTTAATCTACTTGGATATATTCTTTATTTTCAATGGGTTTCTTCTTCTTCTCTTCCAAACTTCTTTTCCTGCCATTTGTGTGAAATAATATATAACCTATTAAGGTTTTACATAATTCTATGAGTAAAAGCTATAGATAAATTGATATACAGCTTTTTACACAATGAATTTTTAATTAGTACCAAATAATTGCTTATTCGCTTTCAAATGTAAACAAAAATAAGACGTAAAAATAGTTGAAAATGTAAAAATCATACTTTATATATTTATTTTAATTAAAATTAACATATTATAAGAACCAATGTGTGAATTATTCAAGATGATAGATAGGGCAGTGAAAAAATCATAAAAAGAAAAAATTGTATACCATCGGGACAGTCCATACCTTTGCCTATCAATGAAAAATACTATAAGCTTATTCGATTTTTCAAAAAAAATCAATTATAAAAATGAACTGCTGGCTGGCTTTACTGTGGCTATGACGATGATTCCGGAATCTCTATCATTTGCGATTCTTGCGGGGTTGTCTCCACTTACGGGGTTGTATGCGGCCTTCATGATGGGACTTGTAACTGCAGTCTTGGGAGGACGCCCGGGAATGGTTTCCGGAGGAGCAGGAGCAACGATCGTTGTATTAATCGCCCTGATACAATCTCATGGAGTAGAATATCTTTTTGCCACTGTAGCCCTTGCCGGAATCCTTCAGATGATGGTAGGAATCTTTAAACTCGGGAAATTTGTGAGACTGATTCCGCAGCCTGTTATGTATGGATTCCTGAACGGATTGGCCATTATTATTTTCATGGCTCAGGTAGAACAGTTCAAAATTACTGACAGCAGTGGAGCGGTAAGCTGGCTGCAGGGAATGCCTTTGTACATCATGGCGGGTTTAACTGCCCTCACGATTGCCGTGGTCTACTTTTTTCCAAAAATAACGAAAGCAGTTCCTGCCTCTCTGGTGGCTATTATCATCGTATTTGCTGTAGTCCTTGGGTTTAATATTCCAACAAAAACAGTAGCAGACATTGCCCATATCAGTGGAAATCTTCCCAGTTTTCACATTCCCCAGATTCCTTTCTCCCTGGAAACTTTACAGATTATTTTTCCCTATGCTTTAATCATGGCCGGAGTAGGACTTATTGAATCCCTTCTGACATTATCCATGGTGGATGAAATTACCAATACCAAAGGAAGCGCCAATAAAGAATCCGTAGCTCAGGGATTGGCAAATATTACCAATGGTTTCTTTGGCGGAATGGGTGGATGTGCGATGGTAGCACAGACTTTGGTGAATCTTAATGCAGGTTCCAGAGCGAGATTGTCAGGAATAATAGCATCGCTTCTTATTTTAATAATCATTCTTTGTGGAGCACCTGTCATTGAAAAAATTCCCATGGCTGCTCTGGTAGGAGTTATGATGATGGTAGCAATCAGTACTTTCCAGTGGGTATCCATCAGGATTGTGAATAAAATGCCGAAGTCTGATATTTTTGTAGGAGTTACCGTAGCGTTGATTACGGTGATTCTGCATAACCTGGCTTTAGCGGTTTTAGTAGGAGTTATCATTTCAGCATTGGTTTTTGCCTGGGATAATGCTAAAAGAATTAGGGCGAGAAAATATATTGATGAAAATGGAATAAAGTATTACGAAATATACGGACCTCTATTTTTTGGTTCTGTGACAGCATTTACAGATAAATTTGATCCGGTGAACGATCCGGAGCAGGTAGTTGTTGATTTTAAAGAAAGCCGTATTGTAGATATGAGTGCAATAGATGCTCTGGACAAGCTATCCAAACGCTATAAACAGGAAAATAAAACAGTACATCTGCGGCATCTCAGTGAAGACTGCCGGAAAATCCTTAAAAATGCAGAAGCTGTAGTAGAAGTGAGCATTCAGGAAGATCCAACTTATAAGGTGATGCCGGAAAAGTAGGGGAGAAGTCAATAGTGAATTTTGCTTCGCAAGTGAATAGTGAATTTTTGCAGTAGAGAAAAAATTGACAAGCGTCAGCGAATTGACGATTGACTTTTCACAACAAAATTACCCAACAAACCAAACAAGGACTGTAAGAAAAAATCTACAGTCCTTGCTTGTTTAGGTGATTAATGTATTCGCAATAAAATCAGGCACTAAAGCATAGCGCGACAATTTCATGCTGATGGAAGCTCTTCCGCTTGTCAGCGTTCTCAGATCAGAAATATATCCGAAAGTTGAAGCTAACGGAACTTCCGCTGCAAAAATCTTTCTTCCTGATTTTTCATCAATAGAAGTAATTATTCCTCTTCTTCTGTTGATATCCGCTGTGACAGCTCCCGTATATTCCTCAATACTTTGGATCTCAACCTGCATGATAGGTTCCAAAAATTTAGGACTGCATCCTTTTGCAGCTGCTTTGAAACCTTCTCTCGCTGCAATTTCAAAATCAAATGCTGCAGAATCCTGAGCGTGGAAAGAACCGTCCAGAAGAGTGATCTTCATGTTTTCAAGAGGATATCCCTTCAGTGGCCCATGTTCCATGGCTTCTCTGAATCCTTTTTCAACAGAAGGAATAAATTCAGTGGGGATAGCTCCTCCTTTAATCATGTTGATGAATTCCAATCCATATTCATGATCATCCCTTGGTCCTATTTCAAAAGTGATATCAGCAAACTGACCGCTTCCTCCGTTTTGTTTGGAAAGCTTTTCCCTGTAAATTCTTGTTTCCGTTAAGACCTCACGGTAAGAAACTTTTGGTTTTCCCTGATTAATTTCAATACCATGGTTCAGACGGATTTTCTCCAAAGTAACCTCAAGATGAAGTTCTCCCAATCCACTTAATAAAGTTTCTCCGGTCTGCGGATCTCTTTCAACCACCAAAGAAGGATCTTCTTCCTGAATTTTTGCCAGCACCAAACCAAAGGACTTCTCATCACCATTGGTTTTCGGTTCAATAGCGACTCTAATAACGGGAGTTGGAATCGTAATCGCTTCCAGTAATATCGGTTGGTCTGTAGAAGATAAAGAATCTCCGGTCTTGGCATCCTTTATTCCTGTTAGAGCAACAATATCTCCTGCTTTAGCTTCTTCCATGGATAATGTCTTATCGGACTGCATTTGTAAAATTCTGGAAATCCTGAAACTTTCACCCGTTCTTACATTCAGTAAGGTATCTCCGGATTGTATCGCTCCGGAATATACACGAAGCATAGCCAGTCTTCCCATATGTTTATCGATCACGACTTTAAAAACAAGTCCTGAAAAAGCAGCAGCTTCATTTCTTTCCAATGTTACCGTTTCTTCCGTATAAGGATCCGTTCCCTGTAGGTCAGCAAGCTGATCAGGAGCCGGAAGATAAGTTACGACAGCATCAAGAAGAGGCTGGATCCCTTTGTTTTTAAAGGCAGAACCACAGAGAACAGGTACAGCTGATCCGGATCTGCAGACTCTTTGTATAGCTCCTGATATCATTTCAACGGTGATACTTTGTTCATCATCCATAAAGATCTCGAAAAAAGTCTCATCATATTCTGCCAAAGTTTCCAGTAATATCGTTCTGTATTCCTCTGCTTCAGCAATAGAATGATCTGGGATTTCTTTTTCCACGATGGTTTCTCCGTTTTCATCTGTCCAGTTTAATGCTTTCATTTTGACCAAATCAATGACCCCTTCAAAATGTACTTCAGCTCCAATCGGAATCTGAAGAGCAAGAGGAACGGCATTCAGTTTAGTTCTTATCTCATGAAGAACAGCGAAGAAATCGGCTCCAATTCTGTCCATTTTATTGATGAAGCAAATTTTGGATGTTCCGTGTTTTTCAGCCTGAAACCAAACATTCTCAGTCTGTGGCTGTACTCCTGAAGAAGCACAGAAAACAGCAACAACGCTATCCAGAACTCTTAGAGAACGTTCCACTTCCACGGCAAAATCAATGTGTCCAGGAGTATCAATAATGTTGATATTATACACATTATTATCTTTTTTCCATTGAGTAGAAATGGCAGCAGAAGAAATTGTAATCCCTCTGCTTCTTTCCTGAATATCCTTATCCATGGTGGTATTTCCATCATCTACATTACCAATTTTATGAATGAGTCCTGTGTAATAAAGAATTCGTTCCGATAAAGTTGTTTTTCCTGCATCTACATGTGCTATGATCCCTATATTTCGTGTGTTGTATTTCATTTTTTTTGATTTAAATTGTTGATTTTTAGATCTGTGTTGAGAAAAGATTCTGAAAAAAATGAGCACAAAATACACTCCGGACTTATGAAGCCGGCAAAACATTTTTGTATTTTGTATCAAAGGGAAATTTTCAGAGATCTTAACAAAAAACAGAAGTTCTTTGAATTGTTAAAGTCTGAAAATAGGGCAGCAAAAAAGACCTATCCGAATAGACAGGTCTTCAATATATTTTTGGGTATAAAAGATCTATAGAACTATTCAGATAAATATTCAGTGCTGCCAAAGAACACAGCTCTGACAGGATTACTTAAGTTTATAATATTTATCATTTTTGTTGACATTGTTGATTGTTAATCGGTTGCGAAATTATAATTTTTTTTTGATTTTCAAAGAATTTTTAAAAATATTTTTTTGTGGATTGATAGTAAACACTTCGTCAATCACCTTCTGGGAACCTGTCAAAATCATGGGATTTCATAAAAATATCTTAAAACAGATATGGAACGTAATGCTTTTATGATAAATATTTTATCTTTGGGAAGAATAGTATTGTAAACACTTTTTGATGATTAAAAAATTTTAAATCTTTTTCAAGAAGCTAAATAAAAACTTTTAACTTAAAACCTATTGAAAACAGATATCGACATCCACAACCACTGTCACTTTTCCTTTGACCTGTGGCTCACTTTAATCAAATCTCATCCTGAATTTAAGGCAAAAAGAGTTGAGCTGTTCTCCTCATTTTTCAACGTAGAAAAACCGATAGAGGAAGTTGCGAAAACCGTAAAATATTATGATGATCTTTGTAATACCATCAATGAAGTTACTGGTGGGAATATAGATACTTTTGAAATTTATCTGATGATTCTTGGTGCTCTGGATGTAGATGTAAAACGATTGAATAAGGAAAAACTTAATGCGTTTTACAGTAAAAGCGAAGATTTATTTCTGGAATATAAGCCGGTTGTAATTTTTGAAAATATCCACCATTTTTTTGAGGATATCAAAAATCAAGGAAAGACAATTAATATTCTGAGTAATACAGGCTTTATCAAAGGAAAAACAATGAGGAAATTTCTGATCCATGAAAATCTGGATCAGTACATAGATTTTCATATCTATTCTGATGAAATCAACTGTTCCAAACCGAATCCGCTTATTTTCCAGGAAGTGAAGAATAAGCTTAAAGATCAGGATTTGCCGCTGCATCAGATCCTGCATATCGGAGACAATCCGGTGGCAGACTATCAGGGAGCAAAAGACTTCGGTTTCAGTGCACATTTACTTAAACACTAAAAATAAACATGAATAAAAGATACAGCTTACACCACATTCATTCGGCGGATGAGTTCACTTTCTCCCCTGCGGAATACAGCTATTTCAAATATGGCGATAAGTCGTATGCTGAAAAATTTGCCAAAGAATTATTCGATGGATTTATTTCTGAAAATGAGGAACTTTTAAATACCGATAAAGAGATTGTTGTGCTGCCAAGCCCTTATATGGCTATTCCTACGGCATCCAACTTTTTATGCTTTTACTTTAAAAAACACCTGGATTTTTATCTGTTTCAGAAAGGAAAGAAGTCAAGTATTTTATCTAAGATCAATCGTAATCATACGTATATCACAGATTACGGCAATCTTAATTTTGAAGATCGTAAAAATCTGATCGCAAATGATACTTATTACATCGATAAAGATTTTTTGAGAGGAAAACTTTGTATTTTTATAGACGATATAAAAATCACTGGAAGTCATGAATATACGGTCAACAGAATTTTGAATGAATATGATGTGGAGGCGGACTTTATGTTCATGTATTATGCTGAACTGATGAATTTTGACCTTGATCCTAAAATTGAAAACTTTTTCAATTACTATGCAGTAAAAAATGTGAACCATGTTGCAGAAGTGATGAATAAAGAAAGTTTTCAGTTCAATACAAGGATTGTAAAATATATTTTAGGACTGGAATCAAGTAATTTTGATTATCTTACGTCTAAAGTAAAAAGAGAACAGATGGACCTGCTTTTGGAGCTGGCGATCAGTAACAATTATCATTTAATAAAAGAATACGAAAATAACATCAATACTTTAACACAAACGGAATTATATTATGGCTATTAACTTACAAAAAGGACAAAGAGAAAATATTAACGCACCTAAATTCACTGTAGGTTTAGGATGGGATATCAATAATACTTCTACAGGAACAGGGTTTGACCTTGATGCTTCTTTATTTTTGCTTGGGGACGACAAAAAATTAGTTTCAGATAATCACTTTATTTTCTATAACAACCTTGAGTCTCCGGACAAATCTGTAATCCATACAGGAGATAACCTTACAGGAGAAGGAGCAGGTGACGATGAGCAGATCAAAATTGATCTTACAAAAATTGATGATGCGATTAAAGAAATTACAGTAGTAGTAACTATTCACGAAGCAGATTCAAGAAAACAAAACTTTGGACAGGTAAGAAATTCTTTCATCAGAATTTTCAATACAGATACGAATGAAGAGATCTTAAAGTATGAATTAGATGAAGATTTCTCAATCGAAACGGCTGTAGAATTCGGAAGAATCTACAACAGAAACGGAGAATGGAAATTTGAGGCTGTAGGTGCAGGACAGAGAGACGGCCTTGAGAAGTTTGTATCAATTTATCAGAAGTAATCATGGACAATCAGGAAAATCAACCCATAGATCCGCTGGGATCAATAGAACCTCTTAAAACCTTTGAACCCACTCCAATGGTTCCGCCAACACCGGCTCAGCCTGTTCAAAATGCAGCACCGGCAGTGCTTGTGGATAGAGAAGGGAATGTAAATCTGACTCAGCTGCAGTCAGAAGAACGTGAGAAATATGAAGTTCTTGCAAACTCTATTGACGAAGCCAATCCCGGTTCTATCGTGAATTTCGGGGCAGAGCTTCAGAAAACATTAACCAACCAGAGTGACAGCTTCTTAGGAAATGTAAGAAGATCCAACTCAGGAGAAGTAGGAGGGCTTATCAATGATCTTTTGGTGGAGCTTAACTATGTAGATGTAGAAGAACTTAACGGAAATAAAGTAAAAAGTTTCCTGAGCAAATTACCCTTCATGAAAAAGGTAATGACTCAGGTAGAAAACCTGTTTGCTAAATACGATAAGATCATCAACAATATCGAACAGATTTCTTATAAAGTAAATGCAGGAATCATTACTTCTACAAAAGATAATGCTGTCCTTCAGACCATCTTTGAAAGCAATGTGAATTCTATTAAGCAGATTGAAGGTCTTGTGATTGCAGGAAATATAAGAATGGAAAGAGCTGCTGCAGAACTTGCACAGATGGAAACGAATCCTCAGAATTTTCAGGATTATCAGATTGCTGATAAGAGAGATTTCATTGCAAGATTAGACAGAAGAATGGCCGATCTTAAAGTGGTGCGTGTGATCATGATGCAGTCGCTTCCACAGATCAGACTGGTACAGAATAACAACGTTTCTATTGCTGAAAAAGCACAGACTATTCTTACCACTACACTTCCTGTTTGGAAAAACCAGCTTTCACTGGCTGTAGCAATGTACAGACAACAGCAGAATATTGAGATCCAGCAGAAAGTATCTTCTACTACAGAAGAAATCTTAAGAAAGAATGCAGAGCGTCTTGGTCAGAATTCAATAAATGTTGCCAGAGCAAACGAACAAACTATTGTATCTGTAGAAACATTGAAAGAAACAACGTCAATGCTTATCAATACACTGAATGAAGTGAAACAAATCCAGAAACAGGGAGCAGATAACAGAAGAAAACTGGATCAGGATCTTCAGACATTGGAGCATGAACTTAAAGCGAATGTCAGAGGTTAATTTATAGAATACTAAGGTGGGGGATGATGCAGCAACCATATTGTCGCAAAGCAAAAGAAGATTAACAAAGCTTAAGCTTCTCGCTAATTTTTTTGAACATATTGATATCATATCAATTTATATCAAAACAGATATTATCCACAATCTGTTCCAGGAAAATACGGCTTTGGATTACAATAAACTGGAACTTTTCCACCTGCAGTATACGGACAGCCTCATAGAACTTCTGACTAAAATTAAAAAGCAGAAGGAAAATGATATGCTGGCGGTCATCAATGAAATTAACATCAACAGTAAATATATTTCAGGTTTTGAAGAAAGACAGGTAGACAGTTTTCAGACCGACAGGAAAATGTACAGCGGTGTATTTTCCCAACATCTGAAAACGTTGTATAAAGATCTTACGGAAGATAGTTTTACAGCCAATTGGGATAATGTATTATACTTTCATAAAAAATATGCTCAGGAATTTTACAGAACGGAAGCAGATGAAACACTGTTGAAATCCGATTCATTTCCCGCATATCAGTATAAAGATTACTCTATTGAAAGAAAACTGTTAGGAAGGCTTAATATACAAGGGTTTAAAGTCCGTTTTGTATGTGGTTACCTCATTGGAACCCATGATTATGAACTTTTCAAAATCTTTCAGTCTGATGATCATTTTATTTTCAGTGTTGACGAAAAGAAATTGTATCTTTTTGACAAAGAACTGGACAAGCTGGATATTTCTGAAAATCAATCGAATCAGAGTTCCATTATTGATCAGCTGAAAAGTAAAAATGAACTGCTGGAACACAGTATGAACGAAAGAAAACGTACGTTGCCGGCAGAAGTGGAAGGGGTTTTGAAAGACTATATCAAAAACCTGGAAAATATGGATATTATGAGCAAAATATTTGATTTTGACGAAGAAACAAATATTCTGCGGGCAATGCTTAATTTGAATTTGAACAATAACTAAGACGAAATTTGAAAGCAAAGAAGATTCACTTTTTTGCAAAATGTAAATAATAACTAAACATAAAAAGATGGCTATCAACTTACAAAAAGGTCAGAGAATTAACCTTAAAAAAGAAAATGGTGCTGAACTTTCCCAGGCTTGTGTAGGAATCAACTGGGGAGCAATTGAAAAGAAAGGATTTTTTGGAACTAAAAAAGAAGCAGTAGACTTAGATGGAAGCTGTATTTTATATGATTCAAACAAAAACGTTACTGAAGTAATCTATTTTGGAAATCTTAAATCCAGAAATGGATCTGTAAGACACAGTGGAGATGACCTTACGGGTGACGTAGATGGAGATGACGGATTGGATAACGAAGTAATCACAGTAGATTTCAGCCAGCTGGAGCCCAATGTAGAACATGTGGCAATGGTTTTGAACAGCTACAGAGGTCAGGATTTCGGAACTATTCCTTTTGCTTCTATCCGTATCTATGAAGGAACGCCTACCAATGTGAGAGAAGTTTTTGCAAAATATGATATTGCCAATGATGCTTCTTTCAACGGGCATGTTGCCATGGTAATGGGGGTTTTCTATAAGAGAAACGGAGAATGGAAATTCAACGCTATAGGAGATCCTACAGCAGATAAAAAACTGGAGCAGACGATCCAGACGGTGCAGATGAATTATCTATAATCAATTGTAAATCAAAAGATAAATAAAATAGCAATATTTGTACTCTGTACATCTATTGCTTTTATCATATAATAACATAACTCAAGTGGAACATCAAAGTATTTTAGAACTGCACCCAGGTCTGGTGTGGGGATTTGCAGTAACAGTCGTTATCATGCTGCTCCTGGACTTAGGGGTATTTAATAAAAAAAGTCACGAAGTATCTTCCAAAGAAGCTACCATATGGTCTATCGTATGGATCTCGCTTTCAATGGTATTTTCAGGAGTGGTGTATTGGGTATTCAATACCGATGGAAGCCCGGAAAGCCATGCTTTGGCAATAGAAAAATTCACACAATATCAGGCTGCCTATTGGATTGAAAAAGCCTTGTCTGTGGATAATTTATTTGTATTTATCCTTGTTTTCGGGTTCTTTAAAGTTCCGAAATACCTTCATCACAAGGTTCTTTTCTGGGGAATCATTGGAGCCCTGATCTTCAGAGCTATCTTCATCTTTGCTGGAGTAGGTTTGATTAACCTGACTTATCTTCCTGAGATGAACATCTTCGGTGAAGCCGTAAAAATCAACGTTGTAATGACATTATTCGGATTATTTCTGGTTTATGCAGGAATCAAATCGTGGGGCGATGGCGGCGATGATGACGATGAAGATTACAGCAATACAGCAGGTGCAAGACTGATCAAAAGTTTCTGGAAAGTTTCCGATAACTATGATGGAGATAAATTCTTCACTATTCAGAACGGTATTAAAATGGCAACTCCTCTTTTAGTGGTAGTAGGTGTTATTGAATTTACTGACGTTCTTTTTGCGGTAGACTCTATTCCGGCTATTTTTGCAATTTCAAATGATCCATTCATCCTTTATACATCGAATATCTTTGCTATTTTAGGATTAAGATCATTATATTTCCTGTTAGCAAACTTTATCCACATGTTCAGCAAACTTCCATATGGATTGGCCATTATCCTTTCCTTCATTGGAGTTAAAATGCTTATTGCACCATGGATTCATATTCCGTCTCCGGTTTCTTTAGGAATTGTAGGAGGAGTATTGGTGATCTCTGTTCTCTTATCGATCATCTTCCCTGAAAAAGAAGAAGAGAAGAAAGAAGAATTAGAAGAAAAATAATTCTATTTAAAAATATATAGAAAGCCTCCTGAATTGAATTCCGGAGGCTTTTTTGTTTGATGTTTTTGTTGGAAAATGCAAAGACGCAAAGGCGTAATGTATTAATATGAATACTGTTTTAAGGCGCAAGAAAATCATAGATTTTCAGCAAGGATAATTACTTATATTAATTATTCGCATTATTCAAAGCCATATTATTAGCGGTATTCAATTTTATCGAAGATGAAATCCTTGCTTTAATATGTGATATTTATAAAAATTTAGCGCCTTTGCGTTTTCCAATCTTACTCCCAATAAAAATATTTTAAAAATAAAAACAGACAGACTGGTATGTATGTTGTTTTTTTTCATACATTTGTTCCAGAAAAGAAAAGCAATATGAAATCTCCAAGAGAAAGAATTATAGAAACCACATTTCAATTGTTTGCAAGACAAGGCTATAATTCTACAGGAATCAATCAGATTATTTCCGAAGCAGAAGTTGCCAAGGCAAGTTTCTATCAGTATTTTAAATCCAAAGAAGACCTATGTGTGGAATTTCTGAATGTGAGACATGATTATTGGTTCAATGAACTCAATATTTTTTTAGCAAAAGAAAAAGATGCAAAATCCAAAACCATCAAAGCTTTCGATTTTTTAGTTTATATGAATGAAAAGGAAAGCTTCCGGGGATGCAGCTTCCTGAATATTCTGTCAGAAATCCCAATGGATAATAGCAAAATCCTAAGTGCTATTCAATCCCATAAAGCAGACCTGAGAAATTTCTTTTTAGAATTATTGAATGATGATGAGCTTTCAGATCATATCTATATGCTTTTTGAGAGCAGTATAATAGAAAGCCAGCTTTTTAAATCAAATGAATTAATTGTAAAATCAAAAAAAATAGTCACCAATTTAATACAATAAATCATGGAACAGAAACATCCGCTTCCGCCTTTCACCCTTGAAACGGCACTGGAAAAAATTCAATTGGCAGAAGATGCCTGGAACAGTCAGGATCCTGAAAAGGTTTCCAAAGCCTATACCATCAACAGTGAATGGAGGAACAGAGATACCTTCGTGAATGGAAGAGAAGATATTGTAGCATTTCTCCAGAAGAAATGGGAAAGAGAGTTTAATTATAAGCTTAAGAAAGAATATTGGGCTCATACAGAAAATCGTATTGCTGTTCGTTTTGAGTATGAATATCAAACCAAAGATGGAAACTGGTTTAGGGCATATGGAAATGAAAACTGGGAGTTTGATGAAAACGGTCTGATGGCAAAAAGATATGCAAGCATCAATGACCTTGCTATCAAAGAAGAAGACCGAAAGTTGAGATAAAATAGAGCAGGCTGTCTTAAAAGTGTCATTCTTCCTTCGTCAGAAATCAAAGATTCGACGTAGTCAATGACATAGACCAAATTATTTGACTTTTGAGACAACCTCTTTTATTTGAGAACAAAACCTTTACATCTGCATGTAAATTCATCACTCATCATTTATAATTCATTATTATTTTAACTGTTTTTCCCATGCAGCAGTTTGTTAATCTTCCTCCTCGTCTGCACGGAAACTTTATAAGCTTCATCGCGGAGTTTCTGTATTTTTCCTATAGGCTGGAAGAATATTTTACTTTCAAAAGGATTGAATGAAAGTAGCTCAGTCGTACAATTATGTGAATCCAACAATGAATTTTTATTGATTCTGACTTCGCCGATTTTGATAAAGGGAGAGTTTTTCCATTCAACATTCAGCCTGTTGATGGGTTGGTCTTTTAAATCATTGCAAATCTGTATCAAAACATCTGCTGCAAAATCATTCGTTTGCAGATAATTTTTTAAAGAATCCTTGACCTTCTGCTTTCTTCCAAAATTCTTATCCACAGATTGAGGACATAGCTTTATTTTGATAATCTGGTCCCCCAAACGGTAGGCACCTACAGAATAATAATCAAAGGACAGAATAAAATCATTTCTCTTCCCGATAAGTTTTATCATATTGCGGAGCATATCCCCAGTGAATAAAGAAGGAATCATTTTAACCATCTGAATACACAAAGGGAATACTTTTCTCCATTGCTTCATATAAAGCTGGTTAATTGCTGTAAACAACTTCAAAAATGTAGAAACAGAATTAATAGGGAACAAAGGAAAATTGACCAATGGATAATTGGCAAGCAATCCACCGTTCTCATCCTTGATCTGTACAGCAAACCCATAAGCCGGAATATCTTTCTTTGAGTTTTTGATTTTCAGCTGAGCATTAGAGAAACGTATGGTAAGGTCAAACTTTTCCTTATCGAAAAAATATTGCAGCGATTCCGGAATATCGGGTTCTATCCAGAATATACCCTTTGCTACCGCATACGTTTTAGCATGGGCATTTCTGGTCGCATAATTGACATCACTGATGGAAGAGGATTGTTCAACAAAATCCGCAATTGTTTTTTTATTGATTTCCAGAAGTTTTTTTTCCTCCTCATTCAGTTCATCAAACTTCTTATTATATTTTAATGGATTTGGCATTTAGTTTTTAAAATTCAATTATAACGCCAAGTTTTGAAATCTGTGTTAAGCAAGTATTACAATTATTTGAATTTTGTGGAAAAGAAGATTGTTAATAAAAAATTATAAGTCAATATGGTTGTATAATTTTAACTGATAATTCATTTAAGTTGTTGATTAGTAGTATTTAATTGTTTTTAATAAGAATGAATTAATAAGATCTTGTTTGATGTTGAAAGACTTGATTTTTTGAGTTTCCATCCTCGAGCTTCCATCTTCCAAGCTTAAAAAAGCCTTATCTTTGTAAAAAATTATAATATGGGAGTAGCAGATATGTTATTTAAACGTAAAAAAGAATTAGCAGAAAAGAACCTGAAAGATGGTAAAGAATATATGGAAGAGTATGGTAAAAGAGAAAGCGTTGTGCAGTTACCAAGCGGCTTGCAATATGAAATTATTACTGAAGGTGATGGAGCAAAACCAGGTCCTAAATCTACTGTAAAATGCCACTATCACGGAACTACCATTTCCGGTAAAGTGTTCGATAGCTCTGTAAAAAGAGGTACACCTGCATCTTTTCCTTTAAACAGAGTAATTTCGGGTTGGACAGAAGCACTTCAGCTAATGCCGGTTGGAAGTAAGTGGAGACTGATTATTCCACCGCATTTAGCCTATGGAGATCAGGAAATCAGCAAAGAAATCGGACCTAACAGTACTCTTATTTTTGAAGTTGAATTGCTGGATATTAAATAATCCTTCTTAAAAATAGATTAAAAATTTACCTGATTTCAGGTAAATTTTTTTATTTGTGTTATATTCGTATTGATAATTGTAAAGAAGAAGAGGAAAATGAAGGAGATACAATATATCAATCCTGCACAAAAAAATGACTGAATGAAAAAACTTTTTTACCTTTTGATTGTTTTCGGGCTTCTTACTTCCTGCGTTTCCAGGAAGAATCAGGCTATTCAGCAGAATATTCTTACGTTGAAAGACAGCTACTGCAAGGCTCCGTTCAAATATAACTACAGTAATAAAGTTCCCTCTCACAATTCTGATTCCATTTTAGCGGCCAATAAAGAATTAAAAGAGATTTTTTCCGATCAGAGTATCCTGATATTAAATGCACTGGATAACCTGGATGAGGTTCATGAAATTATTGATCTTAAAAAAGACTCGTCCCTTGCTTCCCAGATTAAAGTTTTACAGCTAAAGACAAAAATAAACAGTAAAATAACGATTGCTCTTACGGAATTGGATGCTGTGGCCGCAGAATTTGACTGTGAAGGAGAAAGAGTAGCACAGATCGGAAATTATGTGGATAACCTAAATTCGTCAAGAAATAATAAACTGATCCTTTATTCCATTATTGCCGGAGCAGCAGCTTCCATAGCGGGAGGAATTGTACATGATGAGGGCTGGAGTAATGCTATTGACATCGGCGGAGGGGTTCTGGGAGCGGGTTTTGGTCTGGCGACCCTTAATCCAAAAGGGAAAAAAGTGGAGTTTATCCATCAGAGAAATCTTTTGAGAGATATCTGGAGAGAAAAGTTAGAATCTCCCAATTTTCCTCCTTTCATCTGGTATATGTACACAGAGAAAAAATTTTCGAACAGAGAAGAACATTCCATTATCGGGAATATGAAAATGAGATGGCTTCACTATCAGTTTGATGACAATAAAGAAACGGCAGATACATCTGTTATTTTCAGTGATGGCGGATTTTACAGGGCAGATGATCTTCATAACCGTGCGGCCATGCTTAATCAGATGCAGTCTGCAACACGTACCATCAATCAGAACATCAATTATTTATTGCTTGATCTGGATAAATTAATCCTTTAAGAAAAATTTAACTGTAATAAATTTTGTTACAATTAAAAAATGTGTATATTTGCACTGTAATTACAATGAACAATACAAGATTTGCTACGGCAGTACATATTATGACCTTATTGGCGAAAAGTCCTCAGGAGTGGCTTACTTCTGACTGGATGGCGGGTAGTATCAATGTGAATCCGGTGATCGTCCGAAAGGAGATCAGTGTGTTGAAAGAAGCAGGCCTGATTATCAGCAGACAGGGAAAAGAGGGAGGAAGCCAGCTTGCAAAAAATGCAGATGTGATTACAATTTCTGAGATCTATAAAGCCGTAAAAAATACAGAAGTATTAGGGAAAAAAAATCAGAATCCTAATCCGGCATGCAGTGTTGGAAAAGAGATTAACAATCATTTAAATACTTTATTTGAAGAAACAGATCGTTTGGTGGTAAACTTTTTAGGAGACAAGACATTACAAGAATTCACTGACCAGTTCGAATAAAATTTTTTATCTTTAAATGTAACAAAATTTATTACAATTTAATTAAAAATAAAACATTATGAAAAAAGTAGCAGTAATCGGTGCAACAGGATTTGTAGGAGCACACGTGGTATCAGAATTAGCAGACAGAGGATATGCTGTAGAGGCATTGGTAAGAGATGCATCCAAAGTAAAAACACAGGAAAATGTAACCGCAAAGAGCATTGATGTCAACAACGTAGATGAATTGGCTGAAGCATTGAAAGGAAGCGATGCCGTAATCAGTACATTCAATGCAGGATGGACGAATCCTAATCTTTACAACGATTTTTTAAATGGTTCTGAGAATATTCAAAAAGCAGTAGAACAATCAGGAGTAAAAAGACTGATCGTAGTAGGAGGAGCAGGAAGCCTTTATACACCGGATCATGTACAAATTGTAGATACTCCGGATTTCCCTGAAGCTTACAAGCCGGGTGCAACAGCAGCGAGAGACTATTTAAACAAAATCAAAGAAAATAATACGTTGGACTGGACCTTCTTCAGCCCGGCTGTAGAAATGAATCAGGCGAACGTAGGGGAAAGAACAGGAAAATACAGAACGTCACTGGAAACTCCGGTATTTGATGAAAACGGAAGAAGCCGTCTGTCTGTAGAAGATGTAGCTGTAGTTTTGGTAGATGAATTAGAGCAGAACAATCACATCCGTGAACGTTTTACAGCAGCTTACTAACATAAAAAGACAGAAATGATACAAAAGAAATTATGGTCGTTATTGGCCTTATTAGGATTTATCAGCATTTTCGCAGGGAATCTTAAAGTGAAAGTTTATAATCCGGGTACCAAAGCTATTTTTCCTATTACTTCTACCATTATTTATGGAGATAAAGATGCCATACTTGTAGATGCCCAGTTTCAGAAGCAGTATGCAGAGCAGCTCGTGAAAGAAATAAAGGCAACAGGGAAAAATCTGAAAACCATTTTTATTTCTCACAGTGATCCTGATTTTTATTTTGGACTGGATGTTATCAAAAAAGCCTTTCCTAGCGCAAAGATTATCTCAACTGCTCAGACAGCCTATTTGATCTCAGCTTCAAAAGATGATAAAATGGGCGTGTGGAAACCACAGTTAAAAGCAGATGCTCCATCAGAAATTATTGTTCCTGAAGCAGCTGTTGCAATTCCTGATCTTGAAGGTCATACAATTGAAATCAGACAAAATCCGGAAGATCCGGCACACAGTTTTCTTTGGATTCCTTCCATTAAAACTATTGCAGGCGGAATTTCAGTTTCTGTAGGTTCACACCTTTGGATGGCAGATACACAGAATGTAAAAGCAATTGATCAATGGATCGGGCAGATTGATGCTATGAAAGCATTGAAACCGAAGCAGGTTATTCCTTCCCATTTTGCAGAACTTTCTACGTCACCAAAATCTCTTGATTTTGTGAAAAGCTATCTGGAAAACTATAAACAGGCAGTCACTGAAAACAAAACGTCTTCTGCTGTTGTAGATTTTATGGTTAAAAAATATCCTGATCTCCATGGAAAAGATGAGTTGGGAATGGGAGCAAAAGTTTTCTTTGGCGAAATGGCTTGGGATCTGAGATCTCCATATCCGGCAATCGGACATCAAGTGGAAGTGGATTTTGGAGCTGTAAAATTCCTTCTTGATTTTAAAGATAACAAAACAATGACATTTACAGGAACAGCCGGAAGTTCAAAAAACAGTACTGATACTGTAGAATATACTGCAGTGGAAGTAGCAAAAAATGTTTTTATGGTCTATTGGCATGAGCCACACCTTGGTTTTAATGTAACCCATATTCAGGATTATAATAAAAATATTATTTATTCAAATATTGCAGGTCCTGATGGTACTTTTACCCATCCGAAAGGAACTCTTAAGATTTTGAACCATTAAGATTTTTTGAATGATTGAAGCTGATTTAAGGAAAATAAAAGAAAGACTCTGCTTAAAGCGAAGCTCATCTTAATATTCTTACAACCTTAATAGAACCTTAATGGTTTAAAAATTTCATCATCAACAAAAAAGGCTGTCTATCTTGACAGCCTTTCTTTTATAAATTCATAAACAATTTCGGATTAATCGGGGTATTGTTTTTGTGTACTTCATAATGCAGATGTGGTCCTGTAGATCGTCCTGAATTTCCGGATTTGGCTATTACCTGGCCTACTTTTACTTTATCATTTACCTTAGAAACAAGTTGTGATAAATGTCCGTATAGCGTAGCCAATCCATTTCCGTGAGAAACAATCACGCAGTTTCCATAACCTCCTTTCTGTCCGGAAAAAATAATGGTTCCGGCGGCGGCGGCTCTTACATCAGAGCCATAGGCAACGGCAATGTCCAATCCTTTGTGGAACTGCATCTGATCAGCTTCAGCAGGGGCATTGTTTTTTTCAGCAACCGCTGTTTTGGTTGTTGTGGCTCCGGTAACCGCTTTTGTTGTAGTAGAAGCTGGAGCCGCTTTTGGAGTAACCATCACTTTTACTTCCCTTTTGTTTCCATAGCTGTCGGTAAGCTCGATAATTTTCTCAACAGGTTCAGCTTTTACTTCAGGTTTTGGAGCTGCAGCAACTGCCGGTTTAGCTTCCGTTGCAATACTTGTTTTTACAGAAGCAAAAACAGTTTTGAATGGAATAGGATTTTTTCTCACTCCGAAATTGGAAGAAATATATCCGTCAGTAGGCATTCCTAATGGAACCTGCATCAGTTTTTTCTGAAGATCCATCAGATACTGGCTGTATCGGTTGGCTTGTTTGGAAAGATAAATAGAATTTGAAATACTGTCCTGGTTGAGCATCATCAGTTTTTCATTGGTAATGTCTTTGGACTTCAGGAAGGAGTTGAGTTGAGCAACAGTCTGATCTACAAGGGTAAGATCAGTTTTCATTTTTAAATAATCTACACTGTCTTTTTCAGTGTTTATTTTTACAAGGTTCACTTCGTAGGTTTTGTCATCTCTTTCGGAAAAGAGCTTTGCAATGAATACACCTTGTGCAAAAACTACTAGTAAAAGTCCTCCCAGGAGAATGTTTACGTTCTTCTTGCTGTTTAGAAATTTTTTCATATTTCTTCTCTTAGTAAGTTAAAACGGTTTTGAAGCTGCAAATTTAATTAAAAATAACCTTTGTGAGTTATTTTTAATTAAAATTCAGTTTTTTCTGTATTTAACGGCTAATTAGCTATTTAATTGTGTTGAAGTGTTAATTTTTTCAGAAAATGGCTTTTATCATAGTTTCAAAGCCCGCGTTACGTCTTTGTTTTAATATCTTTGCAGTTCACATTCCAATTATGGCTAAAAAGAAAATTATTTCAGAATCTTCGAATCCAAAAAAGAATAAAAAGGATATTTCTGTAGGAGTTGTAGGGAGCGGAAGTTTTGCAACCGCTATCGTAAAAATGCTTGTTGAAAACTGCAAAATAGTACACTGGTGTGTAAGAAGTGAATTTGTAAAGGGAGCCATTGAGCTTCGCGGACATAACCCAACTTATCTTACAGCAGCACATTTTAATCTTAAAAGTTTAAAACTGACAACAGATATTAATGAACTGGTTTCTGCATGTGACGTTATTGTTTTGGCAACACCATCTATCTACCTGTCTGATACATTGGATAAGATGACCTGTGATTATTCAGATAAGATCTTTATTTCTGCAATTAAAGGGATTATTCCTAAAGTAAATGATGTGGTAGCGCATTATCTGCGTGATGAATTTAAAATTGGTTTTAGAAACCAGGCCGTTATTGCAGGCCCTTGTCATGCTGAAGAGGTGGCTATGGAAAGACTTTCTTATCTTACTATTGCGACAGTAGAAGATGAGATTGCTGAAAAACTTGAAGGAATCTTCAGTTCAGACTTTATCAAGGTACACACAAGCAAAGATATTTTAGGAAATGAATACAGTGCAATCCTTAAGAATATTTTTGCCATCGGGGCGGGAATAGCAAGTGGATTAGGGTATGGGGACAACTTTACAGCAGTATTTGTTTCCAATGCTATCCGTGAAATGGAAACTTTCCTTGAAGCCATCTACGAAGCACCTAGAGATGTGAATGAAAGCGCTTATCTGGGTGACCTTTTGGTAACAGCCTATTCACTTTTCTCAAGAAACAGAAACCTTGGAAACCTGATTGGAAAAGGATATACGGTAAAATCTGCTATTCAGTCTATGAACATGGTAGCAGAAGGATATTACGCTGCTGATTCCATTTATCAAACAGCGAAACAAAAAAATCTTAAACTCCCGATTATCGATACAGTCTATGCTATTCTGTATGAAGGTAAAAATGCTGAAAAGCAGTTTAAAAAGCTGACTGCAAAATTGAATTAAAAAACAGGACCTTAGAATTAAGGTCCTGTTAAACATAAATAATTAAACTTAAGCATTTCCCATGCTTAAGTTTTTTTTATAGACTCATCTTAGTAATGACAAGTGCTAATGATGATCTCACATTCAGATTGCTGGCTGTAAAGCCGTTTCCTGAATCAAATTCAAATTTCTGACGAATAGTGGTTGGAGAAGCTAAGACTAAAAAATAACTTCCCTGATAAAATGTAAAAGAACTGGATAGCTGACACATTCTGTTGGTTTCCGTGATGGTTGCGCTGGTAGCAGAATTAATCAGATAAGATCTTGTACAGGTGAAATTCTGGCCAAGATACTGGGTATTAGCTGTTCCGTTGTTGTTATTTGCATTACTGGAATCCACAGAATACCGAACAATATAAGTTCCGGCAGGCAGTGTAATCGTGGAGTTATCTACACCTAGTGAAGCTCCTGTAATTTTATTTGAAGTTACCGTAAAGTTCCCTAATGTATTATTCGTGCTTCCGGTAGGGATAAGTACTCCCGAACTGATAAGCAGAGACATGATCTGAGGTTCAGAACCTGAAACGATGATACGCTGCCATTGATTTCTTACCCAAACATAATATCCTTTGGGAAAAGTAGATGCTCCTCCGCTATTGTAGATGATAAGTCCATCTGCAGGATTGGCGATAGGAGTTGAAGTACTGTTAAGAGCAAGCAGGTCATATTGCGGAAAAAGAACCCCTTTATTGGAAGAATTAATGTCCAGAACGCTGCTGGCATTGGGTGTATTTGTATTGATACCAACTTGTGCATTTGAGAAAATACTCAACAGTATCATACAGGCTATGTAAATAGATGTTTTCATTGTGCAATAGATTATTGATTAAGTGCTGATCTTTGAATGTCAACTTTAGCATTCGTAATGATTATTTCTCCGTTATTAGGAGCTGTTCCTCCTGATCCGTTCTGATAAGTTCCTCCTGCATCATGAGCAATGGCAGGAACTAAAAGAATTGGAGCTGTTGAAGTAGTTACAAAGGAGAAGCTCATATTCAGCGTATGAGTCTTATTACTGGCAATAGATTGTGCATTGATGCTAATGGTTTTCCCATACTGATTTCCGGTAGACGGGTCAATAAGTTTTACAAGATACTGATGCAGATGAACAGAAGTTCCCCCGATTCCGGCAGTACTGCTCTCAAGAGCTGTTCTGATGTTCAGGCATACATTCACCAGATAACCACTGTTTCCGGGAAGAGTGATGACTCCTGTAGAGGTATTGTATAAAGCTCCGATATCATTGGATACTACAGTAAAAGCAGCATCATTGAAATTTTTGTAAGTCCCGTTGGCAAGACCTCCCAATACAGCATAATCAGTAGTACGCTGAAGCATCATATAACTTACCAGATTATAAGTATCGGAAAGCTGGGTCCATCTGCTGTTTTTCCAGATATAAAGACCTGGACTGATAGAATTTCCTTTATTGTACACAACCAGTCCTTCTGCCGGATTATTTACCGGTGAAGTATTACTCAATATGTCTACAATATCCACTCTTGGAAGAAGCACTCCCTTGTTGGTAGATTGTGAAACTTCAAGAACCGCAGAGCTGTTCACTGAAGATTTCCCAATAGCAACCTGTGCATATATGGTCTGAGCTATAATCAATAATAGCAGCATGTAATATTTTTTCATATTCATTCTTTTAAAGCTGAGATATTTTAATATAAGAACCGGTTGGGATCACATTCACAAGATCGTAGAATGTACTGTTCTGCATTCTTCCAAGGTTTAATCTGAGCCCTCCTATAATATTGGCATTGGCATTAGCAGGAACCGTGTAATAATAAGACCAGGTGGCAAGATGATTGGTATTGATCTTAGAAACAATAGGAACTTCTTTTCTAGTAGCCCCTCCTCCGGTAAAGGTATTCGTTGTATTATTATAGGTATCGTTGATAAAATCTATAAAATATCCCATCAGGTAATAAGAGCTTCCTGAAAGTGGAGCTGTCCCTCCCTGTCCCGATGGATTTTCCTGAGGTGAATTTAAATTCAGGTTAACCTCTACCAGATAATTTCCTTGTGGAAGAATCAGGGAATATCCTCCGGCAGTGTTCGGAAGAACTTTGAATCCGCTAATGTTTGAAACTCCGGAAACGGCTGGATTATTAACCATAAGCTGAGTGCTGGCACCGGCTATAGCATTGTCTAGAGCAGATAAAGATCCGGTAAAATCAAGATAGGCAACCTTTGGCGTATTTTGAGCATCAATGGTGCTTTGCCATGTATTGTTTGTCCCATTAAAAAAATGAAGAGCCTTGTTGTTGCTGTTGGTCCCTCCATTAAATCCAATGAGCGCATTGGCAGGAGAGGCAACAGGACTCGTTGTGCTGCTTAGGTTAGCAATATTCAGGTTGGGAAATAATAATCCTTTATTACCTCCGGAAACGGTTACTGTAGGAGCTGTAGTGTAGCCACTGCCTCCGTTGTTAATGGTGATACCTGTAACCTGACCATTGGAAATGGTCGCTGTAGCACGGGCTTTTGATCCTCCGTTAACAATAGATCCTCCTCCAAAGAAATTGATTGTTGGTACAGCAGTATAGCCACTGCCTCCGTTGCTGATGGTAATCCCGGTAACTGCTCCTCCTGAAATGGTGGCTGTAGCTGTGGCTGGGGTTCCATTGAAGTTCTCAATGTGCAGAATAGCACTGGGGTCTGGTGTGGACGTGTTAATTCCTACACTTCCGCTTTGGGCAAAAGCCACTGTCGCGAATAGTGTACTCACGAAGTTAATGATTTTCATCTTTAGTATGTTTACGAAATAATTTTAATTAAATACTTATTGGAATATGTATTAAATCAATTGAAAGGTACGTAAAAAAATCAGCCATGCAATGTGGTATGTATAGAATTATATCTATAATATTATGTATTTATCAATCAATAGTGAGATTGTTTAAATTTAATGTAATGATTTATCACTTATTGTTGATAAAGTGTGATGGCGTAAATGGTTATGGTTATAGTGTTTAATATGATGAACTTAAATAAACTTAAATTTTTATAAAATTTCATCCCTGAAAAAACAATCAATTAGTTACCATTCAGTGAATTAAAAAAAATAAAAATTTAACATTTTTGTAAACAAATGTTTTACATTATCAATCATTTCAATAATAGTTTATTGAAATTTTCCATTGTTTTTTGTTGTGTGTTAAAGAAGTATTTTTGAGTGAAAAAATAACGTGTTAAAATCGTTAAACGCGTCCTGGTTTTTAAAACTTTTCCCGAAATTTGAAGTAAAATTTTAAAATTATGTCACAATCGCTTACAAGCAGAACACCGAAACCTAAATACGACGTTGTACTGATAGGCGGAGGAATCATGAGCGCCACTTTAGCAACGCTGCTTCATGAATTTGATCCAAATCTGGAAATTGCAATCTTTGAAAGACTTGGAAGGTTTGCCAAAGAAAGTACTGCAGCATGGAACAATGCCGGAACAGGGCACTCCGCATTTTGTGAGCTAAATTATACGCCGGAAAAACCGGATGGATCTATTGATATCACTAAGGCAGAAAGCATTGCAGAACAGTTTGAAATTTCAAAACAATTCTGGGCTTATCTGATCACCAAAGGGTATATTCATAAGCCGAAAGAGTTTATCAATTCATGTGCCCATATGAGCCTGGTATTCGGAGAAAAAGATGCTGAATATCTTAGAAAACGTCATGATAAAATGGCAGAATCTGTACTCTTCTCAGGAATGGAATTTTCTACAGATCATGATAAACTGAGGGAATGGATTCCTTTGGTGATGAGTAAAAGAAATCAGTCTGAAGTAATGGCAGCAACGAAGATGGATATGGGAACGGATGTTAACTTCGGAACATTGACAAGAAAAATGGGAAGACACCTTCTGGAAGATTCTAACGTAGAGGTTTTCTTATATCATGAAGTAAAAGACATCAGCCCCAGAGAAAGTGGTAAATGGGAAATGAAAGTGAAAGACAGGATTCATAGCCATAAACAAGAGGTCGTTGCTGACTTTGTATTTATCGGGGCAGGAGGATATGCACTTCCGTTACTGGACAGTTCAGATATTAAAGAAAGTGAAGGATATGGAGGTTTCCCGGTTTCAGGGCAATGGCTGGTAAGTCATAATCAGGAGCTGGTAGAAAAACACCATGCTAAAGTATATACACAGGCTACGGTGGATGCTCCGCCAATGTCAGTTCCACACCTTGATCTTAGAATCATTGATGGTAAGAAAGCTCTTCTTTTCGGACCTTTTGCAGGGTTCTCAACCAAATTTTTAAGAGAGGGAAGCTATCTCGATCTTCCTGAAAGTGTGAACACCAAAAATTTAAAATCACTTTTCGGAGCATGGTGGCATAATATCCCTCTTACGAAATATCTTATCCAGCAGGTTGCGATGACGAAATCTCAGAGAATGCAGCATTTAAGAGAATTTATCAAAGATGCCAAGGAAGAGGACTGGGAATTGAAAGTAGCAGGACAAAGAGTTCAGATCATCAAAAAAGATGAAAAAGATGGTGGTAAACTGGAATTCGGGACTGAAGTGGTTGTGAATAAGAGCGGAACGATTGCGTCTTTATTAGGCGCTTCACCAGGAGCATCTACAGCAGTATATGCCATGCTGAATGTGCTGGAAAAATGTTTCCCGGAAAAACTGAATGGAGAATGGAAAGAGAAATTGCTTGAAATGATTCCTTCCTACGGACAAAAACTGGCCGCAAACCCGGAACTGACCCATGAAGTAAGGCATTATACAAAAGAAAAATTAGAATTAGAATATTAACATCACTAATGAGCAATGAGGAATAAAGGCTATTACTCATTGCTCATTACTTATTACTCATAAAAAGGTGGAAGAAATAATTGTAAAACCAGTTATTGCAAAGGAAATCCTGGAATCTCTTCAGGCGAAAACAGAAGAGGAGAAACAGGTTATTGTACACTGTTGTTTTCCCGCATCACCATTTTTAGGAAACCTGATCAGGATCTGGCATTCAACCTATCTTTTTGATAACCAGTCTGAGCATAGAAGCAAGCTGATTCATGCGGAAAATATTTCAATTTCTCCCTACTGGACACCGGTTCCTTTTATGAAAGACTTTTGGTTTACCCTTATATTTTCCGGGCTTCCTAAAGACTGTAAAAGTTTTGATCTGAAAGAAGTTATTCATGAGGAAGGAGGCTTTTTTGTAGAATCAATCAAAAGAAATTCTTCTGATGTGTATCGTGTGAAAATATCAGAATCCTATTAATATGAAAGTAAGGGAAGAAAAATTAGAACAGATTATTCATTGGGCTGAAAACAATCCGGATATCCGTGTTGTTCTCCTGACCAGTTCATTGGTAAACCCTTACGCTCCTGTAGATGATTTTAGTGACCTTGATATAGAACTTGTTTTTGAAAACAGAACAACCTATGAATCCGGAAATGAATGGATAAAACTTTTTGGTGATCCTATTTCCATGATTGAAGAAGATGATCGTGTTTTTGAAGGAAAGCATGCAATGAAAATGGTTTTGTATAAAGATCATGTGAAAGTTGACTTTAAGCTGTATCAGGTAGCAGAATTTATAGAAGAAATCAATCAAGAAACTCTTCCCGAAGATTGGGATGTAGGGTATAAAGTTTTACTGGATAAAGATAACCTGACTGAAAACCTGAAGTCCCCGACATATCAGTCAGTCATGATTCAGAAGCCAACGGAAAAAGAGTTCCGGCAGCTGATCAATGACTTCTGGTGGGATACAACCTACGTTGCAAAGTGTTTGAAGCGCGGAGATATTTTTTATGCTAAATTTATGTCTGAAAATATTCTTCGTACAGATTATCTCGTCCCTTTAATTGAATGGTTTATTGCAGGAAATCATAACTGGAATACTATCACAACCAATAAACACGGAAGACTTTTCAAAAAATACTTATCTCAGGAACTATGGAGTACGATAGAAGCTACTTTCTCTGATAGCAATATTGAAAAAAACTGGCAGGCCTTGTCTGCATATGCAGATCTGGTACATGAGCTGGGAACTTCACTGGCTGAAAAGTTTCATTTTATCTATCCGGAAAAGCTGGAAAATGAGATCAGAAACTATCTTAAGGAAGTACAGACAAAGTCTTAATTTCAGGCAAATTCATTCTGTCTGATAAGGTTTTCAATACAGTATTCTGCAATAGCTGTAATGGTAACAAACGGATTGACACCAATAGTTCCCGGAATTAAAGACCCATCCAGAACATACAGATTCTCATGATCTTTTAGTTTTCCATATTCGTTGGTAGCTTCACCTAAAACGCACCCGCCAAGCGGATGATAACAAATATCTGCACCAAAGCCGTTATTGAAAAGTAAATGACTTCTGGTTCCTCCATTAGCCTTATTCATTTTTCTGATAAAGTATTGAGCATTTTCTTTCATTTTGGCAGTATTGCTTTCATTCCAGTTCAAGGTAAGAGATTTGTTGGCTGTATTGTAAGCAACTTCTCCCTTTTTATCAACCCTGTTGATCAGCAGATACAAAGCTGTAGCGACATCCATTCCCATAGGTAAAGGAGCAATTTCCGTGAAAAACGGATGCTCAGGATCATCCCAGTTATCAATTCCTCCCACAGGAATTGTGGATTGCTTAGCTCCCGTGCCTCCTGATAAAGGTTTTACCCAATTTCGTCCCGTCATAAAGTTTCCGTTATTTCCCCAGTTTTTACCAATCTTTTCATGGACAGGAAATCCGTTCTCTGCATGGGATTGCAACAGAAGCTGTAATGTTCCCATGGTTCCTGCGGAAAGAATCAGTTTTTTACAGTTGAAAACTTTCTGAGCAACCAGAGCTCCGGAGGTATCAATCTGCTGCACATTTAATGTATAGCTTTTATCATCATTCATTTGAATAGTCTGCACACAGTGAAGATCAAGAATCTCCAGATTTCCGGTCTCAAGAGCTTTTCTGAGATAGGTTTTATCTAAACTGTTTTTCCCATAGTTGTTTCCGTAGATCACTTCAGTATTAAGAGCAGAACGCGGGACTTCATTCCTGAATTCTTTTTCCATATACTTAAAATCATACACATTGGGAACTCTTATCGTCTTGAAACCAGCCTTGTGAGCCTCTTCTTCACCTACCCGTGTGAACTTATAATAAGGACAGTCTTTCAGAAACTGTTCATCAATAACATTTACTTTAAGTTCTTCCCGTACCAGAGGGAAGTAATGATGGTAAAACTTTTCCGCATCAAGATCTGGGAAAACTTCTTTGAAATAACTTTCTTTGGGAGTAACGGCCATTCCTCCATTCACCAGAGAACCTCCGCCAACACCTCTTCCTACCCAGATATTAATATGATCAAAATCCAGACGGTCCAGTATTCCTGTAAAAGGAGTCAGAGAGAAAATATTCATAAAAGGAGCAATGCTTTTCTTTTTCAGCCATGCAGAACTTTTCCCGGGTTTCAGCAGATTGGAAAAGGGAATTCCTGCTTTTTCCCAGTTAAGACCCATTTCAAGGATGATTACTTTTTTTCCGGCTTCACAAAGACGCAGGGCAGATACAGCACCTCCGTAGCCACTGCCAATAATGATAATCGGAACATCATCGTATTCCTTTATCTCATTGTTTGTTCTTGCTTTAGCGTGAAGTAATTCGGATTGAAGAAAATAAAATCCTGATATCGCCAAAGCACTGGTCTTAATGAAGCTTTTTCTGTCCATGAGCTTTGTTTTTCAAAAAGTATGCTAGAGGTGCAGGCTCGTATTTTATTTATTACAGATTATATTTTTTATTACAATTTTAACTTTTATTGTTTCGGAAATTCATAGTTTTACTTATAATTTTAAATTCATGAAAAAATATATAATACTCTTTTTACTGCTTCCGTTATGGGCTTTTTCTCAAAAAAAGATATCAAAAGAAGAAAAAGAGGTACAGAAATTTCAGAAAGAACTGAATGCAGAATATTTCAATCCAAAAGAAACTCCATTAAGAGAAGATAACCTTAAAAACTTTAAAGGACATCCTTTCTTTCCTTTTGATGCCAAATACAGAGTTACGGCACAATTTGTCCAATCAAAAGATACCCAACCCTTCGATCTTCCTACGTCTTCAGGAAAAACAAAGTCGTATCAGGAATATGGAAAAGCAACATTTACACTGGATGGAAAGCCTTATACCGTTACTTTATACCAGAGTCTGGATTTGATCAAACAGGACAAATACAAAGATTATCTTTTTCTTCCTTTCCGTGATGCTACCAATGAAAAAGAAACCTATGGAGGAGGAAAATATATGGATTTAAAAATTCCGAAAGGAAATACGATAGTGCTTGATTTTAACCAGTCATATCATCCTTTCTGTGCCTATAACGCTTACGATTACAATTGCCCTATTGTTCCTGAGGAAAATAAACTTCCCGTGGAAATCCGTGCCGGGGTAATGTATGAAGATGTCTACCATCACTAATATTATGATACACTTAGAATTCTTTAAACAGGAAGATCTCTCTGGGATAAGCTATGCTCTGGATGAAAATCAGATGCGCTTTACTGCAACTGCCCAACAGGCTTTACAAAGCATCAGTGAACGTAATGATGAAGACGCATTTCCGGTGACCATATTTGAAAATGATGCAGCCGTTGGTTTTTTTGTCCTTGATTTTGGGAATGATAAACTTGAGCTTACCGATAATGAAAATTCCGTTCTATTACGCTCTCTATCTGTGAATCCTCAGATGCAGGGAAAGGGAATTGGGAAAGCTGCCATGCTGGAAGTAGGTGATTTTGTCAGAAACCACTTCAATACCTGTGATGAAATTGTATTGGCAGTAAACCAGAAAAACAATTCTGCTTATCATATTTATCTTCAGGCTGGATACATTTATGATGGCAAAACCAGAATCGGAAGAAGTGGTCCCCAATACCTGATGTACAAAAAACTTTAATAAAATTTTAAAATCATAATTTTTTATCTGCTGATATCTTTCCATAACTTTGAGTAACATCAAATTACAAAACATGGAAATATCACTTCAAAATCAGGTGGCTGTAGTCACAGGAGCTTCCAGTGGAATTGGTTCAGGGATTGCAAAATCATTAGCATCAGCTGGGGCAGCAGTCATTGTTAATCATTCTTCAGAAAGATCTGCAGAAGAAGCTAAAACCGTTTTAAAAGAAATAACGGATGCAGGAGGAAAAGGAATGACCTATCAGTGTGATGTATCCAAGGAAGATCAGGTGGTCAGAATGTTTCAGGATGTTGTTTCTGAGTTTCAAACCGTTGATATCCTGATCAATAATGCAGGGATTCAAAAAGATGCAAAATTTACTGAAATGACTTTGGATCAATGGAATGCTGTCATAGGCGTTAATCTGACGGGACAGTTTCTATGCGCAAGAGAAGCCATTAAAGAGTTTCTTAGGAGAGGAATAGATCCTTCACGTTCTGTGGCTTGTGGAAAAATCATTCATATCAGTTCAGTACACGAAATTATCCCTTGGGCCGGACATGCTAATTATGCATCCAGTAAAGGCGCCGTAAGAATGCTCATGCAAACCCTTGCTCAGGAATATGGAGCAGATAAAATCCGTGTGAATTCTATTTGTCCGGGTGCCATCCAGACTCCTATTAATCAAAATGCATGGAGTACTCCGGAAGCCCTCAATTCCCTTCTTACTCTGATTCCTTATAACCGAATCGGACAGCCGCAGGATATCGGAAACCTGGCAGCATTTCTTGCCAGTGATCTTGCCGATTATATAACGGGAGCCAGTATTTTTGTGGATGGTGGAATGACCACGTTTGAAAGTTTTTCTACGGGAGGGTAGAGGAATTCAAAGTTCAAAATTTAAAGTTTAAAGTTTTGAGGTTGTTCTCAGAGCTTGAATCAAATGTATAGTACTCATTGCTCATTATTCATTACTTATAATTATCGCTTATGTCAGAAAAACAGAGAATTTCAGATGTTTCATGGAAAAAATGGGGCCCCTATGTCAGTAACCGTGAATGGGGACTTGTTCGTGAAGACTATAGTGAAAACGGAGATGCCTGGAATTATACTGGTCATGATACGGCAGAAGCCAAAACTTACCGCTGGGGCGAGGAAGGAATATGCGGAATCTGTGATGATCTCCAGAAGCTGATATTTTCTGTGGGATTCTGGAACAAAAAGGATAAGATGGTCAAAGAACGGTTCTTTGGACTGACGAACGGGCAGGGAAACCATGGTGAAGATGTAAAAGAATACTTTTATTACATAGATTCCACTCCTACGCATTCCTATATGAAAATGCTGTATAAGTATCCTCAAAATACTTTCCCCTATGAAGAGCTGATAAAAACAAATGCAGCAAGAGGAAAAGAAGAACCGGAATATGAATTGATTGATACAGGGATTTTTGATCACAATGAATATTTTGACATCTTTATTGAATATGCAAAGGAAAGCCAGAATGATATTCTTGTCAGAATAACAATAGTCAATAAATCTGAAAAAGAAGCTCCTCTTTTACTATTGCCGACAGTTTGGTTCAGAAATACATGGAATTGGGGATATGATGACTACAAGCCTCAATTGTCTGCTGAAGATTCTGATCATATTAATGTCAGCCATAAGGATATTGAGATAAAAAATGTGTATGCAAAACAATCTTTAAAGACCCTGTTTTGTAACAATGAAACCAATAATGAAAGGCTTTACCAGTCTTCCAATGAATCAAAATACTGTAAAGACGGGATTAATAATTTTGTGATGACAGGAAATTCCCAGTCGGTCAATCCTCAGAATACCGGAACAAAAGCTTCTTTTTTCATTGATGAGGATTTTCAGGCCGGAGAATCTAAAATATTTGAATTCAGACTTACAGATAAGGATATAAGAGAACCCTTTAAAGATTTCGATGCTCTTTTTGAACAAAGACAGAAAGAAGCAGATGAATTTTATGCAGAAATCCAGAAAGGTATTTCTTCCGAAGATGAAAAACTGGTACAAAGACAAGCTTTTGCAGGAATGTTGTGGAACAAAATGTTTTACCACTATAATGTTGAAAAATGGCTGAAAGGAGATCCTGCAGAAATGCCTCCTCCAAAGTCCAGAGAGAAAATAAGAAACTACGACTGGAAGCATCTTAATAATGAGCATATTATTTCCATGCCTGATAAATGGGAATATCCGTGGTATGCCACCTGGGATCTGGCGTTTCATACCATCAGTTTTTCACTGATAGATCCGGATTTTGCAAAACATCAGCTTAAACTTTTCCTGTTTGAATGGTATATGCATCCTAACGGACAGCTTCCTGCTTACGAGTGGAATTTCAGTGATGTGAATCCTCCGGTACATGCATGGGCCGTATTCAGAGTATTCAAAATTGATGAATACTTAAAAGAAAAACCTGATCTGGAATTTTTGGAAAGTGCTTTCCAGAAGCTGTTGATGAATTTCACCTGGTGGGTTAACAAAAAAGACCTTAATGGCAATAATATCTTTGAAGGCGGATTTTTAGGGCTTGATAATATTGGTGTTTTTGACCGGAATACTGTTTTACCAAACGGAGAACAGCTGGAGCAGTCGGACGGTACGAGCTGGATGGCGATGTTTGCCCTGAATATGATGAGAATTGCTTTGGAACTGGCTCTCTATAACAATGTGTATGAGGAAATGGCGATGAAGTTTTTCGAACACTTTCTGGCTATTGCCCATTCACTGGACAATATGGGTGATGAAAATTTCAGCCTTTGGGATGAACAGGATGAATTTTTTTACGATGCCATAGCTTCCAATGATGGAACACATATGTACCTGAAGTTAAGAACCATTGTTGGATTGATTCCAATGTTTGCCGTTGAGGTCATTGATGATGAAATGATTGAAAACCTTCCCAATTTCAAGAAAAGAATGAAATGGGTACTGGATAATAAACCGGAACTTGCCTCTTTGGTTTCAAGGTGGGAAGTGAAAGGGCAGGATTCCAAACACCTTTTATCTTTACTTCGGGGGCACCGTTTGAAAAGACTGCTAAGCCGGATGTTGAATCCGGATGAGTTTTTAAGCGATTATGGAGTAAGAGCTTTATCCAAGGAATATGAAAACAATCCTTATACATTACTGCTGAATGACACGAATTATAGTGTAAAATATACGCCTGCAGAAAGTGATAGCGGACTTTTTGGAGGGAACAGCAACTGGCGCGGTCCGGTATGGTTTCCTATCAATTTCCTTATTATTGATAGTCTTCAGCGTTTTTTCTTTTACTATAGCCCTGATTTTTTAGTGGAATATCCTACGGGAAGCGGAAACTATTCAAATCTGGATCAGATTGCAGATGCTTTAAACAAGAGGCTTGCCAAGATATTTTTGAAAGATGAAAATGGAAAAAGACCTGTTCATGGCCAGTATGAAAGATTTCAGACAGATCCGGATTTCAAAGATTATATCCTGTTCTATGAATATTTTCACGGTGATAACGGTCGTGGAGTAGGAGCTTCCCATCAGACAGGATGGACAGGACTTATTGCCAAAATTCTACAACCCCGGTTTTCCAAAAAAGAAATGGCAGAATCCGAAACGGAAATGCCGGATGATGTTGAAAAAACAAAAGAAAAGTAAGAAGACTAATGGGGCTTATTCAAATATCTGTTGTATAACCTCCAGTGAGGCGGGAGTTTTGAAATCCGTAATATGATAATGATAGTATACCAAAAGACTGTCAAGGAAATCTTTTCTTAAAGACGAATGGATTTTTGTGGAGTAAAAATCCTCTGCACAAAGGGCTTTTTTCCACAGCGTGGAAATTTCCTCATTGAAAAGCTGATGACATATTCCCGGGGAAAAAGTTCCCGTTTCAGGATCTAAAAACCTGCCTTCACTCAGCAAAGGAGCAACGCCCTGTATTTTTAAAAAAGCCAGCAAAAACAGAAGGTGTGCCTGATAATTTTTATGAGTCAGTTCACTGATAAAATGATTGATACCGGAATAGATCGGAATATTTTTATTCTCATACTTCAGAATATGACTTAGAAAATCTGAGATAAAGAAAATCACAGTATTGACCCTTATATCGGTGTAAATATCATTGTTTTTTACCAGTTCAAACTTTGAAACAGACGGTATACCGTTGCCTCTTGATGGATTTACAGAAAAATTAAGCTGGCTCAATGGCTGAAGCAGGGCTTTCTTTTTATTCTTTTTGGAATAAATTCCTTTCAGAAAATAGCTTTGAAAACCCTCTTCTTCTGTAAAACAATGCAATACAGCATCATTTTCCCCATATTTTATAAACGAAAGTAAAAAACCGTTTTGTGAATTCATTAATTAACCACTCCTATTTTGGCGGTAGCTTTATCAGACCCGTCTTCATTCGTCATCAGAACAAAATAAATCCCTGATGCTACTCTTGTTCCTTTCTGGTTATTAAGATCCCATTCATAATAACCTCCTCTTGCTACTGCAGAGTGAACTACATTTCCTGCAGCATCCACAATTCTTATATTGGTTTTTTCTGCTAGACCTTTAATCGTAACTTTTCCTTTGAAATTGGAATAAACAACAGGATTAGGATACACCATAACATCTCCGAAATTAGAGGTCACATCCGCAACATCTCCCTGATAGGTTACAATACCATTATATGTTACAAAATATACTTTCCCTGTTTTTTTATCAACTTTTATATCAGTAACACTATTTGTAGGAAGAGGTGAATTTTCCTTTGTAAAATGCTTTATGGTTCTCTGACCATCGGCAGAAAGGTAATAAACTCCACCGCCGTCAACAGATACCCATTTATAATCACCGGCATCTACTGCAATCTGCAGAATTGCTGATTCTCTGAAAAGTTCTTCACCCAAACCATTCTGCTCTATAACTATAGGTTCTACTTCAGGTTGGGCATTCTTTATTTCGGATGCTGCGTTGCGCATGATTCTTAAACCTCCATCCGTACCGATCCAGGAATCACCGGATTTATCAAATGCAACGGATAATATTCCTCCTGAACTATTAAATCCATTAGCTGTTCCCAGGATATAATCATTGTCGTCAGAAAGATTATTGGCATTTTTATAGTCATATACCCAGAAATTATTAGATCTCGGTAGTGGGGTCCATAACATATTTTCGTAGAAAACCGGTTTTTGTGTACCATCACTGGCAAGAACTATTTTCTTGATAAGAAAATCATCAGCTGCTTTATCGTAGATTCCTATAGAAGGATTTCCATCATTGAAACCAAAAGACACAAAAAGATTACTCTGGGAGTCTGTAGCAAAACCTACAGGGCGTCTGTAATAAGGCTGTGCCCCGAGATTATAATACTTTACCATTTCAAAATCTTTGCTGGAAGCATTATATTTCATTTTGTACACCCCGTTATCAAACATCGTATAATTGGTGAAAAATACTTCATTATTACTAAGTGGACTTAACGTAGCATCTAGTACATTGATGGATTGTGGGTTATTAATGAAAAAAGAAGGATAGATCCATTCTGTACCGCTGAAATAATAAAATCCAGGTTTTTTAGGATTAATAGCCGGCTCGTTATAATTATTCGCTCTTGCTCCGGTAGAAACAAGGAGTTGGTTATTATCAAAAAGATTGATATTATACGCCAAATTGAAGTAAGGACCGGAAGGTTTATAAGTATTGTTACCTTCATCCTTGATTCCCGATAATACAGTTCCACCTAGAATTTTTCCACCGGCTGTTAGTGCAGTATTACATTCTTCACCAAGGCTTACCGCATTTTGTGATACTCCATTAATCCCATAGGTATATACTCTGTTATCGGTAACGGTAATACTATTGGAACTAATCACCACATCCCTGATTTTTTCAAAAGTAGTAGGAAGTTGTGTTGGGCTACCATTATTATAAATATAAGCTGCTGTAGCCGTTGAGAAAACCAGTTCTGATTCTGAATCTATATGTTTGAAAACTCCGGGAGCTTCCGTTGTCCAGGTAGAATATACCGGAAATGTAGTATTCATTTGATGGCTTTTCAATCCTGTATCTGTTACAGAATATACTTTATTTCCGAATATTGTGGCTTCATTACTTGCCTGGTAAACCCCGCCAGACAGGAAAAATGCTGAATCACCAAATTCTTTATTCTGCAGATTAAATATGGATAGTCCATATCCTACAGAAATTACCGCCTGATCTCCGGTTATGGAAATATGATTGATTTTTTTATTCCCGTTATATCCTGTAGCAATAGGAATATCAACAATATATTTGATCTCTTGTGGCGTGATCACATCCATAGATCCGTTTTCATAACCAATAAGCCCGGTTTTAGTCTGTGGATTATAATCAAAGGCTGTGATTCCGATATTGTGCAGGCCATTGGCCTTGGATAACTTCGTAATTTCTCCTGTTGATATGGTATAATAGAATATTCCGTTTTCTGTAGCTGCAATGATTTTTCCATTGTCTTCTTTCATTGCTAAGATCTTGTTGTAAGAAAAAAGATCAGCCCATTTTTTGGATGAAATAACCTGAGCCTTTATCAGCTGCAGGGATGCTAAAATACCAAGAGAAATTATAGAGAGTTTTTTCATATTATGCGGTTATGCTGCTATCTATTACCTGATTGTTCCAGGAAATATGCTGTACGTTTTTGTTTGTATCAAAATAAAAATCTATTCTGCCCAAAAGAAGTCCTGCCCATCCAACCTGGTTGACAAGAACATTTTTGCCCTGTCTGTTGGTAAAAGATTGAGGTTCTGGTAAGAATGTATGAGTATGGCCTCCTAAGATAATATCAATATTTTCTGTATTGGCGGCTAAAATTTTATCGCTTATTTTATTAGGTTCATCTCTGTAGTCGTAGCCAATGTGTGAAAGGCAAATTACCAGATCACATTTCTGATCTTTTTTCAGGAAATCTGAATAATGCTGTGCTACATCAATCGGATTGGAATACACGGTTTCTCCATACTGTTTTTTGCCCACAAGACCATCCAGCTGGATTCCCACTCCGAAAATTCCTACTTTGATGCCATTCTTGTTGAAGATCTGATAAGGGGAAGTTTTCCCATCAAGAACGGTATTTTTAAAATCATAATTGGAACAGATAAAAGGAAACTTCGCATTAGGAAGCACTTTTAAAAACCCATCAAGACCATTGTCGAAATCATGATTTCCCATGGTAGAGGCATCATATTTCATCATGGACATTAATTTGAACTCCAGTTCTCCTCCGAAGAAATTAAAATAAGGAGTTCCCTGGAAAATATCTCCCGAATCAAGAAGAAGAACATTATTTTCCTGATTTCTGATTTGTTGAATTAAATTCGCTCTTCTTGCAAAGCCTCCCTGATTGGGATTTTTTGTATAGCTTGCATCAAAAGGCTCTATTCTGCTATGTTGGTCATTGGTATGAAGAATGGTCAGTTTATTTGCTGATTTTACATTTAGGATTTTTAATTCTTCCGCCATCATCATATTGGGAGCTAAAGCCATTGCTAAAGATCCGCCGCCTATTGCTTTTAAAAAACTTTTTCTATCCATTATTTCTTCCCGATAAAATTTAAACGAACCTCAGAATTTGCCACAACTTCAGGGGATTTCTTAAAATAATCAATAAATAAATCTCTCATTTTAATCCCTGTTGCAATGGATTCTCCTTTTGCGAAGAACTTCATATTGTCTCCTCCCAGCGCAAGATAGTCTGAAGTGGCAATATAATAATCTTTTGCCGGATCTACTGTTTTTCCGTTGATTAAGGTTTTGATTACCTGTCCGTTATTTGTTTCAATGTATAAATGAGAAACAGGATTGTTGACCTGCGTTTTTGCATAATACTCAAAAAGCCCCTGTAAATCTGCTCCTTTCATTTTTACAATGACCACCTCATTTTCGAAAGGCATTACTTCAAATACATTTTTAAGTAAAATATCTCCTTTTCCGATAGTGGTACGGATGCCTCCGATATTGATCAGCGCAGCATCTACGTTTTGCTTAAGATGAGTTTTAATCCATTCATTACCTCCTTCAAACGTATAGTCGGCTAAAAGATTTCCCAGATTGCTGTTATCACCCTGCTTGGTAAGATCCACATTCGTGTGTGAGATCTTCTGGTTCATTTCTTTGTCCAGTTTCTGCTTATAAGGCTCAATAAATTTTACAAACTCCTCATCATTCTTTAGCTCATTATTAATAGAAATATTTTTCTGGGTCTTTACATTCACAAGCATCGGTGCAGAAGCCGTTTTGCATGCTGTAAGGGACGCCAGAGCAATTCCTAGTAACAAGAATTTATTTTTCATAATCTCTTTTAGTATATGCAAATATAACTATATGTATAATAAAACATTATTATTTATTACAAATTCTTACTGTAAATTATTAAATTTGGCAAAAATAATTCTAACAGATGAGCATTTTAAAAGGAGTAGGTGTTGCATTGGTAACACCCTTTAATGAAGATTTATCCGTTGACTTCGATAGTTTAACAAAACTTGTGGAGTACAATATCGACAACGGGACCAATTATTTGGTTGTATTGGGAACAACGGCAGAAGCCGCAACGCTTTCTGCTGAGGAGAAGAAACAGGTAATTGAGCATATCATTAAGGTAAATAATAAACGTCTTCCTTTAGTGTTGGGAATTGGCGGTAACGATACTCTTGATGTCAAGAAACAGATTGAAGAAGCAGACCTTTCTGCATTTGAAGCAGTACTTTCTGTATCTCCATATTATAATAAACCTAACCAGGAAGGTCTTTATCAGCATTATAAAGCGTTAGCTTCCACAGGAAAAAATATTATCATTTATAATGTTCCTTCAAGAACCGGGCAGAATGTAGAAGCAGATACTACGATTCGTCTTGCAAAAGAATTCCCTAATTTGTTTTTGATTAAGGAAGCTGCACCTAATATTTTACAGTACTTTGATATTCTGAGAAAGAAGCCTGAAGGTTTTTCCTTAGTTTCCGGAGATGATGAATATACATTACCTGTAACATTAGCGGGAGGTGATGGTGTAATTTCCGTAATCGGGCAGGCGTATCCTAAAGAATTTTCTACTATGGTACAACTTGCTTTTGAAGGAAAGGTAAAAGAAGCTTATGAAATCCACAATAAGCTGGTAGATATTACCCGTCTGATTTTTGCAGAAGGAAACCCTTGCGGTATTAAAGTAATATTGACAGAAAAAGGGATTATTAAGAATTATCTAAGACTTCCTTTGGTAAAGGCTTCAGAAGGTCTTCATGCAAAAATTAAGGCTGAAATGGCAAACCTTTAATAATGAACTGACAGGATGAATTTTAATCATGTTTTAAAACTCATCAGTCATCATTGAACAATATAAAGAGTGAAAAGTTTAGGCTTTTCACTTTTTTTAATCATCATAGTATAATAAATCATGAAATTAAAACAGGCAACAGCTGCAGATATCCCGTTGATTCAGGATCTTGCACGAAGATCATGGGAAAATGCTTATGCAGATATTCTTTCGAAGGAGCAGATGGAATTCATGCTTTCTGAAATGTATTCTGAAACTGAAATTCTCAATCATTTCCAAAATCCGCATTATCACTATTACCTTATTCAGGATGAAGATAATGATTCCTATGAAGGCTTTATCGGATACGAGCATCATTATGAAGAAAAAACCACCAAGTTGCATCGCATTTATCTGGTTCCGGAGAGCAAAGGAAAAGGGTTCGGGAAAGAAGCACTCCAGTTTCTCAATGAGAAGGTTTATGAAAACGAAAACGATAGAATTATTTTAAATGTCAATAAATACAATTCTGCCAGAAACTTCTATGAATCCCAAGGATACAGGGTTTATGATGAAGGTGTTTTTGACATCGGGAACGGGTTTGTAATGGATGATTTTCTGATGGAATTTCTAATTCACAGATCAATGACTTAAAATTTTGTAACTTTATCCTGTAATTCTATAACAAGTGACTTCTTTTTTTAATTCATCTTTGCTTCAGAACCAAATCACTTATTACAATACATTCATATGCTTGGTTTTGAGCTGAATCAGCTTTTTATCAGTATATTTTTTTCATCCTTAGTGTTTAAATTCCTGTATTCTTAAATACAGGAGTTTTTGCGTCTATATGGCAAATATAAAAAATTTACACCTATTTCACTTTTAAATGAAATAAATTATTATATTTACTAAATAAAACTGGCTTTATATCTACTAGGATGAAAATGTATGTTAAATTTGATTTCAATGCCCTCTGCAAAAAGGTATTGGACGAGAAACTAAAAGAACACGGGCTGAAGTACAGGTTACTGAACTTCGGTGAAGTGGAATTCTATGAGCCCCTTACCCAAGAACAGCACAATCTTTTTAAGAAAAATCTTGAAGATTATGGTATCGAGATCATAGAAAGCCAAAAAACTGCTTTGGTACAGAAAATAAAAGATGCCATTGTAGAACTGGTCTTTTCTGATGAGATTATTCCGGTAAAAGCATCGATCTATATTTCTGAGAAGCTGAATCACAGCTACGGATATCTTTCCAATCTATTTTCAGAAGTAGCTTACACCTCTATAGAGAACTTTATCATTCTGCAAAAGATAGAGCATGCAAAAGCCCTGATTATAAGAAACAAGCAAAGCCTTACAGAAATTGCCCACAAGCTGAATTACTCCAGTGTGGCGCATTTGAGTACCCAGTTTAAAAATACAACAGGAATCACTCCATCCCAGTTTCAAAAGATTATTGGCAGGCGAAGAAGAGTACAAAGCATGGTAATAAACCCTAAAATGCAGTATGAATAAAGAATTTCTGAACGTAATAGTAGCAGATAGCGATGACAATACATTGATTTTTTTTAAAAACATTCTAAAAGAGTTGAAAATCTCTGTAAAAGTTCAATGTTTCAGTAACGGAAAAAACCTGATGGAATATCTCAATAATGATGATGCTGTAGTTCCGGAAATTGTTTTTATCAACTACGCTATTCCTGGAAAGACAAGCATGGAATGCCTGGAAGATATCACTTCAAATTCAAAATTCAAGAATATGGTGACGGCTATTTTTTCTGAACCGATTCCGGAAAATGAAATAGAAGATATTTTTGTAAAAGGAGCTCACATTTTTATGAAAAAACAGGATTGTTTTGATAAGCTTAAAAAGGTGCTTACGGAAGTTATTACCATCAATTGGCAGTATCACACCTCAGGATTGAATAAAGATAATTTAATCCTGAAAGTATGATGAATAAAGGATTTATTAATTTAATATTAAGAAATTCTGAATCATATTTATTGCATACTATTCACAAATAAGTGATAATTTTATAACTAATAATTAAAATAATATAAAAGGCATCTGAATTAATATACTGACATTTGTAAAAGTAAACTCAGACACAAATTTCATTATATAGTAGAAGATACAGATGAATGAAAGGTAATTGTTTCTAAAAATAAAGAATTATATAAATCACGATGTTAGTTAACAAAATGAATTATAATAATTTTCCAATTTTAAAGCATAGAAGATCTTTAAACAAAACGGTACAATCATGAAAACTCAATAAGTAGTTGGAGGTATTTTTATTCGTTTCATTCCCTCATCTCCACCGAAAAACAGTTAGTTTTTATAATAAGCAAGTTGGAAAAAAATAATTCATTTTGTTTTTTATAATTTATTTTAATAGTTAGGTCTTAGACTATTTATCTATTATATTGTTATATAAATATTTTTTCACACCACACCACATCACAAAATATTAAGCCTAACTATTAAAATAAATTTATTTTGAACAGACCAAAAGTAATTTCTTCTAAATAACAGTTTTATAAGGGGGCCGCAGGAAAATTTTCTGCGGTTTTTTTTATGATATTTTACTCCATTTATTTTTCCCTTTGTAGTACCTGATATAATAGTTTTTAATAATCAGATTATCCTGTCTGGAAAGCATTGGATCTGCTTCCAGTATTCTTTCTACTGTATTTTTTGTAGTTTTAATGATTGCCGAATCATTAATAAGATCCAGTCTTTTAAAATCTACCACGCCACTTTGCTGGGTACCCAGAATATCTCCCGGACCGCGAAGCTGCATATCCACTTCAGAAATTTTAAAACCATCATTGGTTTCAGTCATGGTCTTAATACGAGTTCTGCTTTCTTTGGATAATTTATCGGAAGTCATCAGGATACAGTAACTCTGTTCGGCACCTCTTCCCACACGTCCTCTGAGCTGGTGAAGCTGTGATAGCCCGAACCTTTCTGAACTTTCAATTACCATTACAGAAGCATTGGGAACATTTACCCCCACTTCAATGACCGTAGTTGCCACCATAATTTCTGCCTTACCCGAAGCAAAATAAGCCATTGCAGCATCTTTTTCGTCAGGTTTCATCTTACCATGCAGCATAGTTACATTGTATTCTGAAAAATATTCCATGACATGCTCCAGACCTTCCATCAGGTTTTTATAATCTAAGGTTTCAGATTCCTCAATAAGAGGATATACGAAATAAACCTGTCTGCCTTTCTTAATTTCATCTTTGCAGAAATTATATACATACAATCTGTCTTTTTCACGTCTGTGAGCAGTAATAATAGGCTTTCTTCCTACAGGCATTTCATCAATAACGGAAACATCAAGATCAGAGTAAAAACTCATAGCGAGAGTTCTGGGAATCGGTGTCGCGGTCATCACAAGAATGTGCGGTGGAATTTTATTTTTAGCCCAAAGTTTAGCCCGCTGAGCAACTCCAAATCTATGCTGCTCATCAATGATGGCTAATCCCAGGTTTTTAAATTTAACCTTGTCTTCTAAAACCGCATGAGTTCCTACCAAAATAGAAAGTGTACCATTTTCCAGCTCTTCATGGATAATTCTTCTTTCCGCTGCTTTGGTTGAACCTGTCAGGAGGCGGATATTGATTCCTGTTTTTTCTAAAAGTTCTTTGATCCCATTATAATGCTGCTGGGCGAGAATTTCCGTAGGTGCCATCAAACAGCTCTGAAAACCATTATCCATAGCGATAAGCATGGTAAGAAGGGCTACCATTGTTTTTCCTGATCCTACATCACCCTGTAAAAGCCTGTTCATCTGAATAGGCCTCTTCATATCCACTCTGATTTCCTTTAATACCCTTTTCTGTGCATTGGTAAGTTCAAAAGGAAGATGGTTTTCATAAAAATCATTGAAATGATCTCCAATAATTGGAAAAGGATTACCGTGAGACTGCGTTTTATGATGTAATTTCTTTAAACCATATCCTAACTGAAAGAAGAATGATTCTTCAAATTTCAACCGGTAGTCCGCTTTATCAAAATGTTCCTGATCTTTTGGAAAATGAACATTCAGAAAAGCATGTTGTCTGGACATAAATTTAAAGGTTTTCATCATATACTCCGGAAAATTCTCTTCAATAAGATTCGGGATCTCTTTGCAGATATTTCTTAAAGCATTCTGAAAAAATCGTTGATTTAAACCTCTTTTAGTCAATTTTTCAGAACTTGGATAAATCGGTTTAAGACGCGTTTCACCTTCTTTTTTTTCTTCTGCTTCTATTTCCGGATGAGGCATAGAAAACTGTCGGTTGAAAACATTGATTTTCCCAAAAATATAAACCTCTTTATTGATGGGAAGCTGTTCTTTCAGCCATTTGGAATACTGAAACCACACCAGATCCATACTGCCGGTATCATCATTGAATTTTGCAGATAACCTCTTGGTTTTCCCCGTTTGGATTTCCTGTACCTGAGTAATTTTTCCTCTTAGCTGGATTTCGTGACTACTTTCTTCCTGAAGCTGGGATATTTTATAAATTTTGCTTTTATCCAGATAACGGATAGGGTAGAAGTTCAACAGGTCTTCAACAGTTGATAATCCCAACACACTTTTGATGAGTTTGGCTCTTTCCGGACCTATTCCTTTTACGTATTCTATGGAAGTTTCTAAAGTCATTTTTGATTTGATATCTGGTTTCAATATCTCCAGATCTGTATGAAAAAACAAAGGTTCGAATTTCGGTAAAATAAAAAAGACTTCCAAAAAAATTGGAAGTCTGTATAGTAAATTTTTAGAATTGAACCCGAAAATTGGGGTTTTTGAAGTTCTAAATTACTCTTTGATTTTAGATTTGAACTTTTTTTGGTAGTCTTCCCACTGTTCTCTGGTTTTAATCTTTTTGAACAAATCTTTTGAGATCAGTTCCAGATAAGGTTCCAGTTCTTTAGCGGATAATTCTCCCTGAAGAATGGTAATAGGATCTCCGTGCTCATCCAGAAATACAGTACTCGGAACAGCTCCTACATTCATGTATTGTGTAAACTCGTGCAGGGAATTCTTTCCTTTTTTGTGCTCACTGTTCGGATTGGAAAATGTTCTTCCAAAGATTTCAATGCTCTTTTTTTCTTCTGCATTAAACTTTACCGGATAGTAATTCTCATTGAGAATCTGAGCAATGACAGGATGTCCATATGTTTTTTTATCCATGATTTTGCATGGGCCACACCAGTCTGCATAAAAATCAATCAGTATTTTCTTGGGATTTTCTTTTTGGGCTTTTAAGGCTTCTTCAATGGTCATCCACTTTACTTGAGCAAAACTGAAATTTAATAAAAGTAAGAGGATTATGCTTAAAATTTTCTTCATATTGTGATATTTAGGTAAAAATAAGCATAATTACTTATTTTTTATTTTACATCTTGCATTAATTTTTTCACGTACGGAGATATCAAAATTAATACCACTCCGGCAATTATCGCATATAATCCCAATTGTTTATATCCATCAGTATAAGTGATCAATTCATCATAGTTGGTAGAACCTTCTTTTGAAGTGGCAAGACTGGCTCCGATAATCCCCGCAACATACTGTCCGTAAGCTGAAGCAAGAAACCACATTCCCATCATCATCCCCTGAAGATTTTTGGTAGAAAGCTTTGTCATGATGGATAATCCGATAGGAGAGAGACATAATTCCCCGAGAGTAATGATTAATAAGGCCAGAGTGAAGAAATTCAATGAAGTAATTCCCTGAAGGTCTGCAAATAAACGGGTAGCAAATAAGACATAATATCCTAATCCCAGGAAAATGAATCCTAATCCGAATTTGATAATGGTGTTGGGTTCAATTTTTCTTTTATTCAACCAGATCCAAAGAAGTCCGATTATTGGGGCAAGGAATATAATGAAGAATGCACCACCTGAGTTATTCACACCATTTGGGTCTAACCCGAAAAGATCTTTGTTCAGGTTCTTAGCCGCAAAAATACTTAAAGAACCTCCACTTTGTTCATAGATTCCCCAGAAGATGATGGAGAATATAATGAAAACCAATGCTGCCCAAAGTTTTTTACGCTCGGAAGCTGTTACTTTAGACATTTCATAGAATAAATAGATTAAAGTCAATGGCCCGATTGTCCACATAAAATAATCCGTGTATTCTGTTTTGGCAACCATGGTCATAATAATGGGTACAAAAACCAATGACAAAACATATACTCCATATTCTTTCCATTTTGGTATGGGAGCTGTTTTTTCTTCTGCTAAAGGATGTCCCGGCTGTAGACCAATAGTTCCCAGTGTTCTTTGGGTGAATACAAAGTTAATCAGGCTTATTACCATTACTATTGAAGCCAATCCAAAAGCAATATGCCATCTCATCTCTTCTGGGATAATATTACTTAGAAATTCTCCTTTTCCAATAGCAATACATAGATAACCTCCCAGTAAAGCACCTAGGTTAATACCTGCATAGAAGAGTGAAAATCCTGCATCGGCTCTTGAATCATTAGGTTTGTAAAGTTGTCCTACCATAGATGAAATATTAGGTTTGAAGAAACCTGTACCTACTACGGTAAATGCTATTCCTAAGAAAAAGAATTTGTGTGGATCAGTAGCAAGGATTAAACTCCCTACGATCATCAGGAGACCACCCCAGAACAGGGATTTTCGGAATCCTAAAATTTTATCGGCAAAAAGACCACCTATAAAAGTAAAGGCATATACGAAAGCCTGGGTGGCACCGTATTGAAGGTTGGCTTCTTTTTCATGGAAATTAAGTTGGGAGATCATAAAGAAAACCAACATTCCACGCATTCCGTAGAAACAGAAACGTTCCCACATTTCAGAGAAAAACAGACTCCAGATTTGTCTGGGATACTTTCCTTTGAAATTTTGTATTTCATCTAAAGTTAAGCTCATAATGATATATGATTAAGTTCTAATTAAGGGTTTTTATCTTTCTGATCCAGTTCAAAACGGATTCTGTCCTGGTCAATAATTTGTTTTAATTCTTCTTCTTTTGGGAGGTACAGCAGGTATTTGCTGGCAAATAAATTGTTTTTATCATTCAAAATGGAATATTTTACAATAGTTTCATCCTTTTCTGAACATAATAAAATTCCGATGGTTGGGTTATCTCCTTCACCGCGTTTTAGATCATCATACATTCTTACATACATATCAATCTGCCCGATATCCTGATGAGAAAGTTCTCCGGTTTTTAAATCAATTATGACAAAGCATTTTAAGATGTAATTGTAGAAAACAAGATCAATGTAGAAGTCCGATGTATCTGTTGAGATATGTTGTTGCCTGGCTACAAAAGCGAACCCTTTCCCGAATTCCAATAAAAACTTCTGGATATGGTCAATAATGGCTGTTTCAATTTCTTTTTCAGAGAATTGTTCATCAGCTTTTAACCCAAGAAATTCAAAAATATAAGGATCTTTTAAAACACTGTGAATACTTTCCGAAGAAGACTTTTTATGTTCTAAAACCCTTTCGTAAGCTAGCGAATTGATTTGTCTTTTGAGATCTCTTACGTTCCAGTTATTTTGTACGGATTCATTTAGATAATAATGTCTTTTGTCTTTATTATCCTGACTTGAAAGTAATCTGTAATGTGACCAGCTCAATTGTTGAGACAATGTGTCAACAATTGGAAATGCAGTGTAAAACTTTCGCATATTGGATAAGTTGGTATAATCAAACCCTTTTCCAAATTCTAAGGTAAGCTTCTGAGAAAGTTTTTTCAGCGTATATTTTCCATATTCTGCACGTTCTTTTCCCTGTTGTTCATCTTCAACAATAAGTTTTCCAATTTGCCAGTAGGTAAGCAGTAAAGTAGAATTCGCTATTCGAAAAACTTTTTCGCGCGACTGTCTAATGATTTCCTTTACGGATTGGAATAAAGAATCTTCGGAAATTTCCATCGTACGAAAATAAAAAAAACCTCTGACTTAGCAGAGGTTTTATTCATATTTTGTTAATGCAGTTAGTTTACACCATGCATCATTTTCTTTAAGATAGGTGAAATTAAACCTAAGATGACAGAAGCAATACCACAAAGTACTACGAATACCATGAAGAATTCAAATAAGTTGTGGATTTCAAATCCTACAAACGTAGGGTTGTGTAATGGAAGCTGAGCCTTATCAAAAGCCGCTACCTGATCTGCAGTTAAAGTCACTTTTTTATCTAGTACATCCTGAAGATTTACTCCTATTTCTTCTGCTTTTTTAAATTTATCACCTGTTGCAGGGATAAGTGCTCCCAATGAACCTGCCAATGCATAACCAGCAGCGTTAGAAATGAAGAAAACACCATATAATAATGAAGCAAATCTTTTCGGAGCAAGCTTACCTACTAGTGATAAACCGATTGGAGAAAGACAAAGCTCACCACAAGTCTGAATGAAATAAAGTAACATTAACCATTTGATTGCTAATAAACCTGAGTTTCCAAGATCCTTTACATTGTGTGCAATGATGAAATAAGAAAGAGCGATCAATGCTAATCCCATTGCTTGTTTGAAAGGAGATACCGGCTCTTTTCCTTTTGCTCTCAGTTTATCCCAACATAAACTGAAAGGAACTGCTAAAAGAACTACGAAAATTCCGTTGAAGATCTGAACCATTGAAGGAGGCATATTCCATCCGAAAATGTTTCTGTCTGTTTGGTTGTCTGCAATAAATGTTAATGAAGATCCTGCCTGTTCAAATGCTGCCCAGAAGAAAATAATAAAGAATGATACGATATAGATTACCCAGATTCTTTGTCTTTCAATTTTATTTTCTGCAGAAGACATAATCAGGAAGGCAAGGGAAATACCTGCGGAATAGATAAAAGGATAAATAATTCCTTTGATCATTTGACCCATTTCCACTGAGTTAAACCCAAGTTCTCCTACAAGTAAATATCTAAATACAAAGAATAGAACAACAAATATAGCTACCGTAATTCCTAAGAATGTACCAGAGAATTTTGCTGTTTGCGTTTCTCCTTCTTCGAAATCTGCACTTGTATTATTTTTAGGTAATCCTCCTATAGGTCTTCCTTCCGGAGTTACTACATATTTGTTTTTAAGAATAAAGAATGTTATCGTTCCGATTACCATGGCAATAGAAGCCGCCAAGAATCCCCATTTGAAAGCAAAAATATCTCTTACTCCAGTGGTCGCATCTTTTACGTCTCCTACGTATGGACAGATGAACTGACCTAAGAACGCCCCAATGTTAATCCCCATATAGAAAATGGTGAAAGCAGAATCCAGTTTAGATTTTTCCTGCTTTGGATAAAGGCTTCCTACCATTGAGGAAATATTCGGTTTGAAGAATCCATTACCGAAAATAATAACGAATAATGCCAGCCACATAATAAGTTTGGCACTTCCGATATCTGCGGAGAAAGTAGAGGCACTGATGAATAATAGGAACTGACCAATCGCCATTAATGATCCACCAATGATGATGGCATATCTGTTTCCGATGTATTTATCAGCAATAAATCCTCCCAAAAGAGGGGTTAGATAACATAAAGCTAGAAATCCACCATAGATGATCGCTGCATCGGCTTCTTTTATTAATAAGGAATTTACCATGAAGAGCGTCAAAAGAGCTCTCATTCCATAAAAGTTGAAACGCTCCCACATTTCTGTTCCGAAAAGAACCCATAATCCTTTAGGATGCCTGGAATTCTTATTCTCTACAAATTCATCCGGCTTCGGACTCAATGCTTCAATATTATCCATTTCTATTGTTAATTTTTGTTAAGACTGACAAATATAGTTTATTTTGGGTTTTTGGCAAGGTTTTAATTTTATTTTTAAATAAAAAAGCTGCGGAAGGATTCCGCAGCTTACTTATCTTTATAATAATAAGGATTTTAATGCCCTTTTTCAGTCATAATTTTATTCAGTCTTTTTAACATAGAAAGACCTAAAAGTGTAGCAAATATTAACAAGGCAAAGTTAACAAGGAAATAATTCGTTTTGTTTTCATAATTATACCATGTACTTGCCAGGATACCTGAAAGTTTATTTCCCACAGAGTTAGCCAGGAAGAATCCTCCCATCATCAATGCGGTAATCCTTGCAGGAGAAAGTTTAGAGACAAAAGAAAGTCCCATTGGAGATAAACATAGTTCCCCGATAGTAATTACTCCATAACTGGCAACAAGCCATAATGGTGAAACTTTTACAGATCCATTTTCTCCGGCCATCACCGCTAAAACCATTACCAGACAGGAAAGACCGGAAATAAATAATCCTAAAACAATCTTGGTAGGCGTTAAAGGTTCTTTTCCTTTTCTTCTCAATAATGCCCAGAATCCTACGATAACAGGCGTAAGAGCAATAACCCAGAATGGATTGATAGACTGGAATAATTCTGTATTGTATAAATATACTTTGTTTTCAGGGTTTTTCTCAAGGGCAGCACGCTGTTCCGGGGATATATTTTTAAAATAAACATCTTTTCCCATTTCCTTTTTAGTTTCCCCGTTGTCGTCTTTCTGAGAACGGAACTGGTTGTCATAAACAGGGGTTTCTTTGTCCTCATAACTTTTCCCTTCTACCATATAGATTCCTTCTAATGGCTTTTCAAGAGAGGCAGGAACACTTCTGTCTGTATAATAATTTGCCCATCTTGTCAAAGCTGTTCCGTTTTGTTTGAAAACAGCCCAGAAGAACATACTGATAAGAAATACAGAAAGTAAAGCTCCAATAGGTGCTTTTTCGTCCGGTTTAGCTTTGAAATAAAGAGATGCGTAGAAGTAGATTACAGGGACACATGCGAAAATAAAGGCATCTGTACTGTCGCTTCCAAAAATATTATTAGGAATAAACCAACCTATTGCTCCGGCAACGATAGCAGGAACGAAAACTTTAAGCATAATTTCAGAAAGCTTCGTATCTCCTTCCTGTACAGGTTTCATCTGAGCAGCGTGGATATAATGCTTTCTTCCTATGGTGAAAATAACCATACCGATAAGCATTCCTACACCCGCAGTGATGAAAGCTTCACCCCAACCGAATTTATTACGCATAAAAGCGGCAATAATATTACAGATAAATGCTCCGATATTGATTCCCATATAGAAAATATTATATCCGGAGTCCTTGTTAGCTTTATAAGGTTCTTCAGAATAAAGATTTCCTAATAGGGTTGAAATAGTGGGTTTAAAGAACCCGTTTCCTATTATAATTAATGCCAGAGAAGTATAAAATAAAGGTAAATCTTTAAAAACACCCATTCCTATATATCCTGCAGCCATTAAAAAACCTCCAAGATAAATAGATTTAATATATCCTAATACCCTGTCTGCCAGGAATCCTCCAATGAAGGGTGTAAGATAGGTTAAGGCAATATACGTTCCGAAAATGTCATCAGCAGTTTTATCCGGAAGTCCAAGTCCACCTTTCATGCCCGTAGGCTCAATAACATACAGAACAAAGATTCCAAGAATCAGGTAATACCCGAAACGCTCCCACATTTCTGTAAAAAAGAGATAGGGCAGCCCTTTAGGATGTTTAGTCTTCATATTTTCAATTTTCAAATTCCTCAAAAATAAGTTTTTAATTTCAATTGATAAAATAAATAATACTTGCCCTAAATGATTAATGAAATAAATATAAAATTGCTTTGACTGAAATAATAAGTTTTTTTAAATTGACCCAATTAAACTATGAAAAAGCTATTATTTTTATTACTGGGAACGTTTATTTGTTTTTCACAGAGTAACAGATTTATTTATGAAGTCACTTCTAAGAAGGATTCTGCTTCTCAAAACTTGATGAAAGAAAATTTTAATCTTGACACTACGCCCGATGATATTGCCTATTACAATAGGTTCTATTATATCAATGATTCATTATTTGCTGCCAAAAATCAATACGGATATAAAGGCTATAAGCTGACTTCGTTTCTGATAAAGAAAAATAACAGCAATGAATATCAGAACTATGAATATATAGGAGATGTGAATTTTTATAAAATCAACGAAAAGTCAGAGCAGAACTGGAAAATCTCAGACAGTACCAAAACATTTGGAGGCTATCAGGTTCAAAAAGCAACCACTCAATTTGGAGGAAGAAACTGGGTAGCATGGTTTTCCAAAGATATTCCTATTCCTTACGGACCTTATAAGTTTAATGGTCTGCCCGGACTTATTATGGAGCTGTATGATGGAAAAAAGGACTATTACTTTAAAGTTATTAAAAGTGAAAAAATCCAAGATTCCTATAAACGGGTTTCATTAGAAAATTCTATTTCCAGAGCAATCTCTGTTAATCAGGCTAAACTGGATAAATTGAAGTTAGAATTATATGATAGTCCTTTTAAATATATATTGAATGGAAGACTTGTTTTAACTGAAGGGAAAAAATTAGAACTTGAAGACGGTACTATTCTCACCAAAGAACAGTTGAAACCAGCTGAAGCTAACGAAAGAAAAAAAATAAAGGCTTTTAATAATCCAATAGAGTTGGATAAGGTTGTAAAATATCCTTAATAAAAATCCCTTTCAAAATATTTTGAAAGGGATTTTTATTATTTTACTTTTTTGGGAGCCATTGGAGGAGGTGGCCCCTCTTTAATCTCTACCGTTGCTGTTTTTGCTTTTTCTGATTTTACAATGCCATTCACAAAATTTTCCATTTCGTTTTTATTGGCATCAAACTGATTGGCATAAGTATGAGTGGATATGCTGCAATAACCTCCGCTGGTAAGATAAAGATTTGCAATATATTCAAAATCCAATCCTTTAACATTGGCACTGTATTCTAAATGAAGTACCTTGATTCCGTTAACGGTTCTATACTCAGATTTTTTTAATTTAAAATAATCTGAATTTCTTTGGATAATAGGAAGCAGAATATCTTTCAGATTCTTTAGGGTCTGGATAGGCATAATTTCACTTCCAAACAGTGCATACACAGTAGAATTTGAAGTGTTATTAAACGCATATTCTACAAAGGTTGAATTTTCCGGAGCTTTTACAACTTTCCATTTTTTAGGATCATAATAAAAACCTCCATCAACATTTTTACTTTTTACCAGAAAAGTAGACTCTTTTGTTTTTTCGAATAATTCTTCATTGGTTGTAATCGTTTCGAGAATCTTTTCGTCACTTTCGTTTACAAATTTCCAGGTCTTATTATCTAAAAGAACAACTTCTTTTCCATCCTCTGTTAATGCCTTTATTTGAGACTGAACAGAAAGAGAAAACAGAATACAGGCGGATAAAATAATTTTTCTCATTGTGAATATTATAAATTATTCAGAATAAAATCTGTCATTTTCTGATACAACTGAGGTCTTGTCTGTCCACCATTAATTCCGTGGTTTTTATCTGGATAAGCCATGAAATCAAACTGTTTTTTGTTTTGAATCAAAGCTTCAGAGAACTGAATAGAGTTTTGGAAGTGAACATTGTCATCAGCCGTTCCGTGAATTAATAAGAATTTTCCTTTCAATAGGTTTGCGTATTCTGTAGGAGAGTTTTTATCATATCCATCAGGGTTTTCCTGAGGTGTTCTCATAAATCTTTCGGTGTATACAGAGTCATAATATCTCCAGTTGGTTACCGGTGCTACTGCGATTCCCACTTTGAAAACATGGGCACCTTTAGTCATGGCTAAACTGGTCATATACCCTCCAAAGCTCCATCCGAACATTCCGATTCTGCTTTTATCAACATAAGATTGGTTTCCGAACCACTTTGCTGCAGTGATCTGATCCTCAATCTCATATTTCCCTAAGTTCATATAGGTTACTTTCTTGTATTTAGCTCCTTTATATCCGGTTCCACGTCCGTCTACACAAGCTACAATATATCCTTTTTGTACAAGATGGTTGAACCACATTGCATTTCCGTTGTCCCATGAATTGGCAACCTGCTGAGATCCCGGTCCGGAATATTGGAACATAAATAAAGGATACTTCTTATTGGGATCAAAGTTTTTAGGCTTCATAATCCAGGCATTCATCTGATCGCCTACAGCATTTGGAATGGTGATGAATTCTTTTTCAACAAAATTATCGGTCTTTAGCTTCTGTAACTGATCATTGTTGTTCTGAAGTTCTTTTACCGTTTTCCCGTTACCGTCTTTTAAAACATATGTATAAGGTTTTGCTGCTGTAGAAGAGGTTTCGATGAAATAATTATAGTTCTTGCTGAAATTGGCAGAATTATTTCCTTCCGCATTGGAGATCAGCTGAGTTTTTCCGTTTTCGATATTCACTTTGGAAATCACTTTATTAATGCTCCCTTTTTCAGTAGTCTGAATGTAAATTTCTTTAGATTTAGGATTAAATCCATAATAATCGGTTACTTCCCAGTTTCCTTTTGTGATCTGCTTTTTGAGCTTACCATCCTTGTCATACCAGTAAAGGTGACGGTTTCCATCTCTTTCAGATGACCAAAGGAAAGAATCATCTTCAAGGAATTCCAATGTTGGGCTGTCTGTATCAATCCATTTATCATCAGTTTCAGTGAATAATTTCTGAACAGCTCCTGTTTTGGTATTTACTTTTAAAATATCTGAAGCATTCTGGATTCTTTCAGAAGTAATTAAAACAATTTCATCTGGTTTTGTGGTCTGGAATACATTCGGGATGTAATAATTTTTAAAAGAACCTAAGTTCAGCTGCATTGTTTTTCCATTGTCAAGACGGTAGAGCTGTGCTGAAACCACAGAATTCTTTTCACCTGCTTTCGGGTATTTATAACGCATTTCAGCCGGATAAAGAGTTTTTCCATAGATGGGAATGTAGATTTCCGGAACCTGGCTTTCATCAGATTTTACAAATACGATGGCATCAGAATTCTTTGTCCACTCATATTGTTTTGCATGTCCGAATTCTTCTTCATACACCCAATCAGCCAAACCATTCAGGATAGAGTTTTTCTTACCATCTGTAGTAATCTGTGTAATTTTTCCTGAACTAAGATCCTGATAGAAAAGATTATTGTCAACAATAAAAGCTACTTTCGTAGCGTCTGGCGAAAATGTTGGTTCCTGAACCGGTTTTCCTTCATTCAAACTGATTGTTTTCCCGGATTTTAAATCTTTTACCTCAAATTTTCCAAGAAAAGAATGCCTGTAAATAGGCTGACTTCCAACCTGTAAAAGAATTTTAGATTCATCATCAGAAAAAATATAGCTTTCAAATCTTCCGTCCACAAGGTTTCCTTCTTTTTGTGAGGTTTTGTAAGAATATTTTGCAATTCCTGACGGTTCAATGACAAGATAGTTCTCTCCGTTTTTCATGGAAGTGATTCCTGCGATCCCTTTTCCACGGTAGTATCCTGAATATATTTTATCTAAAGTGATTTCCTGTGCTGATACATTTTGAAATACCGCAGCTACAGTAAGAGTTAAGAGTAGTTTTTTCATTTCTAGCATTAATGGATTTCAAAGATAATAATTTTATTAAAATGTGTAAAAAAGCTTTTCAAATAAGCCTTTTGGCAAAAAAATTGAATATCATTACTTATAATCAAATCAAATCAAATAATAATTATGGAAACGAATGCATACAACCAGAAACTGAACCGTTATGTATTAAACGACCAGATTGTTTATACAGGTTTTTCCAGCTTTACTGACGCTGAAGAATGCGCTCGTAAAAAAGGCGGAACATTGGTGGAAGTGGTGTTTAAAGACGGAAATGATAATCCCGAAATTACAGATGAGGCGGGGTTGATAGAGAAAAAAATTCATTACTATGTGTATGCAGGCGATGAGTATAAATTTATCCATTCCTCAGATCCGGGATTTAGAAAATATGCAGATGAGCTGCAGAAAATAAAAGCAAGAAATGATAAAACCAGTCCGGATGAACGTTATTTTGCCAATTTTGAAATTGAAAATATAGAAGACCCGATTATTGTGATCAAGAATGATCATTTTGAATCGGTAACATCAAGAGAGCGTTCAAAATATTTGAAACATGCCTGCGTTTATGAATTAGGGGTATCCCTGCCAAAATCTTAAAAAAATCTGATCATGAGCAAGACTAAATATTCAGAAAAAGCTCAGGACAAAGTAGGAAAAGTGATGCACGAATTCAAGGAAGGAAAACTGAAATCTTCTTCCGGAAAGAAAGTGACAAACAGAAAACAAGCTATTGCTATAGGCATTTCTGAAGCAAAAGAAGAAGGTTTAAAGGTACCTCCAAAGAAAAAAAGTAAATAAACTTCAATAAAAGAGCCTGGAAATTTTTTCCGGGCATTTTTATTGAAAAGTGAAATCATAAACCTATAAAATTGCTAATTAAATAGATGAACCTCCAGATCGAATCTATGCTTTTTGTTAGTGTGTTTTAATGTATTGTTTTTAAAGCCAGTGAATTATGTTTATTGACGTATATATGATGTATGTCTTTACCATTGAGTTTATCCTTTTTTATTGCAAATTCGTATTACTTATTTTTTTTTTACTTAAAAACCAGAGTAATCATTAGTGTATACTATAAAAATTGTCCATTGCCTATATAATAAAGATGCCTCCATTGGTCCGAATTTTTAACGGGATAGAGGCTTTAAAAAACAAATTCCATATGTTCAAAATTTTAAGATCCATATTATTCATTATATCAATTTGCAATTGCATAGCGGTAAACGGTGGAAGTTTCCATAAAGAAAATCCCAGACCTAAAAAAAGCGTGAGATCCGGTATAAAGCAAAAAAGACCTAATATCTTATTTATTCCTATTGATGATTTAAGACCTGAAACGGGCTCTTATGGGAATACGGTGATTAAAACACCTAATATGGACAAACTTGCGGCAAGAGGAGTTGTTTTTAAAAGAACATATTGCCAGCAGGCAGTATGTAATCCGTCAAGAGCCAGTCTTCTAACTGGTTTGAGGCCTGACTCTGTTCGTGTGTGGGATCTTCAGACAGATTTGAGGAAAAACCTGCCAGATGTAGTAACGCTTCCGCAGATCTTTAAGAATAATGGTTATTATACGGTGGGTATCGGAAAAACCTTTCATAATATTTTTCCTGATGAGAAGTCGTGGAATGAAGATCTTCATGTAGACGGATATCCTTTTGATCCGGATGCAGTGTATCTGCTGGAGAAAAACAAGATGATTCAGAAGGAAAAAGAACTTAGTCTTCAGAAAAGCGGAAGAGGCAAGCCGGATGTCTATGGTTTTGTCTATACAAAGGCTAATTCCGTTGAAATGGCAGATGTTGATGATGATGCTTATTATGATGGTGCACAAACAATTATGGCTATTAAAAAACTTAAAGAATTAAAAGAAAAAAATCAGCCTTTCTTTTTTTCAGTAGGATATTATCGTCCGCATTTACCATTTAACGCTCCAAAAAAATACTGGGATTTATATAACAGAAACGACATTCCTCTTGCTAAAAATCAATTCATGCCCGAGAATGCTCCGGAATTTGCCGTACATGGTGATGCGGAATTAAGAACTTATAATGATCGGTCTGATTTACCTTTACCTTGGGAAGAACCTTATGATATTAAAAAGCAGCGGGAGCTACTTCATGCGTATTATGCATCTGTATCTTATATAGACGCTCAGATAGGAAGATTGTTAAAAACACTGGATGAATTAGGGTTGAGTGAAAATACCATTATTGTATTGTGGGGAGATCATGGCTGGAAACTGGGAGAGCATAACGGTTGGTGCAAGCAGAGCAACTATGAGATTGATACCAGAGTGCCGCTTATTATCAGTGGAGCAGGAGTAAAGGCAAAAGGAAAAACAAGCAATGCTCTCACAGAGTTTGTTGATATTTATCCTACCTTATGTGATATGGCAGGTATTAAAATTCCTGAATATCTTCAGGGAAGCAGCATGAAGCCTTTGCTTACTAACCCTGCACATACGTGGAAGACAGCTGCCTACAGTCAATTTTTATTAGGGAGGTTTGGAGCAAAAAAAGAAGGGCAAAATGTAGAAAGAATGGGATATGCCATCAGGACAGACCGATACCGTTACGTGGAATGGTTTGAATGGGACAAGGAAGCCGAGAAGCCAGGAAACTATCTTGCAAGAGAGCTTTATGATCATAAAAAAGATCCTGATGAAAATGTCAATATAGCTGAAGAAGTTTCTTCTAAAAAACTGGTAAACCAGCTTTCTCTTCAGTTGAAAAAAGGGTGGCGGTATAGCAAGCCCAAGTTTTAAAATCTAAAATAAACAGATAAATAATGTTCTCTGTAATAAAGATGATGATATGCACAAGTGCATTAAGTGTTGTATGTACCTGTAATAAAGCTAGAATCTCAAAACCGCCGAAAGAAAAACCAGGGCATACCTGCATGAATATACCCGCGCGGTTGAGAACTACGGACTCATCTTCAATTAGTTTTAGTGGGGATACTTCTCTGGAAGGAATGATATTGATTCCGGGAGGTGAATTTGATATGGGAGGTGATAACAGCCAGGCTGATCCAGATGAATTTCCTAAACATAGAGTAAAAGTTTCTCCGTTTTATATGGATATAACAGAAGTGACAAATGCACAGTTCCGTAAATTTGTAGATGCTACAGGCTATATCACAACTGCAGAACGTAAACCCAATTGGGACGAATTAAAAAAAAATCTGCCTGAGGGTACTCCGAAACCTCCGGATAGCTTATTGGTAGCTGCTTCATTAGTATTTAAACCTACAAATAAACCTGTGAATCTGAATGATTTCAGCCAATGGTGGAAATGGGTAAAAGGAGCTGACTGGAAGTATCCGCAAGGGCCGGCCAGCAATATTGAAGGAAAAGACAACTATCCTGTAGTGCATATAAGCTGGGATGATGCACAGGCTTATTGTAAATGGTCCGGTAAACGTTTGCCTACAGAAGCAGAATGGGAATTTGCAGCACGGGGTGGATTAAAAAATAATATTTACCCATGGGGAAATGAATCCATCAATACAGGAGTTCCTAAAGCGAACAGTTGGGAAGGAAAATTTCCTTACCTTAATGAAAAGAAAGACGGATATATTACCCTTGCGCCTGTACAATCATTTAAAGCCAACGGATATGGTCTGTATGATATGGCCGGAAATGTTTGGGAATGGTGCAGCGATTTATACAACTACGATTACTATAAAAAGCTGGAAGGCAGACTGGTTCTAAATCCTCAGGGTGCCGACAGGTCTTATGACCCTCAGGAACCGTATAGTGTAAAACGAAGCCTGCGTGGAGGAAGCTTTTTATGTAATGATAGCTATTGCAGTGGATACAGGGTTGCCCGACGTATGAAAAGCAGTCCTGATACAAGTCTTGAACATACCGGATTCAGGTGTGTTCAAGACATTATTAATTAATTCTATTTCTGATTATTATAGAGAATTCGGTAATATTCATCAGCCATCCTGTCGCTGTTGAAATGATCTTTTACATCATTCATAGCATTGTACTGGATTTTTCTCCATTGATCAGGGTGGTCATAATAGGTGGGAAGAATTTCGTTTTCAAGGATTTCATATAAGGTGTTCAAATCATAATTATCCTGTTCGTAGATGCTCATATTCTGATAATCGGCTTTTGGAACAACGAAAGAGTTTTCTCCATGTTTGGCAAATTCCGGAATCCAGCCGTCATCTGTGGATAAGTTGATTGAACCGTTCATAGCAGCCGTCATCCCTGAAGTTCCTGAAGCTTCCCTTGGAACTCTTGGGTTATTAAGCCATACATCAGAACCTTGTTTTAAAGATTTACTTAAAGACAGTTCATAGCCTGTAAGAACGGCAATGTTTTTATGATATTTACTTTCTTCAACCAAGGTATTGAAGGTAGAAATTGCGGAGTAATCCATTGGGTAAGGCTTTCCTGCCCAGATGATTTGTACCGGATATTTTGGATGGTTCAGAAGTTTGTAGAATCTTTCTTTGTCATGTAAAAGAAGCTCTGCTCTTTTATAACCCGCAAATCTTCTGGCCCAGACCATGGTAAAAACATTAGGATTAAATAAATTACCTGTTTGATCGGCAACAATACTAAACAGTTTTTTCTTTAAATACTTTTTACGGTAATCAAAAACAGTGGTATCATTCTCGTCTTTTGCATTGTAAAGAGGTTTGTCTGCCCAGTATTTAAATTCCTGAGCGTTGGTAATTGACGTGATTTCGCAGATTCCCTGATATTTACTCCACATCGCCCTGGAAACTACACCGTGAAGCTGGGAAACTCCATTGGCGATTCTTGCCATTCTCAATGCACAAAGAGAATGATTAAAACGGTCATCATCAGAACCCTCAATCTTTTTTACCTCTTCCATACTGTAGCCTGAAAAATAGGACATATCATAACATAATCTGAAACTATGTTTTTCATTTCCTGCTTCTTCAGGTGTGTGCGTTGTAAAAACGAGTTTTTCTTTAACTTTATTAAGATCTCCGTTGTATTTTTTTAGAAGATAGAATGCCGCCGGAAGTCCATGCGCCTCATTAAGATGGTAAACTTCCCTTTCAATATTCATTTCGTCCAGTAACTTGGCGCCTCCTTTTCCGAGTAAAATATATTGTGCAAGTTTTGTAGATTCATTGGCATCATACAACTTGTGACAGATTGTTTTGGAAACGTGATCATTTTCCGGAACATCTGTGGAAAGAAAAAACATAGGTGCTGTATTGAAAATTTCAGGATCAAGGTACCATACCTTTACCCAAACCGGAGCACTGTGGATTTCGATTTGAAATTTTATTCCGGTGTCTTCAAGAAAACTGTACATTTTTCTCGTCCATACAGGTTGTAAGGTCTGATCATGATTTCTTGCCTGGTCATAATAACCGAACTTCCATAGGATACCGATTCCAATAAGATCCTGCTTAAGGTTATAGGCACTTCGCATGTGAGATCCTGCCAGAAAGCCCAGCCCTCCCGAATATATTTTCAGTACCTGCTCAAGAGCAAATTCCATTGAGAAATAGACGGTTTTTTTGGAATATTGAGGATTGATAGTGTAGGGTATTTTGAAATTCCTAAAATCCATAAATGTGCGTTTGTGTTAGAAAAGGCAAAGGTATACATTATGAAAATAAACTTTACATTAATTAATCGATAAATTAATTTAAAAACTAAATATCGGATTGTTTTTTTGCTTACCTTTAAGAGTGTAAATTTTTGATTATCAAAAACTTTTAATGATGAAAGCCCAGGGCTGCATGTGTTCTTTAATTAAATAAAAAAATCACACATGAAAAAGACGTTTTCTGAAGAAGATCTGATAAAGAATCTGAGTTTATATTACCTGAACCGGCATTTGAAAAAAAAGCCCATAGAGAAGTATCACCGTACCATAGACGAATCTCCGCTGCATGACCGTGAAAAGTACAGAAAGAAATCTGAGATTCTTCTTCTTAATTCTTTTATGCATCACTTCCCCGAAGTTAAATTTGAAAATCTTACCTGTGAGAGTCCAGACTTTATCGCAAAACTCAACGACAAAAAAATTGGAATAGAACTGACTGAAGTAATCAATCATCTGGAAATGAAGAAAGTGGAAAGTACTCTGAATAAAATGTTCCGTCAGGCAGAAATAATATTAGAACAGGAAGACACTACGAAATATCGTGGTGTTTATTTTTTAGAATTCCACCCGGAAACGAAATTTGATACCCTGGAAGTACAGCAGGAAAATATCATCAGTATTTATAAGACCATCAAAAAAAACAAACCGGTAGGCTGTATAAAAAGTGTAAGAAAATCTTTTCATCGCAGAAATGTATTCATTACCCACGAATACAGTATGAATCTGTTTGATGAACTCTGTTCGGAAAAAATTCTGGAACTCATTGAAAAGAAGAATGAAAAGTTTCCTTATTATGATACTTCTGTAGATGAATGCTGGCTGGTTATTGTTTCGGATATGAATTCTATTGCTTCAAGATATACTTTCATTCAGGATAAAGAACATTTGAAAGAAGTAAAAAGTCCTTTCCATAAAATATTTCATCTGGAAAATCTCTGCGGAAATATTACTAGTATAAAATAAAGCTGATATTTTATTGTGTTTGGTTATTTTACTCTTTAATTTGAGATAATGTGAATAATTTCAAATTATTTAATGTTTTAATTTGTAATAGTTTAAAATTATTTAGATTTTATTGTTTTTAATTAAAATAAGATTATATTTGATGTGCATTGAATATCAATACGATGTATAACTGATGTAACCATAAAAACATTAAATCTATGAGAAAACTTTTACTTTTCATACTTCTATGTCTCTCTCATACTTTCTATGCTCAGGCCGATTGTGCTACCGCACTTTCTGTTTGCGGAAACTCAAATATCACTTATAGTCCTACAGGATATGGTAATATAAAAGAATTGGTCAATTCGGGAAGCTGTATAGACTTTACTGGAGAGCACAACTCTATTTGGTATAAAATTACAATCGCCACAGGAGGAACTCTTACTTTTGATCTTGTTCCCAATAATCCGGATGCCGATTATGACTGGGCAATTTTTGGTCCTAATGTAACCTGCGGAAGTTTGGGGTCACCCATACGTTGTAATGCTGCAACGGTTATCGGGCCTGGGCCTGCTACAGGATTGAACATGACAAGTACGCTTTTAAGTGCTGCCGGAGGTTCTTTAACTCCGTATTGCAAATATCTTGATGTTTTACCAGGACAAACTTATTATTTGTTTATTGACAACTGGGTAAGCAGTACAAGTTCTACCACAGCTCCGTTTTCTTTGACATGGGGCGGAACTGCAACGCTGGCTTCACCATTTACAGATCCGGCTATACAGACTCAGCCTTTTAATCCTCCCGGAATTCCGGCTGCAAATCCTGCAGACCCAAGAGAAGTGGTGATATGTTCTACAACAGCTTTATTTGATTTTTCTACATTGTCCCCAGGAATTCTTAATGGAAATCAAAACTTTGGGGTAAGCTATCACCTGAGCCAGAATGATGCTCTTACAGGGAATAACCCTATTACAGCTCCTATCACGGTAAATACAACCACTGTCTATTATTACAGTATCAATTATACCGATCCCACCAATGCAACTAATCCTCTTAATAAATGCAAACAGGTCGGAACATTCAAATTCAAAGATGGATCTATTACCGCTAAAAATGCAACATTAACTCAGTGTAACAATAATAATGCGGGCACAGCTTTATTTGATTTAACCACCGCAGACGTTATTGCAAACCCGAATGTTACTAAGAAATATTATCCCACAATGGCGGATCTCAATGCCGGAACCAATGAGATTACCACTCCAATGGCATTTGTATCTGCAGAAGGAATTATTTATGTGAAAGTAACCTCTGAGTTTGGATGTACTGCAGTAGCACAGATTACCTTGAAGTTTTATCCGGTTGTAGTTGTGAATGAGACCACTTTGAGATCATGCTTCATCGAAGCCAGCCCGTCTACAGCTTCTTTTAATCTGGTCAATGCTTCAGTAACTGGTCAAACTAATCCTACAAAAAAATATTATCCTTCACTCACTGATGCTGTTAGCCAGACCAATGAAATTCTGAATGCCAATAATTACATTGCACCTAATGGATTTGTATATGTGAGAGTTTCTAATGCTCAGGGATGCTATAATGTGGCGAAGGTGACTTTAGTGGTTATTCCCCCTGTCTATTCTGATAAACTTAAAGATGTGACTATTTGTGCAGAAGATCAGACAACTCTGGATGCAGGACCTGGATTTAAAAGTTACGAGTGGAGTACAGGAGCCACTACCCAAACAATTAAAGCCGGAATAGGAACCTATTGGGTGAAACTTAAAACAGGAGAATGTGTTACAACACAAACAGTAAAAGTACTTCCTTCCGAACAGCCGGTTGTTTCCGGTATTGATATTTCGAATAATACAATCACAGTATCTGTAATAGGAGGAACTCCAGCTTACCAATATTCAATAGATAATATTATCTGGCAGGATTCCAATGTGTTCAATAATCTTTCAAGAGGAGATCATAAAGTCTATGTAAAAGATTCCTATGACTGTGATCCGATAGAGATAGGAATTGTAGTCCCTAATTTGATTAATGTGATTACCCCGAATGCCGATGGAATAAATGATGTAATTGATTATTCTGCATTGGCCAACAAACAAAATCTGATCATGAATGTTTTTGACCGATATGGAAATAAAATATTCCAGGCAGACAGATCAAATGGCTATAAGTGGGACGGCACCCAGGGCGGAAGAAGAGTTCCTACCGGAACCTATTGGTATTCTATTACTTGGAATGAAAATGATAAAAAGAATACCGCCATTAAATTTACCGGTTGGGTATTGGTGAAAAACAGAGAATAACAATAAATTTTATACATAGATAAAACCACTTCATTTGAAGTGGTTTTTATTTTTGAAAGTTATTAAATTAGATAGCAAAATAGAAAAAATGAAAGACCTCTTTGTAAAACGTTTTGAATACTATAAATCTCTTGGTGATAAGACATTCGTTCAGTTGACAGATGAGCAGATGTTCTGGCAGTACAATGAAGAAAGTAATTCTATTGCCATCATCGTGAAACATCTTGCCGGAAATATGCTGTCAAGATGGACAAATTTCCTGACTGAAGATGGAGAGAAATCCTGGCGTAACCGCGATGGAGAATTTGTCAATACCTTTACTACTAAAGAACAGGTTCTGGATTTTTGGGAACAGGGCTGGAAATGCTTTTTTGATGCTCTTGAGAAAATAAATGAGGATAATCTTTATGCAATAACCTATATCAGAGGAGAAGCACATCCGGTGATTGATGCTGTCCTTCGTCAATTGGCTCATTATCCTTACCATATCGGGCAGATTGTTTATATTGCTAAAATGATAAAAAATGAAGACTGGAGCACACTGTCTATTGCCCGGAATCGGTCTCAAGAGTTTAATACAGAAATGAAAACCCAATTTTCAAATCATGATACGGAAGCCAATTCTTCCCCCGTCTGTTTTCAAAACAGCCCTGAAGTAAGGGATGAATATAAACAATAGATTGAATCAATCTTGGATTCTTATTAAAATTACTATCTTTGCACCCATAAAATTCAGGAGTAACAAATGTCTACTTTTCACAGAACTGCCGCGTTTCATACACTTGGCTGCAAATTAAACTTTGCAGAAACATCTACTATTGCCCGTCAATTAACAGATGCAGGTTATGATAAGGTAAGTTTTGATGAAAAAGCAAACGTATATGTTATCAATACATGTTCTGTGACTGAAAATGCTGACCGTGAATGTAAACTTCATGTGAAAAGAGCAATGAAAGCCAATCCGGAAGGACTGGTAGTTATTGTGGGATGCTATGCACAGCTAAAGCCTGAAGAAATTTCACAGATTGAAGGTGTTGACCTGGTTTTAGGAGCAAAAGAAAAATTCAATATTCTGAGCTACCTTGATGATTTGGAGAAATCTGAAAGCGAAGGGGTAGTACATTCATGTGAAATTGAAGAAACCGATTTCTTTATCGGAAGCTATTCTATTGGAGACAGAACCAGAGCTTTCCTGAAAGTACAGGATGGCTGCGACTATAAATGTACCTATTGTACGATTCCGTTGGCCAGAGGAATTTCGCGTTCAGATACTATCGAAAACGTTCTCAAAAATGCTACAGAAATTGCGGCAAGAGATATCAAAGAAATTGTTCTTACAGGGGTGAATATCGGTGATTATGGTAAAGGAGAATTTGGAAACAAAAGACATGAACATACTTTCCTTGATCTTATTTCAGAACTGGATAAAGTAGATGGAATAGAAAGAATCCGTATATCCTCTATTGAACCCAATCTTTTAAAAGATGAAAGTATAGAGCTGGTTTCTAAAAGTAAAAGTTTTGTTCCGCATTTTCATATCCCGTTACAATCCGGAAGCGATGATCTTTTGAAAAAGATGAAACGTCGTTACCTGACCAAACTGTACAATGACAGAGTCAATAAAATCCGCGAGGTTATGCCTGATGCGGCTATTGGTGTGGATGTTATTGTAGGATTTCCTGGAGAAACAGAAGAGAGATTCATAGAAACCTATAATTTCCTGAATGATCTTCCTATTACTTACCTGCACGTATTTACTTATTCTGAAAGAGAAAATACGGAAGCAGTTGCTATGGATGGAGTAGTTCCTGTAGCAGAAAGAAAAAAACGTAATAAAATGCTGAGAATTCTTTCTGAAAAGAAGAAAATGGCATTTTATCAGACACAACTTGGTAAAACGCTTCCTGTTCTTTGGGAGCACGAAAATAAAGACGGGAAAATGTTTGGCTTCACAGAAAACTATGTGAGAGTCCAGAAAGATTTTGATCCTGCATCCGTAAACCAAATTGAATTTCTAAATTTAGAAAAAATCCTGTCAGATGGCACGGTTTCTGTGCAGTCTTCTTACCAAAGTTTTTTAGCAAAAGCATAGGCTCTTTGCAAAAATTCTACTAAATTTATTTTTAAACTTTTAAATACTACATTCATGAGAGATAAGTTTTTATCTTGGGGAATTGTATTAGTAGCTGCTACATGGATTATAGCACTGCTGATCAGAGCGCATTATTGGATACCTACGCTGTTATCCGCAATTTATGCATTGGGTGTTTACAATGCTTACCAATCGAAACATGCTATTTTGAGGAACTTTCCTGTATTGGGATACTTCAGGTATTTTTTCGAGAGTATTTCACCCGAAATGCAGCAATACTTTATTGAAAGGGAAACAGACGGGAAACCGTTTCCAAGAAACCAGCGTTCTGCAGTATACAGACGTGCAAAAAATTTAAGTGATACTGTGGCTTTTGGTACACAGCTGGAAGTAAATCACAGAAAATACGAAGGGATCAAGCATTCTATTTATGCAAAATCACCATCAGAAGAGCTCCCAAGAGTATGGGTTGGAGGAGAACAGTGTACCCAGCCTTACCACGCTTCTTTATTCAATATCTCAGCAATGAGTTTCGGAGCATTAAGTGACAGAGCACAGATATCCCTGAACAGAGGAGCAAAAAAAGGAAATTTCTATCATAATACCGGAGAAGGGGGAATTTCACCTTATCATATGGAAGGCGGAGATTTATGCTGGCAAATCGGAACAGGATATTTCGGATGTCGTGATGATGAAGGGAAATTCAATCCTGAATTATTCACAAAATATTCAACCCTTCCTAATGTGAAAATGATAGAAATCAAATTATCACAGGGAGCAAAACCAGGACATGGAGGAGTACTTCCGGGAGTGAAAAATACACCTGAAATTGCAGCAATCCGTCACGTAACACCAGGTATGACTGTTATTTCACCACCCTCACATACTTCATTTTCTGATGCAGCAGGACTGTTGAGGTTCGTACAGCAATTAAGAGATCTTTCAGGCGGGAAACCTGTTGGTTTTAAGCTGTGTATCGGAGATACCAGAGAATTTGAAGATATCTGTGTTCAGATGAATGTTCTGAAGATTTATCCGGACTTTATTACCATAGATGGGGCAGAAGGAGGAACTGGAGCTGCGCCACCGGAATTTTCAGATGGAGTAGGAATGCCGTTAGAGCCAGCTTTGATATTTGTCAACAGAACACTTAATAATTATAACTTAAGAGATAAATTAAGAGTGATTGCCAGCGGTAAAGTTCTTACCAGTCTTGATATTCTGAGAGCAATTTCGATGGGTGCTGATATGTGTAACAATGCCAGAGGATTTATGTTTTCTTTAGGATGTATTCAGGCGTTGAGATGTAATACAAATAACTGCCCTACAGGAGTGGCTACACAGGATAAAATGCTTATCAAAGGACTTGAGGTGACGGATAAAGCAGAAAGAGTATATCACTTTCATAAAAATACCCTTCATACCTGCAATGAATTGATTGCGGCTGCAGGAAGAAGTTCTTATGAAGAAGTAGATGCCACCATGTTTATGAGAGGAGATGAGTTTGATCACCTTGCGGACCTTTACTTCCCTGATATTTTAGGAAATGTAAAGCAGAAGGCAAGATCATAATAACATACGATAAAATAAAAACACCGTCATTGAGACGGTGTTTTTTTATGATGTGATTACTTTTATTGCTGTTGTTCAGAAGTTTGTTTTTGATCGTCTGGTCTGTTATCACGTCCATAAATCTGAAAGTTGAATACAAAAGATTTGTTTCTGTAAGAAGCATTTAAGTACGGATAATGAGGATTTCTTGCAAAAGCAGCTCTGGAAGGAACAATAATTACACCCTGTAAGTTATAAGGTGTTTCACTGGAAAGATTATTAAATGCTTTGAATTTTTGTAAAGCTTCTCTGAAACCAGGGATTTGATAATACTTTGCTTTTTTTGCTGCATCAGTTGTAGCAGCATCCAGTATTGATTTCTTTACATAATAAAACATAGGGTCAATAGCAGGAATACCACTTCCGTCAATCGTATTTAAAAAGGTAGCTTTTGATGTAAATGAAGTGTTTCCGTCAGAATTAACTGCCAGATAAGAGTAAGCTCTTACCATGAACTTAATAATATCATCAGTTTTGACAGTCTGATCATAAACAGGATCAGGATTAACAGGAGGCTGAGCACCGTTTCTAACGATATAGATAGCTCCCGAAGGAAGTGTTACAGGTGCCAGTTCAGATAATTTTTTTTCGTTATCATCTGCTGTATCTGTAGAACTGAAGGCTTTTATATTACCCTGTGCATCCAGATAATTATCATCCATGAATTTCTTAATGGCCTGATCATCATAGGTGTTTTGTGTATTAATGTCTTCCGGCTCTACATAGGTTGACACATCATCATCTTTCTTACAAGCAGAAAAACACAAAGATCCTGCAAGGATATATAAAAATATTTTTTTCATTTCAAAAAACTTTAATTACTTTACAAATAATATAACGGCAAAAGTATAAAAAAATATGAGAATAGATAAATTTTTATGGAGCATTCGTTTTTATAAGACGAGAAGTATTGCAGCAGAGGAGATTAAAAAGAATAGAGTTTCTATAGGAACGTCTGCCGTAAAGTCATCTAAAGAGGTAAAAGAAGGAGATACTATTAAAATCCGTAAGAATCAAATTGATTATAAAATAAAAGTAATTCAGATCCCTAAAAGCAGAATAGGAGCCAAGCTGGTGCCTCTTCATATTAAAGATGTGACAGATAAAGAACAGTACGAACTGTTGAAACTTCGTAAAATGTCACAAGATTATTACAGAAATAAAGGCGAGGGAAGACCAACCAAAAAAGACAGAAGAGAAATGGACGATTACGTAGGGGTAGGTAACGATATCGATTCTGACTTTACAGATTGGGATGATTTCTTTGGTGAGACAGGTGGCGAAGCCGGTGATGAAGATCAATAAATAAAATAAAAAAGCTCTAGAGATAGAGCTTTTCTACTATTTCGTTAACAATGTCCTCCGGTTCTCTGGAATCTGTTCCTACAGTATACTGTGCTTTGCTGTAAAATTGATTTCTTTCAAATAAATGTTTGGCAATGAATTCCGGAAGGTCTTCATCCGAGATATTGGCAATCAATGGCCTTTTTTCTTTCTGTTTTGAAAGTCTTTCTACCAATGTTCCTACCGATGTTCTTAAGAAAAAACTTTTAGAATTGTGATTAATGATCTCCATGTTATTATAATACACAGGAGTGCCTCCGCCAAGGCTTAAAACTACATTTTCTTCCGAAGCCAATATCTCTTCCAGGGCTTCTCTTTCCAGTTTTCTAAAGTAAATCTCTCCCTTTTTTTCAAAAATTTCCGGGATGGTTAATTTGTTTCTTCTTGAAATCTCTTTATCGAGGTCAATTAATTTAAAATTGATTTTTTCGCTTAATATTTTGGAAATGTGAGATTTGCCACTTCCCATGTATCCGATCAATGAAATTACCATGAATTTTTTTAAAACAAATTTGCGAAAAAGTTTTGAGATAAAGAAAAAAGTTATATCTTTGCACCACTTAAAACAAGGGACATTACTTAAATGAAAACTTGTTGCATAAGTGGCCGACTCGGTAGCTCAGCTGGTAGAGCAATACACTTTTAATGTATGGGTCCTGGGTTCGAATCCCAGCCGGGTCACTAGCAATAAATATTACGAATTTTGTGATTTTATTGCCTGCGTGGTGAAATTGGTAGACACGCCATCTTGAGGGGGTGGTTTCCTAAGGATGTGCTGGTTCGAGTCCAGTCGCAGGCACTGCAAAGAAAATTTTATAATTAATATTGAAATTTATTTCATTTTAATTGTGGCCGACTCGGTAGCTCAGCTGGTAGAGCAATACACTTTTAATGTATGGGTCCTGGGTTCGAATCCCAGCCGGGTCACAAGTTTACTGAAAAGTAAATTTTTTTCATATTAATATTTTGTGATTTGGTGTTTCAAAGGCTTCCTTCAGGAGGCCTTTGATTTTTGTATGAAGTCTGATACTGAACTTCCTTTCTTTTTTATTATGCATTCAAAAAAAATCCCCAACCATAACAGTCAGGGATATTATATTTTAATTTGGAAAAATCAATCCAAATGCATATTGTCAATTAATCTTACTCCGTCTACAACGACTACGATAAACGCTCTGAAACTTCTGTCTTTATAGAAAAAATCGGTTTCCTGTAATGTATTTTCATCAGCAATAAGGAAATATTCAAGTTTCATTCCCGGCTGGTCATCGAAAATATCAGCTACTCTTTCCTTGATTTCCGGAATAGTAACGGTTCTGAACCAGTCGTTTACCTTTTTTAAAGTCTCATAAATTACTTTAGAGGCTTCTTTTCGGTCTTCATGAAGTCTTTGGTTTCTTGAACTTAATGCCAGTCCGTTTTCTGCCCTGTAAATAGAAACTCCGGTTATTTTAACGGGAAGATGCTTTTTCTCTACCATTTTTTTTATGATAGCGAGCTGCTGGAAATCTTTTTCCCCAAAATAAGCATTGTCAGGCTGTATCTGTCTGAAAAGTTCCTCTACAACAGTTCCTACTCCGTCGAAATGTCCCGGTCTTGATTTTCCTTCCATCTCATTTTCCAATCCATCAAAATCATATTGCTGGCTTTCAGCTTTCTCAGGGTAAATATCGGCTACCTCAGGAATATAAACAGCATCTACAAGACCTGAATTCTGAAGAATAAGTATATCTCTGTTGATATCTCTTGGGTATTTTTCAAGATCCTCAGGATTGTTGAATTGGGTTGGATTTACAAAAATTGAAGAAATGACAAGATCATTCTCTTTTCTTGCCTCTTCATACAGAGAAAGATGACCATTGTGCAAGGCGCCCATAGTAGGAGCAAAGCCAATTCTTTTTCCCATTTCTTTCTGTCTTTCAATGAAATCCTGAAGGACTTTTCTGTTTTTTAGAACTTCCATAGTTTGTTTTAATACTATTTCAAAAATACTAAAAATATCGCATAATAATATGTACTTTTAATAATTTGGAAAAGGTAATTTTCGTAAAAAAATGTTAATTAAAATAATGTTGGATGTTTTTTTGTAATTTTGCACATTAAAGCATTTTTACAAAAATTAGATAGAAAGTTTATGCCGAATCAAAAAATACTGTACATTACTACAGAGATGTATCCATATCAGGAAGATACAAATATGGCTGCAGTGGTAAACAAAATGGCACTTAAGATGCACCAAGAAGGCAATGATGTAAGAGTTTTTATGCCAAGATTTGGACAAATAAGTGAGAGAAAGTTTCAGCTTCATGAGGTAATCCGTCTTTCAGGGATGAATATTATTATCAATGACCTGGACCAGCCTCTAATCATTAAAGTAGCGTCTCTTCCGGGGGAAAGACTTCAGGTTTACTTTATTGACAATGAAGAATACTTCAAAAGAAAACAATATTATTTCGACGATGAAGGAAACCCTTTCGAAGACAATGACGAAAGAGCGATTTTCTTTGCCAGAGGAGTTATTGAAACAATTAAGAAACTAAACTGGGTACCGGATGTTATCCATTTAAATGGATGGATGGCTTCTTTCGTTCCAATTTATCTTAAAACGTATTACGAATCAGATACTTATTTCAAAGACGCGAAAATTGTACTTTCTCTTTACAATGAGAAAGATGCTGACCTGGATAAAAAGATTGACGAAAAACTACAGTTTGATAATATTTCAGGCTTAAAAGCGTTAGATAACCCAACTATTAAAAGTTTTGTTATCGAGAGTATGAACTATGTAGATGCCGTTGTGAAAGGAGACGAGTTTCTGGATGAAGACCTGGATAAGGCTTTCAACGAAACTGCAACCCAAAAATCGGAATATCTGGACATAGATTCTATAAATCAACTTTATTAAAAACACATTTTTAATGACTCATAATCTTAAAAAGACCTTCGCCATGCTTCTATTGGCGATTTTTGGAAGTACATTCCTTTATAACTGTGAACCTGATCCGGATTCTCTTGGTGAGCAGTTGTTCAATAATGATGCTGCGCAAGGTAATGAAATTTCATATCCCGTTATCGCATACAATTACAACAATAATGATTCCATCAGAAGTGATGCTGCCAGACTGATCAGTGGGGTGAGCGAATCTGGTGCTGCTTCTTATGTAGGTGTACTGGGAGCCTTTACTGAAGGTGAATTTGGAATGCAGAGAGCATCGTATGTTACCCAGCTAAGAATGCCGGTAGATAATTTCGACTTCAATGGGGCAAATCCGAAAGTGGATTCTGTAGTCCTTGTGGTAAGACCACCAGCCAATACAACTACGAATACTTACTTCTTTGAAAGCGATTCATTAAAAACAAATACATTTGAGAAAAGTGATTTCCCTGTAGACGGAGTTGCTACGGCTGTTTCAATTGAGAGAAAAACGTATCCTGTTCGTAAATACGGTAAAATAGGAGGGGCTTCAAAATCAATGAAAATCAATGTACATGAAGTTACTACATTTTTAGACTCGAATGACGATACTTTCAAACGTTCCAATAAGAATATAAGTACTGGTGAACTGTTAGGTTCAGGAGTATTTAACGGTAACATCAGTTCTTTATCTATTACTAAAAAATCTGATAACTCAGTTGTATTTACTGGAAACTTAGGATTCAGAATAAAACTGAGCAATACAAACTTTTTCCAGACTCATATCCTTGATAAAAAAGGAAAACCAGAGCTTCAGGATGCTTCAAACTTTATCAGATATTTCAAAGGAATAAAGATTTCTGTGGATGAAACAGATAAATACCTTTACCAGTTCTCTCCTGATGATTTACAGCTTGTCATGTATTATAAATATGATAAAACAGAGAATGGAGCAACTACAAGACCACAAACAACACTTAATTTCAACTTAGGAGGTTCTAATGCTCATATCGGATTGTATGAATACAGCAGATCAGGATCATCTGTAGCTAATGCATTGGCTGCAAGTAATCCTAATGAAGGTGATGAGAGACTTTTTGTTCAGGGAATGGGAGGTCCTTCTGTTGTCGTGAAAATTAAGGATGAAACAATTGCACAACTTAAAGATGTTTACAATAAAGAAAAAGCAGGTATTGTAAGTGCTAAAGTTAGAATATATCTGGATCCTTTAAGCTGGAAAAATAAAAATTCAACAGAAGATCGTAAGTTTTCAATTTTGACCAATACATTAAACAGTAATGGTACTATTGATTACTCAAAGCTAGGCTTTACATCAGATCTGACTTCAGGACTTGGCCTATATTATTATAAAGAAAATCCTGGGTACTATGATTTTGTAGTAACAAAAACCATCAAGGATCTTGTTGAAGGTAAAAAAGAAACTGTAAGTGGAGTTGAGCAGCCGGTAACGAATAAACCGTTGGTGATCAGTGCCGGAACATTTGCCGCAACTGCTACAGGAAGCCTTTTAGGAGTTCGTAATACGACAAGAGCAATCGATATGAACAGAATTATCCTGACAGGTATAGATAAAACAAATACGAATCCAAAAAGAATCCAGCTAATGGTGACTTACGGGACGAAAAAATAAACATTAAACAACACTAGACAAAATAAAATATGTGCGGAATAGTAGGATATACAGGTTTTCAAGACGCTTATGAAATCGTAATTAATGGTCTTAGAAGATTGGAATATAGAGGGTATGACAGTGCCGGAATTGTTTTAGAAGGTTCAGATAACAAGCTGGAAGTAGAAAAAACAAAAGGTAAGGTTGAGGATTTGGTGAATATTTCGAAAGAACTAAAAGGAAAGTCTAAAATTGGAATGGGACATACCCGTTGGGCAACCCACGGAGTTCCTAGTGACAGAAATTCCCACCCGCACTTGTCAAATAACGGCAAAATCGCAATCGTACATAACGGTATCATTGAAAATTATGATACCATTAAAACGATGCTTACTGAAAAAGGATTTACTTTCAAATCAGAAACCGATACAGAAGTACTGGTAAACCTTATCCAGTATTTTATGGATCTTAATCCTGAAACTGATTTCCCAACTGCGGTAAGATATGCATTGAATGAAGTATACGGAGCCTATGCAATCACTGTACTTCATGAAGATTATCCTGGAGTATTGGTGGTAGGAAGATTAGGTTCTCCTCTGGCAATCGGAATCGGAGATAAAGAATACTTTATTGCTTCTGATGCCTCTCCTTTCGTAGAATTTACAAAAGAAGCCATTTATCTTGAAGAAGGACATATGGCAACAATCTCTCTTGAAAATGGAGTAGATATCAGAACCATCAATGATAACTCTAAAATTGAGCCGGAAATTCAGGAGCTTAAATTAAGCCTTGAACAGATTGAAAAAGGTGGATATGAGCATTTCATGCTTAAAGAAATCTTTGAACAGCCTAAATCGGTACACGATACAATGAGAGGAAGACTTCTTGTAGATGAGGGTGTGATTAAAATGGCCGGAATCTGGGACCATGTTGAGAGATTCAAAAATGCCAACAGAATTATTATTATTGCTTGTGGTACTTCCTGGCATGCAGGTCTTATCGGAGAATATCTGATAGAAGAATATGCAAGAATTCCTGTTGAAGTAGAGTATGCATCAGAGTTCAGATACAGAAACCCTATCATTACAGATAAAGATGTGGTGATTGCAATTTCTCAGTCTGGAGAAACAGCTGATACAATGGCTGCTTTAAAATTAGCAAAAGAAAAAGGTGCATTTATATATGGTATATGTAATGTTGTGGATTCTTCAATCGCAAGAATTACCGATGCAGGTTCATATACACATGCCGGTCCTGAAATTGGGGTTGCTTCTACAAAAGCATTTACAGCGCAGCTTACAATTCTTACTTTAATTGCATTTAAACTAGGAAAACACAACGGAAACTTAGGAAACGCTGAATTTATGAGCTTAATCTCTGAGCTTGATGCTCTTCCTAAGAAAATTGAAGAAGTGTTAAATACCACTCATGAGCTTACTCAGAATATTGCAAAAGATTTTGTGAAAGCTACTAATTTCCTTTATTTAGGAAGAGGATACAATTATCCTGCTGCCTTAGAAGGAGCCTTAAAATTAAAAGAAATTTCTTATATCCATGCAGAAGGATACCCGGCTGCAGAAATGAAGCACGGTCCAATTGCCCTGATCGATGAAAACATGCCAATTGTAATCATAGCACCTAAAAAAGGACACTATGATAAAATTGTAAGTAACGTTCAGGAAATTAAAGCGAGAAAAGGAAAAATTATCGCTGTAGTTAATAAAGGAGACCGTCAGGTGAGTGAAATGGCTGATTATGTTATTGAAATCCCTGAAACTTCAGAATGTTTCTCTCCAATCGTTGCTTCCGTACCTCTGCAACTGCTTGCTTATTACATTGCAGTATATAGAGGAGCCAACGTAGATCAACCGAGAAACCTTGCAAAATCTGTTACCGTGGAATAAAAAGATGTTGTAAATAAAATAAATTTAGATTTATTCCGTTATTTCAAAAAAAATCTTAAAAGTTTCTTAAAAAAATTATATATTTACGGCTTAATTATAAAAATTAACATGAAAAGGATATTTCTTTTATTATTGTCTGCGTCGGTAGCATCGGTATCTTGTTCAGGTGGTGGCAGCTCTTCTGTAGGGAAGCCAGGAACAAAAGGAGAATTGATACCAAGAGAAAAAACTAAATCATTTGTTGCGGAAAGACCATACGGAATGGTCGCAATTCCTGCAGGTTCATTTGTTGCTGGTTTAGCAGACCAGGATCCAACAAATACTCCTGAAAAAGCATCATTGAAGACTGTTACTGTTTCTTCTTTCTTCATGGATGAAGCAGAAACTACCAACTCGGAGTACAGAGTATTTATCAATTATGTAAGAGACTCTATTGCGAGAACTTTACTAGCTGAAGCTGCCGGAGAAGGTGGTGATGAAGGCGGACGTAAAGGAGCAGCAATAGGTGATTATGCATATCTTGCTAAAAAAGAAGAAAATTTAACACCTTATCAAGAATATATGGAAGGCCAGGGTGGCCGAGAAGACGGAAGCTATGATGCCAGCAAAAGATTAGATTGGAAAATTCCTTTACACTGGAGCACATCAAAATATCCGGATGTAGAATACGCAGAGGTTTTAGAATCTATGTATCTACCTTCTTCTTCAAGAATCGGAAACGAAAGAATTTTAGATGTAAGTAAGCTGAAATATACATACCGTTGGGGAGATATGGACGCTGCTGTTGCAGATAACGAAAGAGGAGCTAATTACCTGAAAAGCGAAAGTATCGCGATCTATCCTGATACTACAGTTTGGGTAAAAGATTTCCACTTTGCTTACAATGAGCCATTGTTTGAACAGTATTTCTGGCACAAGGCTTATAAAGACTATCCTGTTGTTGGGGTAACCTGGGATCAGGCAAGGGCTTATTGTAACTTTAGATCTAAATTGAAAACTGATTACAACGAAAGTTTAAAAAGAAAAAAACAAAGACCATTAGAGTTCCGTCTTCCAACAGAAACTGAATGGGAATATGCTGCAAGAGGTGGTATGCAAAATGCTACTTACCCTTGGGGTGGTCCATATTTAATGGACGACAGAGGTTGTTACCTGGCTAACTTTAAGCCTAAAAGAGGTAACTACATGGAAGACGAGAAAAAAGGTACTTATACATATACAGCTCCAGTTAAGAAATTTAAGAAAAATGGGTTTGGGTTATTTGATATGGCTGGAAACGTTTCTGAGTGGACATTATCTGCGTACAACAATTCTTCATACGGATTCTCTTCTACATTAAATCCTTCTACTAAAGATAAAAAGGATACTAAGAAGTCTGTAAGAGGTGGATCTTGGAAAGATATAGGATATGCACTAATGACAGGTGCTAGAGATTGGGAAAGAAAAGATTCCGCAAGAAGCTATATCGGATTCAGAACTGTACAGGACATTCCTGAAGCAGCAGTTAAGCCAAGAAGAGTTAACAGATAACTAATCAGATAATTATTTTTCAATAACAATTTTATTTAACATTAAAAAAACTAACTCAATATGTTTAAGACTAAAGATGCTTGGATGAATTTCTTTTATTCATTCGGTGCTGCAATTGTAATTCTTGGAGCTTGGCTTAAAATTACTCACATTACCTTGGGACCTATTAACGGTAACATCGCTCTTACCGTAGGACTTATTACTGAGGCGATTATCTTTATCATTTTTGCATTTGACCCTCCGAAATCAGAAGAGTCTTATGCTTGGGAAAATGTTTATCCTGAGTTATTAGATAAACATGCTAATCCAAATCCACTACACTCTAATGTATCTTCTAGAAATAATAACGCAGCAGCTCAATTTGCAGAATTAGAAAACTCTCTTTCAACCAAATTGGATAAAATGCTTGAAGATGCTAGGCTAGATGTTCAATTATTTGAAAGACTAAGAACAGGAATTGATAAATTTTCAAACTCTGTTGATCAGATCAATCAAACGGTTGACGTATCTGCTTCTACACATAAATATAACGACCAATTAAATAAGGCTGCTCAGCACATGGAAAGCATGAATGCTCTTTATGTAATGCAACTTGAAAGCGGTAAAAGACAATCTGAATTTGCTAACAAGTATGTAGCAGATATGCAGAAGTCCGCAGAGCAATCTGAAAAATTCAATCAAGAGCTACAAGGTTTAACATCTAATCTTAATAACTTAAATAGAGTTTATGGTGGTATGCTAACTGCTATGAAGTCTTAATTCCTAACCATTTCTAAATTTAACTACTTAATCAAAAAACAAAGAAAAGAGAATGGCACAAGGAAAACAGACCCCTCGTCAGAAGATGATCAACCTGATGTATTTGGTGTTCATCGCGATGATGGCCCTAAATATTGATGCAGAAATTATCAGATCATATTATGATTCTACTAAAGCATTAAATGAAACCAGAACTTTAACAGAAAGAAAAAACGAGAAGATCTTTGAAAGAACATTGGAAGCTAAGGCTCAACAAGTTCCGGATACTTACGCACAGCCTTGGGGACAGTACAAAGTATTGAAATCCAAAATTGATCTGTTGGTAAAATCCTCTCAGGATATCAAAGATTTGTTAAAAAAACAATCTGAGTTTCATGATAAAGATCCTCAAACAGGAAAAGAAATTGATGTAAGCGAAAATTTTGCTGCATTGAACAATAATGAAGCAACTACTGAATATTTCTTTAAAGAAGGTGATGAAAATACTCCTTCGAAGAATGCATTAGATCTGAAAGCTAAAATTGATGATGTAAGAAATTACATTAACGCTACTTTTGGAAATAATGAGCAGTTAAAAGATCTAGTTGCCAGAGCAAATAAGTCTCTTATTGCGGAGTACCCTAAAGGAACATCTCCAAATGAAAAGACTTGGTTCCAGAATAAATTTTATCACCAGCCATTAATCGCTGCAATATCTAATCTGGAAATTATCCAAAATGATGCCAGAAACGTTCAGTCTGATGCATTGGCACTATTACTTCAGGAAAAAGTAGATGCGAGTATTAAATTCTCAAGCTACGAACCTATTGTTTCAGGTCCGGTAGATATCCAGGCAGGAAAACAGGCAGAAGTAAAAGTAATGTTGGGTACTTATTCTAACAGTAATAAGATCAGCATCTCTGGTGTAGGTAAAGTGGAAAATGGTAAAGGAACAATCGCAATTTCAGGTTCTGGAATTGGAGAGCATAAATTAGGAGGTACCATTACATTAACAGATGCTTCAGGTAAGCCACAATCTTTCCCATGGACGCATACTTATAATGTAATCGCAGGACCAAGAGAAGTAAAACTTGAAAAAGGATTATTACTTTCTGCAGATAAGATGAATGTAATGTATAGAGGACTTGAGAACCCTGTTTCAGGATCAATCTTAGGTGCTGACAATTCTAAACTTTCATTATCTGCTCCAGGTGCATCTGTAAGAAATACAGGCCCAGGAAAATGGATCGTAAAACCAACTTCAGGGAATACAGTTAAGTTGACATTATCAGGAATAGATCCTTATGGAAAATCTGTATCTCAGGTATTTGAATATAGAATTAAGAATGTTCCACCACCACAAGGTCAGATCAGAGGACAGAGTATAGTATCTATGCCTGCAACTTCTATCCAGAACCAAACGGTACAGGCAGCAATTCCTGACTTTGACTTCCCGGTTTCATTTACTGTAACTCAGTTTATGGTGAGAGTACCAGGTAGAGCAGCGTTACTGGTTCACGGAAATTCATTAAATGATGCCGCTGGATTAGTGAAAAATCTTAGATCCGGAGACGTGGTTTCTGTCTTTGATATTAAAGTTACTGCTCAAGGTTTAGATGGTCAGGTTATTAAAAACATTACTCCTATAATCATTAACATTCCATAGGACTAAAATTGTAATTTATTATGAAAAAATATATTAGCACCCTTTTAGTATTAGTTTCGGGATTTGCTTTTTCCCAGACTATTCTGAACGCATCTTCTCCGGAAGAGTTCAGACAGATGAGAGCAGAAAACAAACAAAAAGTTGGTGATACTATTGTAGATAAAACAGTAAAGCCTCTTGAATATGGTTTTGTAGAAGATAAAGATATCCTGAAGAGTATGTTTGTATGGGAGATCATTGATATGAATGATAAGATCAACCAGCCTTTCTACTATGACAATCCGGATGGTCTTCTTGCTACTCCTACAAGATCTTTATACCAGTTATTATTGGACGCTGCCTTAAGCGGAAAGATTGAGCAGGTATATGATGATGAAAACTTTACAGTAAAACTTTCTCCGGAAGGAATTCAGAAAAGATTAGAAAAAGTAATCATCAATGATGCTGCTATTGATATCTTAAACTCAGGTAGACAATTAACTGAGGCTGAAAAGAAACAATATACTGACGTTTTTAAGACAACTACTGACAAGGTAAAAGTTCTTAAGATCATGGGTATGTGGTTTATTGATAAAAGAGACGGACAGATGAAATACAGACCTCTTGGTATTGCTGCAATGGGACCAGATCCTGCAGTACAGGGAGTTATCGGTCCAGATGGTAAGCCTATCGCAAGTAATGATGAGCTTATTGACCTGTTCTGGATCTATTATCCAAGTGCAAGAGATATTTTAGCAAATAATTTTGTCTTCAACAGAAAGAATTCTTCTGCTGATCTATCTTTCGATGATGTTATCAATGCAAGAAGATTCTCTTCTATCATTTATAAATCTTCAAACGGTTTAGGAGACGGTACTATCAAGGACTATATCCCTAAAAATGCTGATGAGCAGTTGGAAGAAAGCGATAGAATCAAGGCACAGATTCTTGACATGGAAAATGATATGTGGAATTACTAAATTTCACTTGATATTTATAGAAAACCTGAGTATTTTTACTCAGGTTTTTTTATTATGAGAAATGTAGATTATATTATCGTAGGAGATGGATATGCAGGGCTTTTCCTGGCTCATCAGCTAATTAAGAATAACAAGTCCTTTGTGATCTTTTCTGAAGGAAGAAAAAGTGCTTCACAGGTGTCGGCCGGGATTATCAATCCTGTGGTCCTAAAAAAGTTTACCACATTCTGGAAAGCACAGGAACAAATAGATTTTCTTAAAGATAATTTGAAACAAATAGAATCATATACTGGAGAAAACTATCTGATTGATGCTCCTATTCATAGAATCTTTCATGATGAAAATGAACAGAATTTATGGCTGAAAAAATCAGGAATTGAAGAATTATCGCATTTTCTTGACAAAAAATTTGATCGTTTAAATGTGGTAAAAAATGATTTTCTTACCGGAAAGGTGAATCAGTCTGCCAGACTCAATGTTAATGGATTTTTCAGTGGTTTATTCAGTTATTTTGAGAAAAATGATCACTGGGTAAAAGAAAAATTTGATTATACCCAATTGCATCCTTCAGAATCCACTTATAAAGATTTGAGTTTCAAAAATATTATCTTTTGTGAAGGAATGGGAGTGAAAGATAATCCCTACTTCTCAGAAATAGCGGTGATTCCCAATAAGGGACACCATATCAAAGTGAAACTTTCTCAACCTCTTTCTGAAAACATAACGATTAAGAAGAAACATTTTTTATTTCCAACCGGAAATGGTCTGTATTTTTATGGAGGAACTTATGACAGGGAACAGATGCATCATCACATTGATGAATCCGCAGTGGAACAACTGGTGAAAGGTCTTTCCGAATTTTATCCTTATGATTTTGAAGTGGAAGAAGTGCATTTTGGATTCCGCCCAACAGTAAAAGACAGAAGACCCATCATCGGAAGACATGAAACATTCCGTAATCTGTATGTTTTTAATGGACTTGGGGCCCGTGGAATCCTTAACGGATGCTATTTTTCCAGGGATTTGTTCCGTTTTATTGAAGAAGATATTCCATTGCATGAAGAAGTATCCCTGAACAGGTTTCAATAATGTATCTTAGTATAGATATTAAAAGCTGCAAAATTTATGAATGAAAATATATTAGGCATCGTTGCCGGAGTTCTTACTTCTGTTTCCATGATTCCACAGCTTGTAAAAGTAATCCGGGAAAAGAATGTAGAAGATATTTCTCTGCTCATGCTTTTAGTCCTCATTTCAGGGCTGTCATTGTGGGTATGGTATGGTTTTGAAAAAGACGAACTGCCTATTATCTTATCAAATGCTTTTGCTGTGATTGTGAATATAAGCCTTCTGGTATGCTATATAATCTACAATAAAAAAAGTAGATAAAGCACATAAAAAAAGACGCCATACGAATAAAGCGTCTTTTTATTTTTATGTAAGTGATATCAATTACTGAAGAACAAATTTTGCTAAAGGAGCCATTCTTGCTTTATTTAAAGTAAGAGTATTTCCATTTACAGAATAATTATCTGCGGCAAGGATTGCTTTGGTAAACTGATTTTCAATATCAAGATCTTCACAAGCCATCATGGTAGACATTCCCTGATTGAACTTAATTCTCATCATTTCAGGTTTGATCTCAAATGTTCCTCCTAAACCATTACATCCGGCATGTCCCTGGTATCTCATTCCATCCATTTCAAGTTTGAAATAAGGATTGTTTTTAGGGTTTTTCAGTTCAATCGGCTTCCCGTTAAGCTCCGTAAGTTTCCAGGTTTTTCCTGTAATATCACTCGTTGGCTTTTGTGCATTCTGTGTTTTACAAGAAACCACTAAAAACGTTGCGATAACAAGTGCCGATAAATAATAATATAAGCTTTTCATAATGTTTATTTTTTTAAGATGAATGCTAATCCCATGCTAATACGATGCCATTTTTGCAGGACCAGACTCTTTTTTTGCCTGTTTAAGGTGGAACAGAACCATATCTACATTCTTTTTCAGGAAAGTGATATTGCCTTTAATATCAGAGTATTGATACTCTTCATTGGAGGCCGTATATTCAGGTAAAGCATCACTTTTTTTAAGGTCAAAAGTTTTGCCGTTTAAATGGATTGTTGCCGTATTTTTGGTGTTGTTGATGGTTACTTCTATCTTTTCTCCATAGCTGTCCACATACACCTCTTTTGAGATATCATCTGTATTTTCGGGAACAACAGCAGTGATGGTTTCAGTTTCTTTTCCGGGATGTTTACACGCTGTTAGGGAAATAATGGTCAATCCAAAAAGGACTGGTAATAATAATTTTTTCATAGTGATAAGTGATTTTAAAGTGTTTCATGAACTACGATGTTAATGCCTTATAAATTTACGAATATTTTTAATAAATATATGTTAATTTTTCATAAACTAACAGAAAGTTAAGATTTTAGCCAATTTAACTCACTGTTTTTTGAAACATTATTCACGAAACAGAAAGTAATAATTATGGTAGAAAATTGATGGGAGTCGTTGTTAATTCAGGTTTTTTAACGAACGTATTTTCAGAAGTATACTCTGTGTTTTTCTCATTTCTCATTTGTTGTTTGAATTTTCGGCAAAAATAATTCAAAAAGAAGAGAGTAACAATAAGTTAATGTTAATAATTCTAATTCATGATAAAGTTTAGGTTGGACTATTTTAACTTTCAGTTTTTCAAATAAAATCTTCAAAACAGAACAATTGTGCACTTCATGATGTTCAAAAAAGCAACAATAGTATCATTAAAATTTCCTTAAATTGAAAAATATGGCTTGATTTTTGAAAATTTAAAACTGCTCAGATAGAATATCAAAATTGCTTGTATTGTGCTTGAATAGGATAAAAGTTTACTATTTTTCAAACTTTTTTATTCAGGTATTTTAAAGGATAGTTAAATTTTGTTAATCTACTATGATAATATCATAATCTGGGTGTACATTTGCCACTTCAAAATGAGAAACTTTATAGTATACTTTTTAACCGGTCTTTTTCTGCTCTTTGTAGTAGAAAGCAGACTTGACGTTAAAACGCTAAGAAACGACTACAACGGTCATGTTTCTCATCATATGCCGAAAAGAGCCAACCGCCTGAACCAGACTTTTGAAAAACTCTCCGTTCAGCAGATGGCCGATAATGTAGACAATTCCACTTTAGAACTTGCCGAAAATGACTTTCAGCTGTCTGATGTATGGCAGGCTATTGCTGTCTTTGCCGGAGTTTTCAGCCTTGTCTATATTTTTGGATTAAAAAGCTACAAACGCTTTAGACAGGATATTCATGGCTTTGTTCTTGGATTAGCCACAAAAAGGTTTATTCTGATCCGCTCCATTAGAATTTAAAATTTTATCGATCTGTTCTTTTTCTGCCTGATTTTCCGGGTGGAAATACTTTACGTTGTGTATATGTTGGTAATCAGCACATCGTACCCCTTTTATTACCGTTTATTTCTATTTAAAACATTAACGATTTATATAAACTCTAGAATTATGATAAAAAGAGTTGCTTCGGGAATTGCGCTGAGTGCCCTTCTGTTGGCTGTTGGCTGCAATAAGAAAAAAGAAGAAAAAGAAGAAGTTACCGTATATCCGGTGACATCCCCTGTAGTAATGGATACTGTAATCAACAAAGAATACGTAGCCCAGATTCAATCCGTAAAAAACATTGAAGTGAGAGCTCAGGAAAAAGGTTTCCTGGAAAAAATCTTTGTGGACGAAGGACAATACGTACAGGCAGGACAGACCTTGTTCCGAATTATGCCTAAACTGTATCAGGCAGAATTATTAAAAGCAAAAGCAGAGGTAGAACAGGCCTCTATCGAGCTGAAAAATGCAAGTACATTGGCAGGAAATAATATTGTTTCCAAGAACGAAAAAGCAATGGCAAAAGCCAAGCTGGATGCCGCCAATGCAGAAATGAAACTGGCTCAGATCCACCTTTCATTTACAGATATTAAAGCACCATTCTCTGGTGTTATTAACAGAATTCCTTTAAAACTGGGAAGTCTTGTAGATGAAGGAGATCTGTTGACTTCATTATCAGACAATACAAGTATTTACACTTATTTCAATGTTTCAGAACCTGAATATTTGAGCTATCAGACCCATGCGGCTGACAGAGGCAGCAATCAGGTCGCTCTGATTACGGCAAATGGAGAAACGTATACCCAGAAAGGAGAAATCCAGACGATTGAAGGAGAATTTGATAATGAAACAGGAAATATTGCCTTCCGTGCAAAATTCCCAAATCCTGATAAACTTCTGAGAAACGGAGAAACGGGTAAAGTACAGATGTCAATGCCTGTTCATAATGCTTTGATTATTCCGCAGAAAGCCACTTATGAAATACAGGATCAGAAATATGTATTTGTTATTGATAAAAACGGAGTAGCAAAATCCAGAAATATCAAAGTAGCTTATGAACTTCAGGATCTTTATGTAGTAGGTTCAGGAATTTCAAAAGGAGATCAGATTCTTCTGGAAGGAGTTCAGAAAGTGAAGGATGACCAAAAGGTGAAAACAAAATTCCAGGATCCTAAGAAAGTTCTTCAATCATTGAAATTAAAAGCAGAGTAATGGTCTCTAAAGTGAAGCAGTATGTTTAAAAAATTCATTCGCAGACCAGTTCTGTCTATAGTAATCTCATTGATTATTGTATTTATGGGAATATTGTCATTGGTGAAACTTCCGGTGACCCAGTTCCCATCCATTTCTCCCCCTAAAGTAAATATCACCGCAGAATATCCCGGAGCGAACAACGAATTGTTGATTAAATCCGTAGTGATCCCCTTGGAAAGAGGATTAAATGGTGTTCCCGGAATGAAATATATGACCTCAGATGCAGGGAATGACGGGGAAGCTTCCATCCAGATTGTATTTGACCTGGGGACAGATCCCAATGTAGCCGCAGTTAACGTTCAGAACCGTGTATCTTCAGTAGTAAATAAGTTACCTCCTCTTGTAGTACGTGAAGGGGTGAAGATCACTCGTGAAGAGCCTAACATGTTGATGTATATTAACCTGTACAGTGATGATCCTAAAGCTGACCAGAAATTCCTCTTCAACTATGCAGATATCAATGTGATGTCTGAGTTGAGAAGGGTAAGTGGTGTTGGTTTTGCGGATATCCTGGGAACCCGTGAATATGCCATGCGTATCTGGCTTAAACCGGATAGATTAACCGCTTATAATATTTCAGCTGATGAAGTAATGGAATCTCTGAATGAGCAGAGTTTGGAAGCTTCCCCTGGGAAAACGGGAGAAAGTTCCGGAAAGCGCTCTCAGTCCTTCGAATATGTATTAAAATATCCTGGACGTTTTAATAATGAAAAAGATTACGGAAACATTATTCTAAAGGCAAAACCGAATGGAGAATCTGTAAGGCTGAAAGACGTTGCCGATATAGAATTTGGAAGTTCCATGTATGATATTTATTCCACATTGAACGGAAAACCTTCTGCGGCGATCACCGTAAAACAATCCTATGGTTCCAATGCAAGTGACGTTATCAAAAACGTGAAAGCATTAATGAAGGATCTGGAGAAAAATAACTTCCCGAAAGGAATGCACTACGATATCAGCTATGACGTTTCAAGATTCCTGGATGCATCCATGGAAAAAGTAATCCATACCTTGTTAGAAGCCTTTATTCTGGTAGCAATTGTGGTATTCCTGTTCTTGGGTGACTGGCGTTCTACATTGATTCCTGCACTGGCAGTTCCGGTTTCATTGGTAGGAACATTTGCCGTCATGTCCGCATTTGGAATTACCCTGAATATGATTTCCCTCTTTGCTTTGGTAATGGCAATCGGGGTAGTAGTAGATGACGCGATTGTAGTGATTGAAGCCGTTCACGCCAAGATGGAAGAGAAGCATCTTTCCCCTTTGAAAGCCACAGAAGAAGCAATGCATGAGATCAGTGGAGCAATTATCGCAATTACATTGGTAATGGCATCCGTATTTATTCCGATTGCATTTATGTCTGGTCCGGTTGGGGTATTTTACCGCCAGTTCTCCATTACAATGGCTTCATCCATTATCCTATCGGGAATTGTTGCCCTTACTTTGACACCGGCATTATGTGCGCTGATCTTGAAAAATAATCACGGAAAAGCTAAAAAGAAAACTCCGATTACTATCTTCCTTGATAAATTCAATAACCTGTTTACAAAAGGAGCAGGGAAATATGAGAAGATGCTGAATAAAACAGTGACAAAAAAGACAATAACATTACCATTGTTATTAGCATTTTGTGCCTGTACATTCTTCCTGAGTAACTCTTTGCCTTCAGGATTTATTCCTGCGGAAGATCAGGGAATGATTTACGCAATTATTCAGACACCTCCGGGATCTACTTTGGAAAGAACCAATCAGATTGCCAAAGAGCTTTTAAGAGAATCTGAAGATATTGATGGCGTGCAGTCCGTTTCCTCCCTTGCAGGATATGAGATCTTGACTGAAGGTACGGGATCCAACTCCGGAACCTGTCTGATCAACCTTAAAAGCTGGGAAGAACGTAAGGAATCTGCTGCTGAAATCATTGAAAAACTCGAAGAAAAAGCCAAAAATATTCCCGGAGCCAATATTGAATTCTTCCAGCCGCCTTCCGTTCCCGGATATGGAGCTGCAGGAGGTTTTGAACTTCGTTTGCTGGATAAAGCAGGAAGTGGAGATTATCATAAAATGGAGCAGGTAAGTAATGATTTTGTGAAGGAGCTTAAAAAACGTCCGGAACTTGGATCTGCATTTACATTCTATTCTGCGAGTTTCCCACAGTACATGCTTAAAATAGACAACGATCTTGCAGAGCAAAAAGGGGTAACCATTGAAAAAGCAATGGATAACTTATCTACATTGATCGGATCCAACTATGAGACGAGTTTCATCCGTTTCGACAGACCTTATAAAGTAATTGTTCAGGCCGGTCCTCAATACCGTGCTTTGCCAACAGATCTGTTGAAACTCTATGTTAAAAACGATAAAGATCAGATGGTTCCTTACTCGGATTTCATGAGATTGGAAAAAGTATACGGATTATCAGAGATCACAAGACACAATATGTATAACTCAGCAGAGGTGAGTGGAACTCCTGCGCCGGGATATAGTAGTGGACAGGCGATTAAGGCCATTCAGGAAGTAGCAGACAAAACACTTCCAAGAGGTTTTGGTATCGACTGGGCGGGGATTTCAAAAGATGAAGTAAGCCGTGGAAATGAAGCCGTATTTATCTTCCTGGTATGTTTAGGATTTGTTTATCTGATCCTTTCTGCACAGTATGAAAGCTTTATCCTTCCGCTGCCGGTAATTTTATCCCTTCCGGTAGGTATTTTCGGAGCCTTTTTATGTTTAAAACTTTTAGGGCTGGAAAATAATATCTATGCTCAGGTGGCCATGGTCATGCTTATTGGACTTTTAGGTAAAAACGCCGTGTTAATTGTTGAATTTGCCGTGCAGAAAAAGGCTGAAGAAGGAATTCCTGTGGCAAAAGCTGCTATTGAAGGAGCTGCCATCCGTTTCCGTCCGATCCTGATGACATCATTTGCATTTGTTGCCGGATTGATCCCATTGGTCATCGCAACAGGGCCGGGAGCTGTCGGTAACAGAACTATTGGTACTGCAGCCGCAGGAGGGATGTTAATCGGAACCATTTTCGGATTAATGATTATCCCGGGACTGTATTATATCTTCGGAACAATTGCAGATAAGTCGAGACTGGCGAGATATGAAGAAGAAAATCCTTTAACAGAACAAACTGAACCTTATGAACATGATGGAAAATTCGAAGACTAAAAATATATTTACAGCCATTGCCTTATCGCTTGTACTCGCAAGCTGTAAGGCGCCAATGGCGACTGTCATAAAAGATGAGGTAAAAGAAAATATTCCTCAGAACTTTAATCAGGAAGAGCAGCAGGATGCCAATAACAACAGCGGAACAACTCCCTGGAGACAGTTCTTTACAGATCCCAATCTGGTAACCCTGATTGAAACAGCTTTAAAAAATAATCAGGAACTGCTGATCACGCTTCAGGAGATTGAAATCGCGAAAAGTGGGGTCTTAGCTAAAAAAGGAAGACTTACTCCAACTGTTTCTGCCGGAATAGGAGCTGGGCTGAAAAAAGCCGGACGTTATACCAGTGAAGGAGCAGGGGATGCTACTACTGAAATAGAACCTGGAAAAGAAATGCCGGATCCGCTTGGAAACTTTGAAGCAGGATTAAACGCAAGCTGGGAGATTGATATCTGGAAAAAACTCAGAACAGAAAAGGAATCTGCAGTGGCACATTATCTTTCTACAGTGGAAGGGAAGAACTTTGTTTTATCTAATCTTATTGAAGAAGTTGCAGACAATTATTATGAATTGTTGGCTCTTGATAATCAATTAGACATTATACAACAATATATAAAGCTTCAGCAAAGAGCACTGGAGATTTCCAAAATTCAGAAAGAAGCTGCTGCTGCAACGGAACTTGCCGTGAAAAAGTTTGAAGCAGAATTGGCGAAATCCAAAGCTGCAGAATATACAATCCGCCAGCAGATCACTGAAAAGGAAAATGAAATTAATGCTTTATTGGGAAGATATCCACAGCCGATTGTGAGAACTAAGGAAAACTTTATGTCTACCATTCCACCGACTGTATATACGGGAATTCCGTCTCAGTTATTGGCTAACCGACCTGATATCAAGCGTGCAGAATTGGAATTAAAGGCTTCAAAGCTGGATGTAGAAGCGGCAAGAAAAGAATTTTATCCTTCCCTTGAAATTTCTGCAACATTAGGTCTTGAGGCGTTCAAACCTTCTTACCTTGTTAAATTGCCGGAATCCATTGCTTATAATCTGGCCGGTGAACTGGCAGGGCCGCTGATTAATAAAAGTGCGATAAAAGCAAACTTCCAGACCGCAGATGCAAAACAGGTTCAGGCACTATACGAATATGATAAAACCATTTTGAATGCCTATCTGGATGTTGCGAACCTGATGTCAAAAGTTAAAAATATAGATCAGTATTATCAACTGAAATCGCAGGAAACCAAAGCGCTGGATCAGTCTATTGATATTGCCAATCAATTGTTCCGTAATTCAAGAGCGGATTATCTTGAAGTTCTTTTAAACCAGAGAGATGCTCTGGATGCTAAAATGGAGCTCATCGAAGCAAAACAGAAACAGCTCAGCACCGTAGTCGATATCTATAAAAGTTTAGGTGGAGGCTGGAAATAAAACATCATAATTCTATCAATAAACAGTTAATGTTTTTTGGAGGGTCAATTCTTTTAGGATTGGCCCTTTTTATTTTTAATACGACACGTTTTGTCGCTCCATATAAATAATTTTACATCAGAATAAGGCTGAATTTACTATAAATAAAGAAAAGTAAATAATAAATAGTATGATTTACAGGATACCACATTAAAGTAATTTTTGTGTCTTAAAAAGTATTAAATTCGCGAAGTTTTAAGAAACTAATTACTAACTCAAAAACAACACGGGAATGAGAAAACTTTATCTCAGTGCATTCACCTTATGCACAATCCTGGGCATATCCGCTCAGGAAGTGGTATGGCAGAAAGACATCAAATCCTCTACCCAGGATTTCCTAAGCCAGGTCACCACCACCATCGATCAGCAATATCTGATCACCGGAAGTTCTATTCAAAGCGATAAGCAGCAGGCTTTAGGCAGTAAGCAAAACAACGGTTACGATTTCCATCTGGTAAAACTCAACCAGCAGGGACAGGAAGTCTGGGAGAAATATTTTTCAGGATCCAATCATGATTATTTATCCGCAACCGTTACCACTCAGGATGGCGGATTTTTACTAGCCGGAACATCATACTCAGGAAAAGGGCTTGATAAAAAAGAAGATTCCAAAGGAGGCTCCGATATCTGGTTAATTAGAATCAATGAATTTGGTGACGAATTATGGCAGAAAACCTTAGGTAGTTCTTCCGATGAAGAGGCCAGAGCAGTCATTCAAACTACAGACCTAGGATTCTTTGTAGCCGGGAATGTACAGAGCTCATCAAAAGGCTACGGCTCCAAAGATGTCTGGATCACAAAATTGGATAAAAACGGAAAAGAATTATCCCAATTAATCTTAGGTGGAAAAGGCTTAGATGAAGTCGAAAAGATGATTCCCACGAAAGACGGCGGCGCATTGCTTGGAATTTATTCAAGAAGCACATCTGTTAAAACAAATAATCAGCAATCAACGACTAACACTAATATTCCGTCTGACAGAACTGCAACCCATAACCTACTATCTGCAACCTCAAAGCAAAGCGACAACTTCGGTGAAGGCGATTACTGGATTGTTAAGTTAGACAAAAATGGAAAAGTAGAATGGGAAAAGAACTTTGGAGGCAAAGGTGATGACCACATCAGAACCCTGGCGCTGGCTTCAACTGGCTTTATCATTGGTGGAGAGTCCAGATCAGAAAGATCAGGCAATAAAACCGTAGGACTGGAAGAAGGAACAGACCTTTGGCTGATTTCCATAAATGAAAGAGGGGATGAACAGTGGCAGAAATCCTACAATTTCAAGAACCGGGATATCTTAATGGGTATGAGTGTTCTTCATTCTGCAGATGACAAATCTTCCAAAGGAATCCTGCTGGGAGGTTATACCCAGGCTGAAGGAAGAATACAGACTGATGACGAAACCTTCTGGATGCTCTATCTGGATCAGAATGGAAATGAGCAGTGGAGAAAACACGTGAAAGGAGAATCCAGACAAAAAGAAGAAAGGCTTTCCGACTTAAAACTGAACCGAGATGGCTCTATTATTTTGGCCGGAACCAGTGCAGAAGAATTGGGGAAAGAAAACTGGAAGATCGTAAAACTGGGTGATAGACAGGTGGATCAGCTCATTGAAAAATATGATATCAAAATCTATCCAAACCCTGTATCAGATTATGCCTACGTAGAAATTGGTTTTGATTTCAAGGAAGCTGATATTCTTTTATATGACATGAGTGGAAGACAATTACAAAGTATAAAAACCAAGAACAGAGTAACGAAAATCAATACCCAGGCTTTGGTTCAGGGAGCGTATCTGGTGACGATAAAAACAGATACCAACAAAACGGCGAATGCTAAACTGATTAAAAAATAATAACACGATGAAAAAAATAATTGCAGCTTCTCTGATTATCTGCGGGTGTGCTTTGGGCTATTCCCAATCTGTAGATCCAAAGGAGAGTAAATACAATCTGACTATAAAATCACCTGATGCCAGCCAGCTATCAAAGCATACGGATATTCCGACATCTACGCATACCGGAACTATTGGTATTGATATTCCAATATATACCATACAAGTGGGAGATTTTAGTCTTCCGATTTCTTTGAAATATCACGCCTCAGGAGTCAAGGTAAAAGAAACCGCTTCTAAGGTAGGTCTTGGCTGGTCTTTATCTGTGGGCGGAATGTCGCTTTCTAAACAGGTTTTAGGGCGTGAAGATAAAGGTAAAATTCAGTATATCAACCCGGATAGTTTCAATCCTGTTCAAAGCAATCTTAACGATTATGATCTGGCAAAAAGTATCAAAGAGGAATTCTCAACACTTGATACTCAGCCTGATATTTATTCCTTCTCTTTGGGAAGTGCTTCAGGAGAGTTTTATTATGACAGTTCAGGGAAAATTATTCAGATTCCCTACAGTACTGTAAAAATAGAAGATTCCTTTGTTTTCACTGATGATCAGGGCATCAAGTATTATTTCAAAGCAGGAAATCAAACCCAAACTGTGGGGGGAAGTGCTCCTGCCCCTAATGATTTTAGTAATACTGATTTTATTATTACCCGAATCCTTTTGCCAACAGGGAAAGAAATAAAGTTTAATTATCAGGCAAGTAACTATAGTTATTTGAATAACTTTTACAAAGGACTTAAAATTCCAAGAGCATGTGTATACCAGAATGGTACAACCTATGAAGAATTTGTAACCAAAACGAATGTACTTTCTGAAAGTGTATTACAGAGTATTCAATTTGAAGGCAATGAAGTAAAGTTCGTGTATGGTAATCGTGAGGATATCAATAATGGACTTTCTTTAAATAAAATAGAAGTTAGAAATCCCCAGCAGGCACTGGTATCAGAGTATAATCTGGTAAAAGAGTATTTTACAAGTACGGACTCTCCATCAGCTCCTGGATATGATTCTGAAATTCCATATCTGATGAAAAGACTGAAGTTAAAAGAAGTGGTAAATCTGAAAGATAATTCAAAATATAAACTTCAGTATTATGAAAATAATCCACTCCCTAACAGATTATCAGATCAGACGGATTTTGTAGGTTTTTATAATGGTAAATTAACCAATCATGGAATCCCTTTTGTTGCATATGGCGATAAAATTTACGGTTTTGGAGATGATAAAAATCCTGATATTAACTATGCTGTTTCCGGAAGTTTAAAAGAAATACAATATCCTACAGGCGGTAAAATGGGACTGCAATACGAACTGGATGATTTTTATTTTGAAGGGGCTGAAACTCAAATAGGAAAAAAAGACTTTCTTATTTCAAATCTTGAAATGCTGGGCGGAATATTTAATGTTAATACCAATGGAAATACCGTTGACTTCAAAATTACCTTTCAAAGTACAGCCAATCCAAATGAAGGTCCGGAAGGCTCTTTACCTGAGGGACCACATTTTGTAGGGGAACTTCTGGATAATAACAATACCGTTCTAAGAACATTTCTGATCAATAAAGAATATGAATTTATGGAAAACATAAAACCTTCCTATAAAATCAGAATCAGAAAGGTAGGAAATGTCAGCAGCAGCCACTATGCCACCCTGAATGCCCAATGGTACGAAAAAGTTTCAGAAACCAAGCAGTACAATAAATCTGTTGGGGGAATACGAATTCAGAAAATAACGAAAAATGAGGCAGGGATGCTGACGAATGAAACAGAATTTATTTACAGGGATGAAAACAATAGATCTACAGGAAGATATATGGCAGATGATATTGAATATTCTTATATCCAGGAGATCGCAGAGGATCAGGATATGGGATATACCTGTGAACAAATGGTCATCAGTAATTCGGGAAACTTTAATATTAGTACGATCAACGGGAAGCCTACGATTTATGATAAGGTCATTACCCGGAATAAAAATGTAAACAACAATGCGGAAAGCTATGAGATAATAGATGAATATATGAATCTGTCCCATACCAATCCTAAAAATGCAAGAAATCCAATCTTTACCTATGCCAATAATCAGTTTGCGCGTGGGGTATTAACTGATAGAAAATATTATGACTCTCAACATAGACTCGTTAAAAGGGATTCATACACCTACGAATTTGACAATCATTTCAATAATCTTTCGAATGATTATAGTACAGGATTCCCTAGTCTTACCATAAGACCTTATTATATCGGTGTGAAATCTGTTGCCTGTGCAATTCATAATGCCAACGGGGTTTGTATAGGACGTAATTATACTTTTACGGTTGACCGTTTTGAAATATCATCTGCCTGGGTAAAAAAGAAAACGATGACAACTACTGATTATTTTGATAATAATAACACTAGTCAAATTACCAGTTATACTTATGACAATAGTTATAGGCATACCAATCCGGCAATTGTAAATGTGGATTTTTCTGATCATTCAACACAAAAAACGGCTTACCGCTATGCCCATGAAAAAAACAACCAAAAGCTGATCAATGCTAATATGATAGGAATTCCTTTAGAAACGGAAACCACTCAAACTATTGGAGCTGCCACCCAAAGCCTTTCTAAAACGGAAACGAAATATGAAAATCCATCGAACTTGCTTCCGACCTCAGTATTGTCATATGATTTTCAGAATAATCCTTCTACAGAGGTTACTTACGATCAATATGATTCCAAAGGAAATTTACAACAATATACTGCAAAAAATGGGATCTCAACAGTAATTGTCTGGGGTTACAATCAAACTAAGCCTATTGCGAAAATAGACGGAGCGAAATTAACAGATATCCAGCAGTCCTTAATTGATGCTATTGTTGCGGCTTCCAATACCGATGCTTCAGCAGCTCCCAATAATGATGAAACTGCATTTCTATCTGCATTGAATACCTTCAGAATGAACGCTTCATTATCTGCTTATCAGGTGACCACGTATACCTACGATCCATTGATTGGCGTAAGAAGCATTACTCCTTCTTCAGGAATCAGAGAAAACTATATCTATGATTCAGCAGGCCGACTTGAAAAAGTGATGAATGCAGACGGAAAAGTGTTGAAGGAGATGAAATACAACTATAAAAACTAAAACCGATGAAAAAAATATTAATCCCCATAGGAATACTCGTAATGGGAACTGCCCAGGCGCAGCTTACCAGTACCGAAAATTATGTGTACTCAAAGACGTATTTATCAGATCCAACGCTTGCGAATGTTAAAAGCTCAGAAACTGTTCAGTATTTTGACGGATTGGGAAGACCCAAACAAATTGTCAATGTCAAAGCCTCTCCATTAGGAAAAGATGTTGTAACCCCTATTGTATATGATGGTTTCGGGAGACAGGTGTTGGACTATCTGCCCGTGCCTCAGGGAGGAACGCTCAGTGGTGGCATTGTTGCCAATCCCTTAGCCAATGTAAGCAGTACCCCGTATAGTACAGAGAAAATCTATTCAGAGAAAATTCTGGAAAGCTCTCCGTTAAACCGTGTTTTAGGACAAAAACAGGTGGGAAATGCGTGGGCTAACAAACCAGTACAATTTGGATATCAGGTTAATGTCACTGGAGACGTTAAAAAATATACAGCTACTTTTAACTATACCAATTTTGAATCCAAATTACTCGCACCAGGCTCCTATGGAACAGGAGAGTTGTATAAAAATACAGTTACCGATGAAGACGGCAACCCAACTATTGAATTTAAAAACGCTCAGGGACAGGTTTTGCTGGTCAGAAAAGTTATCAATGCCACAGAAAATGCCGATACCTATTATGTTTATAATGACTATAACCAGTTGGCTTTTGTCATCCCTCCCAAAGCGGCTATAGAATCAGATCCCAATACGGTGCTTAACGATTTATGCTACCAGTATAAATATGACAGCAGAAATCGTCTGGTAGAAAAGAAACTACCCGGAAAAGGCTGGGAATATATGGTGTACAATAAAGCAGATCAGCTTATTCTGACCCAGGATACAGTTCTTAAAGGAAAAGGGCAATGGCTCTTTACCAAATATGATCAGTTTGGAAGAACCTTGTACACCGGAATCACAAATAATACAGCCAACAGGACTTCAATACAAAACAGTGCCAATGTCAATACTGTTTTATATGAAACCAGAACGGCTGCGGTGGGATTTACCTTAAACGGTATGGCGGTATACTATACGAAGCTTTCCACTCCTTCCAATGTTAGCCAGATATTAAGTGTTAATTATTATGATACCTATCCACCAGGCTCTTCAGCGGTTACCAATGTATTTGCCCAGCCTCTTCTTACGGACAATCCGGCTCAGGAAAGAACGACCAAGGGACTTCTTACTGCTTCCTATATCAAAAATATAGAAGATGACCAATGGACGCGTAACTTTATCTGGTATGATACCAAAGGAAGAAATGTCGGTTCAAGAAGCAATAACCATTTGGGTGGTTATACGGTCGTTAACAATAAACTTGACTTTACAGGAGTTGTCCTTCAGAGTAATACCTACCATAGAAGATTGGGTTCGGATCCTGAAAAGGCTATTGTAGAAAAATTCACCTATGATCCTCAGAACAGGCTTCTTACCCATACCCATCAGGTGGGCAGTAATCCTGTTGAATATCTGGCTCAGAATAAATACAATGAAATTTCCCAGCTGGAATCCAAGAAAGTAGGAGGAACAGCTGCTGCATCCCCATTACAAACCATAGATTATCAATACAATATTCGGGGCTGGATGACCAGGATCAATAATCCTGCGAATCTTAATGGGAAACTTTTTGGGTATGAGATAAAATACAATAATCCTGTGTATTCTACAGTTTCTACAGGGAAATACAATGGAAATATTGCAGAAATAGATTGGAAAAATTCTTCACAGGATATTCTGAAAAGGTACAATTATACCTACGATAAACTGAATAGATTAACTGATGCCGAATATGCAGAACCGGAGACAACCAATCCGCACAACAAGAATTTTGATGAACGTTTGACCTATGATGTCAACGGAAATATTACATTTCTAAAAAGAAATGCGATCCCTGTTTTTGGGGCAACCTCTACGCTGGTAGATGATCTTGCCTATAAATATACAGGAAACCGCCTGAACCAGATTATTGAAAGCTCATTAAATGATACAGGCTATGAAGGAGGAAATAATACCATTGATTATGACCTGAACGGGAATATGATTAATATGAAGGATAAAGGAATTCAGACGATACAGTACAACTATTTGAATTTACCGGATTCCTTTGCCATTACCCAGGCTAATCCTTCAGGGCTTTTTATGAACAGTGGGCTGGATTATCTCTACCGTGCAGATGGGGTAAAACTTCGCAAAACCTATTCCAGTGCTCCGCCACGCGGACAGACAAGCATTACGATGACCGATTATCTGGATGGCTTCCAGTATACCTATCGTGAAGGTGGGGGAATATGCCTGGAATGCCGAACGGAAACAGCTTTTGAAGAACAGGCCTATAAAAATATCAATACCCTTTCCGGTATTGTTATAACTCCGGAATGGAAGCTTGATTTTGTACCCACCGCTGAAGGATTTTACAGTTTCACAGAAAACCGCTATATTTACCAGTACAGAGATCACCTTGGCAATGCCAGAGTAAGCTTTGCAAAAAACAGCGAAGGCGCTCTTGAGATTACAGACACCAACAACTACTATCCATTTGGTTTAAACCATATTGAAGGAATGCTTAGTACTTCTAATTTTGGAGGGTATTATAGTTATAAATACAACGGAAAGGAATTGCAGGAGACAGGAATGTATGATTATGGAGCGAGAATGTATATGGCTGATATTGGAAGATGGGGCGTTGTTGATCCGCTGGCGGAGAAATATCAAGAGCTTTCACCTTTTAGATATAGCTTTAATAATCCAGTTAATTTTGTTGATCCTGTTGGGCTAACAGAGGAAGATCCTCCTAGTAAAAAAGGAAATGGGCAAAAAGTAACAGAAATTGCAGAAATAACTTTAACTGGAAAAAAATCTAATTGGATACAAAAACATGTTATAAATCCTATTGCTACTTTTTTTAAAGAAGAAAAGAGAAAACACGATGCTCAACCTCAAGTTCTTCCTCCTATTAATACATTCTGGTCTCATTTTTATGATAGAGAATGGGAAAGCGGGGGATTAACTTATCTTGTGGCTAGGGATGGTAAAATCTCAATGGTAAAGCCTATAGGAGGAGCTGGACCATTAGAATATATTAGTGGTGCAGGAGAATTAAAATATTTATTGGCAAGTAAAGAAGCTTTAGAGGCTTTTAAATCAACGGAAATAGCTGCTCAAAGTACAGAGAAAGTACAAAAACTAGCTAAACTAATGAAAGAGGGAGATATCAGCATTTATGGTGAAAAAATTGTTGTTTATTTAAAAGATGGTGAAAGATATATACTAGATGGGCATCATAGGATACAGGCTGCAATACAAGAAAATAAGACTTTAGAAGTTATTGAAGTCACAGGACAAAAAGCAATGCAAATGTTTAAAGATAAAGTAAAACAAATTGATAGTGGATTATTCAAATAAAGATATAAATACGAAGAAATTATTAGAAGAGTATTTAATTTTCATAGTAAATTTTGAGAGTGTGTTAAAAAAAGAATACGATATTCCAAAAGATATAAATATTTGGAGTTATCTGGTTGAACGAAAGTATGAAAAGGGAACCGTTGCTACATATAACTATATATGTCATGGCTCAGGTTTTACAATAGAGAAAAATGGAATCATTTGTGAATATGATAAAGCTCCTTTAAATGAATATGATATCAAATTTTCTTTTTGGAAATTTAAAAACTTTATTGAAACTAATCACATGCAAACAATTATAGATGATAGTATGTTAAAGAAAGATTTATCCGATTTGATTACTGCAAATATTGTGAGCTGGTTAATTACAGATGGAATTAATTGGAATATTTACCAAACAAATTTCACGGCTTTGCAAAGTTTATAATTCGATTACTGCTACACGGAATCCTTTCGTGTGATAAAATAATAACAATCACAACCACTGCCCCGCTGGCGCGAGCGTCTCGCTCGTGTCCACAAATAAAAACAAAACCACTGCAATTGCGGTGGTTTTATTCTTTTATCCTGTAAAACCGCTATATTTACCAGTACAGAGATCACCTTGGCAATGCCAGAGTAAGCTTTGCCAAAAACAGCGAAGGCGCTCTTGAAATAACCGATACCAACAACTACTATCCATTTGGATTAAACCATATTGAAGGAATGCTTAGTACTTCTAATTTTGGAGGGTATTATAGTTACAAGTACAATGGGAAGGAGCTTCAGGAAACAGGAATGTATGATTATGGAGCGAGATTCTATATGCCGGATATTGGTAGATGGGGCGTCGTAGATCCGTTGGCGGAGAAAATGACTCGTCATAGTCCTTACAATTATGCGTTTAATAATCCAATTAGGTTTATTGATCCAGATGGAAGAGATCCTATTGATTATGTAGATGAAAAAGGAAAAAAGATTGGAACAGATGGAACAACTGATCCAGGAGTTTTAATGATTACTAATAAAAAGGATAAATCAGCAATAAAGGCGGCGGAAAAAAAAGGAGGAAATATTGCTTTAAATCAATTAAATGAATTAAATGGAGATATGATTGTTCCTGATGATGGTGCATTACAAGAATCTTTAAACGTTTTGGCTAGAGGAGATGCAAATGGTGGGTTTAGAGAAGAAAGTTCTTCAATTTCGGAAGACAACGTAATATTAAGAGGGGAAACCGGGCCATTACCTACGATCGATGCAAATGATGTTGGAACAGCTCCTGCCTTAGTACCAACTACGGCTACTACTCATACAACAATACATCTTCATCCTGCAGGTATTTTTGTTGGAAGTAATGGATTGATTTATCCTTTTGACGCTTTAACTCCTACAAAAGGAGTTGATGATAAAACTTTTTCAGGTAAGGGAACAAATATTATTGTAGGTAGACTGCAAAAATACGACGGAACTAATGTGATAAAAAATTCTGATGGTACGTATAAAGATTACAGAGATGTAGGAGCTGCGGTTTATAGAGGAAGTAATATATCTAAACCTATAATGACATTAACTAAACAAGTAATTACAAACATCCTTAATAGAAATGCAAAATAAATTTTTTAAAAAATATACTTTACTATTGTTTATATTCTTTTCAAGTTATTTTTTTTCTCAAATTAAAAAAATTAATTTTTTAATTATGATTGATGAAAAACCTTGTTTGATAGTAAATGATCTAAGACTTAGTTCTTCTTCTGTGGGCTTACTTGATGCGAATTATATTGTTGGTACGATTAATCTATCTGATGAAAATTATAATAAACTTATAAATGATAAATCATCAAATTTTGATGTTAATTTTGAAACGATTTTACCTAAACTTCCACTAGCGCAAAAGTATATATTTTCTTTACCCAAAGAATTTCTAAATCAGAAATATATTATTATCAATATATTTAATAAAAGTAGTAAAATTTACAAAAAGAGATATTCAGGAGGAAATAAAAATAATAAAGAATATTATGTCGTAATTACAAGTCCAGATTTTTCAAAACTTGAATAATAATATGAAATGTAACTCCTGCTGCACAAAGTCTCCCGACTTTGAGCTGGCCAAATAAAAACAAAACCACTGCAATTGCGGTGGTTTTATTCTTTTATCCTGTAAAACCGCTATATTTACCAGTACAGAGATCACCTTGGCAATGCCAGAGTAAGCTTTGCAAAAAACAGCGAAGGCGCTCTTGAGATTACAGACACCAACAACTACTATCCATTTGGTTTAAACCATATTGAAGGAATGCTTAGTACTTCTAATTTTGGAGGATATTATAGTTATAAGTACAATGGGAAAGAGTTGCAGGAAACGGGTATGTATGATTATGGTGCGAGGATGTATATGGCGGATATTGGAAGATGGGGCGTTGTTGATCCGCTGGCGGAGAAATATAGGAGATGGTCAACATACAATTATGCAATGAATAATCCAGCAAGATTTATTGATCCAGATGGAAGACAAATTATTGATCCTATTTATGGTAGGAATTTTTGGAATAATAGATTGAGTTTGATTGGTGATGATGGTAAAAATACAGGAAAAGCATACATAGTAACTGGTAATGTTAAAAGAGGAGTAGAGAGTGCTACTAAAAGAGGTCAAGCATATGATGGAAATTTATCTGAAAATAAAAACGTTGCACATATCCCTACTGGCGGAAGGTTAAAGTCAGTTATAGAATCTGTTGCCGATACTAAAAAATCAGGTCACGAAAATGGAGGCTATGCGTTTAAAGGTGATGATAGCACTATAAGAAGTAATGAGGGAGGACCTGCAAAACAATATTATAATGACAAAAACCAAGTTGTTACTGAAGCTTCTATGAGTGTATTTAAAGGCGGATTACCTAAAGATGCATCAACTTTAGAAATGTACTGGCATGATCACCCAGATGTTCTTGTGAATATTATTTCTCCCAATCAATTAGGTCATTCGACTCCTTCAGATGCTGATTATGGTGTTCAAAGTCTCTTAGAAGAAAGAGGATATAATGGTAATGCATTTGTAGTTGGAACTCGTACAAATGATGTTACTTATTATAACAGTGAAAGCAATATTGTTAATGTAAATTATGATGATTGGAAAAATGCAGGTATTAAAGCAACTCTTAATTTCGTTCAATCAATAATGAATAATTTAAATATTAGATAATATGAAGTATATATTTTTTTTAATGTGTATTACATCTTTTTTTTCATGCCAAACAGGACGTAAATCTAATGATGTTATTTCAAAAAACAAACAACTCTACAATTCATTATACAATAAAAATGGAAATATTTTTACATTAGGTTCACTGAATTTTGAATCCTCATATATGTGGAGTTATACAAATAATAGTATAATTGTTTATAATTTAAATAAAGGAAAAATAGTGTCCGAAAAAAAAATAAATTATGAAAATAATAATTGGTTACAAGATCCGGTTAAAGACGATGATGGAATAGATAAATGTATAGTAACTGATGGAGTTATGCTCATGTATCAAGTTAGAAATAATGAATCCTTTATAGAAAGGAGATTTCCACTTGATTATATATGTATGAAAAATAGTAATTATGAATCAATCTTTTTTAAAAGACTGATTCAAGATATTAATTATTATAATATTGGATGGAAGGAATTAAAAAATAGTAGCAAATAATCCCCCGCTGGCGCGAGCGTCTCGCTCGTGTCCACAAATAAAAACAAAACCACTGCAATTGCGGTGGTTTTTGTTTTTTATCCTGCAAAACCGCTATATTTACCAGTACAAAGATCACCTTGGCAATGCCAGAGTAAGCTTTGCAAAAAACAGCGAAGGCGCTCTTGAAATAACTGATACCAATAACTACTATCCATTTGGTTTAAACCATATTGAAGGAATGCTTAGTACTTCTAATTTTGGAGGGTATTATAGTTATAAATACAACGGAAAGGAGTTGCAGGAGACGGGTATGTATGATTATGGAGCACGATTTTATATGCCGGATATCGGTAGATGGGGAGTTGTCGATCCATTGGCGGAGAAATCAAGAAGATGGAACCCATACAACTATGCTTTTAATAATCCTTTACGTTTTATTGATCCGGATGGAAGACAAAATGAGGACATTATTCACGTTAATGCAAAAGGTTATGTAACTCAAGTAGAAATACAAGAAGGTCCTCATATTGTTGTTGATGAATCCGGAAATGAATTAAATACTAATGATTCTGATTTTGATCAAGCACAATTAGATGATGTTGCTAAATACGCAAGAACAATGAGTGATTACGAATTGCAAGATGCGGAAATTAGATTATTTACACCATATTCAGCACAACAGATGGCTGACAATTTTAATCAGTTGGGAATTGGAGATATAAAAGATACCTCTCAATATCTTCAGGCATTTGGAGAACAATCATATATTATGGCACCTTGGATGCTGTATATGGGTTCATTAGGAGGCTCAGGAGGTTCTTTTGATTTTGCAGATGATATGACATCTGTTGTGGCAGACGGAGGAAACTATCCTGCCCCAAGTCCTCCAAATGGATTTACTACTGATGGAACAGGAGGTTTTGTAAAGTTTGAAGGCAATAATACATTATATAATGTTTATGATGCAGGTAATTTTATGACTGGGAAAGGGTTTCAAATGATTGGAGCACCTTTGGATGTTTTAAAGAATGGAGCAGATATAAGAAGTAGATATATTTCACGTCAAGGACCGGATTCTAAATCCGATCAAAGAGCAGTTACTAACGGATATAATTATAACAGAGTAGGATGGAAAAAATAAATATCAAAAATTTAGCAATCATATCTTTTATTATTTTCTTATTAAATTTTTCCGCATTTATATTCATTGATTTATTGAAATGGCTTAATCCATATTCTTCATTAAGTAATAAGATAAATTTTTTTATTTTATTTCCTTTGAATATAATAGGTATATTAATATCAATCATTGTAATAATAAAGAATAGTTTAAATAAAGGAAAGCTCCTTTATTCTTTATTATGTATTCCTCTGTTGTTATTGTTATTCTACTTCTTCTTTCTGAAGGGAGTTTATTTAAAATGAAATTATAATTGAGAATCTCGTATACATTGGATAAAATACCCCCCCCCGCTGGCGCAAGCGTCTCGCTCGTGTCCACAAATAAAAACAAAACCACTGCAATTGCGGTGGTTTTATTTTATCCTGTAAAACCGCTATATTTACCAGTACAGAGATCACCTTGGCAATGCCAGAGTAAGCTTTGCAAAAAACAGCGAAGGCGCTCTTGAAGTTACGGACACCAATAACTACTATCCATTTGGGTTAAACCATATTGAAGGAATGCTTCGTACTTCTATTTTTGGAGGATATTACAGCTATAAGTACAATGGGAAAGAGTTGCAGGAAACGGGTATGTATGATTATGGCGCGAGATTTTACATGCCGGATATTGGACGGTTTGGAACAATAGACCCAAGAAGTCAATACACTCACGAAGCCTACAGTTATGTTTGGAATAATCCAATTAGTTTTAACGATCCTACAGGTATGGAAGGAGAATTAGCAACGTGTCCTACTTGTCCAAATACACCGCAATTTCAATCATACATTAATGATCCAAAAAATATGTATGTTTATGAACCTGAAACGAACACCGCTGTAAAAGAAATACAAATTGAAGAAGTTACTTTTACTGGAAAAGCTAAAAGCGGTGATTCTGGTCCCGGTAGTTTGGCTATGCTGCTTTACTAGTTTCGCAGGCTGATTCTCCAGTACCAGGTCTAGCAGATATTGTAGCTGGTGCAATGTTAATAGGAGCTGGAGTTTGGTGGACATATAACCAATTTGCACCGCCTAGTACAGGATATACTACCATTGCAGATCCCGGTGCTGGTTACAGAAGTATGAATACCGAAGATAGTGCAGAAGAAGATAAGGATGTTAATGGCGTAGATGTTCCAAAGGAGAAAAAAGTACCTGCTAGTGGTAAAACAGGAAAAGAAGCCGCTAAAGATGTTCCATCATGGGCAAAAGAGCAAGGAGAGGCCCCCTATGTGGATGAAGATGGGAAAACTTTTGCGGAGAGAGTATTAGATGGTCAGTATGGTAAAGGAGAATGGAATAAAGGTAAAGCAAGTAAAGGACCTGGTTCTGAATTTAATAAAATAAAGAAATGGGGAGATAGAGGATTCGAATTACCAAAGAAAAAATAAATTTAAATGAAAAATTTTATATACACTCTTGAACATATTTATACAGACGAATCACATACGAATTGTAAACTTTTAGGTTTTTTTGATGATTTAAAAGAATTAGAAAGAATAAAAAATATTGCGTCAAAATTTTCTGGATTCAAAGATTATCCTGATGGTTTTACAATTAAAAAAAATGAATTAAATAAAGTACATTGGAATACAGGATTTCATAATGTAGCAGGCGAAATAGGAAGAGATTATTTACCTGAAGAAGATTTAATTACTGAAGATACTTATATAGTGCAAAATTTAAAATCTATCTTTAATGTTAGCCATGTATATACTGTAGATACTTTCACGGATGATGAAAGAATTATAGGTGTTTTTTCAAATTTAGCCATGGTTCAAAATATTGTCGAACAATTAAAAGAGCAACCTGGATTTAGAGATCATTCAGAAAATTTTATTATAGATGAAGTGGAATTAAATCAACTTTTATGGACTTCTGGATTTTAAAAGACTAGCTCTCCCGCACGATTGCCCCCGCTGTCGCGAGCGTCTCGCTCGTGCCCAAAGTTAAATAAATAACAACCCTTGCACTCTTGCAAGGGTTTGTTTATACTATAAGTTTTCCTACTTTTAAACTTTGGATGGTAACCAGCTTTGTACCAATCTGTAGAGCCTTAATGTTTAATTGAATTTTGCTAGAAGGAGGAAAATCTTATACTATTACAGCAACAGAGCCTTCAGCTGATGATATAAAAGCATTCGCAAATTATGAAACTAATATTATTGTTGGTAATTTGGAACGTAACCAATTGAACTTAAATTCAGATGGTTCTATGGTAGATCCTAATAATAAACAAGGAGCTGTATTTTATGATAATACGGGTAAAAAAACAATGGATTTAAGTATTAAAGCAATAAATAGCATTTTATCAAATTATGAAAATGGCGGAATTAAGAAATAGAGTAATGTTTTTTTTATTAATGTTTTGCTCATTATTATGTTTTTCTCAAAGTAAAATGAATTTAATAATTGTCATTGATGATAATATTATTATTGACAGATTACCTATAAGTTTTATTAATAAAAAACAAAATAATAGTGTAAGAAATTTTACATATACTGTAGGTAAAGAAATTCAATTGGATGAAAAGTTTATTGAAGGTGACGAATTTATTTTAAAATTTAAATACTCAAATTATATTGATAAAGACTACAATTATAATATAAATATTATGGGCGGATTAATATTAGACACGCCGTATTTAATTGTTAGAATTTATAATTTAGATAAAAAGAAGTTTAAGAAAAAATATTGTCATTCAAATGAAGATTATGTTGTAGAGTTACAAAATAGTACATTGTATGGACAAATTCCTATTTGTAGATAAATATTCCCACGTTGGCACGAGCGTCTCGCTCGTGTCCACAAATAAAACAAAACCACTGCAATGGCGGTGGTTTTTGTTCTTTTATCCTGCAAAACCGCTATATTTACCAGTACAGGATCACTATGAATATGCTGAGAAAAATAGAATCATAATGAAGAGTAGAAATATTATAAGAGCAATTATATATTTATTACAGTTTTGTGGAGTTATAATAATAATTGATTTTCTTTTTAGTAATCTAACCCCTCATAAAACAAATTCATTTAACCTCCTATTTGATATTGTTTTTGGTTGTCTATTTTGGATATTATTTATATTTTCTGGGAGACTTCAAAAATAATATATTGAGATCTGGATCTTCTCCTTACCTAGAATAAAAACCACTATAATTCTAGTGGCTAAAGTACCACGAACTACTTTATAAACCGTCTCCAGCCCCTTCAAAACTGCCTTTAGGCACTATGGTAAGTATCTCGAGCCCCTTCATCAAGTGTCGGGAACTACTTTATAAACGGTCTCCAACCCCTTCAGAAGTCCCTCCAGTCACTTCCACAACCCTCTACACCCACTTCATCAAGGGGCTATAGCCTGTTCCATACCGGTCTCCAGCCCCTTATTGAACACCCTTTACCCCCTTGTCGAACAGGGTAGACCCCCTTACCTAAGGGGGTAGAGGGGGTTGGTGAAGGGGTATCAGATCATAGGAAAGGGTCTGGATATCGTATTTTTTCAATCATCAATGATAATAAGATTTGCTGATAGGTATAATCCTCCTACAATTTCCTAACTTTGTAGTTCTCAATAACAAACAAAACTATGTCAATCACCAACGAAGATCAGTTGATCGGAATGCAAAAAGTAAGTGAAGCCGTTGCCTATACTTTGAAAAAGATGATAGAGTATGCTGAACCCGGCATGACTACAAAAGATCTTGATGAGTATGGAGCGGGAATACTGGAGGGTTTCGGAGCAAAATCAGCGCCTTATATTACGTATGGATTCCCGGGTTGGACGTGTATCAGTGTGGATCATGAATTCTGCCATGGTATACCTACGGATCAGAGGGTTTTGCAGGAAGGTGACCTGATTAATATTGACGTTTCTGCAGAACTGGATGGATATTGGGCTGATAACGGAGGTTCTTTTGTGATTGGAAAAGATATTCACGGACATCAGAAGCTGGTAGAGGCCTCTAAAGATATTCTGAGAAAAGCCATCGATAATATCAAAGGCGGTGTGAAAATAGCAGATATAGGGCATTTAATGGAGACGGAAGCCAAGAAACGAGGGCTAAAAGTGATTAAGAATCTTGGCGGCCATGGAGTAGGACGAAGCTTACATGAGCAGCCTGACGAATTGCTGAACTACAGGAACCGTTATGACACGAGACGTTTTAAGAAAAACTCTGTCGTTGCTATTGAAACATTTATCGCAACCTCTTCCCATCTTGCGGTAGAATTAAAGGATGGATGGACCATGGTAGGGAACAAGGGCGGCTATATGGCTCAGCACGAGCATACCATTGTAGTCACCGATGGAAAACCCATCATCTTAACCCAAATGAACGAGATACTGAATTAAAAGGTTGCTCATTGCATCGTTGATAAATTGCAAAGGCGCCAAGATTTTATCTTAATTTCCTTGCTGAAAATCTTTGATTTTCTTGCGCCTTACAAGATACATCAGAATAAAAATCTTTGCGCCCTTGCGTTAAAAACAAAACCATAAGCACCATTCAACCCCAAGCTTCATCTGATCAACTTGTTGATTCCTTCTTCGCTCCCTTATTATCAGGATTTAATAATTAAAAACTTTGCGTTTACAATAATTAAGACAGTCGGTTATCAAAAATCTTTCAGAACACTTTCATAATTCGCTATAAAACCATGCTCCATAGTTCCTTCCATGCGGTACGTTTCAACATCCGTAATTCCCGTATAACTTCTGAAGACATCTTTGAGATAATCAGAAATATAATCCGGAGCCCCTTCAACACTTCTTCCGCCGGAAGCAATTGCTAGATACACTTTTTTGTCTTTAAACTGTCCCACACGAGTCCACTGCTCATCAAAAACATAAGTAACTCCGGCCCGGATCAGCTGATCCAGCCATGCTTTCAAGGGAGTTGAAATTCCAAGATTAAACATAGGTGTCCCAATGACAATGATGTCGGCTTCACGGATTTCGTCCACAATTGTATTGGCATACGAAAGGAGCTGTTTACTGTGTTCATCATATAATTCTGGATGTTTATAAAACTCATGGATAGACACTTCATCAGCAAACGGTGGCTGATCCTTCACCAAGTCCCGTACAACAACTTTATTGATTTTGTTCCTTTGTAAAAGCTTTTCCAGAAGGGCTGAACTCAACCTGTTGCTGTAAGATAAATCTCCTCTTGCGCTGGAAATAATGTGCAGAATATTTTTCATAATAAACTATTTTGTCTTCATGACGATCATCCCTTCTTTAAGGGGACAAAAAAATTGTTGAAGAGGAGTTTTTTTAATAATTCTGGATTGATGAATAAATGTTTGATGACATGATCAGGACCGTTTCTTCAGAGACGGTCTTTTTAGTTTCACACAGAAGGGAGGTATCTTGGGTAAAATTGTTAAAGACCAAATACTTTGCTATATTTATAGAATAAAATCACTTCACAAACTATCTGCTATGAAAAAATTTCTTTTAATCCTTTTGGGAATCATTGTTGTTTTGGCTGCTGTTGTATTGATCAAAACCTATACTTACCCGTTTAAGAAAAATAATCTCGGAACAGGTGATGGATGGAAACCTCTAAAAAATGATTCTGCAGTCATGAGGCTTTCCGGAGGAATAAAAGTTCCAACCGTTTCTACAGGCAGTTTGGGAGAATTTGATTATGCACCGTTTGATCAGTTCAAAACCTATTTAAAAGCCTCTTACCCATTAGTATATCAGAATACGGAAAATGTTGAAGTCAACCAATATGGATTGATATTCAGGCTTACAGGAAGCAATCCTGCGTTGGAACCTATTTTATTCCTTTCCCATATGGATGTGGTGCCTCCCGGAGATGCAGACATTAAAAATAATGAAGAAAATATATTCCGTCCCAATGACAAACCGTTGGAGCCTGTTTCAAAGGTTGCGGAAGATTGGGATTTTGCACCTTTCTCAGGTGCTGTTGCCAACGGAAGAATCTATGGAAGAGGTGCCATAGATATGAAAGGAATGCTGTTCTCCTTAATGGAATCCATGAATTCTATGATTAAAAATAAACAGATTCCACAACGTGATATTTACCTGGCTTTTGGTTTTGATGAAGAAGTAGGCGGACAAAAAGGAGCGATACAGATTGCAGATTATTTTAAGAAGAAAGGACTGAAATTCGATGCTGTTTACGACGAGGGCGGACTGATTATGAGAAAAGGAAATGTCGCAGGAATAGATACTGATGTGGCTGTGGTAGGCTGTGCAGAAAAAGGATTTCTTTCGGCAAAAATAAAAGTAAAAGGACTGGGCGGGCATTCCTCAATGCCTCCTATGGAAAGTGCCATTGGAAAAGCAGCGGTTATCATGCAGCGTCTGGAAGATCATCAGATGAAACCTGTTATCACGCCCTTAATCAAAGAATTCTTTAATAATATTGGCGGTGAAATGCCTTTTACCACAAGAATGGCACTCGCTAATCAATGGCTGTTAAAACCTGTATTGATTTCACAGCTCACCAAAAACAATACAACCAATGCTTTGGTAAGAACAACTACTGCATTAACCATGATGAAAGGAAGTGACGGTACCAACGTACTTTCTCCTGAAGTGGAATTTGTGGTGAACTTCAGACTGCTTCCCGGAAATTCCATAAAAGATGTCCGTGACCATATTGCTAAAGCGACTGAAGGCTTTGATGTTGAGGTAGAAGAAATTGACAATACAAGAGAAGCTTCGGCTATTTCTTCCACCAATACAAAAGCTTTTAAAATGATAGAAGCGGGAGTTAAAGAAATTCATCCCGGAGCGATTGTTACCCCTTATCTTACCATGGCAGGGACGGATGCTGCCAAATATGAGATTGTAAGCAAGAATGTCTACAGATTTATGCCCATTAAAATCAACAGCGCTGAACAGCAAAGTATTCACAGTACCAATGAGTACCTTAGCATTGAAAATTATCTGAAAATGATCCACTACTTTGAGTATCTGATGAAGAATTATGACAAATAAATGTCAATAGTGACTGATGAATTTGCTTCGATTGTAAATTTTAATATAAGTTAGCATATTATTAAACGCAGCGTTCACAAAGTTTTTTATGATGTTTAATTTCTTTCGATCGCAGAGGCGTTTCACTCAGCAATGTGTAAACTGAGGTCCTGGCTGAACGAAGTGCCTTTGCGAACAAAATATAAAACGTTGCTAACAAACCTTGCGAAGCTTAGCGTTAATAATGATTGACGATTGACTTTGCGAAGTAAAAATTGACCATTGACTTAACCACCTCCCAATCTTTTTCACAAAAAAATATATTGCGTCAAGTTTTGTCGCTTTACGAATATAGCTTTGTCATATCAAAATTACAGAGCTATGGAATTGCCATTTTACTTAAACTTTAACGACTTTGAAAGCAACTATTATGATACCCTTGAAAAATGGTTTGAAGAATATCATAATACCAGCGAAACAGATTATCTGAACGCCCTAGCAGATCTTTACAGTCCGTATGTCTATTACAGTTTTGGAGATAACAGGCTGAAGCCGGATGCTTCCATTGAAGTGAAAGACTGCTTTTTCCCCTACCATGAAAAAATAGGGATTTCTTTCTGCATTGATTGTGAAAACGGAACTCCACCGTCCAACGGAATAAACCAGGTCTTTGAATTTAAAAATATTTCCATGATGGAGTATGCCCAGCATATTCTGGATAAGATCAATAAGTTTTGTTCAAAAAATGCTCAGGCACTGGATGGCAGCAAAAATATTCAGGATTATATTAATAACTATACGATTATTACCTCAATGGAAGGAGTGGGGTATTGTATCAGCTACAACCGCCATCAGAAAGCAATTCCTTTTTTAAAGGCATATCTTCCCTATTATGGTCAGACCGTGAATATGGCGGTATACAGAGATTTTCTTTTTTCTGTGGTGCAAATTGCAGAATTCATAGACCGGAAACTGAAAACAGTACATGCTTTTAAAAATACGATTTATGCACGCTCAAGAGCAGAAGCAAAATTCAGCGTACAGATGAGCCGCCAGTTTTTGACGTTGTGCAACTAAAACTTTACACCAAACATTCATACTTAATTATATTGCGGAAAAACTTATGTTTTTCAATCAAAAATCCCAGTCAGTGATGACTGGGATTTTGTATCTGAAGAGGTGGGATGACTCTTTTTGTTATCTTTTTCTGTAAGGAATATTCCAGATCAGGTCTGCTGCCAGATAGTGAACACCTCCGTGATGAATACTTCTGCTGTCCCTGATCAGATCATCCATATATCCTATATCTACGGTAAAAGGAGAATTAGGAATCGTAAACATATAATAAGCGGCAATACGCATTTCACGATATCCAAATGAGCTCCACTCAGCATCCGGCTCATTGAGATGGCTTATGGAAAACAATGCTTCTGCACTCAAAGCCAGCTTCTGATTGTTTTTAGGAGATAAATTATAGGTAAGCTGACTCTTAATACGGGTTCTCAACTGAAAATCTTCTTCTACTTTATGAAAGCCTGCGTCATAAAACTTTCTGAATTCCTGTCGTACTGTATTCTTTAGCTTCCATTTTTTTCCAAGATCAAAAGTGTAGGCATATCTTCCGTAAACTCTGAATTCCTGTTCCGTATTTTCTTTATCATAAGGGGCTGTACTTTCATACTGGGGCTGCCTGCGGTAGCTCAAAGCATAACTATACTGCTGGTGGGGAGCAAAGGAATGGTAGGCTTCATGATTCAACACAATGATCGCTTGTTTTGAAAATAAATGATGATCATCCGGATTGCTTTTTCTCCCGATGGCAACATAGCTCAAAGCCTGCTTCTTGCCCAGAGAATCAAGCTGTTGCTTCACTCCAAAAGCTCCCCAGAATGCATTGTTGGCATCTCCCAGTCCAGGTGGACTGATCTGTGCTTTAACCGATGTTCCTATACATCCCAATAAAAATAATCCTGCAAAAAATTTCTTCATGCTCAATAGTGTGGATAACTGTTTTCCTGTTAATTTCAAATGACTGCGAAACCATAAGATGGAAATGAATACCGTTGATACGCAGAGAGAATACTTCGTGGTCACAAAATTAGAGGCTTTATTCATAGGATGTTTATTCAAAATCTTGTAATACTGTTTAAAAACAAGACAAAATAAACACTTGATTTAGGATAGATTTGGGAATGAAGTAAAGGAAAGCCCATATTAGAAAAAAATACAATCAGAATAAGTTGAAAGAAAGAATGTTATATGGCTATTGAAGTTGAGATAAAATCGTATAACGGATGAATTGTGGTATTGTTTGCTTTACTTGGTATTTTTAAGTTGATTTTTTTAAAAATGATGTATATGAGATGTATGCAAATTTTATTATGCTGTATATCAGATGTATGTAGTTTTATAATGAAACTAAGGGTCATGATTAATTTTGTAAGGTAATATAGAATATTAACCTTCTAACAAGATTTACCATGAAAGAAAAAAAATTTACTTACAAAAGTATCAGACATTTATTGTCGATAGGTTTAACGTTTTGTTCCGGATTTGCCTTTTCGCAGGCTGGTAATGTTGGAATTAATACACCAACCCCTCAAAAGACGCTGCATGTTAACGGATCACTTCAGGTGACCAATGAATTTAATCTGGGAGGTACAGCTAGCACAGCCGGATCACCCGGACTCACTAATCAGGTTTTGGTATCTCAAGGAGCAGGAAATCCAGTCATATGGAAGAATGTGAGTGATTTAATACCATCTAACACTTATACGTTGAAATTATTTAAGGATGCTGTAACCACTTACAATTATTTGACTTCAAGTCAAGTTAATGTAAGTGTCCTTTTAGGAACAGTGGCTGGGGTGACCATCTCTAAACCAGTTAATACTGTTGTTGTTTACTTGGATGTAGATGCCTACTCTTATCAGCTTTACGATCAATCTGCTATAGCTTATTTTCTTAAAACGAGTATAACACAAGGTGCTACGGAAATATCCGTGCAAAGTTCCCAGCTTTTAATATTAAGTGGAACGCTTTTTGCTGATAGTAGAAATCCTAATTTTAAATCATTTGTATACAAAAATCTGCCGGTAGGGACTTACAATGTTAATCTTTTTGGTAATAGACAAAATTCTGCAGGACCAAATGCAAGTAAGAATTTAGAGTTTATACCTGGAAATATACATGTTTATTTGTATGAGTCTAACTAATATTCTAAAATATTGAAAGATATAGATGTATTTTGAAAAATAGTAAATGTATCTCCTGGTGGTGTTTCTTAACTGAAAATCTTCCCATACTTTATGAATGTCACTCACTCCCATATTAGAAAAAAATAAACTCAGGATATGATGAAATAAAAAATGGTATATAGTCTTTTGGGTTGTGATAAAGCCATATAATGGATGATATTGTGGTATTGTTTGCTTCATTTGATGTTTTTAAGTTGATGTTTTTTAAAATGATGTACATGAGGTGTATGTAAATTTTATTATGCTGTATATCAGATGTATGTAATTTTATAATAAAACTAAGGGTCATGATTAATTTTGTAAGGTAATATCGAATATTAACCTTCTAACAAGATTTACGATGAAAGAAAAAAAATTTACTTACAGAAATATCAGACATTTACTGTTGATAGGTTTGACGCTTTGTTCCGGGTCGGCCTTTTCGCAGGCTGGTAATGTTGGGATTAGCACACCAACCCCTCAAAAGACGCTGCATGTTAACGGATCACTTCAGGTGACTAGGGAAATTAACCTTGGAGGGACTGCAAGTACAGCCGGATCATCCGGACTCAGTAATCAGATTTTAGTGTCACAGGGTACCGGAAACCCGGCGGTCTGGAAAAATCTGGGAGATATAGTAGGACCCAGCAGTACATTGAGGTCATTTAATGAACTTGTAACGAATCAAGTTCTAATGAATGTAAGTAATGAAAATGGCGCTTCTCTTGTACTGGGTGTTAAAAGTGGAATAACGGTAAGTAACCCCAATAATATTGTGGTAGTATATATTGATATAGATAGTTATTGTACTGTGTTTTCCTCTACATCTTCAATATCCTATTCCTTTTTGGCCAATATCGTAATTCCATCGGGAGAATTTGGTGTTATTGATTCTGGAGTTCTAGCATTAGATGGAAGTAATTTTTCTAATGCCAGACAAGGTAATTTCAGATCTTTTGTCTTTAGAAATGTACCTGTCGGGAATTTTAATGTAGGAATATATGCCAAAAGATTAGCTCATGTAGGCCCGAATGGAACGAGTGACCTGTTTTTTTTACCAGGAAATGTACATATTTATGTATATGAGAAAAACTAGATTTTATTAATAAATACTACAGTATCTTTTGCGGCTGGCAAATAATGGGTTTCATCTGCCAGCCGCAAATACTGCAGTAATAGAATGGTATAAATTTGTTAAGGCTCTTGAGGTTATACTCCTGTTTTACACATAGCATCCCATGTTGTCCAGAAATGGGCATTAATAGCTCCGATAGGAGGATTTATACTGTCTGCAACAATTCCTACCATAGAAGCACAGTTGGAATTGCAGCCTATTTCATTATGACTCCCTTGTTGAGGAGGAATCTGACGCCATGTACCGGTAGATCCGCTTAATAATTCTACCTTGATTTCAAAGATTCCGGAAAGATGAGGAGTCTGGATCTGTTGGGTAGGATTTTCACTGGAAATGGTATCGCTCCAGTTTCCCTGGGAAAAAGTTACTCGCCATGTAGAGATCATTTTAGAGGTGTCATTTTGTGGGGAAAGATATACCCAGAACTGTGCTCCGTTTCCAAGTATTACCTGACCGGAAGAATTTGCATTTACACTTGTTGATGTCATATTAGTTTGGTTTTTAGGTGATTAGATTATACTTCAAAGTAACGAAGGGCAAAGCACATAAGGTAACGTATAAATGACCAATTATCAGACTGGGTAGAAATACCTATCGTGAATATAGGTAAATAATCATAGAATATGAATTACAAAAAAGCCTGTGCTAATCATTAGCACAGGCTTTAATTTCTTGCAGAAAGGAAGGGATTCGAACCCTCGATACAGTTACCCGTATACTACCTTTCCAGGGTAGCTCCTTCAACCACTCGGACACCTTTCTTTTTGAGATTGCAAAAATAGTGTATTTTCTGGAATATCCAAATTATTCTTACAAATTAATCTGTAATTTCTCCACAAAGGCTTCTGGTGAAATTATCGGCAAAGCTTCCGGTGTAGCTTGGGTTATCAATAAGATGCATGGCTTTGGTAATGGCTGTTTCTGCCGTCATATCCCTTCCGCTGATGGCTCCGATTCTGGAGAAGATATTACTGTTTTCATATTTTCCAAATGAGATGCCTCCTGAAATACACTGGCTTACCACCACAATTTCCGTTCCGTTATCTCTGATTTCCTGAAGCGTTTCCTGGGTTTTTGCACTGCTGAAAATAGTTCCTGAGCCGAAAACCTGAAGAATAAGAACCTTCATTTTAGGGATTTCTCTGAAGTGGCTCAGATGCATTCCCGGAAAAATTCTCCAGAATAAAATATCTTCAGAAATATGTTCATCCACATGAAATTCTACTTTCGGGTCACAACGGAATAAGTTGTCTTTAAGAATATTTAAATGAACTCCGGACTGTCCAAGGATTGGGTAATTCGGACTTGAATAGGCATCAAAATACTCTGCAGAATATTTCAATGTTCTGTTTCCTCTTAATAATTTGTATTCAAAATAAATGGCAACCTCCTGAATCACTGCTTCATCATTTTCATAAAGGCTTGCGTAATAAAGGCTTGTCAGAAGATTTTCCTTGGCATCCGTTCTCAGGTCACCAATGGGAAGCTGAGAACCCGTCATGATGACCGGTTTTCTTAATCCTTTTAGCATGAAGCTTAATGCTGATGCGGTGTAAGACATGGTGTCTGTTCCGTGAAGAATCAGGAAACCGTCATAATCATCATAATTTTTGTGAATATAATTGGCGATTACTCTCCATTCTTCAGGTCCCATATCCGAAGAATCCAGTGGTTTGGCAAAAGGATGAACAAAGACTTCACATTCCATGAGTCTCATTTCAGGCATCTTTTCAAATATATTTCCAAAATCAAAGGCACGGAGACTTCCGGTTTCATAATCTTTTTCCATTCCGATGGTTCCACCGGTATAGATGAGCAGGACTTTTCGCTTCATGTACTAATTTTAATTAAGAATTGGAGCCCGATGAGGGTTCATAGGTCAAAATTACGTTAATTTGCAAAGATTTGAAAATGAATGAAACGCTTAGGGTAAAATTTTATGAAAATAAGAGGATTATCATGGGAATTTCATCAGGCTATTGAAATAAATAACGAAATGCAGATGAGTGATTTAGCACAGACTTATGAATATTTAAAACAGTTTTTAACCGAAGAAAGATTGGCGAAAATTGAACATTTCTCTCAGGAGAGTTCAGACTTTGTGCTTCCGGTAGTGGAAGATGTCTATCAGTTTAGAAATGCAGCTGCTATTGTACGCTCTGTAGAGGCTTGTGGCTTTCATAAAGTGGTGGCTTTGCAGGAAGAATATAGTTTTGAACCGAATCTTCGCGTAACCAAAGGGGCGGATACATGGGTTGAGGTTGAAAAACTTCCCAGAAATATGGAATCCTTTCAGAATATTAAAGACAGAGGATATAAAATTGTAGTGGTTTCGTTGGAAAACAATGCTAAAATGCTTCCTGAATATGAAATTACAGAACCCATTGCTTTGGTTTTTGGAACGGAGATGGAAGGTGTTTCCCAGGAAATTTTAGATTTTGCGGATGAAACACTGGCTATTCCGATGTATGGATTTACAAGAAGCTTTAATGTTTCTGTAGCGGCTTCAATTTGTATGTATGAACTGAAACAAAAGCTGATAAAATCTGATATTGATTATAAATTAAATGAAGAAAAGCTTTTAAGGATGAAAATCCTTTGGGCTGTAAATTCTATGAGAAGCGGGCAGCAGATTTTTGAAAAATATCTGAGAGAGAATAATATTGACTGGAAGTAATGAATCGGAAATAAAAAAAGAGAAGTTTTTAAGCTTCTCTTTTTGTTATTTATATCATATTATAATAATTCCATGCAGCGACAAAAACTCCGGCAGTTTCTGTTCTGAGTCTTTGGTTTCCAAGGGATACTGCCTTTACTTTGTTTTCTGCCAGAAATGCAATCTCCTTTTCAGAAAAATCGCCTTCCGGACCTATGAGAAAGGTAAGCTGTTCCAGCTGAGGAATATTTTTAAGATCTATTCTTTCCAGATTTTCATGGCAGTGGGCTACAAAAGTATGTTCCGGATCAGTGTTTTTCAGAAAGTCAGTAAGTTTTACCGCGTCATTAATCACCGGAAAATGGAATCTCAAACTTTGCTTTGATGCGGCAATAGCCTGTTTTCTGATTTTATCAATATTGATGTTTTTACGTTCTGTTTTCTCTGTGATGATAATGCTTATTTCTGAAGTCCCCATCTCCACGGCTTTTTCCACAAAGAATTCAATTCGGTCAATATTTTTAGTAGGCGCAATCGCAATATGAAGTTTAGGATTGAATTGCGGCAGGTTTTCTTTGATCTCAGAAACTTCAATACCAGCTTTCTTCCCTTCTATAATCAGTTTTCCGGATGCCAGCTTTCCTTTTCCGTCTGTCACATGAATATCTTCGCCATCCCTCATTCGCAGAACTTTCACGATATGCTGCTGTTCATCATCATTGATGACAACTTTTTGATCCGTTATTTCTCCGTAAAATAATTTCATATATCCTGACTTATAAAGGCAACTCCTGTTTTGATGGTTGTATAAATATCTGTATCACATTCCCGGTAAGAACACATGTATATTTCTTCAATCCAGGTATTATTAATGAAAATCAAATTCAGGTATTCCTGTTTTCTCAAATTGTTTTTGATTGATAAATAATCTCCTTCCTTTGGAGTGTATGGGAAACTGAAAAGATGTTCAGAATTGATTAATTTTAAAACTTCATCTTTTATGTCCTGAATATATCCCGTCTCAGAACTTGATGGGAAATCATCTAAAGAATTCTCCGGGTTGTCATTTTTTCCTGTAATTGTTTCCAGTATCCAGTAATATTTCGAATTCTTTTTAGAATGTGTTCCCAGTACTTTTTCTTCTAAGAGTATTTTCATAAATCGTATTTTGCCGTTGCAGAAGTCCTTAAATCTGTAAATTCTCCACGTTCAAATTTCAACTTCGCTACCATGGCAATCATAGCAGCATTGTCTGTTGTATATTCAAATTTGGGAATGTAGATATTCCAGCCCAGTCTTTCTTTATTGTCTTCCATTGTTTTTCTCAGAGCAGAATTGGCAGAAACACCACCTGCAATGGCCACTTCATTCACCTTAAGATCTTTGGCCGCTTTTTCAAGCTTATTCATTAAGATTTCAATAATAGATTTCTGTACGGAAGCACAAAGGTCATTCAGATTTTCTTTGATGAAATCCGGATTTTTTCTGACTTCCTTCTGGATGAAGTATAACACAGAAGTTTTAATTCCGCTGAAAGAATAATCGTAATTCTCCAGCTTTGGTTTGTTGAATTTAAAAGCATCAGGATTTCCCTCCTTGGCAAGTCTGTCGATGATAGGCCCTGCCGGGTAATCAAGGTCAAAGATTTTTCCTATTTTATCAAAAGCTTCTCCTGCGGCATCATCAATGGTTTTTCCAATGATTTCCATGTCGAAATAGTCTTTCACCAATACAATCATGGTATGTCCGCCACTTACAGTAAGACATAAGAAAGGAAAGGCAGGCGGCACAGGATTTGCATCTTCGATGAAATGGGCCAAAATGTGGGCTTGAAGGTGATTTACTTCAATTAATGGAACGTTTAAGCTCATAGCCAAAGACTTAGCAAATGATGTTCCTACAAGAAGAGATCCTAAAAGTCCGGGTCCGCGTGTAAATCCTATAGCTGAGATAGCATTTTGTTGTATATTTGCTTTGGAAAAAGATTTTTCAACAACGGGGATAATATTTTGCTGATGGGCCCGTGAAGCCAATTCAGGAACAACACCACCATATTCTTTGTGGATGGCCTGATTCGCGGCAATGTTTGAAAGAATAGAATTTCCCTTGATGATAGCTGCTGAGGTGTCGTCGCAGGACGATTCAATACCTAAAATTATAGAGTCGCTCATAATAATGGCAAAGTTAGAGAATAATAACGAGAATGAGAATAAAAAATCAGTAGCTGAAAACCTAGGTGATCAGGTACAGAAAACTGTCGAAAATGTAGAGGGAAAAGTTCGGGAGACAGTGAAGGAAGCATCTGAGCTGGCTTCAGATGCCCTGCATCATCCTGTGGAAACCGCTGAAGAGTTTGGGAAGCAGGCTGTGAAAGATGTTACCAGCTATACCTGGTGGGCAAAACTGCTCTTGATTCTCTTTTGGCTGGGCATTGTTCTCGTTGGAGGAGTACTGATTGCGATCAATCTTCCTGTGACAAAGAAATGGGCAGCTGATCAAGCATTGAAACTGGTTAATAATGATTTTAAATCCGATTTTTCTACTGAAAGTGTAGATGTAAACTATTTCGGAGATGTAACCATAAAAGGGTTAAAGGTAAAAGATTACAAAGGTTTTAATTTTATCACAGCCCGTGAGTTTCGTGCAGATTCCGACTGGATATCTCTGGCAGTAAATGCCATTTCAGGAAGCAGCAATTCTTTAAGTTTCAATTCTCTTGCTCTTGTTAATGCCGATGTGAAGGTAATTACTTATAAAGGCGACAGTATTTCCAATTTTGTAAGATTCGTAGACCTTTTTGATAACGGAAAGAAAAGAGATCCGAAAAAACCTCCTTTTCAGCTGAATTCCAGAATCCAGATTATTGATTCCAAAGTTTCTATTGTTAATGAAAATTCTCCCGGTGAACAGGGAAAATGGCTTACTGCTACAAAATTCAACTTAAAAGCCCCGAATGTAAAAGTCAATGGCCCGAATGTTTCGGCATTGATTAATAATATGTCTTTTGTAACTTCAAGATGGGGAAAAGCCCATATCGTAGATACATTTTCAACCGAACTGTCTTTAACGAAGCAGTTTTTATCATTAAAAGATCTTACCCTTAATACAGATCATACTTTACTTCAGGGAGATATTAAATTCAACCTTCACGACGGATCCTGGGCAGATTTTGCTGACAGGGTACGATGGGATATGAATATCAAACAGGGAAGTCAGTTAAGTGGTTATGATATCAGTTATTTTGTAACCAATTGGGATAATATCAAACCGTTCAATCTTTCGGGGATAATGACAGGACCTTTAAACAAATTTCATCTGGAAAACTTCCTGATCAGAAATCCTGATGTCAATATTGCTACCAAAACAATGAAGGTTGATAACCTGCTGAAAGGACATTTTGCTATTGAAACGAAAGAACTTTCCACGGATTTTACTTACAAGGATTTAAAAGCAATGATGCCTTCTTTTATCTCCAAAAAGATGAAAAATTTTGCCGATGATTTTGGAAAACTGAAATACAATGGAACGGCAAAAGTAAATCCTGATCAGATCTATGTAGACAGTGGAAACTTAATGACCGGAATTGGGCAGGCGAAAATTTCCAAACTTACCTTAACGGGGTACAGTACTGCCATGCCAAAATATTCCGGGTATCTTGATGTGAAAGATCTTAATACTTCTGTGATCACAAAGAATAAAACGGTAGGTTTAATTTCCGGTAAATTTGATCTTAACGGGCAAAGCTTTGATGTGAATACCATGCGTCTGACAACGAAATCCCAGATTGCAAGTATTGAAATTATGGATAAAACGATCAATAATCTGTATCTGGACGGATTATTGGATCATAAAAAATATAACGGACTGATTACTGTTAATGATGAACAGGCGAAAGCTACCATCAAAGGATTAATAGATTTCAGTACTCCAAGAATAGCAATGGACGTGAATGCAGATGTCACGTACCTGAATATGAATTATTTCACCAATAAACCTGGTACTCAGGTGGTCAGTGGACAGGTGGATGGAAAGATGGCCATGTCATCCATTAATGACCTTACGCTGGATGTGAATGCTAATAATCTTTATTTTGCTACAGCTACCCAAAAATATAATATTCCGAATGCCAAGCTAAAAACATTTGTAGAAGCAGGCAGCCGTGTGATTGATGTAGATGCTCCGGGAGCTGCTACAGGTAAAATTTCAGGAAAATATAGTCTTGCAGATCTTGCCGGAATGGTAGAAAACGGACTAGGGAAAATATTAGTGGGGCCACCGCCAAGAAAATTATACCGTGGACAGAATTTTGCGCTGAAATTTGATGTCCAGCAAGGATTGGTTAATTATTTCCTACCTGAATTGAGATTGCCACAGGGAGCTCTTGTGGAAGGCGAATATGACGGAAACTCAAATAACCTGATCCTGAATCTTGATGCGGCTTCTTTAAAATATATGATGACGAAGGAGGAAGAAATTACAGATGCCGATAATGCACTGGCTGCTTCCAGTCCTGATTACAAAGTGAATGACAGGAAGAATATCAACAGAGACAGTGCTATGGTGGATAGTGTTAAGGTGAGAATTAACACGGCAGATCTTAATCAGCAATTGTACGCTAAAATCAACAGAGTCCTCTATAATAAAAATGTGATCAAAGATTTTGAGCTTAAAGGAAATAATGAGAATGGGAATACCCTTCATTTAGTAACTGTATTCAAACATGGAAGTCCTGATGATGAATTGAATGAAAAGCTTAAAGAATATGCCATTAACGTAGATCAGTCTACCGATGCTGCAGGTGATTATGTATTTAGGTTTGAACCTACGGAAGTGAAATTCAATGAAGTTACCTGGGCTATAGATACAAGTCCTGAACTGAATCATTCCATTACTTACAGGAAGAAAACCGGAGACTTTGATATCCGGAATTTAAGAGTGTATTCTGATAAGAGTGCTTTGTTTATTAAAGAAGCACAGTTTAAATCCGCAAAAGATTTTTACGTAGACGCTGATATCAATGATTTTGCTGTAGAAAAGCTTCTGGATATGCAGTCCGGAGGAAATACAATGGATATTAAAGGTCTTGCCAACGGAAGTGTTAAGATCAAAATGGATAAAAGTACCCTTCAGCCACTGGTAGATCTTAATATTGATGATATCAAGATGAATGGCAATGATATGGGAGATATCTCTATCTCTGCTACCAATGGGTTCTCACTGAATGTGTATGATATTGATGTAAAAGTTCATTCTGCAGGAGTACTGGGAAATAACAGTCTTAATCTTACAGGAACCGTTAATAATAATACTTCTTCTCCGATCATTGATCTTACAGCAGAAATGCGTGATTTTGATCTTTCATTTACGCAGCAGTTTGTGCAGACTATTTTCGGAAATTTACGTGGGAAAGCGACAGGAGATCTTAAAATTAACGGAAAGCTGAGCAACCTTGATTATAGTGGAGATATTGCATTAAAAGATTTTGGATTGAAACTTCTGTTTACCGGGGTAGATTATTCATTTGATGATACAGTAATTCAGCTGACCAAAGGACTTGCGATTCTCAATAATATTGAAGTACACGACGGAAGAACCAATTCTAAAGGGAATATTTCCGGTGCAATCCAGTTTGAAACCCTTTCTTCAATGGGGGTATCTCTCGTAATGAGAGCGGATAACCTATTGATGCTGAATACCACACAAAAAGATTTTGACCTGTTCTGGGGAAGAGTGTATGGACAGGGAGATCTGTACGTAGACGGACCTGTTTCAGGATTGAGTATAACGACTCCTAATATGAAGGCTCTTAATGGAAGTACCTTTACCTTTAACTCCAGTTCTACTTCCAATGTTGAAGAATTTAAAATGCTGAGGTTCCTGAAAGAAGGGAAAGACGGTCTGATTACACTGGAAGAGAAGAAAAAAACTGGGGCCAACATGAATATTGATTTCAATCTGGCTGTAGATAAAGGAACTACTGTGAATGTATTGGTAGGAGATGATGTAGGTAATATTACCGTAAAAGGATCAGCTGATCCTTTGAGGTTTCACATGAACAGACAGGGGAATATTGCCATGAGCGGCACCTATAAAGTGGATAACGGAACATTTGTTTCTAAAGCCATCCTTAACAAAACATTCCAGATTGAAAGAAACAGCAGCATCAGATGGGATGGGGATGCTATGAAGCCTGCATTAGATATTAATGCCAATTATATAAGAATGGTTTCCAATGCCGGAGAATATCTTAGTATGGGGAAACTACAGCCTATCAGTATCTTGCTGCAGGCCCATATTACCCAGTCGTTGGTAGATCCTCAGATTGATCTTAATGTGACGGCAATGGATGTATCCAGTCAGGTAAGAGAGACCTTAGCTGCGAAAATGAGCCAGGAAGGAGAAAAAGTTCTTCAGTTCGGATCTGTACTCCTATTGAGTACCTTCAACGTCTCGAACTCTGGTGGATTTGATGTGAACGTAGGAAATGTTGCGGAATCTTCGGGATATAATATGCTTCTGAAACAGCTGGGATCTGTTCTTAATACCATGAGTAATGAATTCCAGATCGACCTTAATTATGTAAAAGGAGACCAGAACTCCAATTTTGGAGACAGGGCCAATGCAGGAGTAAGTGTAGCCCTTTCCCCAAGAGTTAATATCAAGACCGGGCTAGGTATTCCTTTATCAAAAACAGATGGTGCCCAAAACAATTATCTATCCACCGAAGGGTCTGTAGAATATGATTTGTCTAAGAAAAATGATGGTTCTTTAGTTATACGCGCTTATTCCAAGCCTACAAACATCGGAATGGTGAGTACAAACGGTTCTGCTAATCAAGCCTATGGAGGAGGGGTAGTGTGGAGTAAAAGCTTCAATTCTTTGTTTAAAAAGAAGAAAAAAGACAAAAAAACTTCAGACGCAAAAGGTGAAATAAAAACAGATTCTATAAAATCAAATGCTAAATAATTAGAATATTTTAATGATTTTTATCATCTGTGTTAATTATTGTTAATATTTGATATATATTTTTTAGTTAAATTATTTTTCGTAAATTTGCAAAAAATACATAGATTTTTTAAAGAAATTGTAATTTAACTAATATGAACTATCAACTGGACGAAATAGACAAGAAGATTCTTGATTTCTTAGTAGAAAACACAAGAATGCCTTTTACTGAAATTGCAAAGCAGATGGATGTTTCTGCTGGAACAATTCACGTAAGAGTGAAAAAGATGGAAGATGCAGGTATTATTTTGGGATCATCTCTTAACATCGATTATGGTAAGCTGGATTATCACTTTACAGCTTTCATAGGTATCCTTTTGACAAAATCAAACCGTACTCAGGAAGTATTGAAAGAATTGTCAACTTTACCTAACGTAATCGAAGCTAGCGTTATTTCCGGGAAATATAATATTTTCTGTAAAGTAAGAGCTAAGAATACGGATGATGCTAAAAGAATTATTTACCAGATCGATGACATTCAGGATGTAATGAGAACTGAAAGTATGATCTCTATGGAGGAATTCTTAAGTGACAAAAACAGACTGATCAACGCAATCTCTGTGTAAGTCAAATTTTAAACGAATAATTATAAAAGAACTTATGAAATCTCTCATAAGTTCTTTATTTTTGTAGGTATGGAAGAATACAGCTATTTTGACGAAGACCCGAAGAAAGGATGGGGATTCATACTGGCATTTGCTGCCTTGATGTTGTTTACCGTAATGGGACTTGGAATAGATGTGGATGAATATCTGCAGCACGAATATCTGGAGATTCCGAGGTGGTACTTTTATGTGATATTTTCTATTGATGTACTGATGGTAATCGGGCTGGTGCTGATGTTCTTCTACAGAAAAGCAGGAATTTTTATGTTCCCCGCTTTACTGGTGCTGCATTTCTTTATGCACAATTATTACCTGTCTACATTCCTGTATACAGATGTAACCAATCTTTTCCTGTTTACAGGATTCGGAATGCTTGCCATTATCCCGAAATGGAAGTTTTTTAAATAAGGATTAAATCAAATACAACAAGATAACAAACCGCTTTTAAATCAAATTTAAAAGCGGTTTTTGATTAACAAGAGGAAAAAACATTATCTACGATCCCAATGAATGGAAAATTTCTTGCTTTAAAGGATTACTGTTCCAATCCTCCCATTCTCCTGTATAGGGATTATAGCCACATTTGAGAGGTTTTGATACATTGATGCCTTTTTTGTTTTTTAGAGCATTTTCGGTATAAGCCCGGCAGTCTGTGCAGACATAACGGAACTCACAGTCTTTACAGATTTCAATACTGTCTTTAGTGAGGTTCCAGTATTTTTTGAAATCATGTTGATTGACTGCCTCTTCAAGACTCTGTGTATTGATGTTTCCAAAGCTTTCTTTCATAAGAGGACAGTTTTTGATATTGCCGTTTCGATCAATACCCATCTTTTTATACAGGCAGGAATTATGGTTAATCGCTTCAATAACTTTAGGAATATTGGTATTGAAGTACTTCAGTTCCACTTTTCCACAGGCAGAGAGTTGCAGATCATCTTTCAGAAAATGCAGCGAGAATCTGTATTCATCTTTAGCTTTGAAAGGAGGTTTCGAACAATTGTAGAAAATGAGACTGTATATTCTGACTGTATTTTTTTGGAGAGCCTGTATAAAAGATAGGTTAATTTTCTGATGAAACGGAGAAAAAATTTCTATTCCTGATAAGACTGAGGTGGTAAAAGTTTTATCAATTTCTATAAAATCCTTTGAGGTTAAAGGTTTCGGACTATAAATAACCAAATGTCTAATTCCCAGGTTTTCTACCGATGATTTTATTTTTTTTAGGATCTTAATATCTTCCATCTCCAGGAAAAGATTGGTTATTGTACTAGGTTCATGATATTCATAGGAGAGAGGAGGGAAATTCCTGTCCCAATCATTTTCTGTTATAAATCCATACTCTTTTTCTAACAAAAGGCTGAGATATTCCTGAACGATTTCTCTGGACTCCTCATCATAATTCTTCAACAAATCTTCAATGGAATATTTTTTCAGTTCCATAATAACCTCATGCAGCTCCAGTGGATACAATTCTGATATATTCCTTTGGAGATCTGAAATAAGAATTCTGGTGGCGCCTTTGGTGATGAGGATGGTTGAGAATAAGTTGAAATAATTCATAAGTTAGGTAAAGTTTTTTTCATTATTTTGATACATGTGGGTTGTCAATTTTTCTTAATTTTATCTTTTCTGATTTTAGATGAATGTTTAATACTGGGTAGGCCAATACTTTTACGGTTGCGGTTAATCCGGACAGAATCCTGATTATTGTTCCGTAAACTGTATCGTACAGCAGTATTTCTATAGTAATCATAGGTATCAGACATTAAGGCATATTCCTGTGGAGAACAATGACCTGATTTTACATATTCGAATAATTTTTTTCTGAATTCAGGGTATTTTTTTGAACCAATCATATGGCTTAATAATGTGGGCATAGCAATGAAAACGTCATTGTTTCCTAATCTACCTATTTTTTGTCCATCAGGAAATCCGTAATGTCCAAATGTCCAGAAAAAAAGATCTGCATTTTTTTCAATGTTCTTATATACAAGGGGGATATTCTTAGGCCGCCCTTCCTGGTCACGGATCATCGCTATAGTAAAGGAGTCCACAAGCCTTTTATTCAGTTTTTTTTTCCAGTCGGCTACTTTTTGGTTGATTTCCAGACTGTCTATTCCATATTTCTTGCAGAGAGGATAAAGTTTTTTATATTCATTACCATAGGGAGCTATTAGTGTAATAAGCTTGTATAGGCTCTTTTTCCCGCCAAAGTTTTTATGGTACTGATCAGCAAGTTTAATATAAGTTTTGTATTCTTCAGTAAGCTCTTGGTTTTTTGGTTCATACTTCTGAAATAGTTTTTTGAATTTTTTTATGGCTTTTTCAGGTTTATTAGCCATTCGGTAAATACTGTCAATCTCGTTTACCTTGTTATAGTATAAGAGGTAATTTCGGTTTTTACAGGCATAAAGAAATAGACAAAGAATCAAATAAGTTATATACTTAAAATTAATATCTGGTTTTTGGGGTTTTATATTAAAATGTTTCATAATAACCGATTCAGTGATTTGATGGGTCTTTCTCTGATATAGAAATTGGTCTGATATTTTTCACATTCTAAAATGTAGATTACATCATTAGGCTTTTTAAGTTTCTGATCATTGAAAGGCTCAATATGCTTGAAGGTAAGCGGAAGCTTGTTTTTTTCTTTAACTTTAATTTTCATAAGTAATTGGCAATTTCTTTGTCGATCGAATAGTTGCATACATGAGATAATCCTAAAAACTGTCCGATAGTGTTAACCTCTAAGAAATAAAAAGTACCATCTTTTCCTTTGATGAAATCCAGTGAACCACTATTAAGATCTAATGTCTGCATCAGAAGATGAATTTTTTCCTCAATGTCAATGCTAAGTGTGTAAGGGATATTTCTGTTAGGTTTTTCTAAATTATATTTTCTGAAATCTGTCTTGGTCAGCTCGTCATTTTGAGAAAAAATCGCCATTGAATAGCACTTTCCATTAAGGTAAAATACTCTGATTTCAAATTCCTTATCAATCTTATTCTGAAAGAATGTAGTGAAGAACTTTCCTTTTTCTCTTTTTTGTATTGTTGAAGTATACATTATACCATTTAAATCTTCATCAATATTATCTAAGATGGGATTTCCACCAATGGTTTTCACAATGGTTTTATCTAAAGAGACCAAATCCGTATTATCTGCCAGAAAATATTCAGGAATTTCCAGCCCAACTTTTTTAGCCTTTTCGAGCACTAGAAGTTTATTAACATCACTGTTGCTTTCTTTATTAATATGCTTTTTGGACTCAAGTGTTGCCCTTACATAATCTTCCAGCCAATGCTGCACTTCATTCATATGAGCGTTTACGGAAGGGTTTGTATAGCTGAGGCGTTTAATGTTTAATCCACCTCTTCTGTACCATACACTATTGATTTCGTCCAGAAAAAAAGTATTTCTGTCGCTTTTTAAGAATATTTTCTTGTTCTCCGTTTTAATTTCAAAAATTTCGTCCTCATGTATACGGATAAATTTCTTGTTCATTTGAAGGAGCCATTTTATAATTTTATTAGTGGTTCTTTCGTTGTTATTGGAAATAATAAGGATCATTTTTTAAAGTAATCTTTTGTGATTTTAGAAGAATGTTGAATACTGGGTATGCCTATTTTTTTTCTTTCCTGATTGGCTTTTATAGTATCCACAATAGCATCATAGGTTAGGTACATACCATATAAGATTCCCTCCTTGCTGATTTGCAGATTGTGCCGGTCTACCATATTAGCGTAGTCTTTTGGGATACAGTCTCCGGATTTTATATATTCCAGCATTTTTGCTTTGAAATAGGGATATTCTTTTTCACCTGCCATATGACTGAATAAGGGATGCATGGGCATAAATACACCATCATTTCCAATGAGACCGATTTTTTGTACCGAAGGGTAACCATAGTTTTCAAAGGTCCATTTTAACAACTGTGCATTTATCCTGTCATTTTTTTTCATGAGTTGAAAGTTTCTTCTACCTTCAGCCTGATCACGCGTGAAAGCAATACTGAAGGAGTCTACGAGTATCTTATTTAAACCTTTTTTCCAATCTGCAATTCTCTGTTTTACCTCGGTGCTATCTATACCATACCTTTGAAACAACCCGAAATAACTTCCATATGATCCTTCATAAGGAGCAATTAAAGGGACAAGCTTATATAGACCTTTCTTTCCTCCGAAATTCTTATGATGCTGATCTGCCAGCTTGATATAGGTCTCATATTCTTTAATTCTTTCCTGATTTTTTGGGTGGTATTTTCGGAATAATTTTCGGTACTGTTTTATAGTTTCTTCCGGTTGATGTGTTGTGCGGTAAATACTGTCAATTTCATTTACCTTATTGTAATATAAAATATAGTTTCGATTTTTGCAGGCAGAAATAAATAGACAAAGAATAGGGAAAACTATATACGTTAAATTAATGTCTTTGTTTTGTGTTTTTATATTAAAATATCTCATAGTAGCCTTGTAAGTGGTTTAAAGGGTTTTTCACGAATGTAAAAATCAGAGTTGTATTTTTTAGATTCCAGAAAATATACAGTATTACTGGTAAGTTTTGCATTAGCTTTACTACCAAATTTCGTAATATTTTTAAATGTTAATGGGAGTTTATGCTTTTCTCCAAATCTATTTCTCATAAGTATTCTGCTATTTCTTTTTCTAATGAGTAATTACATATATTTGATAAATATCCAAATTGCCCTATTGGATTTACCTCTAAAAAATAAAACTTATCTCCACTTTTCATAAAATCCAAAGAACCACAATTCAGATCAAGAAGCTCCATCAGCTGATGAACTTTTTCTTCGATCTCGAGTGGAAGATTATATCTTATATTTCTATTACGCTTTTTATAGTTGTAATTTCTAAAATCAACTTTTGTCTGCTCGTCATTTTGTGAAAAAATACCTATGGACCAACATTTCCCATTTAAATAGAAAGTCCTTACCTCAAAATCCTTTTCAATTTTTTCCTGAAAGAAAGTAGGAAAGAAGTTTTCTTTTTCATATTCTTCAACTACTGAAGTAAACATCATCCCATTTGAATTTTTATAGAAAAATTCTAACATAGGGTTTCCTGCTATGGTTTTTACTATTGTTTTTCCCAAAATAACATCATCAGTATTTTCAGATATAAAGTATGGCGGAACATCTAACCCTACTTTTTCAGCTTCTTCTAATACCAAAAGTTTATTTACCAAACTATTGCTTTCTTTATTGATATGCTTTACAGATTCAAGTTTTTTCTTCACATAATCTTCTAGCCAGTGTTGTGTTTCATTCATGTTGATATTTATAGCCTTATTTTTATATCGAAGACGTTTAAAATTCAAACCTCCCCTTCTATACCAGACACTATGAATATCATCAAGAAAAAAAAGGCTACGGGCACTTTCTAAAAAAAAAGATTTATTCCGAATTTTGATTTCAAATATTTCGTCCTCATGTACTCGGATAAATTTTTTCTCCATTACCAAAAGCCATTTGATAACTTCTGTAGTTGAAATATCATTATTATCAGAAATTATTAATATCATTTTTTCTTTGAATTATTCTTTAAAAATTCTTTTGTTATTTTTCTCCTAGCTTTGAGACTTTGCAGCCCGATAAGTTTTCTATTGTAATTAATATTCACAGAATCTTTTATAATTTCTTCATCAGTACTTTTTACACCATATACAGGTTTTAAATGATTAACCTGAACATGTCTTTCTATCATTTCTACATAATCTCTTGGGGGTAGATCACCAGATTTCACATAGTCTAATAGTTTGGTTTTGAAATATGTATAGTCTTCTATTTGCGCCATATGATTTAAGTAAATCAACATTGGCATAAAAACGCCATCCTCTGTTTCAAGTCCTATTTTTTGCATTGATGGGTAGCCATAGTTTGCTAATGTCCACTTTAGCAATGCAGCATTTTTTCTAAAATTATTTAGTGATTGTTGACCCGTCATTGAATCCTTCGCCTGATCTCTGATAAATGCGATCCTAAAAGAATCAATAAGTTGCTTGTTTAACGAATTTTTCCATTCAAGGACCTTCTGCTCTACTGTAATACTATCAATACCATATTTTTTATATAGTTTAAAAAAATCTGTATCTTCTCGTTTGAACTTCCAATAGGGAGCAACTAAGGGTATAAGTTTATATAGGCTTTTTTTTCCTCCAAAATTTTTATTGTATTTATCTGAAAACTTAATATAGTTTTCGTATTCTTCCATTCTTTCATCATTTCGTGGCTCAAAATTTCGGAATACTCTTTTAAATTTTTTTATAGCAGTAAGAGTATCATTTTTCATTCTGTAGATACTATCAATTGAATTTACACGGTTGTAATATGCAATGTAATCAAGCTTATTATTTCGACACGAAGTTAAAATAAGGTAACTGGCAACAAGGAAAACGCTACTAATTTTAAAGTATTTTTTTGTACAATTATACATTTTGAAAAATTTTTAATTGATACTCTAATTTCGTATAAAATCAAAAGAACTAAAGAGAAATTCTCTCTTTAGCTCCTAATAGTTTAAATTTAATGCTTAGGCAGGCTCTGTGATAACAGCTACTAATTTATTGTCTCTGTATACACCTGTATCAGAACCGCTTCCAGTTTCATGTGTCCATTGCATGGTTGTTTCAGCCATCATTAGACCTCCGTTGATTTTTGATAAATCATTTAGTTTCTTGTTTTCCAAAGAAGAGAAGTCTCTCTTCATTCCATTTAATTTTTTCATGTTTGTAATTTTTTGAAATTTTGAAATTTAATTTTGTCATATAATCCCTGACATGGGTTTTTGCTGATCAGCTTTTATTTTTTGTTGTGCGCATCAACAAAAAACATCACTTGTGTTTTCTTCTGTAAACATAGAGTGAACAACTATTAAAACTTTCATTTTTTACCCTTAAACTTTTACTTAAATTACTAAGGGTACAAAATAAGGGTTGTTAATATGCTGATTATTAGATTTTTAAAAAAAATATTCAGGTTGATGAATACTTATATACTTTACTCATTTCCTGTATTTCTTTTTTACCTTTGATTTCAGTTTTCTTATAAATATTTGATAAATGAGTCGATAATGTTTTTTCAGAGATATTCAATCTTTGACTTATTTCTGGATATTTCAAATTCGGGTTCTCTAAAAGTATCATTAAAACTTCAGCTTCTCTTACTGAAAGTTTTTCAAATGGTATACTCTTTTTAATTTCCTTCTTACGAATAGGGTATAGAAAATAATCTATGGAAACAATAAAGAATCCCAAAGTATAAAAAGTTTGAACTATAAATTGATTTCCAGATGAAGCAAGAATTGTAAATACAAATAATACAATACTTATAAATCCAACAGCACCATTAATTGAATGGACTTTTGAAAAAATTTCCTTATTTGATTTAAACTTTAAATATTGATTTTTTAGAATTGATATAATGTTTACTAATAATATGATTAAAACGATCGATAAGAAGATATATCTAGAAATATTTATTGATTTAGTGAGAGTAAGTGGAATAATAAAAGAACAAATAAAAATGAAAAAAATAATTGCTCCTAGCATAAATAAATCGACTCTTCTGACCAATGTAACTTCATATTCTCTTATTAAATAAAAGACAAAATAAATCGCAGATGCCAATCCTGATGTATAAGAAATAATATACTGTGTAATTAAATCAAGTGGAGAATTTTTATCCGGAAATAATTCTTCAACAATATTGTAAATTAGACCTGCTATTAACAACAGAAGAAATCTAATATAATATGCTTTATCTTTCTGATTTAACTTAATAAGTAAATTAGTTGCAGCTATAACTATAAGAATCAGAAGTATTAAAACATAGATAATTGTGCTTAGATGAACCCCAAAAACAAACATAATTTTAAATTTGTTTTAAAAATTAATACAACATTCTTCACACCAAAGTTTATAGAGTTGGGGATAAGAATATCAGTAAACGCCTGACATAATATATCAACGGCCTTTTCTCTATCCCGATAAGTAGCTTTTTTCATACATTTTGTTTTTCCCAAAAATATGAATAATTATATAGAATTGTAGTTTTATTTGTTGGTATTCAGTTGATTGTGTTGTTTTTTTTAGACTTGTGTAACTGAAATAAATTATATTTTAATATTGTTTTGTGGTATTTATTTCTGCATTTTACAGGATGTCCTAAACTGGATGCTTTACTTTATTCTTAAAATAAAAATTATTTCTCTGAGATTCTCTTAACAACATCTTTCACTGCAGCCGCAATTTTATACTTCTTCATCAGTTTGGCTGGTGTTGTTGTATCGTTTACTGCTGGCTTAGCAATGTAGGCATGGCGATGAAAATATCATTGTTTCCTAATCTGCCTATTTTTGTCCACCAAGACACCCATAATATAGTAAGATATTTTATATCAATCTTGTCAGAAACTTGTAAGGATTAAGTTTTGCATAGGCATCAGTATCATATTTTTTACAAGGAATCACGATGCTAAAATGTTTTTTCTCACGATTTTTACTTTTTACAATATCAATATGTTTAAAGGTAAGTGGTAGTTTATTCTTTTCTTTGTTGGTAAAGTCTTTTTTCATAAATATTCTGCTATTTCTTTTTCTAATAAATAATTACAAAGGATTGACATTCCCAAAAACTGGCCTACAGAATTGACTTCTAAAAAATAGTATTGACTATCACTCTTAATGAAATCAAGAGAACCGGAATTGAGGTCTAAAGACTGCATGAGTTGATGTATTTTTTGCTCAATATTTTTCGGAAGATTATAAGGTACTTTTCTGTTGGGTTTTTCATCATTATATTTCCTGAAATCAACCTTAGTTTGGTCATCATTTTGTGAAAAAATAGCAATAGACCAAACTTTGCCATTTAGATAGAAACTTCTTATTTCAAAATGTTTTTCAATTTTCTCTTGAAAGAAAGTGATAAAAAAATTTTCATTTTCATTTTGTTTGATAACCGTTGTATACATCATACCACTGGAATCTTTGAGTATGCCTTCCATTCTTGGATTTCCACCAATGGTTTTGATGATTGTTTTTTTTAAAATGACATCATTTGTGTTGTCAGCTAGAAAATAAGGAGGAATATCTAGTCCTGCCTTTTGAGCCTCCTCAAGTACAATAAGCTTGTTGATATCACTATTGCTCTGCTTATTGATATGTTTTTTTGACTCTAAAACCTTTATTACATAATCTTCCAACCAATGCTGATATTCATTCATATTAAGATGAATTGCTTCATTTTTATAATGCAGACGATTAAACTTCAAGCCTCCTCTTCTATACCATACACTGGTAATTTCATCAATAAAAAAACAATTTCTAGGGCTTTCTATATAAATCCGTTTTTCATTGATCTTAATATCAAAAATTTCATCTTCATGTACCCGTATGAAGCTTTTCCCTAACTTTAGCAGCCATTTAATAACTTCTGTAGTGGTTATTTCGTTATTTTGAGAAATGATAAGTATCAATTTTTATTTTTTATTTTTTTGAAAAAATCTTTTGTGATCAATTGAGCGTGTTTTAAACTTGGTAGTCCTATCCTTTTACGATTACGGTTTACGTTTGCAGAATCTTTTATATTTTCATATCCTTGATAAACAGCATAAGTGTAAGGTATTTTATTATGTAAATTATTTCGATCTATCATCGCAGCATAATCACGAGGTGGACAGTCACCGGACTTTACATACTCTAATATTTTGGTTTTAAAATATTGGTGATATTCTTCGTAATCGGCCATATGAAGTAACAGCGGCCCTGATGGCATAAAAAAGTCCCCTTTCCATAAACCTATTTTTTGCATACTTGGAAATCCATAATTATCAAACATCCATTTTAGAAGTTCAGCATTCTTTTTATCATTTTTAGTAATGTCCTGATAATTTGTCTCAATACGGCTACTTTGATCACGTTTAAATGCAACAGCAAAAGAATCTATGAGTTTTTGATTAAGGCTTTTTCTCCATTCTTCAACTTTAAATTCTATTTCCAGTTTGCCTATTCCGTATTTGTGATATAGTTGTATGAAACTTGTGTCTTTTTGTTTATACTTCCAATTAGGGGCAATTAATAGAATAAGTTTGTAAAGACTTTTCTTTCCACCGAAATTTTTATGATGTTGATCTGAAAATCTTATGTAATTTTCATATTCATTTATTCGTTCCTGGTTTTTGGGAGAATATTGTCTGAATATCTTTTTGTATTGTTTAATAGCATATACAGTATCTTTTTTTAAACGATATATACTGTCAATATCATAGATTTTATTATAATAATTTATATAATTTAAATTTCTATTCTTACAAGCTGTATGAATAAAAAGCAAAACCAATAAAACATATGATCTACAGTTCCAAATATTTTTTTTCATAGACATTGTAAAAAAGTGTAATTGATTAGGTTATTCATGTAAATGCTTGAAGAATGTTATAGAAATTGATAATAATAGATAGAGGATTTTAACCCTCTATCTGTTGATTAACCTTAATTAGCACCAGTATCTATTTGTAAAGTATTGATACGAACTCCATCTTTCCATGTCTCTTTATCATAACAGGTAGAACCACAATCTGTTTCTACGTATTTGTAATCATCTCCACCTAAAATAGATTTTAAATCTTTTCTTTGTAATTTTTTGTTTTCTGTTGAAGAGAAGTTGCTCTTCATTCCAATTAACTTTTTCATGTTTGTAATTTTTGTGTTGTTGAAAATTATTGATGTCAGATAAACCCTGACTTTAGGGTGAAATATTCTGTTCATTTATCATACACTGTACACATGCAGTTTAAATGCGAAGAATGTATTTCGTCAACGTTGATGGGATAAAACTATAAATATTCAGTTCACTTTACTGGGATAAAATGTGTAAATGATTTGTATTTTGCTTTATGCACAAATGCAAGTTTTCCTCTTGATGATGGCTGAGGTTTGGTGAAATATTTGAAATTTGAAAAACTATAAAGTAAACCCTCATCATCCAAAGAAAATTCCCGACTTTAATAAGATGTTGTATGGGAATATTTTCTATTGTACAATATGGGAAAATATATAATATTGGATTGCAAATCAGATTGAAATCAATGGGTGTTAATCAAAATTTGTATGCTTTCAATGTTGTTGTTTGTATTAAAATCTTATTTTTTACTCCATAAAAGAGTGTAATATCCTATGAATTTTGATTAGAAAACTATGATTTTAAAAAATACAGATCAAGACCAACGAATTTGGACAATAGGAATGAAGCTTTTCAACCCGAAGTTAAAAAGCTTTTATTATTTATTTAAAAATTGCTGATTACTCTGAGAATACTCCCTGAAAAAAAGATTCTAAAGCAGTATGTTCATCCAGTCCGAATTTCTTTTTAAGGCGGTATTTGGTCATTCTTACACTTTTGGGTTCTACGCTGAGGAGATTGGCAATCTGTTTCGTATCCATCCCCAGATAAATATAGGCGCAGTATTTCAAATCCAGGGCGGTCAATTTTTGTTGGGCTCTTTCATTGATATTTTTAAAAAAATCCGGATGCAGTTCCTGAATGGTGAATCTGATCTTTTCAAAATCATTATCTACACGGTTTTCTCCCTTTACCACCTGCTGAATATTAATATCAGTATCAGAAAGCTGGGTCTGAAGCTGTTGCAGAACTTCATTCTTATGCTGAATATGAAGCTGACTTGCCAATACCTCACTTTGAAGTTTTTGCTGTTGAAGCGTAAGAAGTTCCTGTTCAGCCTTTAATCTGGCCTGTTCTTCCTTTTGAAGCTTAATCTGCATTTCTGCTTCATGTTTTTCCGTATCAAGTGTATTTTCTCTTTCTATAGAATACCGCAGTTTAAAATGATAAGAACGGAACATGAAAAAAGCACCCATCAGTCCAATGATTCCCAACCCAATGTATAGCAGTTTTTCTTTTTTCAGACTGGCTGTTTTTTCGGTAAGAGACCTAAGTTCAGATTCTTTTTTTTGAGATTGATATTGAGCTTCCAGTCTTTTGGCAGTTTCAGCCTGACCTTCATCAAAGAGAAGGTTACTGTATTTTGTTACTCTTGATTCGTATTCATAGGCTTTCTGATAATTTTTTTGCTTTGCGTACAATTGAGCAAGACCTTCTACAACATTGATCATCACATGGTAATACACCGGTTTTTGAGTAAGAAGAATCTGTTCAGCTTTCAGAAGATATTGTTCTGATAAAGCATCATTCTGATCCCTTGATGCAAGATTGCTCAATACTCCAAGTGCTCCTGCCTGAATGCCCTGATTAAGGGTTGTATGCTGAGTAAGAACCAATATTTCGTTGGCATTATTCTGAATTTCCGAACGGATTTCCGGAGTCATGACAGGATAATTCAGATAATAATTGATCAGGTTCAGTAATGCCATAGCCTGTACATGAGCCGAAACATGTCCCGGAAACTGATGATACAGGGCTGCTGCCTTTTTACACATTTCTATAACAGGTTTCAGATCTTTTAAATCTCCCGTTTTTTCATATCGAAAAGAATAACATACGGCCAGAGCAGAGTAGGCTGAACTCAACAGGTTTTTATTTCCTGATTTTTCAGCAAGCTCAATGGATTTTTTGGCGTATTTGGTCGCATTTTCAGCATCATTCCATTCTGTATAGACTCCATAGAGAAGATAATTAAGCTTTGCATTCAGCATGGTCTCTGAAGGCTGTTTTTCAACCAGTGGAAGAGCTTTCTGAATGAGTTTTATGGTGTTTTCAGATTCGCCAAGGGTATTGTTGTAATAGATATTCAGATAATGGGCATATAATGCTGCTGTTTTATTATTACTCTTTTGAACAATTATATTCGCTGCATCTATGATAGGAGGAACCTTATCATACTGAGACTGATTGAGCTTAATAATTCCTTTTTGGGTAAGCGCTTTTACTTCTTCAGCATAGTTCTGTTCCTTTTTAGCCAGTTCAAGCTGTTGCTGAACATATTTTTCGGCTGTCTCATATTGATCACTGACTCTGTAATATTCTGTAAGCTCATTGTAAATTTTGAACTTTTCTGCAGTTGAAATATGGTCTTCCCTCAATTGAATTTTAAGACCATCAATAAATGTATTCTGTGCGGGATATAAGGTGCAGATAAAAAGTATACAATATAAAAGTGAGTACTTTAATTTCATAGGGTGAAAGTACAAAAATTGTAGACACCTGTCAATTTCCGAATTAAAAAATCAGAAATAATGATTGTTTTTATTTTGTTGATAATCAGTATTTTATTTGTTTTTGTAGACGTTTTGTAGTCGTCTTCCATTTAAGTTGAAGATGTTTTGTAGTTGCAGAAATAACTGCGGGAACATTTTTCTGCTGCAATTTTGGGTCGGAAAAAATCAAAGAATATTAATTAAAAATTTTACCGCTATGGACAACAAAACCTTATCTATTGTCTCTTACATTACGCTTTTCGGATGGCTGATTTCCTTCATCATCGGAAAAGAAAAATCGAGCAGCTTTCTAAAGTATCATCTGAAGCAGTCGTTGGGACTGATTATTTTTTCAATTGTATTGTTCATCATTCTTAATATCCTGTTGATGGCGACCAAAATTGGAATTCTGGGGATCTTTGGATGTATTCCTTTAGTATTGATGATTATCGGAATCATTAATGCAGCCAATGATGTTGAAAAACCTTTACCACTGATTGGGAAAATGGTTGAAGATAAATTTTCATTTATCGGATAATATTTGAGATTTCTATATCTGGGGTTATAATACTTTTACGATGGATCAACAAGAGATATTTCATGAATAATAGAACAGTTCATCATAAAATGATGGAAATAGGATAGCTATAATCATGAATTTGACCAGCCCTTTTAAAAATATAATGAGCTGATTTGACAGGATAAAGGTAATTTTACCGCCCATTTTAAAAAAGAAAAGAAGTATGGATTTTGAAATTTTGAAACAGCAGATTGAAGACGCTGCTAAGAAAGCTTTTTTAGAAGTGTATGAAAAGCATGGTGCAGAGGAGATTTATAGTTTCGCACTGTATAGTGATGAGGGAGCAATGACGGTATGTCCTGCTGCCAATACAATGAAAGCAATAGAAAATGCAGATGAAGAAGATGCTCTTTATTATAAATATGAACCGGCAGAATGGACCTATGAAATGGAAGGAGCCGATAAAGAATTTGGTGAAATCTGTACTCAGTTGAGAGAGGAACTTACTAAACATGATGATGAGGATCAATGGTTTGATGGTTTTCAGAATAAGTTATATTCTACCTGCATTGAAGTACTGGAAAAACTTAAAAATGAAAACTTTTTCACAAAGATAACTGGCAAAGATATTTTCCTGACTTTCACGGTTTCAGATTATGAGTTTGAGGAAAAAGACCTGAAAGATCTTATCATTAGGCTTAATGATAATGAATACAAAAGTGAATATCTGAACTGGATGGCTACCTGGGGCAATTAAAAGTATGACGAATTAAAAAAACACTTTAAATATATACATATGAAGCCCGATAAAATAATTGTCTCAGAAGCCTCTTATCAACTGCAATTTCTATAACTGCTTTTTATAGTAACTAGATCTTTAACCAAAATATAAATAACAATTACATTAATTATGAACAACTATCAATTTTATAAACAAGAAGGAAACCAATATATTTTTAAAAATCAGCCGGTATTTATAACGGTGCTTTGTATTATTTTTCTAATTATTGCAGGACTTATTTTTAACAGTGCAAGAACTGTCAGTTATGTCATTATTGCTGTGGTAGCCCTTATTATGATTAATTTCTTTACCAAGAAATTCATTATTGATATGGATCAAATGACTATTACAGGCAAGCATACGATTTTTGTTCCCGCAAGAACATATCCTTTAGAAAACTTCAGGAATTTCCATGTACTGGCTACAAAATATCTGGGTTTTATCACAACTAATGTGGTGTTGTCCATTTATTTTGAAGTTGATGGTAAAGAAAAACACCTTACGATTGGACAGGCTCTTACCCAAAAAGGAATACAGAAGATGGTGAATGAGACAGAAGATATTATGAACATTAATAATCCTGAAAATGGACATCAGAGACCGTTATAAGTTTGAAGAAAACGGAAGTGAAATAAGCTTTATGCCCAATTATAATTTCCTGCGCATCTTAATAGTGTGGCTGGTATTGGGAGTGATAGCACTTCCTGTGATTATCTACTATTTTATGGATAAGATGTCCGGTGACCCGTTTAAAATTGCAATGGGACTATGGAGCATTTATATGATCTATTTCCTGTTTGATCTTTTCTTCAGGATTCCTGTGAAATATATTTTTGATAAATCTGAGAAGTGTATCTACAGAAAGCTTTTACTCTCTAAAAAACTGATGAATTTTGATGAAATGACCTATTTTGTCAATGATGAAAGAGGTGGATATTACTATTCCATCGGTAAAAAGAGAAATCAGTTTGTGAAAAATTACAGAATCAGTAATTATTTTTCTGGTTCGAAAGCCTCACAGAGAAGAGAAGATGAATATATAGAAAAAATCTTATGTCCTGTTTTAATCACTATTGGAATTCCTCTGAATCAGCAATCGGAATAATAATGAAGGGTAAAAACTAATACAATGAAAAATGGAAGTATAACCATTTTCTTCCTCTGGAGAGATATTAAAAACTCAAAGAATTTTTGACGGGTGGTTAATCTTCAAAACAAAAATCCGGCGGTTTCGAAGAAACCGCCGGATTTTATCTATCTATATAGAATAGCTTAGATTAAGCTAAAATTCTCTTTACAGCTTCTTTTACTGCAGTAGAATCAATTTTATACTTCTTCATCAGTTCAGCAGGAGTTGCAGACTCTCCGAAAGTATCGTTTACTGCTACAAATTCCTGTCTTGTGGGTCTTTTTCTTGCAAGCATACCTGCAACAGATTCTCCTAAACCACCAAGGTAGTTGTGCTCTTCAGCAGTTACAATTTTACCTGTTTTTTCAACAGATTTTAAAATGATCTCTTCATCAAGAGGCTTGATAGTGTGGATATTGATTACCTCACAAGAAATACCTTCCTTCTCAAGCTCATCAGCAGCCACAAGAGATTCCCATACAAGGTGTCCTGTTGCAACAATGGTTACATCAGTTCCTTCCTGAAGTAAAATTCCTTTTCCGATTTCGAAAGGCATATCCTCAGGGATAAATACAGGAACTACAGGTCTTCCGAATCTTAAATATACAGGACCTTCAAAATCTGCAATGGCTAATGTAGCTGCTTTTGTCTGGTTGTAATCACAAGTATTGATCACTGTCATTCCAGGAAGCATTTTCATCATCCCGATATCTTCAAGAACCTGGTGAGTTGCTCCATCTTCTCCTAAAGTAAGACCTGCGTGAGATGCACAGATTTTTACATTCTTGTTAGAATAAGCGATAGACTGACGAATCTGGTCATATACTCTTGAAGTAGAGAAGTTAGCAAAAGTTCCGGTGAAAGGTATTTTTCCTGTAATGCTAAGACCTGCAGCAATTCCCATCATGTTCGCTTCTGCAATCCCAATCTGAAAGAATCTTTCAGGAGCCTTCTCAATGAATTTTTCCATCTTCAAAGAACCGATAAGGTCTGCACAAAGTGCTACTACATTAGGATTTTTGTCAGCTAGTTCCGCTAATCCTGCTCCGAATCCTGAACGAGTGTCCTTTTTTTCTGTATATGTATATTTCATTTTTACTAAAGTTTTTGATCATTGATAGATGATAGCAGATTAACAATATTTTAAAGTTCTACGGGCATCATTTATCAATAATAATTTATCATTTATAATTAATAATCAGCCGGAGCTTCTAGGTACAATTGCTTGAATGCTGTGTCTAGCTGCTCATCATTAGGAGCTTTACCATGCCAAGCATGAGATCCCATCATATAATCAACTCCGTACCCCATTTCTGTATGAAGAAGGATAGCTACAGGTTTTCCTTTTCCAGTTTCTGTTTTTGCTTTCTCAAGGATTGCAATCACAGCTTCAAGATCATTCCCGTTCTTTTCTTCCAAAACAATCCATCCGAATGCCTCCAATTTAGCATGAAGATTTCCTAAGCTTAATACATCATCTGTATCTCCGTCAATCTGACGTCCGTTGTAATCAATAGTAGAAATGATATTATCTACTTTTTTAGCAGCAGCATACATCAATGCTTCCCAGATCTGACCTTCCTGAAGCTCACCATCTCCGTGAAGAGAGTAAACAAGAGATGGATCACCATCTAGTTTTTTACCGTCAGCTACACCTAATGCTACAGAAAGTCCTTGCCCAAGAGAACCGGAAGCAATTCTGATTCCTGGTAGTCCTTCATGAGTAGTAGGGTGTCCCTGTAATCTTGAATCTAATTTTCTGAAAGTTTTAAGTTCTTCTACAGGGAAGAAACCAAATCTTGCTAAAGTAGAGTAGAATACCGGAGAAATGTGTCCGTTTGATAGATAAAAATGATCTTCATTTTTGCCTTCCATGGTGAAAGGAAGTTTATAGTTCATTACCTTTCCATAAAGTGCTGTAAAGAACTCTGTACAACCTAAGCTCCCACCTGGGTGTCCTGAATTTACAGCGTGAACCATTCTTAAAATGTCTCTTCTGATCTGCGTAGTAAGAGTTTTTAACTCTTCGATACTTTTACTCATTATATCTGATTTATTTGCATGCGAATTTACAATTTTTTACCGGCTTATGGAAATGCAAAAATCCGGATTATGAAAACCCGGATTTCGACTGAATTGAATATTTTTCTGCCTTTAACAGCCTTCATTGAGGTAAACGGAGATTTCGGTAACGATATTGTTAACAAATTTAAAGCTTAATAAGGTTCCTGCCTGGCTGTCTTCAATATTGAAATAACCGGAATCTTTAATTGTTTTATCATTTTTATCCCAATCCGGACGTACGCTGAAGTTGGGATAATTTCTGTAGGCATTGATAAGATCATCTCGGGTACTTCCAACTCCGATTCCGCTTTTGGTTTTAAATTTTTTACTGGTGGTCGTCATGTAAGTAATAGAGGGAACACTCGGATTGGCTTCATTGATGTAGTTGTCAAAAAGATCAATCTGGATGGTTTCGCCATTATAATTTACCCTGTTTTTTTTCTCTCCACCTGAGTTCGTAAGTTTTGTTCCCGCAATTTTTTCGGCTTCAACCTTGGGCATAAAGACTTTAAACGGCCCGATTCTTAATGTGGATACTTCAAAATTTTCCTGAGCATTCATAAAATTGAATGTTAATAGAAGTACGAAAATTGTAATAACTTTTTTCATTGTTTTTTAAATTTTGTTTTTTTTATTCTGTTAAATTTTGCATTTGGTTAATATCGTCCGGATCAAAGATAATTAAAATAGAAAAGTCTATAAAATCAGTTATTTTAATGAAGGAAAAAAAATGAAAAATATTTATTGAGGAGAATGCTTTGTAATAGCTGGATTGTTGATTTTTCGTAAGCAAACATTGATTTTTTTTGAATTTTCATATGTGATAATTAGATTAATTTAACTAATTTTATAATTCAAATAATCTTGAATTATAAACCTTTAACTAATTATTCTTTGGTTTTTGGTCTGAATGTTTGAGTTAATAAAAATTACATACCATTATATTATATATGAAAATTAAACAATTATTTTATTTGGGGATATTTGTGATATCCATTTCCTCAGGGAAAGCCCAGGACTTTTTTACAGTAATCAGTGAAAGATCCATCAAAGCAGATCCTAAAAACAGAACAGTACAGCCGGAAAAGTCATTGACTTATACACTGGATGTAGCGGGAATGAAAAGTTATTTTAATTCAGTTCCTGAACTAAAAGACAGTGACCGTAAAGACAATGCTCCAATCATTGTATTGCCAATGCCTGACGGTACGAAAGCAAAATTCAGAATCTGGAAATCTTCAGTGATGTCTCCCGGATTAGCCAGCCAGTTTCCTCAGATTGTCACTTTTACCGGACAGGGAATTGATGACAAATATGCAACCCTAAAACTTGATTTTACAGAACTTGGATTCCATGCTCAGATCAAATCTGTAGTAGAAGGAGATACTTATATTGATCCTTATGCAAAATTAGATATCAACAATTATATCATTTACAAGAAAAGTGATTTGATTGATAAAAACCCAAGATCATGCGGAGTAAAGGATGAAGATGATACTCCGCTAGGAAAAAAAAACGCTCAAAAAACCACAGCTCCAAGCGTAGGAACTCAAATTAGAGTTTTCAGGTTTGCAGTTGCATGTACTGGAGAATATGCGGTAGCGGCAACGGGTACAGCTACTCCTACAGTGGCACAAACCCTTTCAGCCATTGTAACTTCTGTAAACAGAGTGAATGGAGTATATGAGCAGGAAGTTGCTTCAAGGCTCGTATTAGTGGATAGTGAAGCCAATGTAGTCTTTACAAATGCAACGACAGATCCATTTAACGGAAATAATAACGCCAGTACATTAATCAATGAAAGCCAGACTCAGATCGATTTACTGATAGGAAATGCCAATTATGATATCGGACATACCTTCAGTACCGGAGGTGGCGGATTAGCCGGATTAGGGGTAATCTGTAACAACTCCAATAAAGGAAGAGGAATTACCGGTTCACCTAACCCCGTAGGAGATCCTTATGATATTGATTATGTGGCGCATGAAGTAGGGCATCAGTTTGGAGGCCCACATACTTTTAATGCAACTACCGGAAGCTGTGGCGGAGGAAACCGCAGTGCAGCCAATGCTGTAGAACCTGGAAGCGGAATTACCATCATGGCTTATGCAGGAATTTGTGGAAGCACAAATAATTTAGCTCCTAACAGTATTCCTACTTTCCATACCAAATCCTACCAGTCTATCACAACGAAAGTTCAGTCAACAACATGCCAGGTTACCCTTCCAACCAATAATTTCGCTCCTACTGTAAATGCAGGAGGTGATTATACCATCCCTAAGAGTACTCCGTTCAGGTTAGAAGGATCTGCTTCAGATATAGATAACAATCCACTTACTTACAGCTGGGAACAAAATGATGTAGGCCCGGCAAGTGACTGGAATGCACCTACAGGAAATGCTGCTATATTCAGATCATATGTGCCGGTAACTGTTCCTTACAGATATTTTCCGAAACTTACCGATGTAATTAACGGTACGGTTTCCAAAGGAGAAGTCAGACCGGCTTATGCAAGAACGATGGAGTTCAGATTGACTGTAAGAGATAATAATGCAGGTTGTGCAGGAGTAGCCAACGATGATGCTATTATTACTGTTGATGGAAATTCCGGACCGTTTAACGTAACCGCACCTACAACAGCGGTAAGCTGGGCTGGTAATTCTACCCAAACGATAACATGGGATGTGGCCAATACAACTGCTTTCCCTGTGAATGCGGCTACTGTAAATATTTACCTTTCAACAGATGGAGGTCTTACTTATCCTACACTGATCCTGGGGTCTACTCCGAACGACGGTTCTGAAACCATTACCCTTCCTAACGTAAGTACTACACAGGCTAGAATTATGGTTGCTGCAGAGACTAATGTTTTCTACAATATTAATCCTATCAACTTTACCATTACCCAGACATTGGGTGTGAGTGAAACGGCTGCAAACAAAGATGTATTTGTAGTATACCCTAATCCAAGCAAAGGACTTCTGAATATTAAATTTACCAACTCAAACGAAGTATATGATATGACCGTATATGACGTAAGCGGAAAATTAGTATTCACACAGACTAACAACAAATTGAATCATGATAAAACAGGTACTTTTGACTTGTCTCACCTGGTTACAGGAGATTATCTGATTAAAGTTAAATCTAAGAATACAGAGAAAACCATCAAATGGGTTAAAGAATAATTACTTCGCTCCATTAATTACAATAAAAATGCTGTCTTCATCTTGAGGACAGCATTTTTTTATTGTAATAATTCGAAAATCTCAATATTCAATGGGTAATTTGGTTTTTTCTATCGGTTCTCAGGAAATAAAAGTTTAAACAATTTTAATAATTATTATGGATTAATAGATGATTATTTTTCGAATGTAAATATTTGATTTATTTTATGTTGGTTATGATGGTTGTTTGATGTAAAATACTGTTTTTCATTGTGTTGTGGTTTTTATTTTTATATTTGAAACTCTTAAAAAACATCATTGTATGAAAATTAAACAACTATTTTATTTAGGGATATTCATTTTATCAATTTCTCTAGGAAAAGCTCAGGATTTCTTTACTGAAATCAGTGAACGAACAATTAAAGCTGAATCTAAAAGCAGAACAGTACAGCCTGAAAAATCTCTTACTTATAAGCTGGATGTGAGTGGTTTGAAAAACTATTTTGCCTCAGTTCCTGAGCTGAGAGATAATGAACGTAAAGATAATGCCCCAATTATTGTTTTACCAATGTCTGATGGAACGAAAGCAAAATTCAGAATCTGGAAATCCTCAGTAATGGCTCCGGAGTTAGCCGGTAAGTTTCCCCAAATTATTACTTTGACAGGGCAGGGTGTAGATGATCAATATGCTACCATAAAACTCGATTTTACAACGTTAGGATTCCACGCTCAAATAAAATCAATAGTATCGGGAGATACTTATATTGATCCTTATGCAAAACAGGATATCAATAATTATATCATTTACAAAAAAGGTGATTTAATTGATAAAAAGCAAAGAGGCTGTGGATCAAAAGATGAGAATTTTAAATCAGGAAAAAAAAATGCTCAAAAAACCGTAGCTCCAAGCATAGGAAGTCAAATTAGTATTTTTCGGTTAGCAGTTGCATGTACTGGAGAATATGCAGTAGCAGCAACAGGATCAGCTTCACCTACCGTAGCCCAAACCTTGTCTGCTATTGTAACTACTGTAAATAGGGTGAATGGAGTGTATGAACAAGAGGTTGCTGTAAGATTGATCCTCATTCCTACTGAAAACAATATTATATTTGTGAGTGATACGAATGACCCTTTCACAGGAAATGATGATGGAAGTGTATTAATTAATGAAAGTCAAACGGTCATTGACTCAATAATTGGAACAGCTAATTATGACATAGGACATACCTTTAGTACCGGAGGTGGTGGATTAGCTGATTCAGGTATATGTGATTCTTCATACAAAGGAAAAGGAATTACCGGTTCTTCTAATCCTGTAGGAGATCCTTACGATATTGATTATGTATCTCATGAAATGGGACACCAGTTTAGTGCTCAACATACCTTTAATGCAACTACCGGAAGTTGTGGAGGAAACCGAAGCGCAGATGATGCTGTAGAACCGGGAAGTGGAATTACCATCATGGCTTACGCTGGTATTTGTGAAAGTATCAATAATTTAGACGCTCACAGTATTCCTATTTTTCATACGAATTCATTTCAAACAATTACTTCAGAAGTTGAATCTCTCCCATGTCAGGTAACAACAGCAGTGGCTAATACAGCACCTACTGTAAATGCAGGAAATGACTATACAATCCCAAAGGGAACACCATTTAAGTTAACAGGTTCTGCAACTGATACTGAAAATAATCCACTTACTTATTGCTGGGAACAGAATGATGCAGGGCCAGCGGGTGACTGGAATGTACCTACAGGAAATGCGGCTATATTCAGATCATTTATGCCTGTAGTTGTTCCTTACAGATATTTTCCGAAACTTACCGATGTAATCAATGGTACGGTTTCCAAAGGAGAAGTTAGGCCGGCTTATGCAAGAACGATGGAGTTCAGGCTGACTGTAAGAGATAATAATGCAGGTTGCGCAGGAGTAGCCAACGATGATGCTATCATTACTGTTGATGGAAATTCCGGACCTTTTAATGTAACTGCACCTACAACAGCGGTAACCTGGGTAGCTAATTCTAATCAAACAATAACCTGGAATGTGGCCAATACAACAGCTTCCCCTGTGAATGCAGCTACGGTAAATATTTACCTTTCAACAGATGGAGGTCTTACTTATCCTACACTGATCCTGGGTTCCACTCCGAACGACGGTTCTGAAACCATTACCCTTCCTAACGTAAATACGACACAGGCTAGAATTATGGTTGCAGCAGAGACTAATGTTTTTTACAATATTAATCCTATCAACTTTACCATTACCCAGACATTGGGTTTGAGTGAAACGGCTGCAAACAAAGATGTATTCGTAGTATATCCTAATCCAAGCAAAGGAATTCTGAATATTAAATTTACCAACTCAAACGAAGTATATGATATGACCGTATATGACGTAAGCGGAAAATTAGTATTCACACAGACTAACAACAAACTGAAACATGATAAAACAGGTACTTTTGACTTGTCTCACCTTGTTACAGGAGATTATCTGATTAAAGTTAAATCTAAGAATACAGAGAAAACCATCAAATGGGTTAAAGAATAATTACTTCACTCCATTGATTACAATAAAAAGGCTGTCTTCATCTTGAGGACAGCATTTTTTATGAGATTAAACAACCCTTAAATGTTGTTTGTTTTTTACCAGCCACAAACCAATGAAGGTGAGTAATCCGTTCAGAACAATCAGCTCTACACCGATTTTATAATCTGTATAAGTGGTAACAGCCAGATTGATGAGATAGGTAAGTACAGGTGCTAAAAGAGTAACGGTAAGAATTGAATATTTTCTGGAAATCTGAAACTTCGTGAAAATCCCAAAGGCGAAAAGACCTAAAAGCGGTCCGTAAGTATATCCTGCAATTTCCATGATCAGATAAACGATAGATTTGTCATTCAACGCTTTGAAGACCATAATCAGGATAAAGAAAACTACCGTGAAAATCAAATGTACTTTCATACGAAGACGTTTCTTTTCTTTTTCAGTTTTGGTTTTATCTTCATTAAGGTTGAGTAAATCTACACAATACGAACTCGTTACAGCTGTTAAGGCTCCATCCGCAGACGGGAATAATGCTGAAATTAATCCAATGATGAAAATAACGGAAATAGCCATCGGGAAATATCCCTGAAGTGATAAAGCCGGGAAAAGGTCGTCTCCCATTACATTTTTAATATTTCCTGCTGCATCTTTAAATCCGAAAATATTCGTTACTGTTTCAGCTTTTATCGTTCCATATTCAGCACCGTACTGCAATGCAAAAAGGTATAATAATCCACCCAGGAACAAGAATGCAAGGTTCACGATAAGAAGTGTTCCTGCAAAGGTCAGCATATTTTTCTTTGAATTTTTAAGATTATCTACAGAGATATTTTTCTGCATCATTTCCTGATCCAGCCCAGTCATGGCAATCGTAATAAAGATTCCTCCCAGAATGGTTTTCAGGAAAAAGGTTTTGGAATTGGGATCAAAATTAATGAAGTGAGTGTAGTTTTTCTGTTCGAGAATGGTATAGGCTTCACCAAATGATAAATTCAGGTTGGATAAAATAAAAACAATACAAGCTACAAGACTGATAATCATAAAAGAAGTCTGCAGGGTATCGGTAATGACAATCGTTTTTACTCCGCCTTCAAAAGTATATAGAAGTACCATCAGCAAAAGAACAAGTGAAGTTACCCAGAACGGAACTCCTAACCCTTCAAGTAAGAATATCTGTAAAACGTTTACTACCAGATATAACCTTGCCGTAGCACCAATTGCCCTTGAAATAATAAAAAATATAGAACCAATTTTATGAGCTTCCACATTAAATCTTTTTCCCAGATAGGTATAGATTGAAGTCAGATTCATCTTATAATAAAGAGGAAGCAGTATTGCGGCAACGATAAAATATCCGATGAAAAACCCGATCACCATCATATAGTATTCAAAGCCTCCGTAAATATATTCGGAACCGGTCATTTTCCCCACAGTTCCCGGAACTGAAATAAAAGTAACCCCGCTTAAGCTGGTTCCTATCATTCCGAATGCTACGAGCCACCATTTACTCTTTTTGTTACCAATAAAAAATGACTGGTTATCAGAATTCCGGCTGGTAAAATAAGAAATTACCAAAAGGCCGATAAAATAGACGAAAACAAATAACAAAAGGATAGTTCCTGGATTCATTCTTGATTTTTAAATTTTAGCAAATATATAAAAAAGATCAGTCGGGAATCATGAATTTGAAATACTGTTGTTTTCAAAGCAAATTCCGATGATTGAATATTTTTAGATCAAAATAAAAACCCTTCCAGAAATCTCTCTGAAAGGGTTGTATTGTAAGGGTGGAAACAGTGACTAATTCACTAAAACATCCTGAAGTTCCTCACTTTTCTGGAAACTTGCCTTAGCGAAAGGACAGAGAGGAATGATCTTCTTCTCGTTTTTTCTGGCAAAATCCACTGCAGCCAGAAGCATTTCCTTGCCTACTCCTTTTCCGTTGTAAGCTTCTTCCACCTCGGTGTGGTCTATAATAAATCTTTCTTCTCCGGCCCAGGTATACGTCATCATTCCTGCGCGACTTCCATCTATGAAAGCTTCAAAACTTCCGTGTTTTTCGTCGTTGTTTTGTTTTACTTCGATCATGTTATGAGAATTTAGTTAGTATTTCTATATCGTTGGTTAATATTTTATGAACAGGGCATGCATCTGCGATGGTGTGCAGTCTTTTTCGCTGCTCATCATCCAGGATACCTTCAAAGCTGATGTCTCTTTTGAAAACTGCTCTTTTTGTTAAGGGGAAATTTTCAAGCTCTACTTCTACATTGATGTTTTCTACCTCCCATTCTTTTCTTTCAATATACATTCTCAATGTAGCTGCTGTACAGCTTGCCAGTGATGTTGCCAGAATTTCCATGGGATTAAGACCTTTGTTCTGTCCGCCTTTATCAATCGGTTCATCCGTAATGATCTTATTTTCACCGGCAGTGACTTCTGTATAATATTTTGTTTTTCCTAAACTTGCTTTTACCGTTACCGCCATTATTTTTCTGTATTGAATTTATAACTTAATGCACCTGATGGGCATAGATCTATCTGATTTTTAAGTTCTTCAGGACTTGCGTTTTCTGCTTTTATCCAAGGTCTTTCTTTAGGATTATAGACTTTTGGAAGTGTTTTTACACATATGGCAGAGTGGATACATTTTTGAGGCTGCCAGATGACAGTAATGTTTCCGTTAGGATATTCGTGTGTTTCCATATCAATTTTCTTTTAATGTTTTTTCGATTCTTCTGTCCGGAATCAGCCATATAAGAGCCACGATATAATAAAAACCTATGGCAATATAAGGATAAAAAAATGAAGTAGCGATTCCCAGGACATAAAATACAATAGAGATATATTCTTTATATTTCGAATGAATGGCTTCTTTCAGCTTTGATTCTTCGCCTTCACACCGGATAATAACATGCTCCAGAATGGTGTAAGCAATGGCTGACATAATGAGGCCAATTCCATAGACTGCAACAGGGTTTTTGGCAAAACTTGTAGTCCCGATCCATTCTGTTGCAACAGGCATCAGAGAAAGCCAGAACAAAAGGTGAAGATTGGCCCAAAGAATGCTGCCATTTACTTTCTTTACGGTCTGAAACAAATGATGATGATTGTTCCAGTGGATTCCTACATAGATAAAACTGAAAATATAGGCTAAAAATTTAGGAAGAAGAGGTTTGAGACTGCTCCAGCTATTTCCCTCCGGTACTTTCAGCTCAAGTACCATAATGGTGATGATAATAGCAAGAACACCGTCACTGAATGCCTCCAGTCTTCCCTTATTCATTTACTTTACCTGATTTTTAAAGTTTTGTATCTTCCCTTTCAGATCATTCAGCATATCCGGATTGATGACTCCGCTTTCCATATCAAAGTTTTCATAAAATTTAGGTAATGAAAAAGTATCCTTAATGTCTGCTGCAAACTGTGGGAAAAATGTTTTCGCGGTATTCATTACATTTCCTCCGCCATAACCTCCCGGAGAAGTACTCATCAGAAGCATTGGTTTATTCTGAAATACTTTTACATTAATCCTTGAAGACCAGTCAAAAACATTTTTAAAAGCCGAGCTGTAAGAACGGTTGTGTTCTGCAAGAGAGCAGATGATGACATCACATTCTTCAATGGCTTTTAAAAAGTTGTGGGCTTCATCCGGAAACCCTTTCTTTTCAAGATCTACAGAGAAAACAGGCATGGTGAAATCGTTGAGGTCAATCAGATTGATTTCCTCATCCTGAAAATCTTTCAGAACAAACTTTACGAGTTCTCTGTTAATTGAAGTGGAAGATGTACTTCCGGCAAAAGCTAATATTTTCATGATAGATAATCTGAACTGAAATTATTTTCTGTTTAAAATCGCCTTGGGAAGCGGAACATATTCTTTGTCATCACCCGGAACCAAAGGGAAGGCATCGTGATTCTGATCATTCCAGTTTACTTTGGCCTGATCAAGTAATTCTTTATCAGAGTTAACGAAATTCCAGAATATAAAACGCTCTTCATCGAAGGGCTCGCCACCAAAAAGATAAACTGTTCCGTTTTCGCTCATATCAAATTCGCAAAGCTTTGTATCTTTAGCGATCATCAGCTGTTTTGAACCATAAGAATTTCCTTCTGTGCTCACGGTTCCATCCAGAACATACATGGCAGCTTCTCCATAAAGATCTTTTCCGATACTTATTTTCCTAGCCTCTTTTGTTTTGATTTCAAGGAAAAATAATTTGCTGTGTACCGGAACCGGGGAAGTTCTTCCAAATGCTTCACCGGCAATTAATTTATACTGAATGCCATCTTCTTCCCAAACCGGAATATCATCAGCTTCAATATGATGAAAAGTAGGCTCCGACTGCTCAAGGTGTTTTGGAAGTCCTACCCAGATCTGAAATCCGTGAAGTCTCTTATCACTGTGTCTTAAATATTCTGGGGTTCTTTCAGAATGTACAACTCCTTTTCCGGCAGTCATCCAATTCACGGCACCCGGTTTTATTTCTATAGCACTTCCGATACTGTCTCTATGGAAAATAGAACCTTCCAAAAGATAAGTTAATGTAGATAAACCGATATGCGGATGAGGCGGAACATCAAGATTCTGATAATCTTTTAATTCTGAAGGTCCCATGTGATCAATAAAAACGAAAGGGCCAACTGCTCTTTTTTCACGGAAAGGAAGGAGTCTTCCTACCAGGAAATTTCCGATATCTGCTGCTTTTTCTTCAATAATAAGTCCGATATTTGACATGATAGTGTGTGATGCTGTTTAAAATGTTATTTAAAATAAATTGAGTGGTTCTGCTGAAATTTAAAGTTTGTCATATCCTTCAAATTTCTCATCCACGATACGTTTCCATTCCGGATGCTTCTTGATAAAAGCAAAAACATACGGACAGAATGGAAGAAGCCTTTTTCCGCTTTCTTCAATGTAGTTCAATGTTTTCTCTACTACGGCAGCCGCGGCACCTGTTCCCGCCAGTTCAGGCTCTGCTTCAGTATGTACCAAAGCAATCTGATGCGTTGTCTCACGGTAATCAATGAGTGCGTAATGTCCGTTGACTTCTATTTCAAATCTTTTTTCCGCTTTTACAAGAGGTATATTTTCGAATTCTGGTTTCATAATATTTTGTGTTAAAAAGATTCTGTTTTCTACAGTAAAACAGAATGAAAAGCTAAACCTTACAGATTTCTACAACCTATAAGGTTTGCCATTATATAAAGTTAATAAAAAAAGGAATAATTGAAGGTTAAGATAAATTTAAATCTTCTAGTCTTCCAGATATCCGAATTTTCCGGTATTAAAATCCTCAAAAGCCTGCATGATTTCTTCTCTGGAATTCATCACAAAAGGACCATGAGGGTAGATTGGCTCATTGATAGGCTCACCGCTAATGATTAAAACAACAGCATCTTCTTTTGCTTCGATAGTGAATGTTTCACCCTCGTTTTTAAATAATGCAAAATGATCTGCTTTAACGGTTTCTTCCCCATTAATGGTAATGCTTCCTTCAATCACCAAAGCAGCAGTATTAAAATGGGCAGGGAAATTAAATTCCGCTGTTCCTCCTGCTTTAAGTTTTGCATTCATCATATGAACCGGAGTGAAAGTACTGGCAGGTCCTTTATGACCGTCATACTCTCCGGCAATTACTTCTACATAACCATTTTTACCTATATCCACTCTTTCCATTGTAGAGTTTTCAATAGCCTGATATTTTGGGCAGCTCATTTTATCTTTTGCAGGTAGATTCACCCAAAGCTGAACCATCTGAAAAATTCCTCCTTCTTTTGCCCATTCTGTTTCATGATATTCTTTATGAAGAACACCTTTGGCAGCAGTCATCCACTGAACGTCACCTTCTCCAATCACGCCACCGCCGCCGGCACTATCATGATGCTCTACTTTTCCGCTATAGGCTATGGTTACTGTTTCGAAACCTCTGTGTGGATGAACGCCCACACCTCTTGGTCTTTCTGATCCATTGAAATGAAATTTCGAATTGTAATCCAGCATAATGAACGGATCCATTCTTTTCATATCCAATCCAGGTACTCCCGGAATAAAATTGTGAACTCTGAATCCATCGCCTACAAAGTGCGCAGGTCTTGGAGATACTACGATTTCTATTTTTTTAGTTGCCATCACATTGTTGATTTGTGTAAACAAAATTACCATACTTATATACGATAAGCATTGATCTGTGTTAAGTTCGTAGTATGGATGATAGACGGAAAATTAAACGGATATAATAGCAGTTTTGCTTTTGTCCTTAACTATTCTTCCTTTGATTTCATGTTTTTACCATCTGAGATATGCAGTCTTCTGAAAACAAATCCTGATAAAATAGTTAATATTCCAACTGTGAGAAATGTCAATCGAAAGGCATTGTGGATTTCTCCTTTGATAAGGTCTGTGTTTTCAAAAAGTTTTAAAACAATCAGTCCAAATGCAATACCAAAACCGATGGCTAGCTGTTGATTCACGGAGATTAAAGAATTTCCGCTGCTGGTCTGGAAGTTCCGGAGATCGGCAATAGAAATGGTGTTCATGGAGGTGAACTGTATCGAGTTGAAAAAACCTAACACTGCAATAATCGGAATGAACCAATACAGGGAAGTGTGTATATCAGGAATGGCAAGCAGGCATATCAAGGTTCCGATAATGAATGTATTGACCATTAAAGTCTGCCGATAGCCATATTTATCCAGAATTTTAATAACGGATGATTTCCCGAAGATTGCTGTGAGTGCCATAGGAGCAATAATCCAGCCTGAAGTTACAGCAGACTGTTTGTAGGCAATCTGAATCATCAGCGGCAGCAATAACGGAACAGAACTGATTCCTAGTCTTGTAGCCAGATTACCTACAATACCTACACGGAAAGTTCTTACCTGAAACAGATTTAACGGGAAGATAGGATTTCCTCCTCTTTTTGCATGTTTGTAATAATAGTATAAAAACAGGAAACCCATGATAAATACAAGCAAAACAGGAGTAATATTCTGCATATCTCCAAAAAGTTCCAATGAAACAGAAAGCAGGAGAGAGGCGGCTGCAAAGATTAAGAAACCTTTTAAATCAAAATCAACATCATCGGATTTATAATTGGGCATGAATTTTAATCCTAAAAGTATTCCCAGAACACCGATCGGAATATTGATCAGAAATATCCAGTGCCATGAAAGATAATCTACCATATAGCCTCCGACTAATGGTCCCAGTACAGGCCCGATAAGCGCTGGAATAATGGCAAAGTTCATGGCTTTAAGCAGTTCATTCTTATCAAAGGTTTTAATGAGTGCCAATTTTCCGACTGGAGTCATCAAACTTCCTCCAACACCCTGAATAACTCTTGAAATAACAAGATGAGTAAGATTTTGAGACAGGGAACAAAACAGTGAACCTAAGCTGAACAGTACCAATGAAAAAATAAATATTTTTTTTGTCCCGAACCGGTCTGCCAGAAATCCGCTGGCGGGCATAAAAACGGCTAATGTCAAAACATAACTGATGATGGCGTTCTGCATATTAAGCGGAGACTCTTTCAGATCTTTTGCAATAGAGGGCAGGGAAGTATTCAGAATGGTAGAATCCAGCATCTGCATGAAAATAGCAGTAGCCAGAATAAGTGGTAGTATTTTTTTTATGGATGTCTGTTGTATGTTTGCTTCTGTCATTGGGTATAGGCTGGATAGAAGAACTTCCAGACTTATTTTTATTTGAAGAACCTGCCTGCTTTAAGCGGGATCAATCTTTAGATAAAGAAATCCATATAAAATTAAAAAAGTCCTGTGAGATTTCACAGGACTTTTTGATTTATTTTCTAGGTTTTTCTACTCCTTTCCATTCATCACCAGCTTTTCTGTACTGGCTTAAAATGAAAGTTTTGAAATCTTTTGTTTTGTATTCGATGTTATCGGTATTCTGCTCAAATGGCATGATGTAATAATATTCGATGTCTGTTTTATCAGATTTGTTTCCTTTTTTTACAGAAGGAACATATTTCGAAAACTTATAACTTGGAAGATATTGTTTTAGTCTTGCGTAGAAAGCTTTGTCTTCTTTTTCATTAGGGATGATATCTACAATGTTCAGATCATCTTTTTTCTTATCTACCCAAAGATAATATGTTTTTTCTTCTCCCATATTTCTGTTGAATGAGTTGAAAGCAAACAGTTCTTTCGGTACCAGTTCTTTAATCTTTTCAGGATCTACCTTTGTGTAGTATAATCCTTTAGAAGGATCTACATAGGTTTCAAGGTTGTACATTAAAACAGAATTGTTTTCAAAATTCTTGTTTTTAAAATACTGATTCAAAGATAATTCTGCAGTTGCTCTAAGCTCCTTACCTCTGGCATCCAGTTTTTTTGTCGGATTCTGAGGGTTTACGTACTTTACAAATTCATATAAAACGATAGGTTTGATATCCTTTAGGTGAGGATAAGTTTTCAGCTGCTCTGCTTTTACAAGCCAATAGTATTGTTGGTAGTAGTCATCTTTATCCTGATCTTTCACACTCTTATAAGTCAAAGCAAGCTTCTTTGAATTCAGATATTTGCCGTATTTTCCTTGTCCAAAAGCAAAACTTATGGATAATAAGACAAATAAAACAGTAAGGTTTCTTCTCATTTTTTTATAATTGATATTTTCGTTTTCCAAATATAATTATTTATTAGATATTATTTTGGATTGTGAGTTAAATTATGCCATATTGTTATTGTTAATTCAAGAAAAAATCCTGTATTGCTACAGGATTGATAAATTATAACTGAGGGAGTTAGATGTTTGAATGAGAAAAGTATAAATGTCAATAGCGAATTATTATGGTAAATAATTGAAAAACAAACGCAATGAACGCAAGGTTTATATTTGATCTTATATATTTTGTTCGCAAAGGCACTTCGTTCAGCTAGGAAATCGACTTGTCTATTGCTGAGTGAAACGCCCTTGCGATCATTTTTAAATATTAGAAATATCTTAGTGTACTCCGCGTTAAAATATCCCTAATAATGTAAAAAATTCACAAGCGCAGCGGATTGACAATTGACCATTCATCAGTATTCCCCTCTAGTACGAAGTTTCATGCACTTTCACTGCTCTTCCGCTTGGATCATTCATTTTTTTGAAGGCTTCATCCCATTCTAAGGCAATAGGAGTGGAGCAGGCTACAGACGGTACAGATGGAACGGTAGCAGCTGCTGTTTCGCTTGGGAAATGCTCTTCAAAAATAGTTCTGTATCGGTATTCTTCTTTGTTCTGAGGCGTATTTAGCGGGAATCTGAATCTGGCGTTTGCCATCATCTCATCCGTTACTTCTTTTTCAGCAACCTCTTTTAAGGTGTCAATCCATGAATATCCTACACCATCCGAGAACTGTTCTTTCTGTCTCCATACAATAGAATCCGGAAGAAGATCTTCAAAAGCTTTTCTTAAAACCCACTTTTCAATTTTCCCTTCAGCAGTATTGATCATTTTATCTTGCGGATTAAGAGTCATGGCAATATCCATAAATTCTTTATCAAGGAAAGGTACTCTGCCTTCGATACCCCAGCTCATCAACGCTTTGTTGGCTCTTAAGCAGTCATAAAGATGGAGTTTACCCAGTTTTCTTACGGTCTCATCGTGGAATTCTTTTGCATTGGGAGCTTTGTGGAAGTATAAATAGCCACCGAACAATTCATCAGAACCTTCTCCGGAAAGTACCATTTTAATTCCCATAGACTTAATCACTCGTGCCAGAAGATACATTGGAGTGGATGCTCTGATAGTCGTTACATCATAGGTTTCCAGATGGTAAATCACATCACGGACTGCATCCAGACCTTCCTGAACGGTAAAGTTAACTTCATGATGAACAGATCCGATGTGTTCCGCAGCTTTTTGAGCGGCTGCAAGATCAGGAGAACCCTCAAGTCCTACGGCAAAACTATGAAGTCTTGGATACCATGCTTCCTGGGTGTCGCCGCTTTCAATTCTCTGACGGGCAAACTTTGCAGTGATCGCTGAAATTACTGATGAATCTAAACCTCCGGAAAGGAGCACTCCATAAGGAACATCACTCATCAATTGTCTGTGTACGGCATCTTCAAGACCTTTTCTCAGTTTTGAGATATCAGTTTCGTTTTCTTTTACGTGATCAAAGCTGTCCCATTCTCTTGTGTACCATTGCTGAAGCTCGGTTCCGTCTGGGCTGTACAGAAAATGCCCCGGCAGGAAGGTTTCTATTTTTTTACAGATGCCTTCCAGAGCTTTCAGTTCAGAAGCAACATAGTAGTTTCCGTTTTTATCCCAACCCTGGTAAAGTGGGCAGATTCCCATATGATCGCGGGCGATAAGATAAATGTCGTTTTCAGTGTCGTATAATGCGAATGCAAAAATTCCATTCAGTTTTTCAACGAAATCCTTTCCGTATTTTCTGTAAAGTGCAAGGATGACTTCACAGTCAGACTGGGTCTGAAACTCATAATCCGGAAATTCTTCTTTGAGTTCTCTATGGTTATAGATTTCACCGTTTACCGCTAATACTACTTTTCCGTCTTTTGTAAATAGAGGCTGTTTTCCAGAGGTAGGATCTACGATGGCAAGTCTTTCGTGAGAAAAAATTACTTTCTCATCCTGAAAAACTCCACTCCAATCCGGTCCTCTGTGACGGATTTTTTTTGACATTTCCAATACCTGAGGTCTTAATACTTCAGTTTTTTGCTTGGCGTCGAATAAACATACAATTCCACACATGATTTTTATTATTTATGGAACAAAAGTAGAAGGGATGTTTATAAATAACAATGAAAAATATTTAAAAGCGAAAATTTTTAATCAATTTGTATTTTTAAGTTAAAAATTTTAACTATTTGTTGAAATTGACATGTTTTTGATTAATTTTTTTCGTTGAGCCGGAATTGATGAAATTCACATACGAAATAAAAATGACATATTTATTAATCTATGGTAATTAATTATATGAATTTTACCCCTTACTTTGTGGCTCGAAATAATTTTTTTTCATCATTTGTGTTTTTACCTTCTTGCAATTCTCATGCAAGAAGGTTTTGTTTTTATTGAACTCCAAGTAATGCTCCCGAAACATTCCATGAACTGAAACTTGTTCCTTCTGTAGGGCCTTGCGGAATTTTTATCTGTATGGTATGCTTTCCTGCCTTCAGATCTCCAAGAGGGATAAAGTTAGGATTGGTTACCGTTCCCGGACACCAGTTTGATCTGCTTAGGTCTGATGATGAAAGCCCGTCCTGAAAATTTCCTGAAGCAGGGTTGTATAGGCGGTAAGAACCACAGTCTGTTCTCCAGGGTACAAATGAAAACACCGGATTTCCATCCACAACAATAGAATTGGCTTTAGGAACAAATTCATCTCCGTTTTCCCAACCGCCATGTCCTGTTGTGGTATATCTTAGCTGTGCGTTTTTCAGATCTTTATTTAAAGTGAAACTAACCATAAGTCCTTTCTCCTGATTGAACATCGTGGAGTAGTCCTGTCCGGCCATTTCCATAATATTTAAAGTATTGAACAAAGGAATAGCTATATTGTTTTTATGAACGGTCTGATCGCTTTTATGAATGGTGATATCAAGGCTTACTTTATGGCCGCCTTTATCATAGTTGCCAATAAATGTTCCAACCCAAAGTTCTTTTCCTGATAGAGAAGGTTTCAATTCTGTAATATCCTGTCGGTAAGGACTGATGGTTTGCCAGGTTTTTCCTTTCAGCTGAATATGATTGAACTTCTGAATACCAAATGCAGTAAAGAATCGCATCATTTCCATAGCAGGGCTATAGGTATCAGTGGAAGTTATTCCGTAATATTGTTTTCCGTTTCCGTTTTCGTAGACAGGAAGCGTTTTTGCTCCTTTTTCCAATCCATCAAAAAAAGACTTTTCTTTATCCTGCGGAATGAAGAATACGGTTCCGGTTCTGTCATAGGCATCTCCATTGGATTGCTGTTTCAGTTCTACAAAAATATTTTCTCCTTCTGTAATGGCTGGAAATTTTATTTTTTTCAGAATGATCGTTCCATTGGCATATCTTTTTATCTGTTCATCTGATTTTGAAGCATCAGAGAAGTTGATGATTTCATTTTCAAAAACAGTCAGTATGGTAAATCTGCTTTTCCAAAGCAGGTCTTTATATCCTAACTGATCTGTTGCCTGTATGTTTCCTTTTAAAATATTTTCAATGCCGTTATTCTTGATTTTTTTGATGGAGCCTGCGGTAATTAAAGAGTTTTTATTTCTCTCCACTTCCAGAACCAATCCCAAATTTTGCCCCAAAACAGAAGGTCCGCCTTTCAGTTTCAGATCATGAGTGTACCAGACTTCAATCGTGTTTGAATTGACCTTTGTAACTGCTTTCTTACAGGTATAGCCCAGGATTTTTTTGGTTTCACTGGTGAGTTCAAAATCCTGTTTTCCTACTGATTCAGCATCTGATGTCGAGATAATAGATCCGGGTTTTAGAAAAGCATAAGAAAAAATGGTGTTTGATGGTTTTTCTACCTTAGTGATCTCATAGGGATAGCTGCTCTTTTGTTCTTTAATCGCACTGTTGAGAATGAAATTTTCTTTTTCATTGACCCAAACTATTGTTGAGGGTTGATCAGCTGTTGTTTTTCCGTTGTATGAACTTGTGTACTGAATTTCATAGGTCTGTGCAGAAAACAGACAGTATAAGAAAACAGACAGAAAATTGAGCGCAGTTTTTTTATGCATAAATAAGCGAGTTTACTGCAAAGTTATTTTAAACTTTCTACAGCATCAAATAGTTTTAATCTATACAGTTAGTAGACAATTGGGGTGAAATGTTACAAAAATTGTTACATTTTTTTGAAAAGGTTTTTAAATAAAAAAACTACTCCAAAGAATAGAGTAGTTGTATGTATTGTCAATTGGGTTTGGATTAAGAAATTCTCTCAATCAAAGCCATATAGAATCCGTCATAGCCTTCACTAGGCATTACTTTTTCATCTTTAATCATTTTGAATCCAGGATTGTTTTTGATGAATTCATCTACCTGAAGATTGTTTTCAGAAGGAAGGATAGAACATGTAGCATACACCATTTTTCCTCCTTTTTTAAGCATTTTAGAATAGTCCTGAAGGATTTGTTGCTGCTCCTTTTTAATTCTGTCAATAAAATCCTGATCGATTTTCCATTTACTGTCCGGGTTTCTTTTTAAAACTCCAAGACCTGAACATGGAGCATCAATCAAAAGTCTGTCTGCTTTTTCATGAAGACGTTTGATTACCTTGTTGTCAGAAATCATACGGGTTTCAATATTGTGAGCTCCGGCTCTCTTTGCGCGGCGCTTCAATTCAGCTAATTTCCATTCAAAGATATCCAGTGCTATAATCTGACCTTTGTTTTTCATGATGGCTGCTAAGTGAAGAGTTTTTCCTCCCGCACCCGCACATGCATCTACAACCCTTTGTCCTTCTTTAACATCAAGGAAATATCCAATCTTCTGAGAAGAGGCATCCTGAACTTCAAATAATCCTTCTTTAAAAGCTGTCGTCAGGAAAACATTTTTCTTTTCTTCCAACTGAACAGCATCAGGATAATTTTTAATAGGAAAAGAAACAACCCCTTCATCCGAAAGATCAGAAATAAGTTCTTTAGTGGTTGTTCTTAAAGAATTGGCTCTTAAAACTGTTGGAGCCTGCTCATTTAAAGCAAGCATTTCTCTTTCCCATTTGGCACCCAGCTCTTTTTCAAGAGTTTCAGCCAGCCATTCAGGAATAGAATGTTCTATTGCTTTTGTAGGAACAGTATTCTTTTTAAGTTTAGTAAGAATGTCGGCAATTTTGATTCCGTCAAATTCTTCAAATTTTTTATAATTGGTTTTACTCCAAAGTAAATACGCAATAATCAATTTGTAAATATTGTTGGGTTTTACCCCTTCACCCATATAGTATTCAAGGCGTTTTTTCCAACGGATAATATTGTAAAAAATTTCAGAAACAACGGCTCTGTCCTGGCTTCCCCATTTTCTGTTTGCTTTCAAAAGTCTTTCAATAACTTTATCTGCATATTTGTTTTTCTCAAAAAATGTTTCGTGTAAGGCATCGTGAATCCCGATTGCCAAGTTTCTGTGAATAAGTTCCATAAATTTGCTTCGCTGTTTGAATCTGCAAAAATACGACTTTTAATTGAGAGTTGATGAATGAGGTTGTGAATGGTGAATAGTCAATTCGCTTTGCTTGTGAATTTTTTGGTTTGCGGATTTGGGCCTGAGGTTGGAACTCTAGATTCACCATTCACTTTGCGAAGCAAAAATTGACTATTGACGCGTTCACTATTTCCTCTTGACTTCAACCTCTAAAAAGCTCTACCTTTGCAAAAAATAAAAATATGAGTGATACAGTACTTTGTCCAAAATGCAGTTCTGAGTTTACCTACCCAAGCGATAATTTGATGGTATGTTCCCAGTGTTTCTACGAATGGGATCCTGCAGAGGCTGCTTCTGAAGCGGCAAACGAAGGAAAGATATTGGATTCTAATGGAAATGAACTTCAGGATGGGGATTCTGTAGTAGTGGTAAAAGATCTTCCTGTAAAAGGAGCTCCAAAACCGGTAAAGGCTGGAACTAAAGTGAAAAATATCCGTCTTAGACCAGGAAGTGATCATAATATTGACTGTAAAATTGATGGTTTCGGGGCAATGGCTCTTAAGTCAGAGTTTGTAAAGAAGGCGTAAGAAAACTGTGCTTTTTTATGGCCTAAAAATAAGAAAAGGAAAAAATTGGACAGTGTAATCTTTCATAAGACTTAATTGCAAGATTGCTAATGTCCGTCTGGAAGGCAGAAAGAGAAATAACCAAAAATTTCCTTATACTTTGGAAATACAAATGTAAGAAAAAGTTTTATAACAGATTCTTATGTTTGTATTTTTTTTGTTGATAAGTGTAAGTGAATGTATACGTTATGTGTAGAATAACGAAAAGGTGTAATGGCGGATTTGATGATGATTTACCTTGCTGTTTTACCTTTTGCACTTTAGTTTTTAGGTAAACGAAATATTTACAAATCCTGATATTTTCTCATCAGTATACATAAAAACTTCCTTTCCTTTTACGCTCAATTTATTCCAATAATAATTTCCTGCAAATCTGCTTTCCAGAACTTCGGCTTCAAGACCCATTTCGGTGATTTTTATTTCTTTGGGATAGTAGGAAAATTTGGAAAGCTGGAAATCTTCAGCTTCATTTTCACTGAAAATATTCACTTCTCCAAATAATTTTGCCACATAAGAATTATAAGGATTTCTGTAGGTCTTCTCCGGACTGTCATTCTGAATGAGTCTTCCATCCTGCAAAATGACAATCTGATCCAGCCATGGCATGATATCCTGAAGTTCATGCGTGGAGATAATTAAAGAAACTCCATGCTGCTTCACATATCTGAAAAGTCTTTCTCTGAGCTCAATTTTTCTCGGAAAATCCAGATTACTGAATGGTTCATCTAAAATCAGGAGCTTTGGAAGTACAGAAAGGGCTCTGGCAATAGCTACCCGCTGCTGCTGTCCGCCACTTAAATATTTAGGAAGTACATGGGCAAATTCCTGAAGGCCTACCACCTCAAGAAGTTCTGCTACCGTTTCTTTTTTTTGTTTTAAATTGATATTTGAAATGAATTTTCCTACGTTTTCAGCAACTGTAGCGTAAGGCATAAGATCAAAATTCTGGGCTACGAATTTCATTTCGGGCTCTCCGGGAACAAGATTTCCTTTAGGGCCTGAAAGCTTTGTACCGTTAAAAATAATTTCTCCGCTTTCCCAATCCAGAAGACCATAAATCAGGTTGAGAAGAGTAGATTTTCCACATCCACTTTCTCCGGCAAGAGCTATAATTCTGTTTTCTTCAAACCTTAGGTTAAGGTTCTGAAACAGGGGATTTTCTTTGTTGTGAGAGAAAAATAAATTGTTTATTTCTAATAGCATATTACAAATGTAAGGTTTTTATGAAAACACAATTTTTTTTATTATATTAGCGGAACTAATAAAAATAAATCAAAAATGAGAAAAAAACTGTTTTCGATAGCTATCCCTGCATTATTTGTTGCTGCTGTAATGGTTTCTTGTAAAAAAGATAAACCGCTTACCAGTGAGAGTAATGAGGTGACGACTACTAAAGAAGGTAGCCAGTTCACTTTGGATACGCTAAACAGTAAGGTTGAATGGAAGGGATATAAAGTATTTAAATCTGAAAATACGAGTCATTTTGGAACCATCAGGTTTGAAAGTGGAGATGTGACGGTGAAAGACGGAAAACTGGAAAGCGGAAAATTCGTTGCTGATATGAACTCTTTAACTTCTGTGGATTTAAAAGACAGCCCGGAAGATTTAGGAAAATTAAATGGCCACCTGAAGAGCGGTGATTTCTTTGAAGTTGAAAAATTCCCAACAGCTTCTTATGAGATTACAAAGGTTACTCCGGCTACAGAAGGTGATTATAATACTCTTTTGGATGGTAATTTAACGATTAAAGGAATTACAAAACCTGTTCAGTTTAAAGCTAATGTTTCTGTAAAAGATGGAGAAGTAAGTGTAGCTACTGAACCGAAAGATATCAAGAGAGAAGAGTTTGGCGTAAAGTTCCAGGCTCCGGCTGAAAACGGCGTGATTAAAGACGAGGTAACTCTTCAAATCAGCGTTAAAGCTTTAGAAAAGAAATAATTTTTTTATTTAAGTGAAATAAGTGATTGAAGTCTGCCTCCCGAAAAAGAGGCAGATTTTTTTATGACGGACTTAATATTCAACTTAAAAGTCGTATTTTTGCAAAACATTTTGAAAGGGTAAAATAATGATAGAAAAGATAGAAGAACTACTGGTCGAAGTAAATGGCTTCAATGCTACCTCTAAGGAAGATATCGAAAACTTCCGAATCAAGTACAACGGTAAAAAAGGGGTTCTGAATGATTTTTTTGAAAAATTTAAAGAAGTTCCTAACGACCAAAAGAAAGAATTCGGACAGAAGATCAATACTTTGAAACAGGCAGTGGCTGTAAAACTGGAGGATTTGAAAAATGCTTCCACATCTTCTGTGGTGGTAGAAAAAGAAGATCTTACAAGACCTGCTTTTCCATTGGAATTGGGTTCCAGACATCCGATCAATCTGGTAAAAAACAGAATTATTGAAATCTTCAAATCGATTGGCTTTGCAGTAGCAGATGGTCCTGAGATTGAAGATGACTGGCATAACTTTACGGCGCTTAATCTTCCGGAATACCACCCGGCAAGAGATATGCAGGATACGTTCTTTATTGAGCAGAATCCGGATATTCTTCTAAGAACGCATACTTCTTCCGTACAGACCCGTTATATGGAAGAAAACCAGCCGCCAATCAGAATTTTATCACCGGGAAGAGTGTTCAGAAATGAGGCAATCTCTTCACGTTCTCACTGTATTTTCCATCAGATTGAAGGATTATATATTGATGAGAATGTAAGCTTTGCAGACTTAAAGCAAACGATTCAGTTCTTTACGACAGAGCTCTTCGGAAAATCTAAAATCAGAATGAGACCTTCTTTCTTCCCTTTCACAGAGCCAAGTGCTGAAATTGATGTGTATTGGGGATTAAACTCTGAAACGGATTACAGAATCACAAAAGGAACAGGATGGCTGGAAATCATGGGATGTGGAATGGTAGATCCTGCTGTACTGAAAAATGTGAATATCGATTCTGAGAAATATTCGGGATATGCATTCGGAATGGGAATTGAAAGAATTACGATGCTTCTTTACCAGATGAGTGACATCAGAATGTTCTTTGAAAATGATATCAGAACACTGGAACAGTTCAAAACATTATAAAAAATCAAACCTCCGGAGCTCCGGAGGTTTTTTGTTTTTAATTACTGACCTAAGAAACAAAACGTAACTAAAAACTGATCTTATTGAAAATTTACACGTGTCTGTTTCTTATGCCCATACTTCGGTTCGAATCCGCGAGGTACCTCAATGAAGTATTGACATGCTGCAGCTTCATTATTGCTGCCTCTATAATAAAGACAACAGGTGTCAGGGATTTATTACATTAGAAATAAAAAAAGCCTGTAAATGTTACAGGCTTGTATCTTTAAAAAAAAACTGATCGTTGTTATTTACTGAACTTTAAAGGATATTTTACATTCTTGTAATCATCAATACTTGCTTTCAATGCGCCTACTGCCAGTTCCGCCTTCAATAGCATAGGAACATGGTTAGCATCATTCGAAACCCACATCGTTACTCCTTCTTTTTCTTTAAATACTCTTCCGCTCTTCACAGATGGAATAATCTTCAAACAGTTAATCGTACCGAATTTTGTTTTTAAATTTTCTGTCCCCACTACTTTAAGCTGGAAAGGAAACATTTCATCATCAATCCATACATTCATATTGATGATCGTTCCCACCTTCAATTCGTCCGGGCTTTTACTTCTCAAATAATAAAAACATGAAAGCATATCCTGAACCCCTTTTACGGATTTTAAAACCTTTGAACCATTGGCCGGAGTTTTTTTATCTGTTAAAATCAACGTATTATTATCGTGATTGAAAACGGTTTCAAAATGCTGGCGATAGCTTCCTTCACGTACATTTCTTACGTAGAAACTTGGTAACCCTGTCTGCGTATTGATGAAGCTTTCATATAAATCTTCCACTTTGAAGAATGCTTTTACAGCACCTGTCGTTTCTCCTGTACCTTTTACATAGAGATGAGGTACCCCTTTGTAATTGGTTTGTTTGGTAGTAAGGTTCGCTGTACCTGCATTAAGGAAGCCGTAGTGGATCCTGAGAGTGATGGATTCGCCGTCCGCGATATTATCAATCTGGGCTGAGCCAAAAAAGAATATAAGGAATGCAAAAAGGATTGAAATTTTCTTCATAACAAGACATTTACAAAAACATTGCCAAATTTAAAATCTTAATTGATAGATATTTGACAAATCTCAGGTTTTTATTTAGAATCAATTAAATATGCTTCGCATTAAAATTAGTAAATTTGCAGTTACATGTATAATTAAATTATCTTAAATTATGATAACCACTGATATATTGATCATAGGTGCGGGACCTACAGGACTTTTTGCAGTTTTTGAAGCTGGTTTATTAAAAATGAAGTGCCATATTATTGATGCGCTTCCACAGCCGGGAGGGCAGTTGGCGGAACTTTATCCTAAAAAACCTATCTTCGATATCCCAGGTTATCCTTCAGTAAATGCTGGAGAATTGGTGGATAATTTGATGGAGCAGATCAAACAGTTTCAGCCTGGATTTACTTTAGGGGAAACTGCGGTTTCTTATACAAAGGTTGATGATGAGTGGTTTGAGGTGATTACTAACAAAGGAACGGTTCACAGATGTAAAGCAATTGCTATTGCGGGTGGACTGGGAACTTTTGAACCTAGAAAGCCTACTTTTGATAATCTTGCTGATTACGAAGAAAAAGGGCTTGAATATTTCGTGAAAGAGCCTGAGCATTTCAGAAACAAAAAAGTAGTAATTGCCGGAGGAGGAGATTCTGCACTGGACTGGAGTGTTTTCCTTTCTAATGTTGCCAGTGAAGTGACTTTGATTCACAGAAGAAATGAGTTCAGAGGAGCTTTGGATTCTGTAGAGAAAGTTCAAGATCTGAAAAACCAGGGGAAAATTAAATTAATTACGCCTGCTGAAGTTACCGGTATTAAAGGTGACGGAAAAGTAGAAGCTATCACGGTAGAAGTGGAAGGGCAGGAAGCTTACGATATTGAAACAGATTATTTCATTCCTTTATTCGGATTGACGCCGAAATTGGGTGAGATCGGAAACTGGGGACTGAACATCGAGAAAAATGCAATTGTTGTAAACAATGCACTTGATTATCAAACCAACATTGACGGAATCTACGCAATTGGAGATATCAATACATATCCTGGAAAACTAAAGTTGATTCTTTGTGGTTTCCACGAAGCGACTTTAATGTGCCAGAGTGTTTATAACAGATTGAATCCTGGTAAAAAATTCGTATTAAAATATACAACCGTAAGTGGTGTAGACGGATTTGACGGAAGCCGTAAGGAAGCAGAGAAGGCAGTTGTGAAAAAAATTGACTAATTTTGTAGAATTATGTCAGACGTTAATATTAAAATCACCGACAGAGAAGGTGTAACCCACGATGTCGTAGCTCCTACGGATATGTCCATGAACTTAATGGAAATTATCCGTTCCTATGAATTGGCAGAAGAAGGTACTATTGGAGTATGTGGAGGAATGGCGATGTGTGCTTCATGCCAGGTATATGTAATCAATGATCCCGGTCTGGAACCGATGGGAGATGAAGAAGATGCCATGCTGGCTGAGGCTTTCCATGTGAAAGACAACAGCAGATTGGGATGCCAGTTACATATTGCCGATGCCATGGAAGGGCTCGAAGTGGAGATTGCTCCTTATCCTTAGAAAATATTTTTTAATCTTAATAAGAAACCCGTCCGGATTTTCCGGACGGGTTTTTTCTTTATATTTCATCCTTACTGATCACTTTCCAAACTGTAGGAGCCTCATAATTTCTCATTTGGTCCAACAAATCATCAATACTTTCACTAATCAGCACCATATCCTTATTGACTTGTTTTAAAAATCCCTTATCTACCATGGTTTGAATAAGTTTGATAAGATCATCATAAAATCCATCAATATTCAGAATTCCGATCGGTTTTTTGTGGAGCCCGAGCTGTGCCCAGGTGATCATCTCGAAAAACTCTTCCAGCGTTCCGTAGCCACCAGGAAGAACGATGACTCCGTCGCAGAGTTCATTCATTTTGGTTTTTCTTTCATGCATGGTTTCCACGATGATAAGCTCGGTAAGATTTTTATGGGCAATTTCTTTGGTTTGTAAAAATTTGGGAAGAACTCCGATTACCTTACCATTTTCACTTAAAGCCCCATTGGCTACCGTTCCCATTAAGCCCGTTTCCGAACCGCCATAAACAAGCTGTATATCTTGTCTGGCTAAGGTCTTACCAAGTAAAAATGTCTGTTCTTTATAAATATCATGCGAGCCAAAACTTGAGCCGCAGAATACGGTGATACTTTTCATTGTATAAGGTTTTATTTCAATAAATATATTTAGATTAAAACTAAAAATATCCAAAATCATAAGACTTTGGATATTTAATATAGTAATTTTACTATTCTATTTCTGAGGAATGTTTGCTAAAATATCTTTCAGGAAGCTCCAGAATTTCTGTGTAGAAGGGATATTGGCTCTTTCGTCAGGTGAGTGTGCTCCTCTGATGGTTGGTCCAAAGCTTACCATTTCCATTTCAGGATAGTTGGCTCCTATGATTCCACATTCAAGACCTGCATGGCAAGCTACTACATGAGGTTTTTCACTGAACTTTTCAGTATAAAGCTTCTCCATCAGCTGTACAATCTCAGAACCTGGTTTTGGCTTCCATCCCGGATATGATCCCTTGAATTCAACATTCATTCCAGCTAATTCTGCTACAGATTTTAATTGCTCTGCTACTGAATATTTAGAAGAATCTACAGAAGATCTTGTAAGGTTTAAAATCTTAAGTTCTCCACCTTTCAGTTCTACTCTGGCTATGTTGTTGGAAGCTTCTACAAGGTCAGCTACATCCGGGCTCATTCTGTATACTCCGTTATGAAGAGCTTTTAAAGTAAGAATCACTTTTTTAGAATCTCCTTCTGAAATCGTTTTGTCAGAAGAGGTAGAGTTCTCAATATTGATTTGAATTCCCGGCTCTACCGTAGCAAATTCTTCTAAGATATCTTTTTTAAGAACAGTGGCATTTTCTATAAATTCCTGAGCATTTCTCACAGAAATTATAGCAGAGCCTTCTCTTGGAATAGCATTTCTTAAACCTCCGCTGTCGATAGAAATCAGTTCAATATTTTGATTTTCTAAACCGCTGTAAAGAAGTCTTCCCAAAATAATATTGGCGTTTCCGAAACCTTTATGAATATCCATTCCGGAGTGTCCACCCTGAAGTCCTTTTACTTCAATTCTTACAATTTGTCCTTTTGAAGTTTCTGTGGCATAAGTTTGAGTGATCGTCACATCTATACCTCCGGCACAGCCGATATCAATTTCATCATCTTCTTCAGTGTCAAGGTTCAATAGAATTTGTCCTGTCAGCTGTCCTGGTTTTAATCCTAAAGCACCGGTCATTCCTGTCTCTTCATCAATGGTAAAAAGAGCTTCCAGTGCAGGGTGTGGAATATCCGAGCTTTCAAGGATAGACATGATTGTTGCTACTCCTAAACCGTTATCAGCACCTAAAGTAGTTCCCTTTGCCTTTACCCAGTCGCCATCGATTTCCATTTTAATTCCTTCTGTTTCAAAATCGAAATTAACGTCATTGTTTTTCTGACAAACCATATCAAGGTGCGATTGAAGCACGATAGATTTGCGATTTTCCATGCCTGCTGTGGCAGGTTTCTTAATAATAACGTTTCCTACTTCATCTACCGTAGTTTCCAGTCCTAAATTTTCACCAAATCCTTTGATAAAAGCGATTACTTTCTCTTCTTTTTTTGAAGGTCTTGGAACAGCATTTAATTTGGAGAAATTTTTCCAGATAATCTGCGGTTCTATATTAGATAATTCCATTGAAATTTATTTTTCTCAAATTTACAAAATAAAAAATGCTTCTGTGAGATACAGAAGCATTTTTGTTGTATGATTTCGCTTTTATTAACATCCGCATTCTCCATAGATCGGAGTAGTAAATGTAGTTCCGTCTGGTTTCTCTATTGTCAGAGTTCCTTCAAACAGTAAAGCTTCTTCGCCTTTTATTTTTTTACCTTTTACAGAAATTTTGTAATCATCATTTTCTATTTCTTTGGTAAGCAATTCATCTACCTCCATATCACTTGATGAGATAAGATTCATGGCCAGCCTTTTACCATCCAGCATCATATAAGCTGTTTTTCCGGCGTCATCTGCATAGATATATCTCTCATTTTCAAAATCAGTTTTGCTTGCTGCAAAATAGCAGGAACATTCTTTGATTTCTTTAGGAAACGGAATGGTTCCCACCAGAATATTTCCTGACGAAGGTTTTACTGAAGCTGAGTCTTTGGTAATATGTAAAGAATCTACAGAAGCAGAACCTGAAACCGTTTCTTTTTCCTTTTTACAGGCTACCAATAGAAATGCGGAAAATAAAATGATTAAATATTTCATGTGTTTGTGGTTTTATTATTTGTTTATCCTCTTGCTCTTTCAAGAAGCGTCATCATTAATAAAGAAAGGATTACCAGGCTTTCTTCTTCGTCATCAATATCGATCAGTCTGTCCAGCTGGAATCTTCTTCCAAAGAATGAAGGCATTTTTTTCAGCTTGAAGTAAGCCTTTCCATCAATACCTGTTACCGTATATGATGGATTAAGGAAATACCCTGTGAACATTCCGATGATAGGAAGTTCCCCTACAAAGCTGTCCCAGAATCTTACCCATGCACTGTCTTCCTGAACCTTAAACTTAGGCTGATCGTGAGCATCCAGAATATCATAACTCGCTTTCCAGATAGAACGCATTCCTTTTCTTGCTAATCTACCGAAGTTTTTATTGTCAATAAGATCATTCAAAGAATACGAGACGTTGAAGTCAATCCATTTATTTGCTCTGATTCTGAAAAGTTCTTTAGACTTGCTTTCATCATTGAAAACGACAACATCTTCTTTTAACTTGAACATTTTCTGACGAACATATGCTACATAATTACCGTTTTTGTCAGTAATGTTAAAGTCACTTGCTAAAGTAGTGATTTTGAATTTGAAATCCAGAGGATAATTAAGATTGTTAAGTACCATGTTAGTTTATTTTTTTCATATTTAATTTAAGCCGCAAATATAGAGGTTTTTTTAGAGTTCTCAGGTATGGGAGAAATTTAAAATATCATATTGAGACATTGGATTCCTGATCAATTGTCAATTTTTGCTGCGCAAAGTCAATTATCAATAATCACTTTATACAAATTCACAAACGAAGTGAATTGACCATTCACTATTCACTATTAATTATCAACTTTAATCCTTATTTTTGTACCTATGGATTACCCTAGTAAAGTGTTGGCAAAGGCAGTTGATGAGATTTCAGGACTGCCCGGAATTGGTAGGAAAACGGCCTTGAGGTTAGCATTACATTTATTGAAGCAACCCAATTCCAGAGCTGTAAGTCTTGGAAACTCCCTGATTAACCTTGTCAACGAAATAAAATACTGTAAAGAATGTCATAATTTCTCAGATTTTGAGATCTGTGAAATATGCAGTAATGAAAAGAGAAATGGTGAACTGATCTGTATCGTTGAAGATGTGCGTGATGTAATTGCTATTGAAAATACAGGCAAGTACACAGGGAAATATCTGATTCTTGGCGGAAAAATCTCTCCGATGGAAGGAGTAGGGCCTGGCCAGTTAAATATCCCAAGTATAGAAAAGAAACTGAATGATGGAAAGGTAAAGGAATTTATTTTTGCATTGAGCGCCACCATGGAAGGAGATACCACCGCTTATTATATTTATAAGAAATTTAAAAATTTCAATGTGAATTTTTCAAGCATTGCAAGAGGAATTTCAGTAGGGGATGAATTGGAATATGCTGATGAAATCTCTTTAGGAAGATCTATTATCAACAGGTTGCCGTACAACGAAAAAGACTAATATGAAGCTGTCTGTTATTATTGTTAATTATAATGTGACCCAATTGCTCAGAAGCTGTCTCGTGTCTCTTCAGAAATACGTACAGGAGATAGAATATGAAGTCATTGTCATTGATAATGCTTCTACGGATAGTTCCTGGGGAGATCTTATTCCGGAATTTCCCAATGTACATTTTATCTCTTCTGAAACGAATGGTGGTTTTTCAAAAGCTAATAATCAGGCTATAAAAACGGCAAAAGGAGAATATGTATTGCTTTTGAATCCTGATACTGAATTTGAAGGATTTTATATGAAGGAACTTCTGGATTTTGCAGACTTACAGCCTTCTTTCGGATGTCTGGGAGTGAGGATGCATGATGCAGAAGGAAATTTTCTTCCTGAAAGTAAGCGTTCGGTTCCGGATATGTTCAATTCTTTTGAAAAGCTGTTTACCAATTTTAAAAAAAACAGTTCCAAATCCTATTACAGAGACGATATAGAAGAAAATGCTGTTGCAGAAGTGGAAGTGATTACCGGAGCATTTTTATTGGCTAAAAAAGAAGTTTATGAGAAAATAGGAGGGCTTGATGAAGCTTACTTCATGTATGGCGAAGATATTGATCTCTGTTATACATTTTTAAGAAACGGATATAAGAACTTCTATTACGGGAAAGTTTCTATTCTTCATCACAAGGGCGAAAGCACGGTTAAAGATGAGGTATACCTCAACAGATTTTATGGAGCCATGCAGATCTTTATTGATAAATATTATAAAGAATCAAAACCTGTGCAGTATTCATTTTTAAAGGCAGGGTTGAAGCTCCGCCATCAGATTGAAAAGATCAAGTTAAAATAAAAAAGCAACTCAATTTGAGTTGCTTTTTTTGTATGTAAGATAATGTTCTTCTTATTTTGCCGGAGCAACAGGTGTCTGTGCCGGAGTTGTTGTAGAAGAAGCTGGTGCTGACTGTTTTGCCGGCGCTTCTTTCTTTGCTGGCTGTTGTGCAGGAAGTGCCTGAGAGGGCTTACCTGTAATAACAACGCTTAAAAGGATAAGAACGATGATAGTTCCGCCTAGAGTCCATGTTGCTTTTTCCATGAAATCATTGGTTCTTTGTACCCCGAACTGTGCTGATGATGCACCTCCGAATGTACTGGAAAGGCCTCCTCCTTTTGGATTTTGTGCCATAACGATAATTACCAATAAAACGCTGGCAACCATAACAAGAACCATCAATAGTGTAAATATAGTATCCATTAATTCTGATATCTTTTTGAATGGGCAAATTTAATCTTTTTTTACTGAATGACAAAAAAAGATGTCGCCAAATGTTGATAAAAATAAAAACGGCAACAATTGTTGCCGTTTTTTCTATAAAAATAGGATGTTATTATTTAAAATCAGCATCAGTAGCCTTATTGATCTCATAAGACTTCACAGCCATAGTCATATCCATTCCCATTTGGCTTACAGAAATGGTGTAAGGCATTTTCACGCCGTTTACCTCTTTGTAATTAGAAAATGTTGTTGGAATAGTCATTTCCTGACCTTTAGCTTTTACCTTTTTGGTTTCCCCGGTTTTTAATCCAGTTGCAACACTGTAGTAATAGGTTGTATCTCCACCTTTAATTGCATAAGAATCTTCACCCGCAATTTTCTCAATTCCTCCTAATTTATAATCAGCAGATTTGGCGAAACCTAATTCTTCGAAGAGTTCAGGATTCTTTTGTTTTTCAGCAACTTCTTCCGGTGTGATATCCACTTTTTGGCCCATTTGCATTGAGTAGCCTGTCTTTCCGTCGAATACCTGCTTCTGAACAACCTGTCCCATTGCAGTTACTGTAGTAAGCTCCTTTCCACCTTGTGCCCTAACGATTTTAAAATCGATGCTTTGTCCTTGCATAGACATGGACGCATTCGTTGTATAAGAAGTGATTTTTGCCAGATTAGCTTTTCCTCCGATAGCATTGATGTATTTGTCAACTACAGAAGCTACTGTTACGTTCGCATCTACTTTTTGTACTGTTGGCTTTGCAGCTGGGTTAGCTTCTTTATCGAAATATTTTACAGGATAACCTAGTTTTTCAAGACCTTCAGAAATATCAGATGCTTTACCAGCGATGAAAATTCTGCTTTGATTTGGTAAAATAGTAGCTTTTACTGCATTGGAAACATCTGCTGCAGTTACTTTATCAATAGATTTTAAGTAATTGGTATAGAAATCAGCAGGCAGATCCTGAACTTTTTGATTTAAAGCAAATCTTGCGATCGTTGCTGGCTGCTCTAAAGACATGATGAAAGCTCCTTTCAGTTTAGCCTTCGCATTAGCCAGCTCTTCAGGTTTTACTGTAGAAATAGCATTCAGCTCATTCATGAACTCTTTAACCGCTTTGTCGGTAACTTCATTTCTTACACTTGCGCTGGCAGAGAATTCCGGAGAGTATTTGCTGGCAACCATATTGGAGTAAGCCCCATATGTAAACCCGTTTTTCTCACGAAGGTTCATGAAAAGTCTTGCTTCACCACCTCCGCCAAGGATATAGTTGGCGATGGTAGCCGGGAAGTAGTTGGCATCTTTCATTTTCAGGGTGTTCAGGTTGTTTAATGAAACAACAGACTGTACTGCTGAAGGAACGTCCACTACATTGATCTCTGTTTTAGCAACATTGGATGCCGGCTCTAATTGAGCGATAGGAGTGTTTGCTTTTTTCCAGCCGCTGAAAGCTTTTTCGATCAAAGGTTTTACCTGATCAAATTTTACATCTCCAACGATTACTAAGTAAGCATTATCCGGAGCGTAGTATTTTTTATAAATATTTTGAACGTCAGCTAACTGAATTTTGTTGATTGATTCAACGGTTTCAAACTCACCTCTTGAAGTATTTTTTCCGTACATCAAAGCTTTAGAAACTTTTTGTGCGATAGAAGAAGCATTTTTTTCTTCAGATTTTAATCCTTCAACAGCTCTTTCTTTAGAGTTTTGAATTTCTTCAGCAGAAAATTTAGGATTAATGATTGCATCAGCCATCAAATTTAAAATTTCAGGGAAATATTTTGAAAGAGAGTTGGCAGAAGCTCCTCCCGAAGAAAAATTAAGATTTGCTCCAAGGTAGTCTACTTTTTTGTTGAAATCATCTTTGCTGATGTTGGTGGTTCCATTTTCGAACTGTTCAGCCATAATTTCGCTTACTCCGGTTACAGCTCCTTCATGGTATGGAGGTCTGTCCATAGAAAGGCTAGCACTTACTCTTGGCAGTTTGTTGTTCTCTACTACCATTACCGTAAGACCGTTGCTTAGCTGGAAAGTTTTTGGCTTCGCTATGTTAATCGCAGGAGTAGGTCCTGGCTTTGGCATGGCATTAAGATCTATTTTTTGTGCTGAAACCATTCCTGTAAAGAAAAACGCTGCAGCTATATATGTTAATTGCTTTTTCATTTGTAAAAATTTAATTTTTGATAATCATATGGTAACCTGAAAGTTGAAATAATTACTTTTTCTCAGGTACGTAATTAATGATTATTCTTTGGTTGGAATTAAGATACTTTTTAGCTGCATTTTGAAGATCCTGTCTGGTGATAGATCTGTAAATGTCGATTTCTTTGTTGATCAAATTCGTGTCACCCATCAATACGTGGTTGGTTGCCAATGAAGCAGCAATTCCCTGAATGCTTGAATTAGCATTTACAAATTGGTTTTCGTATTGGTTTTGAAGTTTTTGGTAATCTTCCTCAGAAATTAAAGTAGTCTGAAGCTTTTTGATTTCAGCATCAATATCAGTCTGTAAAGCCTGTTTCGTAGTTTGTCCCATTGGAATCGCGAAGAAGGCAAAAATACTGTAATCCTCAAGGCCCTGGTTGAAAGCAGCTACCTGAAGTGCTTTTTTATCCTGGTCTACTAATTTTTTATATAAAACGGAAGATTTACCACTGCTTAAATAAGAAGAAAGCATATCTAAAACATACGCATCTTTTTCTTTGTTAGCCGGAGTTCTGTATGCGAAAACATAAGCTGGAAGCTGGATATTCGGGTCCGTAGCAGTAACCTCTTTTTCCTGTGTGATAGGAGTTTCTTTCGGGTAATCTTTTGGATAAAGTGTTCCTTTTGGAATCCCTCCGTAATACGTTTCAATCCATTTTTTAGTCTGCTCAGGCTTGATGTCTCCTGCTACTACTAAAGTTGCGTTATTTGGAACGTAATACTTTTTGTAGAATGCCTGGAATTCCTCCAGTTTCGCTGAGTTCAAATCTTCCATAGAACCAATTGTTGGCCAGTTGTATGGGTGATTGGTAAATAAATTTTTCTGAATTGTTGTGAAAAGATTTCCATAAGGCTGGTTATCCATTCTCAATCTTTTCTCTTCTTTTACAACTTCTCTCTGTGTATCCACCCCAATCTGGTTGATTACAGCCTGACGCATTCTTTCAGCCTCCATCCAAAGTCCTAGTTGCTCATTGTTGGAAGGAAATGTTTCATAATAATACGTTCTGTCATTAGTCGTATTGGCGTTGTTTTGCCCTCCGTTTGAAGAAACGATTTTGAACCATTCTCCTCTCTTGATGTTAGGAGTTCCTTCGAATAAAAGGTGTTCAAAGAAGTGAGCAAAACCAGTTCTGCCTTTTACTTCATCTTTTGCACCTACATGGTACATTACACCTGTCGTTACCACCGGCGCCGAGTTATCCTGATGAAGAATTACGTGAAGACCATTGGGAAGGTCATACTCTTCGAATTTGATTTGCTGTGCATTCAGCATTAGCCCGAAGAAAGCTACGGCAGCAGCAGAAAGAAGTCGCTTTTTCATAAAATTTAGAAATTGTTTACCAATTAGTATGAAAAGTGAATTAAATGTTACAAAATGAATAGAAATAGATAGGTAAATGTGAGTGGTGAATGGTGAATTCGCTTCGCTTGTGAATTTTTTGTTACGGGATTCGGGTTGCGTGATTTAAGTTTATGAATAATTAATAGGAAGAAATTTCCTAATTGATAGTAATGCGCTGTGTTTGTTTATTTGCATGATTCGGGTTGTGAGATTTAAGGTTGCCAATAATTATTGTAGAGAAATTTTTTAATCAATGGGTAATCATTCACGATTCACTTGCGAAGCAAAATTGACCATTGACAAATAATCCCACGATCCAATCCTGGTACTCAAAATTTTGAACTTTTCTATGAAAGTTTGAATTCTGCTCTGAATACCTTAATTTTGTGTTCCCAAAAATTTTTTGCTGTATGGACTATTTGAAAGGACTCAACGAATCACAATATGAAGCCGTTACCTCTTTACAAGGACCTTTGATGGTGCTTGCGGGAGCAGGTTCCGGCAAAACGCGTGTATTGACTATGCGTATCGCCCATTTAATTCACAATGGAATAGACCCTTTCAATATCCTGGCGCTTACCTTTACCAATAAAGCGGCACGTGAAATGAAAGACCGTATCGCAAAAGTAGTAGGAGACAGCAATGCAAGAAGTCTTTGGATGGGAACTTTTCACTCCGTTTTTGCAAGAATTTTAAGAATTGAAGCCCACTATCTGGGATATCCTTCCAACTTTACCATTTATGATCAGCAGGATGCCCTGAATGTGATCAAAAAAGTACTGAAGGATATGAATATTGATGCCGATCTTTATAAACCTAAAAAAGTTCAGGCCAGAATTTCAACGTATAAGAATAACCTTATTACAGTAAAAGCTTACTTCAACAACCCTGAACTGATGGAAGCAGATGAGAAGGCGAACATGAAATTCATCGGACAGATTTATCAGAAATATGTGGATCAGTGTTTCAGAAACGGATCTATGGACTTTGATGACCTGTTGCTGAAAACCAATGAATTATTGACCCGTTTTCCTGAAGTGCTGGCAAAATATCAGGATAGATTCCGATACATCATGGTAGATGAGTACCAGGATACCAACCACTCTCAGTATCTTATCGTAAAAGCTTTAGCTTCAAAATTTGAGAATATCTGTGTGGTAGGAGATGATGCACAGTCTATTTATTCTTTCCGTGGAGCAAATATCTATAATATCTTAAACTTTAAAAAAGATTATACTGATGCCAAAACGGTATCATTGGAACAGAATTACCGTTCTACACAGAATATTGTAAATGCGGCTAATGTAGTCATTGCAAAAAACTTACAGCAGTTTAAGAAAAATGTATTCAGTGATAATGAAGAAGGAGATAAGATTAAAATATACCGATCTCTTTCCGATGCTGATGAAGCCAATTTCGTAGCAGGAAATATCTGGGAACTTCGTAACCGTGACCAGAGAAAGTACAGCGATTTTGCCATTTTATACAGAACGAACTCTCAGACCCGTGCTTTTGAAGATGCACTGAGACGTAAAAATATCCCCTATAAAGTGTATGGAGGACTTTCTTTCTACCAAAGGAAAGAAGTAAAAGACCTTATTGGTTATCTTCGTCTTCTGATCAATGAAAATGATTCTGAAGCTTTAATGAGGATTATCAATTATCCTGCAAGAGGAATTGGGGAAACCACTCAGAATAAGTTGATCGTTTTTGCGGATGCTCACAATATTGCGGTTTCAAAAGTTTTGGATAATCTTCCGATGTACGCCCCTCAGTTAGGTCTTAACAACGGAGTTTTAAACAAACTGAATGACTTTTGGTCAATGATCAAGGCTTTTCAGGTATTGCTGAAAACAGAAACGGCTTACAGTGTTGCGATGGAAGTGGCAAAAAGAAGCGGTTTAATCAAATTTTTAAAAGATGATCAGACTCCTGAAGGAATTTCCAGAGTAGAAAACGTACAGGAATTGATGAACTCTATGCAGGGATTCATTGAAGAACAGATGCAGCTGGAGGATGGAGATCCTAGCCTTTCTAATTTCCTTGAGAACATTGCTCTTTCCGCAGATACTCAGGATAAAAACCTGGAAGATGATATGGTTTCTTTGATGACGATTCACCTTTCAAAAGGGTTGGAATTCCCGGTAGTACATTTGGTTGGGCTTGAAGAAAACCTGTTTCCTAGTTTTATGAGTTCTGCTACCAGAGAAGATCTGGAAGAAGAGAGAAGATTATTTTATGTAGCATTGACAAGAGCTGAAAAACAAGTATTCTTTTCATATGCTGTTTCGCGTTTCCAATGGGGAAAAATTACCGATGCAGAGCCTTCAAGATTCTTAAGTGAAATTGATGATGAATATATTGAATTCCTTAATCCTGCTTTGGAAAAAAGGTTTATTAATAATTCAGGAGTAAGATCCAATATCTTTGATGAGCATCCTTCCGAAATGAAATCTTTCAAAAAGGTTGAGAAAAAATCAATTGACAGAGGAGATACATCGAAACCGGCACCGGAAGTCAGAAAGTTGAAACCCGTAAGCACTGCTAAAATTATCAATCCAAGCGGAGCTTCTTCTCAGGATATTGAAGTAGGAGATAAAGTGAGACATGACCGTTTTGGAATAGGGGAAGTTAGTTTTCTGGATGGAACAGATCCTCAGAATATCAAAGCAAAAGTTATTTTCATCCATGAAGGAGAGAAAAACCTGATCCTGAAATATGCGAAACTGACTAAGATTTAATTTCAGAACAAAACAATATAAAACGAACGGATTCAATTTTTGGATCCGTTTTTTATTTAAACTGAAGTTCGCAATGTTGCTCTCACACTATGTATATTTTTCATTCACGAAGGCGTTTCACTTAGCAGAGATGATTTTCCTTGCTGAACGAAGTGCCGTTGCGATCGTAAAATAATCACTAAATAAGAATTTCTTTGCGCTCATAGCGTTTTTTCAATATTTATTTTACCGTTAACCTTCCATAAAACAATGTTTTTTATGAATGTTTCCTTAAATTATCATAACTTTAAGTGAGGGATAGAAAGAAACAATAATAGTTTTTTACAAAAACAAAGTCTATCTATTTTGTAGACTAATAAATAAATTTTACATTTGCACCTTGTAAAAACATAAATGTTATCAAATTCTAAACTATGAAAAATAAGAAAACTATTCTTTCGGCCTCTGTTTTATTTTTCCTCGGCGTATTTACTTACGGACAGGAAAAAGACAGCATAAAAGCAAATAAAGACACCATAAAAACCAATACGGTAGAAGAAGTAGTCGTATTGGGTTCAAGAGCTGGAGCCAGATCTAAAGTAGACAGCCCGGTTCCTGTAGATGTATTCAATGTGAAAGAATCTTCAATCATCCTTCCGCAAACCAATATCGGACAGATTCTGAATGCGGTAGCGCCTTCTTTTACTTCTACTATTCAGACTAATTCCGATGGAACGGATCATTTGGATCCTGCACAGCTGAGAGGATTAGGACCGGATCAGGTTTTGGTTTTGGTGAATGGGAAAAGAAGACATACTTCAGCATTAGTGAATGTAAACGGAACACCCGGAAGAGGTACTGTAGGAACCGATTTGAATGCTATTCCGTCTTTCGCTTTAAACAGAATTGAAGTATTAAGGGACGGTGCTTCTGCACAATACGGATCTGATGCTATTGCCGGAGTAATTAACCTTGATCTGAAAAGAGACACCGGAAAACTGGCAGGACAGATTAGCTATGGAGGAAATTTAACGCCAACGGCTAATGACCATACAGGAGATTTTGACGGACAGAATATTCAGCTGGATTTGAACTATGGTAATAAAATAGGTACTAAAGGAGGTTTTTTTAATATTACCTGGTCTTCACAGTTCAGAAACCCAACATACAGAGCAGGAACTGAAAGTGGTCCTATTTATAATGCTTATAACGCCATTGAACAACGTGCTTTGAATGACGGAGTGAATCTTTCTTCTCTTTTTACAAATATCAACAATACTCCCAATTCACAACAGCTTGTAAATTATGTACATCAGTATGCGCAAAATGTAAGCTATTTCTCTCCGGATCTGCAAAATTCAATCCAGGGAGCCAATACCATTTCTGCGTTACAAAATGTTTTGAAATCGGCAAATTTCACCAGAGATCAGCTTAATTATATCACAGATCAGGAGCTGGCTTACAGAGGACAGACGAGAAAGGATTTTAATATGCAGGTAGGACAGTCTAAGCTTAATAATCACCAGCTTTTTGTGAATGCTGAAATTCCTGTAAGTGACAACTGGAAAGTGTATACTTTTGGAGGATATAGCTTAAGACACGGAACTTCCGGAGGGTTTTACAGAAGACCAAGCGAAAGCAGAACCTTTACAGGGTTATATCCTAACGGTTATCTTCCGCAGATCGGAACAGATATTCAGGATATTTCATTAGCAGCCGGGATCAAAGGGAAATGGGACGGCTGGAATATTGATTTCAGTAATACTTACGGACAGAATTCCTTTACCTATAATATTCAGAATACAGGAAATACCTCTTTGCGTTTTGCTTCACCAAGAGAGTTTAATGCGGGTGGACTGCGATTTTCTCAAAATACCATCAATTTAGATTTCTCTAAAAAATATGATGTATGGGAAGGAATCAACGTAGCATTTGGAGCTGAACACCGTTATGAGAATTTTAAAATTACTCAGGGTGAGGAAGCTTCCTATGCAACCTATGATGTTTCCGGAAATGTATGGAACGGAAATTCCGTGAGACCTACAGATTTCTTCGGAGCAGCGCTTCCCGGGGGATCTCAGGTATTCAACGGGTTTAAACCTGGAAATGCCGTAGATAAAAACAGACAGTCGGTAGCAGCCTATGCAGATGTTGAATTTAATTTTACCAACTGGTTACTGGTAGATGCTGCAGCGAGATATGAAAACTATTCGGATTTCGGATCGACTTTCAATTATAAACTGGCTTCAAGAATCAAGGTAGCCCCTAATTTCAATGTGAGATTTGCAGGTTCTACAGGGTTCAGAGCACCATCTATTCACCAGATTTATTATAACGTAACGTCTACATTGTTTACGAATAATCAACTTCTGGAAGTAGGAACTTTCAGTAATGATTCGCAGCTGGCAGGATTGCTGGATATGCCAAAACTGAAGCAGGAGACTTCAAAATCGGCAAGTGTAGGATTTACTTACAGAATCCCTGCTGTTGGACTTAGCTTTACTGCAGACGGATATTTCACGAGAATTGATAACCGTATTATTCTTACTGACCAGTTCCTGAGAGCAAGCGTTCCTCAGAAAGCACAGGAAGCTTATGATCAGTTAGGAATCAATGCCGCACAGTTCTTTACCAACGCCATTGATACTGAAACAAAAGGTTTAGATGTGGTAATCTCACATAATGCAAGATTCTCAGGATTTAAACTGGATAATAATTTTGCCATTAACCTTAATAAAACCAAGCAGGTAGGAGATATCCATTCTGCAGGACTTTTACAGTCGCCACAGCTTGAGAAAGTATACTTTTCTGAAAAATCAAGAGTGTATCTGGAAGAAGCCGTACCGAGAGTGAAAGCCAGTCTTTCGCACACGCTGTCATGGAAGAATGCAACTTTCTACCTGAGAAATACCTATTTCGGAAAAGTAACAGGCGCTGATATTATTGATGTGAATGGAGACGGAATCATTGATTTTAATGAGCACCAACCGATCGGAGATAAGATTATCACTGATTTATCTGCTGCTTATCAGTTTACTAAAAATGTAGGACTGACCTTAGGGGTAAATAATTTGTTTGATATTTATCCAACAAAAAACCTTACCGCTTCTACTAATAACGACCAATTCATCTATTCACGTTCCACTTCACAGTTTGGACAGAATGGAAGGTATGTTTTCGCAAGACTTAATTTCAATTTTTAAATAAAAACAAAAGATAATGCTTAAAAAAAACAGTTCAGAAATCCTGAACTGTTTTTCTTTATTTAATATGAATTAAACTTTTATTTTTGAACCATTAAGATGTAATAAGAGCTTAAGAGTATTAAGATAAGCTTCGCTTTTAGCTTAAGAATCAGAAAGATTCATCTTAACTATACTTATTTCTTTAATCATCCTAAATAGTTTTTCTTTATAAAATTTGAATTTTATCTTTCTACCAGCTCCTTCACGGGTTCACCATAATGATCAATTTCCGTGGTGTTGATTTTAAGCAGCTGATACCACTTGATGAAAGCTCCTATAAATACAACAAGCATAAGAGCCATTGCTGTTGCTGCTAAAACTGCGAGTAAATACTGTCCTTTTGGAATATAAATAGCGGTCACCTGAATATAGCCCGCCCAGAATGTAATTCCAGCCATAAAAACGCCGGGAATAGCCGAGCATAAAGCATATTTTCCTCTGTTCATCCTGATCAGCATTGTTGTACAGACAATGAGTCCGCAGGCTGCCAATAGCTGATTACTGATTCCAAATAATGGCCAGATGCTGTTTACATTTCCGGTATACACCAGATATCCCCAGGCAAAAGTGAAAAGAATACTGCTGATAATAATTCCCGGAATCCAGTTTTTATCATTGAATTTTGGAACTACTGACCCCAGCATTTCCTGTAAAAAGAAGCGTCCCACCCTTGTTCCCGCGTCAATAGCGGTAAGAATAAATACTGCTTCAAACATAATGGCGAAATTATACCAATAAGCTGTCAGCTGATCCATGTACGGGATTTTATTGAAAATATGAGCCATTCCTACAGCCAGAGATACAGCACCTCCGGTTCTGCCATAAAGATCAATCCCAATTTTCTGTGAGTAATAATCAATATCTACTCCGTGTAGTGACGGATGGGCTGCAAGAAATGAATCATAAGCTTCTTTTGGAGTATTGATGGCAAAATAATCACCAGGCATTAGCGTACAGGCAGCAATAAGTGCCATTAAGGCTACAAAACCTTCCACAAGCATTGCTCCATATCCAACGAAAAGAATTTCTCTCTCTTTGTTAAGCATTTTCGGAGTGGTTCCTGTTGCAATCACAGCATGAAATCCGGAAATAGCACCACAGGCAATTACAATGAAGATAAAAGGAAGTACAGGGCCGCCAATAATAGGGCCGCCACCATTCACAAAAGCTGTAATCGCAGGCATCTGTATCGTAGGATGAATAACAATTACCCCGATAGCCAGCATAATAATAGTTCCGATCTTTAAATAGGTTGAAAGATAATCTCTAGGAACTAAAAGAAGCCAAACCGGTAATACAGACGCAATAAAGCCATACAAAGGAATTGCAATTGAAATTGTTTTAATATCCCATGAAAATAAACCATTCATCGTAGGATTCTGCATGAGCGTATGTCCCCCGATAATTCCGGCAATCAGGAGGATTCCTCCAAGGATACTGGCAAACAGAACACTGTTCTTTTTATAACGCATAATCAGTCCCATAATGATGGCAATGGGCATGGTAATTACAACGGTAAAAAGAGACCATGAAGCCTCATGCATTGCATTGATACAAGCCAGAGACAATCCTGCCAATGTGAGAATCAAAATAAAAAGGATGGCAAAACCTGCTACAGTTCCTGTTGTTTTTCCGATTTCTTTAGAGGCGATAGTCGCAAGACTCTGTCCTTTATGCCTTACTGAAGCAAAAAGTACGATCATATCATGTACTCCGCCACCCAGTACGCATCCTATCAGTATCCATAAAGCGCCGGGAAGATATCCGAACTGTGCTGCAAGAACAGGCCCTACCAAAGGTCCGGCAGCAGCAATAGCGGCAAAATGATGTCCGAAAAGTACATTTTTATTGGTTGCAACATAATCTTTACCATCTGCAAATTCCACGGCAGGGGTGGTATTCTGGTCGTTAAGCCGGAGGACTTTATTGGCAATAAAAATACCATAGAAACGGTAAGCTATCGCAAAAATAAGAACAGATACAAATATGAGAGTAAGCGCATTGATATTGTTTAAAGATTCCATATTGCTTATTTTTATTGATAAATAATTAATTGATTGGCATTTTCGTTGTTAATAATTTAAATAATAGCCAAGGTAATTAATTCTCAATGAAAAAATATCAATATGTATATCAATCTAGCAAATTTGTTGTCGAAATGTATTTTATTGTATTGATTTGTAGTTGTTTGTATTATGATTTGACAGGTGAATGTATATTACTTCTTTTGTGAAAGAACAAAATCTACCATTTCATCAGTAATTTTGTCCAGATAAGCTTTATCAGTTGTTCCAAAACCATGTACTCCGCCATCAACGACGATCAGGGAGTTCTGTATTTTGGCTCTGTTTAATTTTCTGTGAAGTTTTTTAGATTGGTTTAACGGAACAATTTTGTCATTATTGCCCTGAACAATTAAAGTTGGAACTCCTTCCGAAACAAAATTAACTGGAGATAGGGTTTTAAGGTAATCAATAGCTCTGTCCTGATCTTTTCTGATATCATATCCGGAAATTCCTTTCACCAGATTTTCCTGTAAACTGACAATCTTTTTTGACATCAACCCGATCATTCCTACCGGAATTGTTCCTAGTCTTGTATGGAAAAGTTTGTTGAGATCAGCAGGACCATAATGATCAATTACATAATTTACTTTGGCAGAATAAGACGAAAGCTCCGGACTTCCCAGATAGGTATTGTCGGGAGTATAAGCCGCCATCAGGGAAAGGTGAGCTCCAGCTGAAGCTCCGAACAGACCTATATTATGGGTATCGAAATGATATTTATCTGCATTTTTTCTTACCCATCTGATAGCATCTTTGGTATCTTCCAGAGGCAATGGAAAATGAGTACTGTCATTCAGCAGTGTATAATTAATGCTGATCACGGCATATTGCTTTGCCAATAATTTTTCAACAGTGGTTTCCAGATAATTGTCTGCATGAACTACTTTATCGCCTTCAATCCATCCGCCTCCATGAACATAGATCAGTACAGGTATTTTTTCAGTGGAAACATTTTTAGGAATATATAAATCCAGAGCAAGAGGTTTTCCTTTTTTATTGGTTTTATATACAATATCCTCAGACAGATTGGCTATATTAGGAAGTACTGTACTTTTTACTGGAGGTGTTTTAACCTGTACTTGTGAAAAGTTCTGGGAAAAAAATAAACTAGAAAAACCTAAGAATAAAACAAAAAACAGGTTTGTAAAAAACCTGTAGATTGATATGTTGTTTATCGATGAATTCATAATAAATTTTTAAGGATGTGTTATTTTACTAACTCCTCAAAAAGCTTACCAAAAGTAGTATTCAGATCTTTAGATTTCCCCGGATGAGGTCTTGAGGTCTGTACCACAGAACTTCTTACAGCCGTAAGCCAGCGGAAGCGTTCCGGAATATCCAGAAAAGCAATAGGCCCGCCATCTTTATCTCCATTCGCAATTTTCTGAAAGCTTTCCAGATTGTGGATAATATCATCATAATCAAGCTTACTGTGCATCAGTTTGAATTTGTCCGGACACAAATAGAATTCCGCTTTGATGAATTTTTCTTTCTTAGAAAACATCACCAGTCCGATATTGAAAAACTCTTCTCTTTCAACTTTGGGCACCAGGCGTATTACCGCATATTCATATATTTTATCCTCTTGCATTTTTCGCTTCGTTTACAAAGATTTGAGAATTTTCTAATCTGGTTTTCATAAATTGAAAATAGATCTCACGGATTTCATCGGGTGTTTCATCGGCATCATTCCAATGCAACCAGTCTTCAGGAATCATATTGACAATTTCTCTGAAAAGAGCATCATTCAGGATTCCATGAGCAAATTGATCTGCTTCGTCAAGCATTTTTGCTTTAGGAAGAAGAACATGGTCTTTTACATATTTGAAAGGTGTCTTTGCTGCTGCATCAAAATTCTGCCATGAGTGGTGGAAATAGAATGAAGCACCATTATCAATGATCCAAAGTTCTTTATGCCACATGAGCATATTGGTGTTCTTAAAAGTACGGTCGATGTTGGTAATGAATGCATCCAGCCATACTATTTTTGAAGCCAGAAGCGGATCTACACTTACTCCCGGGTCATAGGTAATAGAACCGGAAAGATAATGCAGCCCGAGATTCAGGCCTTCAGAATGTTTCAGAAGATCCTGTATTTCTTCATCGGCTTCCGTTCTCCCAAAATCAGCATCAAGATTTACAAAAACTAATTCAGGAATTTTAAGTCCTAAAGCTTCCGTAATCTTTCCGCCTATAAGTTCGGAGATCAGCATTTTTACTCCATGGCCTGCACCACGGAATTTTAATACATACTTGAAATCATCATCAGCTTCTGCCAGGGCGGGAAGAGATCCTCCCTCTCTCAGTGGCAGAATGTAACGCATCACGGTTACAGTTCTTAAATTCTGCATGAAGCAAAAATAAGGTTATTTTTTAATTATTTTTTTAGTGAACTCCTTTTCATCTGTTTTATATTGAAGGAAATAAACTCCACTCGTTAAATGCTGAAGTGAAATACGGTAGCCAGTCTCTGTCTTATTCAAATGATAAGACATGATTTTTCCTGAAGCTTCAGTAAGTGAAATTACTTCAAATTTCTTTTTAGAAACAATGTCAATATGTTCCAGAGCCGGATTTGGATAAATTTGAATTCCATTCTCCATTAGTGTTTCTGAGGTATTTAATGTACTTACAACTACCAGTTTCATTTTGGTCGTAGTCGCTCCACACGCATCTGTTGTAAGTTTTACATTATAATTTCCGCCTGTAGTATAGGTGTGTGCCGGATTTTCCAGGGTAGAAGTCGTTCCGTCACCAAAATCCCATGAATAGTTGGCTGCATTCTGTGTGGTATTGGTAAATTGAACGGTTCCTGCTCCATTCATCTGATAGGTGAATCTGCTGTGAACATCATTGTTCGTTACATACCATTTACCAGGCTGATTATACACCTCTGTTTTAACAATATCTTTAATCAATTGAGCATGTGCCGGACTAAGGTTCCCGTTAAAAGAAATTTGTGTGGGATCTTTTTTAAATATAATAGTGTAAAATGTATAGGCTGCAGCCATAGAACCAATGTAACTCGGATGTGATTCGTCCTGATCATACAATTCAATAGTCGGATTCTGTTCTCGGATCGTTCTCCAAACCTTGCCTACAGGAGAGATAATCCCTTCATTATTCATTGCCATTTCCATGTAGCGTGCATAGATCAAATCATCCATTCCCTGATAAGTACAGACAGATGGCCAGCCCGGGCAGATGGTTCCATCTCCATTTTTACGGCCCCAGGTCATATAAAATATTACATTTCCACATGCATTTGCATTTTTAAAAAGATTTGAAAGTTGAAGAGCAAAAGGATATACCTCGTTTTGAACCTGAGAATAAGGAAATGATGGCAGCTGGCTTTGTTCCTGTAATACCACGTAATCCCAGTTTCCCTGATTCATGTCTGAAGCAACATCGGGATTATTGGCATGGTTCTGTAGGGTAGCACCTCCCGGAGTCTGGCTATGATGTTCCAGTACATCTCCGTTAGAAGCCGCAATACTTTGGATAAGCCCGGGCAGATTATTAACATACGTGTAGCTGTTTCCAATAAAGAAAACCCTTTTGGTGGTCTGACTGAGGAGTAAAGAAAAAGTAATTAAAAATAAAAAAAGTAGAGTTTTTTTCATAAATTTCAGTTTAGATTATGGTTATAAATATAAATATTATTAAACAAAATTTAATTATATTATGAATTTGATTATTGAAAAGAATATATACTTAGAAAATAAAGAAACAAAAGGTTTTCTTGCTGATATTTTTTATAAAGACACCACAGAAAAACTTCCCCTGATCATATTTGTTCACGGATATAAAGGGTATAAAGATTGGGGAGCCTGGCATCTGATGGCTGAAAAATTTGCAGAAGCAGGTTTTTTCTTCGTTAAGTTTAATTTTTCCCATAATGGAACTACGGTTGCTGATCCGCTAGACTTTGCAGATCTTGAAGCCTTTGGTCATAACAATTATTCTAAAGAGCTTTCTGATCTTGGTGTGGTCATTGATCATTTTAGTGGGAATCCTCATGTGGATGGGGAAAAGATTGTTTTGATAGGACATAGCAGAGGAGGAGGGATTTCTATTATTAAAACCTTTGAAGACGAGAGAATCAACGGATTGATTACATTGGCCAGTGTAGATACTCTAGATCGTTTTCCAAAAGGAGAAGCTTTTGAGAACTGGAAAAATAATGGAGTATATTATGCGCTGAACGGACGTACGAAGCAGGAAATGCCTCATTATTATCAGTTTTATGAAGATTATGAGAACAATATTCATCGTTTTGATGTAGAGCGGGCTACAGAGATGGCTAAAGCTCATATGTTGATTATTCATGGAACAGACGATGAAGCGGTAGAGGTGAAACAGGCGGAACACCTTCATATTCTTCACCCGAATTCTGAACTGTTTCTGATTGAAAATGCCAACCATACCTTCGGAGCAAAAGAACCATGGACAGAAAAAGATCTACCAAAGGATCTGCATACTGTAACCGAAAAGTGTATTGATTTTATCAAGGAAAAATTGAAATAAAACAGATAAAATGCCGTTATTATAAATTAACCACCATATCAGTATAATTATGAAAAAAGTTATTGCGGGCGCATTCGCGCTTACATTGTGTGTCGTTTCCTGTAAAAAAGAAACTAAAACAGAATCTTCAACAAGTACAGATACTCTGGCTACAGTAATGCCTAAAGATTCCGTGTCCACTCCAAAAAATGACTCTGTTGCACCACCACCTTCTGCTACATCTGCTCGGATTATTACTAAAAATGTAGGGAAATACCCTCATGATATTAAATTTTTTGAAGATAAAAGTATTACAGAAAGACTGAAAAAGTTGGTAGGAGCTCAATATGATGAAATGGTAAAGAATTTCAATGTAGAAAGTCCTGTGGCTTCGGAAAATGGAATTTATAAACTGACAGGATGTAAGCAGCACGACTGTCCAGGATATGCTACAAGTATTTTTTACGATGCTAAAAATGACAATCTGAATGTTTCCATTGATAAAAATGGTAAGATAGCAGACTTTGCTGAAAAAGGAAAAATTGTTGTTTCCGAAGCATTGAAAGCGAAGTAGTATAAGTTGGGAAGCTGGAAGATAGAAGCTGGGAGCTATTGACGTTTTTCCTATCTATTGAAATCAAATATCTATGGACTTCCAGCCTCAATATTCTGGCTTCCAGCATACAATAAAAAAAGAGCCTGAAATTTCAGGCTCTTTTTTTATTGTATAGTGAGTAAAACCCACGCTTCTTCAACTTTGCTGTCCAGAAGTAGTTTCTGAACCTCTATGTGAATGTTTTCATCAGCATGGAAGTTACCCGCAGGTAACACCTCTGTATTGGCAAGCATCCCAAGATCGTTTCCTGTAAATACTTTGCTGTATTTGATAGAATCAGGTAAAAGATCAAAACCAATTCCTTTTGTGACCAAAGGTTTCGGTACTTCAAAAAGGCTGTTTTCATTGCTTCTGGAATACCAGTTACTGCCTAAACGGGCTACCATATCCAGTTTTTTCTGATCCAGATTTCCTGCTTCATTCAGATATTCTTCTCTGATGTGGATTTTCTGAACTTCACAGATCACCAGATTTCCGGCACCACCCTGATCTCCCAATGGTTTTACCTCTAAAACTTTACATTCAAAGTTGACAGGACATTCTTCAATCAGTTTAGGCTGTACAAAATCAGCATCCTTCATGGTAAGTCCGGATTTGATAAATTCATTGACTCCGGTTTCATATTCTGTAGAAGCTAAAGATATCTGTTGTACAATTGGAAAATTCACTGTTCCAATGACTACTTCGGGTACTTCAAGAACATTTTCCAGTGTATGTTTAGTCGTATTGTCACGAACTCTCCTTGATGGGGAAAAGATCAGGATAGGTGGAACAGTACTGAACATATTAAAAAAACTGAACGGAGATAAGTTATTATTGCCGTCTTTATCTACAGTAGAAGCCAGTGCAATCGGACGTGGTGAAACGGCAGTCTGCATGATGGTCTGTAGTTGTACGGAGGTTATCTCGGAAGGGATTACTGTTTTCATATTTTTGCTTTTAACACTTAAGTTATTTTAGTTATTATGGTAGCGCCTTAATGAAGAGCACTTAAGTTTGAAAATCTACGATTTTCATTCTTTGGGAAGCTCTTTAAATAATTTAGAAGCAAAGGATTCACAGCCTTCGTGATAAAGATTGGTAACATTGAAATTAACTAAAATTGAGCGAGGCAGCTTTAATAGATTCATATAATTCATAGTTTGTGCTTTATGAATCTGATGAATTTCAGCAACTGATTTTATTTCTAAAACAATCAGATCTTCAATCAAAAAGTCGCATTTTAATTTGCAATCTATATAGCTTCCTTTATAGGAAAATGGTATTTCAAGTTCACTTTGGTATTTTAAACCTAATAATTTAAATTCTTTTTCCAGACATTGGTGATATAGACCTTCATATAGTCCAGGACCTGCTAATTTATGGACCTCAATGCAAGCTCCAACAATTTTATAAGACAGATCATTAATTATTTTTTGAGTAATCATAATGAAGGAAAGAACGAAAATCGTAGATTTTCAAAAACTAAAGTGAACTTAATATATCATATTTATGTAACTTAAAAACTTAAGTGTTTAAATAGTTATTAAAGGGTTGGAATAATTTTACCGGAAACTTCTCCGAAACCTACTCTTATACCGTCTTTTTCAGCCCATGCTTTCATGGTAACCGTATCATTGTCTTCGATGAATTTTCTTTCTTCACCGTTGCTTAATGATAAAGGATTCTGTCCTCTCCATGTAAGCTCAAGCATAGATCCGAAAGATTTTGGATCACTTCCGGAAATAGTACCGCTGGCATATAGGTCTCCTACTTCTACATTACATCCGTTTACGGTGTGGTGTGCCAGTTGCTGGGTCATATTCCAGTACATGTGTTTGTAGTTGCTTTCACAGATCAGGTTCTGATCTCCGTTTTCAGGCTGAATATATACCTCAAGGTTGATATCGTAGTTTTTATCACCTTCGAATTTTAAATACTCCAATACTTCAGGATCCTGAGTTGGAGAAGTTGTTCTGAATGGTTCCAAAGCTTCAAGGGTAACTACCCATGGAGAAATAGATGAACCGAAGTTTTTGGCAAGGAAGGGCCCTAGTGGAACATATTCCCATGACTGGATATCTCTTGCAGACCAGTCGTTGAAAACTACCATTCCGAAGATGGCATCTTCAGCATCTTTAGTAGAGATACTTTCTCCCATCTCTGTATTTCTGTTGAGGATGAAAGCCATTTCCAATTCAAAGTCAAGCTGTTTGCAAGGTCCGAAAACAGGTTTCTCCACATCTGCAGGTTTCATCTGACCTTTCGGACGGTTGATCTCAGTTCCGGAAACTACGATAGAAGAGGCTCTTCCATGGTAACCTACCGGTAAATGTTTCCAGTTTGGCAATAGAGCATTTGCAGGGTCACGGAACATTTTTCCTACGTTGGTAGCATGTTCAATGCTACTGTAGAAATCGGTGTAGTTCGGGATGTGAACAGGCATCATCATTTTTACTTTATCCAGATCATAGAAAGCTTCTTCAATGGTTTTCTGATCTTTTGATAAAATAGACCCTTCCTGTAATAATGTTTGAATTTTGGTACGAACAGCATTGGTAACCGGTTTACCCAGTTCGATAAATTCATTGATGGTATACGCTTCAAAAACATTGTCGTCTAATCCTTCAATATCTTCAAAATAACCAAGATCGTACAACGTAGCAAGATCAATTACCTGATCTCCGATTCTTGTACAGCATCCGATATATTCTTTGTTAAAAACTGCGACTCCGAAAGGAATATTGTGTATAGAAAAATCCGAATTTGAGGAATAGTCTACAAATGATTTCATAAGTTTAGATTTTAGTTAGATTAAAGATCCTCCAGAGTAATTCCCCGGAACATTTATTTTGTCTTTTTTGAGTAAGATGCTTCATCAATCCATCTGTCTCTGGTATTGACATCGATGAGGTACAGAATATTATCCTGTTGTGTCAGCAATAAGGTTTTGGTGACAGGCATTGGGATTTTTTTATTTTCAAGCATATCTGCCCGTAAAGAAATAATATTTTTTTTTCTGATAATATCTCCGGTGAAAACATTAGAGCTGCTTTCTCCTGTTGCTTTATCATCGAAAACTTCTACATAAGTGGCATTATTCCCTTTGATTATAATAAAGTCCCGTTCTGTATGATCGGCTTCATCTTTAATGAAAACAAACTTTTTGTTGTCAATATTTACATTTTCAAGATGCTGATTGATGCCTTTTCTTTGCTCAAGTCGATTAAGGATTTCATTCAGGGTTCCATACTGAGCTTGAAGTCCCAGTGTTCCCAGAAGGAAAATTCCTATTAAAAGTTTTCTCATATAGTGTGTTTTATAAAAAAGTTTTGCCAGAATACTGTATCCTGACAAAACTTATATTTTTTAATGTAAAATTAAAGATTACCTCTTCTTTCCTGTTCTCTCTCTAATGCTTCGAACAAAGCTTTGAAGTTTCCGGCACCAAAACTCTGTGCACCGTGTCTTTCAATAATTTCGAAGAATAGAGTAGGACGGTCTTCTACGGGTTTTGTAAAAATCTGTAACAAGTATCCTTCTTCATCATGATCAATAAGTATACCTAAATCCTGAAGTTTTTTAAGATCTTCATCAATATGACCTACTCTTTCAGGAACCATATCGTAATAAGCCTCTGGTGGAGCAGAAAGGAATTCAACACCACGTTTTTTCAATTCCGTTACGGTGTGGATAATATCTTTCGTGGCTACAGCAATGTGCTGTACCCCTTCACCTTCATAGAAATCAAGATATTCTTCTACCTGAGATTTCTTTTTACCCTCTGCGGGCTCGTTGATAGGGAATTTTGCATATCCGTTTCCGTTTGACATTACTTTAGACATCAATGCAGAATATTCTGTGTTGATCTGCTTGTCATCAAAAGAAAGGATGTTTACAAACCCCATTACTTTTTCGTACCATTCTACAGTTGGGATCATTCTGTTCCAGTCAACATTTCCTACACAGTGGTCTACATATAATAAACCTGCTTCTTCAGGCTTATAATCACTTTCCCACTTTTCATATCCAGGCATGAAAGCTCCGTTGTAATTTTTTCTTTCCACAAACATGTGAACGGTTTCTCCATACGTGTAGATACCGGACATTCTTACCTCACCATGCTCATCAGTTAACGTTACAGGCTCTAAATAAGGTTTTCCTCCTCTTTTAGTTGTTTCTTCGAAAGCTGCATAAGCGTCATCTACCCAAAGTGCCAAAATTTTTACTCCGTCACCATGTTTTTTTACGTGCTCGCTGATAAGAGAGTCAGACTTTAGTCCGGTAGTTAATACCAATCTGATTTTTCCCTGTTGAAGCACATAAGATGCGCGGTCTCTTACTCCTGTTTCAGGACCGGCATAAGCTACAGACTGAAAACCGAAAGCGGTTTTGTAATAATGGGCAGCCTGTTTTGCATTTCCTACATAAAACTCAATATAATCTGTACCGTTAATCGGTAAGAAATTTTCTGCTTGAGCTATTTTCTCGGCAAATGTAAGTGTTGACATATTTTCTCTTTTACTTTTATTTTATTGGTATGCAAATTACAAAATTCTTAGATATCGCGAAAATATTACCACGGATTCATTGAATATATTTAACATAACGTTAAAGAAGAGTTTACTTAAGTATATTTAAGTTTCTTAAGTTTAAAATAGGCTGACTACATTTGTTATACAAAAGACAAATGAAAAAAATATTTCGAAACATGAAAGCCGTAGATACTCTCTACGGCTTTCTTATTTTAGATAGTCTCAATTTTTCTGTTGAGCATTCCTGCATCGGGATTATAATTATCCCAGATCTTCCAGGTGTTATTTATTTTTTTTATAAAATAGATTTGGGTACTCAGCTGATTCACAAAATGTTCCTCTCCTGTTTCTCCCACTTTGAAGAGAAGATTCCAGAATTCCTGGGATTCTAATATTTTTTTATCGGGCTCATCGGTAACAACGTGTATATCAAAAACTTCGTAGTTGGATCTGTTGTTTTTGGTTACCAGATGAAAATCTTTATCACACAGCTCTTTACTGAATTGTGAAGCCCTTTCCAAAAAAGGAGAATCATCAAACACCAGACCTTTTAAGATTTCCGTATTATGGGTGGGAAACAGTTTGTAAAACTCAAAAGCTGCTGCACAGTAATCGTACACCATCTGGGTAAGATAGGACTGATCATCAGTTTCCTCATCGCCCTGTTTCTTGTATCTTATCGTAAGAATATAATCGTTAAGGTCCTTGTATCCTAAAAAAATACATATTTTATCCAGTGTTTTCAGAAACCTGAGATCACTATGGGTTTTATCCTGGTAATCGTTTTCAAAAAAACGCTGAAGAGTAACATGGGAAATCGTATTTCCAATTTCAAATTTCTTTCCTCCTTTCAGTTCCTCTGCTTCAGAAAGCTCATCCTTAATAATTTCAGAAAGAATAATATAATGGCTTCTCTTCCATTCATTCACATTCCCCAAAACAGAATTCCTTACCTTGGAATGCTTTACCACTTCTTCTCGTATCGAATTATATATAGTTTTCAATTTCCTTGTTTTTGAAAGAGTTTTATCAAATATACTGCCAAATTATTAATGTTTTTTGATCATTATATGGTGATGAATTCAAAATTTATTTTTAAGTCCCCGGTTAAAAAACCGTTTTGAGGTCTTTTATGATTGATTGTCAATGTTTAAATCTTTCAAAAGCAGCTCTCTCCAGCATTTCTCTGTCATCCGGGTGGGCTATACTGATGAGCTCCTGTGCTCTCTGGCGGAGATTTTTACCATACAGGTAAGCTGTTCCGTATTCAGTAACGACATAGTGGATATGACCTCTGGTTGTTACTACACCAGCTCCCTGTTTAAGAAAAGGAACGATTCTGGAAATTCCTTTTTTCGTTCTTGCGGTAATGGCTATGATAGGTTTTCCATCGTCACTTAAAGCGGCTCCACGCATAAAGTCCATTTGACCTCCGATTCCGCTGTATTGCATGGTTCCGATAGAATCTGCACATACCTGTCCCGTAAGGTCTATTTCAATGGCAGAATTGATGGCTACCATTTTCTTGTTTCTCATGATGTTGATCGGGAAATTGACTTCACTTACATCTCTGAACGCAAACACGGTATTGTCATCCACATAATCATAGAGTTTTCGGGTTCCGAAGCAGAAACTTGTTATGGTTTTGTTATCGTTGTAACCTTTGTATTTATTGTTGATTACATCATCCTGAATAAGGTCAATAACACCGTCACTCAGCATTTCTGTGTGGATTCCCAGGTCTTTATGGTTGGTAAGACATTTCAAAACAGCATCTGGAATTGTACCAATACCCATCTGAAGGGTAGATCTGTCTTCAATCAGCTCAGCTACATTTTTTCCGACAAGCATTTCTTCAGGTCCTACTTTTGAGCCATAGTCTACTGTTGGAAGCTCTTCTTCATGCCAAACGAGTTTGTGGATTCTGCTGATATGGAGCATCCCGTCACCATGGGTTCTGGGCATTCTTGGATTGACAATGGCCACAATAATCTTGGCTGTATCCACCGCTGCTCTTGCAATATCCACAGAAGTTCCCAGTGTACAGAAACCATGTTTATCCGGTGGAGAAACTGTGACGATCGCTACATCCAGTGGTAAAATATTTTTTCTGAATAAAATAGGAATTTCACTTAGAAATACCGGCACAAAGTCTCCTCTGTCAGAATTCACAGCATCACGTACAGGCGTAGAAACAAATAAAGAATTGATGAAAAAGCTGTCTTTGTACTCTGGTTTTGCAATTTCTACATTTCCCTGCTGGGTAATAGAAACCATTTCCACATTTTGTAATCGTCCAGCCTGTCTTGCCAGTTCATCAATCAGATAATTAGGAGTACAAGCACTGCCGTGGAAAAATACACGGTTTCCACTTTTTATCGTATATATTGCCTCTTCTGCACTGATGTAATTATTCATATTTTATCTTTTTTAAAAGGGTGTTAAGAGTATTTTTCTGCCTCAAAAAATACTTCTATTCTTTCAAAGATAATCTTATAATTTTATATTCAGATAAATATTTTTAGGATATTATACAGACTTTTGTCATACAAAATGAACCAGATTTAGTTGAAAAAATAAAGAACCGAATGCATTGGCATTCAGTTCTTTTATTCTGTTTATTATTTTGCTGAAAATCTTAAGGGGCAGTTTCAACAGCTGTTTTCTGCTTCATACTTCCGGTTTCTGAAAATCGAATATGCCAGCTGAAAGCTTCCTGCAGCAAATGAGGAGTATGACCTCCTTTTTCGCAGGCTCTGTCGAAATAAGATTGTAATTCTTCTTTATAGTCCGGATGAACGCAATTGTCGATAATCTTTTGTGCTCTTTCTCTTGGTGCCAAACCTCTTAAGTCTGCCAATCCCACATCTGTTACCAGAATATCCACATCATGTTCTGTATGATCAGTATGAGATACCATGGGAAGTACGTGAGAAATATTATTGCCTTTTGAAGCTGCCTGAGTCACAAAAATACTTAAGTAAGCATTTCTTGCGAAGTCTCCGGAACCTCCGATTCCATTCATGATTTTTGTTCCTCCGATATGGGTAGAGTTTACGTTTCCATAAATATCGAATTCAATAGCAGTATTGATGGCTATTACTCCCAATCTTCGGATCAATCCCGGAGTATTGGAAATATTCTGAGGTCTTAGAACAAATTTGTCTTTATATTTTGAAAGATTTCCCAGGACTCTTTCATAACATTCCTGAGATACGGTAATGGATGATGCGGAGGCGAAACTCAGTTTACCGGAATCTATCAGATCAAATGTACTGTCTTGAAGTACTTCGGAAAACATCGTCAGATCATAAAAATTACTGTCTCTGAACCCTGTAAGAACCGCGTTGGCTACTTTACCGATACCTGCCTGAAGAGGAAGCAATCGGTCTGTAAGGCGTCCCAAAAGAACTTCATTTTCAAAGAAGGCAAGAAGGTGTTTGGCGATGGCTGTTGTCTTTTCATCCGGTTCTGCGATATCTGCCGGGCTGTCTTTACGATTGGTAAATACAATGGCTTCAATTTTTTCAGGGTCAACAGGAATGCTTTTTCGCCCGATTTTGTTCCATGGGGCAACAATAGGAATAACATTTCTGTACGGATAATCTTCTGCCTGGTAGATATCATGGATACCATATACTTCTTCAGGAACCTCTGTATTGATTTCAATGATGACTTTCTTAGCCAAAGCAGCAAAAGTCACGGAATTACCTACAGAAGTGGTCGGAACAATGCTTCCGTCTCTTTCAATATAGGCAGCTTCAATAATGGCTACATCTATGCTCTGAAGATTTTTGGTGTGGAGAAGCTCGGCACTTTCGCTTAAATGCTGGTCGATGAAGAGAATCTCACCGCTGTTGATTTTGTTTCTTAAGATAGGATCTACCTGAAACGGCATTCTTTTCTTCAGAACATTGGCTTCTGCCAGTTTCCCGTCGGTGCCGTGGCCAAGTGAAGCTCCGGTCATCAAAGTGACTTTCAGGTCTTCTGTTTTTCCTCTTTCTGCAAGTGCCGGCAAAATAGCCTTGCTGTCACCTGCTTTTGTAAAGCCGCTGGACCCAATGGTCATACCGTCCTTAATGATTTTTACAGCGCTTTCAGCTGTGGTTACCTTTTGGTGTAAACTTTCTAATCTGATTCTTTCTAACATGTAATATTGATTTTGTTTTAAACCACCATTACTTAGGATGCGTTATGAAAAATAATGATGGTTAAATATGTTAACCATACCTTACAAATTTACAAAAAAAGACGCTTTAAATAAAGGATTTAAAGCGTCTTTTGTATGTATTCAGTAATACTTTTTTGATAATTTTACTGTTTTATTCTAACCATGAAGTTTTATAAGAAGGATCTTCTACTTTTAAAGCTTCTTCAGTAATTTTTAAAGGACGGAAAGGGTCTACCATTACCGCATATTCTTCCGTGAATTTTTTACCGATACTTCTTTCCATAGCACCAGGGTGAGGTCCGTGTACAATTCCTCCCGGGTGAAGGGTGAAATCCATCAGATCAATATGGTTACGGCTCATGAAATCTCCTTCTGTATAGAACAATACCTCATCAGAATCAATATTGGAGTGGTTGTATGGTGCTGGAATTGCCTGTGGATGATAATCATACATTCTTGCGCAGAATGAACATACTACGAAATTATGTCCTTCAAAATTCTGGTGAACCGGTGGTGGTTGGTGAATTCTTCCGGTAATCGGTTCAAAGTTTTTAATATTGAATTTATAAGGATAAAAATAGCCGTCCCAGCCTACCACATCGAACGGGTGAGTAGCATAGATGAAGTCGGTAATCTGGTTTTCTTTTTTAACTTTAATCAGGAATTCTCCTTTTTCATCGATGGGTTCTTTATAAGTAGGAGCAATCATATCTCTCTCACAGAATGGAGAATGTTCCAATAGCTGCCCGAATTCATTTCTGTATCTTTTCGGAGTGTAAATTGGTGAGTGACTTTCTAATACAAAGAATACAGTATCATCAGATTTCAGTTCTACCTGATAAATGGTTCCTCTCGGAATAATAAGATAATCTCCGGTTACAAATTCAAGATCACCTACAAATGTTTTTAAAATCCCGGTACCGTTATGAACATACAAAAGTTCATCACACTCAGCATTTTTGTAGAAATAATCCATCGATTTTCTTGGCTTTGCCAATCCCATTTTCAGATCATTGTTCATCAAAAGGATCTTTCGGCTGTCCATGAAATCATCTTCAGGAGTGACGTTCATTCCCTTAAACATTCTCGGAGCAACATTTTTTTCCACAGCTATTTTGGGAGTAACATCTTTCGGTTCACCGATAGATTTAATCTGAGTAGGGCGGTGGATATGATATAACAGTGAAGAAATACCATGGAAGCCTTCTGTTCCGAAAAGCTGCTCATAGTAAAATTTATCTTCCGGAGACTTAAAGATCGTATGCCTTTTTGGTGGGATATTTCCCAATTGATGATATCTCATTTTACTTTGATATGTAGTTTCTCAAATTTAATCATTTTTCACGAATTGGCTCAACCTATATTTTTAGATTAAGTTTTGTATTTGAAAAATAATTGTTAGATTTGTCTAACAATTTTAATTTCATGAAGCGAATATTATTTTCTATTACTTTTTTATCAACCTATTGTTTTGCGCAGGAGACAGACAGCTTGAGTCTACAGCAGACTAAAAGTCAGGATTCTGCAAAAGTTATGAAGAGGGAATTCAAGACAAGTAACATTGAGGATGTAGTGGTTACCGGTACCATAAAACCGATGAGCAGGTCTAAAAGTCCTGTTGCCGTAGAGATCTACAGCCAGAAATTCTTTCAGAAAAATCCTACTCCCAGCATTTTTGAGGCGATTGCGATGGTGAACGGTGTAAAACCCCAGCTGAACTGTTCCGTGTGTAATACGGGAGATATTCACATTAACGGATTGGAAGGACCTTATACCATGATTCTGATTGACGGAATGCCAATTGTAAGTTCACTATCTACAGTGTATGGCCTGAGTGGGATTCCCAATAGTCTGGTAGACAGGATTGAAGTAGTGAAAGGGCCAGCTTCGTCAATTTATGGCTCTGAAGCAATGGGAGGAGTGATCAATATTATCACCAAAAATGCTTTGACTGCTCCTAAATTAAGTGTGGACCTGATGACATCGAGCTGGTTTGAAAATAATCTGGATCTTTCTACCAAGTTTAATGTAGGGAAGAATGCCGCTTCATTATTAAGTTTAAATTATTTCAGTTTTCAGGAAAGAATAGATCAGAATAAAGATAATTTCACGGATGCCACTTTACAAAGCAGAATTTCTGTATTCAACAAGTGGAACTTTAAGAGAAAAGAAAACAGACAGGCAAGTTTTGCTTTGAGGTATCTGTATGAAGACCGTTTTGGGGGAGAAATGCAATGGAATAAATCTTTCCGTGGAAGTGATGAAGTGTATGGAGAAAGTATTTACACCAACAGGGCAGAAGTTTTTGGTTTGTATGAATGGCCAATGAAAGAGCATATCGTGACTCAGTTTTCTTATAATTATCATGATCAGAACTCTTTTTATGGATCCAATCCTTTCAATGCAACACAAAAGGTAGCTTTTGTACAGACCTATTGGGACAGAAGCTTCGGAAAGCATGATATCACGGCCGGGCTTACTTTCAAAAGAACTTTTTATGATGACAACACTCCGGGAACTTTAGCTTCAGACGGAATTACCAATGCTCCGATGAAATCTCCAATCTGGGGAGCTTTTATCCAGGATCAGTGGGAGATTAACGATAAAAATACTTTGTTGCTTGGATATCGATATGACTATGATAAAGTACATCATTCTGTACATTCACCGAGATTAGCATGGAAGTTTTCACCCAATCCGTATCACACTTTACGTTTTAATTTTGGAACAGGATTCAGAGTGGTGAATTTATTTACTGAAGATCATGCTGCACTGACAGGCTCAAGGGAAGTTGTGGTAAAATCTGATCTGAAACCGGAAAGATCGGTGAACGGAAACCTGAACTATATCTGGAAAATCCCTGTAGGAAACCGAATGGTGAATCTTGATGCATCTGCATTTTATACTTATTTCAGTAATAAAATTGTGGGTGATTTTGATTCAGATCCTAATAAAATTATTTATGATAATCTTCACGGATACGGAATTTCAAGAGGTGCTTCTTTGAATGTGGATTTTAGTTTTCAGTTTCCGCTGAGTGTTAATCTGGGAGTGACTTACCTGGATGTATATCAGAAATTTGATAATGAGAATCAAAAAACACAACAGCTGCATGCTCCAAAGTGGAGTGGAACGTATAACCTGACATATAAGTTTCCAAGTAATCTGACTATAGATTTTACAGGACAATTTTACGGCCCTATGAGGCTTCCGGTCCTGGTGAATGACTATCGCCCTGAATATTCACCATTGTATTCTTTGGCTAATATCCAGGTGTCCAAGAGTTTCAAATCAGGATTTGAGGTGTATTGCGGGATGAAAAATTTATTCAATTTCAGGCCTAAAGATCCTTTGATGAGACCATTTGACCCATTTGATAAGCATGTTGATGATCCTATCAACAATCCTAATCATTATACTTTTGATACGGCGTATGGCTATGCTCCGATGCAAGGGATAAGAGGTTTTCTGGGAGTAAAATATACTTTAAAATGAAAAAATTAGCTTTATTTTTAATGTTAGTGCCCTGTTTTTATCTGTCACAGATGAAGACAGGCACTTTTTCTGATCTTGAGGTTCAGCAGAAAGAAAATCCTAAACCGGTTGTAATCCATCTTTATACGGACTGGTGTTCGGTTTGTAAAATTGAGTCTTTCCGTTTAAGTAAAGATAAAGAGTTGGTTAATATGATCAATGACCATTTTTATTTCGTCAATTTTGAGGCGGAGAAGACAAAGGAGAAAATCCACTTTCAGAATCAGGAGTTTGAATATCTGCAAAATGGAAATTCCGGAATTCATGAGTTGGCGTTGGCGTTGTCAAAGAATAAAAACCAGCCTGTTTATCCTTTGTGGGTATTTCTGGATAAGCATCAGAACTTAGTGTATTATCAGGAAGGGCAGATGACGCCTGAAAAAATGAAGCAGAAACTGTTGGAGATTTCTGCTTTGTAAGGTGGGAGATTTTGTTGGAAAACGCAAAGGCGCAAAGTTTTTTCTTTTCTTATGTTTTAAGGCGTAAGGATTTTATCTGCGATAAAATTGTATATTCCTAATACTTTATAGATTATTCCTTGCTGAAAATCTTTGATTTTCTTGCGCATTAAAAAACAACACATTATTTATTTTTCTCTGCGTCTTTGCATTTTTCTAACCTTGCAAAATTTTATTCATTTCCCACAGATTACACAGATGCCACAGATTTTTTGGCTTGTTGAACTTTTAAAATTTGTGAGAACGATCCCAATCTTTAAATAATTAAATCTTTTAATTAATTATCAGCATCAATCAAAACAGCCAGCTGAATACAAGGTTCATCAGAGCGATTGCTCCATGCATGATTGGTGCCTCTTTGTATGACAATATCTCCCGGTTTCAGAAGCGTTTCTCCTTCTTCCATGATGAGATAGAGCTCACCGGAAAGAATAATGATATAATCCAATGTTGGCGTTTGATGCATCATGGGGTGAGGTTCAATCTTTTTCCATTCTACTCCTAGATCTTTATCCGGAGGGATTACTACATATCGGAAATAAGTGCCGTTTTTAGGAGTTTGAGGAAATCCGGTATTGGGAATTTTCGTTTCAAGTTCTAAGCTGGCCGGCATTTTCTGTGTATTCCATACATCAGAAATAATAAGTCCGGGAAAGTGTTCCACAGCGTTTTCTACCTGTTGGTCTTCAATAATAATCGATTTTCCTTCTTTAATTCCAGTTACGATTCGTCTTGGTATTTTGTTCATAGATTAATGTTTCATGATAAGTTTATGCCCTTGGGTCTGATTATTTTTCAATATAGAATGTGCCTGCAGAACGGTATCCAGAGAGAGGTTTCCTACAAGTTTATGCTGAGGAGGAAGAATTGTTCCGTTTTCAATAAGTCTTTTTATTTCTAGTAAACTGTTTTTATAATACTCATATTTTTTTATCATTCCATAGGTATAATTGGAGATATTCATGATCAAAGTTCCCTTGTTGAACAACATTTCATGAGCATCTTTAGTGACTAAAGCGGTCACATCCACATAAGTTGCGTTAATTTTTAAAACTTCGGCCGTCACTTCAGACATAGAGTTTCCAACCAGATCAATTCCAAATTCAAAAGGCTGATCGTTATTTGCTTTTAAAATGTTTTCAATAAGATTTTCCTCTCTGTAATTAATGATTTGATGATCTTTCAGACCTAATTTGAGAAGCATCTGCCTGTTTTCTTCATTGCCAACGGTTGCAATAACCTGTCGGATATTATGTGCCAGTAAAAATTTAATCAGAAATGAACCCACACCTCCGGCTGCACCTGTCACAAGAACAGTATTTTCCGGATTTAATTTCAGACGGTTAAAGATCTGCAAAGAAGTAAGTCCTGCGGAAGGAATGGAAGCTGCCTGTTCAAACGAAATATTTTTTGGTTTAAAGGAAACAATGGCTTCAGGAACAGCAATATATTCAGCGTAAGTACCGTTGCTTCCCATAGAGCCGCTGCCACTATATACTTCATCTCCAATATTGAACTCTGTAACTTCGGAACCTTTATCTATTACAATTCCGGACAACTCTCTTCCTAATATCGGGGAACTGATCAGTTTCCGTTCCAATTCATTTTCCAGCATCTGATAATCGATGGGATTGAAACCGCTTGCTTTAATCTGGATTAAAACTTCATTGCTTTTAGGTTTGGGCTGTTCTGTAAATCCGTCCTCCAGTTTTCCGTTTTTATTTAAAATAACTGCTTTCATATGTTTTTATTTGATACACAAATGTAAAGAGGGAATAGTTTATATTTGCTACTAGTTAACCAATGGTAACTAGTTACCTTCATGAAACTATTATGGCAAAAATCATTGAAAACGGTATCGAAAGAGAGGCAAGCTGTACAGAAGAATTGTTTGCTATGCGCGACAGCCTGTATGTGTTAGGAGGAAAATGGAAGCTGATGATTTTACGTTACCTGACCAACAGGCCGGATCAGATGATTCATTTTAAAAAGTTGGAACGAAGTATTGAAGGAATCTCTGCTAAAATGCTGAGCAAAGAATTAAAAGAACTGGAAACAAACCTTTTGATTACAAGAACCATTCAGGATACGAAACCTATTACAGTAACTTATGCGGTGACCGAGTACGGGAAATCTGTATTTCCTGTCACAGAAACATTGGTCAATTGGGGGATACTTCATCGGGAAAAAATTAAAGAATCAATGGGGTAGTTGTGAGATATTGAAAAACGCAAAGACGCTAAGTTTTTTCTTTTCTTATGTTGTAAGGCGCAAGGATTTTATCTCCGATAAAATTGAATGCTGTTTATTTATTTTATAAAACCTTTGCTGAAAATCTTAGATTTTCTTGCGCCTTACAGCAGTATATTATTAAATTTCTTTTGCGCCTTTGCGATTACTAATAAATATTGCTTCATAGAAAAAAGTCAAAAGAATCTGCGAGTTCTTCTGTCGCATAGATGAAAAAATCCCCAGACCCAAAGCAGGGTTGAGGATTTTAAATAATACCAAATTGTTTATTAATTTTTATCTAACCATAAATTTACCAGTTCAGAGTGATCTTCCACCCATTGTTTAGCGGTAGCTTCTTTATTTTTACTCTGTTCCATTTTCATTAAAAGATCAGACATATTTTCATCATCAAAATGAAGTCTGGAAAAGAACCTGGCCAGCTCCGGATGATCCTTCACAAAACTTTTTCTGGAATAGGTTTTAATCTGCTCAGCTTCACCAAATATCTTTTTAGGATCATCAAGAAATTTAAGTTTCATTTTGCCGAACATCCAGTGAGGCTGCCATCCGGTTACTACAATCCATTGTTTACGTTGTATGGCGTTTTGCAATTCGGTGATCATGGCAATGGTAGAGGAGTTGATCTGTTGATAATCCAGCTTATAATCAATAATAGCTTTATCCGTTCCGGTTGTTAATCCAGCTCCTTTTTCAATTCCTATGATTCTGTGGCTGAATTGCTCCTGATGCTGATTAAGTTCTTCAATGGAATTAACAGGGACGTATTCCGGAACGACCAATCCTATACGGCCATTGTTGTAATTGGTGCCAATATGGGTTAATCCCGGGAATTTTGCCAGTTTTTTAGCATGTGTATAAGGAAGCCAGACTCCCATGAAAAGATCTGTATCTTCATTATTCATTGAAGCCATAATCATATCGGTAGACGCTTTTTGAATTATAACATGATAACCCTGTTTATCCAGAATGGCTTTGGCAACATGCGTCATGGCAACATCTTCTGCCCAGCCATCTACCATTCCTATGGTGATGTATTTGGAGTTTTTTATATTTTCACACGAACTTAATGCTGTAAATATTAACATTAAAGCGGGTAAAAACATATATTTAAATTGTTTCATCTTATTGCTTTTTCTTTACAAATCCCTGAGTAATACGGTCGAGGATAATGGCTAAAATCACAACGGATAATCCACTTTCAAATCCTAATCCGATATCCAGATTATTAATTCCTTCCAATACTTTTTCCCCTAAACCTCCTGCGGCAATCATTCCTGCGATAACCACCATGGATAAAGATAATAGTATGGTTTGATTGATTCCTGTTAAAATAGTTTTCATGGCTAAAGGAAGTTCTACCTTGAAAAGGATCTGACGGTTGGTAGCTCCAAAAGCTCTGGCTGCTTCCACGATATCTTTCGGAACAGCTTCTATTCCCAATGTGGTTAATCTTACCGCAGGCGGCATGGCAAAAATGATGGTTGCAAAAGCTCCCGGAACTTTACCGATACTGAAAAACAGTACAGCAGGAATCAAGTAAACAAATGCCGGCATGGTCTGCATCAAATCCAGTAAAGGACGTATGATCTTTGCAGCTATTGCATTTTTTGCAGCCAGAATTCCCAGAGGAATAGAAATGATAAGGGCGGTAATAGTGGAAACAAAGATAAGCGCCAGGGTTTCCATGGTTTCTTTCCATAATCCCATTAAAAATATTAAACTCAGTCCGGCTGCGGTTACTACGGCGATACCTTTTCCTGCTTTCCATAATGCCAACAGGGTAAAGAAGAGAATGATAACATAAAAAGGGGTATGTACCAAAACCCATTCAATCCCCATAATAGAGGCGTTTCCTAAGTGTTTTATGACATCAAATACAGGTTTTCCATTTTCTGTGAGCCAATTGATAGCAGTTTCTACATATTGACCTATATCTATAGTTTTATTCATCTTATTGATTGTTTGCGATTTCTTTTAATTCAATGATTTCTTCTTCGTTAAACTTGGTCGCTTCTATGATGAGAGATAGCTGGGTAACAAGACCTAAAAATTTATTGTCTTCATCAATTACTGCGATGGCTGATTTACTTCCGGAAATTAATGGCAGCATTTCTTCTACGGTTACTTCAGGATAGACTGAAGGAACATTGCTGTTGATAATTGATTCTACTGTAGGTTCTTTCTTTTTGGCAATGCGAACAACGTCATTAAGCGTTACAAACCCCAGAAATTTATTCTGAAAATCTACAACAGGTAAGTTTTCAAGTCCTGTGGCTCTCATTTTTCTTAAAGCTCCTTCAGGACCGTCTTTTCTGAAACGTACCACTGTAGCTTTGTCGAACATTAGAGATCTGGCTGTAATAATTGTTTTACGGTCTACTTTCTCTACAAAGGCTTTTACATAATCACTTGCAGGATTGGTTAAGATCTCTTCGGCAGTTCCTATCTGTTCTATGACCCCATCTTTCATAATGACGATACGGTCTCCGATTTTAATGGCTTCATCAAGGTCGTGGGTAATAAAGACAATGGTTTTTTGTAATGTATTCTGCAGTTCAAGCATCTGATCCTGCATTTCAGATTTGATCAAGGGATCCAGCGCGGAGAAGGCTTCATCCATAAGCAATACTTCCGGATCATTAGCCAAAGCTCTTGCCAATCCTACTCTCTGCTGCATTCCTCCTGAAAGTTGGGAAGGATACTGGTTCTCAAAACCATTCAATCCTACAATATCCAGGGCTTTCTGTGCTTTTTTATCACGGGAAGCTTTGTCTTCTCCTCTAATTTCCAGGCCGAAACCAGCATTGTCTAAAATGGTATGGTGGGGAAGTAATCCGAATTTCTGGAATACCATGCTCATTTCTGTTCTTCTTACTTCCAGCAGTTGTTTATTGTTTTTACCGGTAATATCATCGTCATTGATGTATACTTTTCCGGAAGTGGGTTCGTTCAGTCTGTTGAGGCAGCGTAATAAAGTAGATTTTCCACTTCCCGAAAGTCCCATGATGACAAAAAATTCTCCTTCATAGATTTCAAAACTGGCTTTGTTGATTCCTACGGTACAGCCTGTTTTTTCAAGAATTTCCTTTTTGGAAAAACCTTTGTCCAGAAGTTCCTGTGCTTTTTCTTTGTTTTTACCAAAGATGATGGTCAGGTCTTCCACTTTAAGTTTTACTTTTCGAGTGTTTTCATTTTTTTCCATATTCAGAATTTTTCAATTAATAATTTGATATAATATATTGTACACCAATTTATTATATACATTTAGCATTCGTTGTTCTGCTGATGACAATAGGGTAAAATAATTTGCTAAGCCTTTAGTGATAAAAGCTTTAAACAAAAAAATAACAGCATAAAGACCACCTGGCCTTATGTTTATTTTAAATATTTCAATAGATTATACTCTAGAAAAAGAGTGTATCATGTAAAAAGAAGCTAATCTTTTACATAAATTCTACAATTAAATTACTGATGAGGTAATTACAGATATGTGTACTGAACAACTTGAATGGCTACATTTCATCAAAATGCTTGCCAGCATCAAAAAACTGTATATCAATTTTTTATGACGCTGCAAATTTACGAATTTTATATTAAATGGATTTTTTAGGCTGTAATATCTTGATTTTCAGTATGGTTTTAAAGTGGTGTTTCACAGGAATTTTTTCTCTTATCATTCTAGTTAAGAGAATATTGATGTGAAAAGAAACTTTGACGATATTACCCGTAAGACTATTTCAATAAAACGGCAATAATGGCAAGGATAGCGGGTAAAGCCTGAACGAAGAATATTTTTTTAGTAGCCGAAATTGCTCCATAGATTCCTGCTACGGCTACACATCCTAAAAAGAATAGGGCAACATTGGTTTGCCATTGCGGATCTTTAATCAAAAATGACCAGATCAGTCCGGCTGCCAGAAAACCATTGTAAAGTCCCTGATTGGCCGCTAATCCTTTGGTAGGTTTAAACATTTCCGCAGGTAAAGCTGCTTTGAAAACTTCCTTTCCTTTGGTTTCCCAGGCAAACATTTCCATCCAAAGAATATAAATATGTTCCAGTGCAACGATTGCGATCAGAATTTTAGCAACGATTTCCATAATAAATATTTTCTCATTGTAAAACTAAAAAAATAAAGTTAAGTTTGAGTATTAATTTCTAAGATGGACTCATTCAAATCGCATTTAAATAAATTTATTACCATAACCGATGAGGAATTTGTTTCCATCATGTCTTTTTTTCAGGTTCTTGATGTGAAAAAGAAACAAAATCTGGTGCTGGAAGGAGAGATTTGCCGAACGATGTATTTTGTGTTGAAAGGATGTTTGAGAAAGTTCTTCATCAACGAAAAAGGAGTGGAGCAAACTACCGAGTTTGCCATTGAAAACTGGTGGATTACAGATACATTTGCTTACGAAAGACAAATACAGACAGATTTTTCAATACAGGCGGTAGAGCATTCTTCTATTCTGGTAATTGATCTGGAGCGTCAGGAAGATTTATTAAAAAAACATCCTGTGATGGAAAGGTATTTCCGGATGGTTTATCAAAGGGCATATGCTGCTTCGGAACGGAGAATCCGTTATTTGTATGAGATGTCCAGAGAAGAACTTTATATGCATTTCAGTACTTTATATCCGTGGTTTATCCAAAGAATTCCCCAATACCTGATTGCTTCCTTTCTGAATCTTACTCCGGAATATCTGAGCGAAATCAGAGCAAAATTACGATCTTAAACCAGTTTAAGATTTTTACGAATAAGAAACCGGAAATTTGTCATGTTATTAAAAGCTAATGCAATGACAGATCATAAAAATCAATTTCCGCAACTCTTTTTAAGGCTGGCTCTTGCCGTTACGATGCTTTCTGCAGTGGCAGACCGATTCGGATTATGGAGCAAAGAAAATTCGTCATGGGGAAACATGGAGAGTTTTAAAGAATATACAAGACAGCTGACCTATTTCCTTCCGGAAGCTTTGAGCATAGTCTCAGCATATGCTGCGACGTTATTGGAAATTCTTTTCCCTTTAATGCTGGTTTTAGGATTTAAAACAAAAATAGCAGCGTACGGAAGCAGTATTTTACTCTTGATTTTTGCGATATCAATGACCATTGCATCAGGACCAAAAGCTCCGCTTAACTATTCCGTGTGGGTAGGAAGTGCTGCCGCGCTTTTACTGGCGGTACAACAACATTATTCTTTAAGTATAGATCAATTAACCAAAAAATAATAATATTATGAGCACAAGATTGAATATTGCAACAGTAGATTCAGCAGCTTACAAAGCGATGATGGGATTAGAAGGATATTTACAAACTACTTCTTTAACCCATATTCAGAAGGAATTAATTAAAATCAGAGCTTCACAGATCAATAAATGTGCTTTCTGCCTTGATATGCATACAAAGGATGCTATCAAATATGGTGAAACGCCTCAGAGAATTTTTATTCTGAACGGATGGACGGAAGCCAGAGAATTTTTCACAGAAGAAGAACAGGTACTTTTAACAATGACTGAGGAAATTACTTTGATCAGCCATCAGGGGCTTACTGAGGAAACTTTCCAAAAAGCAAAGTCATTTTTTGATGATAACCAGATTGCTCAGATCATTATGGCTATCGTAACGATCAATGCATGGAACAGAATTGCAGTAAGTACTCATCTTCCGATTGCAAAATAGTGAAGTCTGGAAGCGGGGAGATGGGAGATGGAAGTCAATGAAGACTGCATCATCTACGGATGTTTACTTTATTTAAAAAAACGGCCTTTCAAATTTTTGAAAGGCCGTTTTGATGTAAGATGCAAAGTGACAGTGTAATACGGTTTGGGTATTAATTCTAAAAATAAATCTAAGGTTCATTTTATTTTCTAAACAGAATTACCTTGTCTCTTTGTTTCCCGGATATAAAAGTTTAAACAACCTCCTACTGTATTTAAATTAATAAATAGCCACAGGATTCACATTCACCTGAGTAGAACCTACATATAAAGGCTGTCCCAGTACGAATAAAAATTCCCAGATTTTTTGTTTAACCAAAGGACGGCTGTCGATCAGTTCCAGATTATAGATTCCTTTTTTAGCCAGCATAAACTGATTGATAGGGAATTCTTCTTTACTTTTCGGGTTGGGATAAACTTCGGAAGCCCAGGTATCACCGCCAAAAGCAACAATTCCCTGATCGGCAAGCCATTTTGCGGCATCCATTCCGATTCCCGGTTCTGTTTCAAGAAATTGCTGGTTATTTTTACCTATCAATTCAAGCCATCCGGTATTAAAAAGAACGATATCACCTTTTCGTAGGGTAAGTCCCTGCTTTTTTAAAACAGATTTAATATCTTCTACGGTAAATTCTGTTCCTCCCGGCACAATAGATTTTCCATAATGAGCCGTCATGTCAAGAACTATACCGCGGGTAACGAACGGAGGTACTTTTTCAACACCCAGTTTTTTTACCCCTACTACGGTTACAAAGTCTGTGGCTTTATTTCCATTGTAGTACATGTTATCAATCCCGATGTGCCCGATACCGTTCAGCTGTGTTCCGACTCCGGTCCATCCGTTGACCAATTCGTCATTGAAGGTGAATTTATTGGGTCCTATGCTTTTTCCGCCCTGTTCTCCGGGCTGAATATTGTATAAATTGAAGCTTCTGTGTCTGAAAGCGGGAAGCTTTTTATCAATAGGAACGGCAAGGGCTAATGTTTTACCTTGTTTTACTAAACCAAGGGCTTGTTTTACCACTTCAGGAGTCAGTAGATTGGCCGCTCCGATTTCGTCTTTTGCTCCATAAGCAGACGGATACCATGACTGGTCTTCCGGATTTACAAGGGTTTGAGCTTTTAAAGTAACGCTGCTAATAGTCAACAGAGTTGCTAACCCGAACATTTTGATCAGATTATTTTTCATTTTTTGTAAGGTTTGGGATTGGGGAAGGGAAGTGGGAAGCTGGAAGAGGGAAGTTATTGAAGTCTGATAACAGAGGGAATTGTATTGATTTAATTTTTGTATAACTTGACTTCAACTGTCATTCCGACGAAGGAGGAATCTCTTTGTCACATTCCGAATAGTACAAGAGAAGCCTGCTAATTATCAATACACTCATTGAACTTCCATCTTCCAGCCTCCTTCTTCCAGCTTTATATTATATCTCGCTCAACGCTGAATTGATAATGTTCAATTCTTCCTTTGAAAGGTCAATCGACATTGCTTTTGCATTCTCAATAGCTTGCTGTGCATTTCTTGCGCCTGCCAGTACCACTGTAATAGCGGGTTGCAGAGTAGTCCATCTTAATACCAATTGAGAAAGGCTGGCTCCTTTTTCCTGAGCGATAGGTTCAATTTTTTCTAAGAAAATTTTCACTTTATTCAAATCAAACTGAGAGAAATATCCGTTTCTATGATCGTTATCCTTCAATTGAGTTTCTTTGAAATATTTACCGGTCAAAAGACCTCTTTCCATTGGGCTGTACACGATAATTCCTGTATTGTTTTCTAAAGAATAAGGAACAAGATCGTTTTCAATAGCACGGTTCAGCATGCTGTAAGAAACCTGGTTGCTGGCAAGCTGTAAAGTTCTGTTAGCTTCTTCCATCTGAGCTACGCTATAGTTGCTTACCCCTGCGGTACGGATTTTTCCCTGCTGAATTAAAAGCTCCATGGCTTCCATGGTTTCGGAGATAGGAGTTGTACTATCCGGCCAGTGAAGCTGCAAAAGATCAATATAATCCGTTCCTAATCTTTGTAAGCTTTCTTCAACTTCTTTGATGATGTTTTCTTTAGAAGCTAATTTATAAACGGGAATTTTTTTCCCATCGTCTTCCGCGTCGAAGAAAAATTCTCCTTTGCCGTTGTTACTTCCGTCCCATACCAATCCGAATTTTGTTAAAAGCTGGATTTTTGAACGGTCTTTTCCTTTGATCGCTTCACCAATCATTTCCTCGCTTAATCCGAAACCATAGAAAGGTGCCGTGTCAATAGAAGTTACGCCATGATCCAATGATGCGTGAATAGAATTGATAGAATCCTGCTTTTCATTACCGCCCCACATGTTTCCGCCAATAGCAAAAGCACCGTGTGTAATGGTTGATAATTCTAAATCGGTATTTCCTAATTTTCTATATTCCATTTTGTTTGTTTTAAAATTGTTGTTGTGTTAAACCACCCCGTCAAAAATTCTTTGAATTTTCGTCACCCCTCCGGATGAGGGGAATTCTCGCCGTTTCAATAGTGACACTTATAAGAGCTTTTTCGGATTTAAAAAGAACTTAAGTGTTCTTTTCTGTATTCTGAATAGCAACTTTTTTTACTTAAGTGTCTGAAGACTATTGTGACTTTTGTGGTTAAAAATTGTCTGTTATTTCTTTAATTCTTTTAAGATAGCTTCTCCAACGCTCTTTGCAGATTGTGGATTCTGTCCTGTAATGACTCTTTGATCTGCCACTACATGATTCTGCCAAAGCCCTGATTTTTCAAATTTTGCTCCTCTTTCTTTCAGTTTATCTTCCAGTAAGAAAGGAACAACGTTGGTTAATTTTACTTCAGATTCTTCTTCATTGGTAAAAGCATTGATTTTTTTACCGTCCACAAGATATTTCCCATTATTCAGTTTGATATTCACAAGCCCTGCAGGACCATGACATACACCTGCTACAATACCTCCGTTTTCATAAATTTTTGAAGCGATATCTGCCAGTTCCTTATTGTCTGCAAAATCCCACATCGCTCCGTGTCCTCCTGCATAAAATACCGTTGAATAGTCTTTTGGATTCACCTGAGATGGAGTCATAGAATGATCCATCTTGTTTTTGTATTCTTTGTTTTCCCAAAACTCCTTGTTTACAGGATCTTTCAAATCAAATCCGTCTACCGGAGGAGTTCCTCCTTTTGGACTTACAAAATCAATTTCATATCCTGCTTTGTGAAGGACTTCCCATGGATGAGAAACTTCCCCCAGATAATATCCTGTATCTTCACTGGTACTTCCTTTTTTATCATGGCTGGTTATGACAAATAAAATTTTCTTTTTCATATTTTTTGATTTTTTGGTTTGGGCCTGAACGAATCCTATGGTAAGGATTGCCAGTACTAACAACGCTAATTTTTTCATGGTTAAATACTAATACTATTTGTAAGATAAATCTGTGGCTTCTCCTGAAGTTTTTCGTCTACCAAAGCTCCGAAAGCCTGGATGTAAGGCTGCTGATTATGCTGAGCCAGTCCTTCTTCATTTTTCCAGATTTCATAGAAAACGAATTCATTTTTGTCTTCAATTCCCTGATGTAAGCTGTAAAGTTCACAAGCTTCTTCTTTTTTTGTTTCTTTTACCATGTTCTGAAGAACTTCCAATACTTCTGTCTGATGTTCTTCTTTGGCTTTTATAATGGCTGTAAGATGAATTTTCATAATTAAATAAAATTTTCAATTGAGTTATAGATAGGTTTCCAATCCAGTTCTGTTCTGGCTTTGTCTGCGCTGCAAATACTGTTAGATGCAAAGCCGAAATAACCTCCTGCAGGACCGAATTTATTAACAGCATCCTGTATGCTTAATGATTTTGCAGGTTTAAGATTGTATTTTTTACTGATGTTTTCTGCAATATTTTTTATGGATGACGAACCATTTTCAGCATAATAAATGGAACCTCCTTTTGCTTTTTCCAATGCGAGTACATATAAATCTGCCAAATCTTCAATATGTAAATTAGACCAGATATTTTCCCCTTCTTCAAAATAAACGCCATGTCCATTTTCCTGAGAAAAATTAACGAGAGCCGGGATCTGAATACTGTCTTTTTTAATGCCTAAGCCTTTACCATAAACCATTGTAGGAACAATAACGATACTTCTTATATCTTTTTGTATAGATTGCAGTACATAATTGTTGATCAGTACTCTTGATGCCATTTCCAATCTCGGAGTTAATGGAAAGTCTTCCGTATAAACGAAATTACTTCTTTTACCATTTTCTTTACCACCGAAAATAGCTGAACCTGAAGTGAATATAAAAGTTTTATGACTTCCTTCCAGTGCCTTGATAAAGTTGTCTGCAGCATAGGCATCATCTGCGGAATCGGCATTATGGATGACTGCATCCACATCAGCAACAGCCGTTTTTATAAGGTTTTCATTATGGATATCTCCTACAATAGCCTTGATTCCCAATGATTCCAGTTCCTGTACATGCGCTTCATTACGTACCAGCCCTGTTACTTCATAATTTTTGTCCAGCAGTTTCTTTGCGATAGTTCCGCCAATATAGCCGGTAATTCCTGTGATCAGTACTTTTTTCATGATACGAGTTCTGGTTTTAATTCTTTTTCAAAAACAGTTTTCACATGGTCTCTGTAGCGTTTCATATCACGTTCTACATTGGCATTTTTCTCTACATCATGGAAGTGGAAACTTTCCATTTTTTCTAAAGATACAAAAGCATTCATTCTGTGGAAACCAAATAAAGGACCTTCATCTACACTTTTTTCACTGAAAAATTCTCCGGGAAGCGTAAAGGCTGTTGCAGGAGCATTCCAGCTTGTAGTCAGCATATACTTTCTGCCACCAAGCATTCCTCCTGTACCGTAATTGATCTCCGGATTTTCAGCATTTCTTCCATCACTCATATAAATTCCTTTTGCATGACCTGCTTTGAAAACTTCGTCAATGTATTTTTTCAATCCGTTGGGAAGCTGAAACCACCAGATAGGAGTATGGTAAATGATGTAATCTGCCCACACAAACTTTTCTACTTCTTCATTTTTATCATAATTTTCGCTTACATTGGTGATCTTTACTTCTACGTTACCCAATTCTTTAAGAACTGCTAATGTATTTTCTGTAATAGTCTGATTATATTTTCCTCCGGAATGTCCGAAATTCTGTCCTCCGTTGATGATTAGTACTTTTTTCATTTTTTTATGATTGTTTAAATTTTACTCTGCAAAGTTAGAACGGATGTTTGTATAATAAAAATAATATAAATTATAGGAAAGTATTATTTAAATTATAGTTGTTGATTCAAGGTTTTGGGTTTAAGTTGAAGATCGAGAGTGAATAGTCAATAGTCAATCCGCTTCGCTTGTGAATTTTTATGAGTATACCGATTCATCATTGACTTTGCGCAGCAAAAATTGACTATTGACAGCATTAATGGTGAATAGTCAATCCGCTGCGCTTGTGAATTTTTGTAAGTATGCCGATTCACCATTGACTTTGCTCAGCAAAAATTGACTATTGACAGCATTAATGGTGAATAGTCAATCCGCTTCGCTTGTGAATTTTTGTGAGTATCCGATTCATCATTGACTTTGCTCAGCAAAAATTGACTATTGACAGCATTAATTGTGAATAGTCAATCCGCTTCGCTTGTGAATTTTTATGAGTATACCGATTCATCATTGACTTTGCGCAGCAAAAATTGACTATCAACGTCACTAATGGTAAAATGTCATATCATATTTGAACTGAAATTCCTGTCTGTCGTGTAAATTTGTCTAACAAATTGAAGGACAATGATACAGATAGCCGTTTTTAGTGATGTGCATGGAAATCTTCCTGCATTAGAAGTTGTACTGAATGATATTGAGCAGAGGGGAATCCGGCAGAAATTCTGTTTGGGGGACCTGGTGGATTTTGCACCCTGGGGAAATGAAGTGATTGAGAAGATTAGAAGTTTAAACATTCCTTGTCTGATGGGAAATCACGATGAAAGGATTGCTTTTGATATTCCTGTTGTCCCTTTGTCCAAGCATTCTGAAGAAGAAACCAATGCCAGATTTGTTGCGATAGATCACTCTAAAAAACACATTTCAGAACCGAATAAAAAATTTCTTGCTGAGCTTCCTTTTCATTTAAAATTAAACTATAAAACAGGGAATAAGCACTGGAATATTCAATTGGTTCATTCCAGCCTTGAAAGCAATGACACTTACTTATACGAATCAGAAAATGATGAGGTTTTTAGGGTAATGCTGGAAAGGGCAGATGCTGATCTGATGGTAATGGGACATACTCATTTATCTTTTAAAAAACAGTTTGAAAATGATACCTGGGCTGTCAATTGTGGTTCCGTAGGCCGTTCTAAAGAAGAAAACAGATTGGCTTCCTATTTAGTATTGACTTTAGATGAAGAAAAAATTACCCCGGAAATTGTCCAATTATCCTATCCGATTGATGAAACTGTCCGCCAGATAAAGGAAAGCGGGATTCCGGATTATTATGCTTCCTTTCTGAAGAATGAAAATGTATTAATATTATAATTATTTTGTAATTTTGCATTATAATATTAATAATTAAGTCATGGTTAATTTAGAATGGTATCGTACTTTTAAGGCGATCTATAAAACCGGGACATTGACAGGTGCTGCGGATGCTTTATTCATATCACAGCCGGGTGTAAGCCTTCATTTAAGCTCATTGGAAGCTTATGTAGGTTATAAGCTGTTCGACAGAACCGGTAGAAAAATGATTCCGACAGAACGTGGGAAAGTATTGTTTAATGCAGTAGCTGAACCGATTACCAAGCTGGAAGATGTAGAAAAGAATTTTCAGAAGTCTACTGAGAAACATACTCCTACAATCAGCGTGGGTATGTGTTTTGAGACTTTTCAGACTACCCTTGAACAATATGTTTCTTCCTTACCCTTTAATCTGATTATCAGTTTTGGAGAATATCCTGAAATGCTGGATCAGTTGGATAAAGGAATTCTTGATCTTATCATTACTCCGAAAAAAGGGTCTTCACCTAATATTGAACATGAAGCGTTCTCTTCAGAACAAATTATTCTGGTAGGAGGAAAAGATGTGGATAAAGCAGCTTTCAATAAGGTTTTAAAAACAAAAGATGCCGAACAGATAGAGGAATGGCTGAAGAATGAAAAATGGTACGGAACCACCGGAGACATGGAACATCTTTTCCAGTACTGGATATTGAATTTTGGTCATAAACCCAATTTCCGTCCTAATTATATCGTTCCTAACATGAACTCAATAATCCGCTGTCTGAAAGGTGGAACAGGATTAGCCGTTGTTCCAGATTTTCTATGCAGAAATGATATTGAAAACGGTGATATCCAGTTGATTTGGGAAGGAAAGAAGAAATTTGAAAATACGCTTTACTTCGGTTGTCGCAAGAAAACCAATTATCAAACTGAAATAGAACATATTAAAGGATTATTCCGCAAGGTGATGGCTTAATAAAACCATATCTATCATCTGTAAACCGTTTTCATAAATAGGTGCTGGATAATTTTCAATAAAGAAATTCTTCAGAATTCCACTTTTAATGAAACTGTTTTTCTCATAAAATCTGATCTGTTGGAAACCGGTATCCGATGTTCCAACAGTCAGTGTTTTATAATGATTTTCTTTCGCAATTTCTTTTGCCTTATCTATCAGGATCGTTCCAATACCTTTATTTCTGTAGCTTTCAATGACAGCAATGTTTTTAATTTCCAGTTCAGTATGGGGCTTCTTGTACAACGCCATTACAGCGATGTTTTCAGTACCGTCATGTAAAAGATAGATCTCAGAACTAAAAATATATTGATTGATAGCTTCTCGTGTTTCATCAGCCAGAAGCAGTAAATGATAAGGGATTTCTGAATCTGAATTTAGCTTGTTGAAGGTGAAATTTTCCATTTACAGGCTCATATGGATAAGTGGATACTCTTTTCCTGAGCCATCTTTCTCTGATCTTCCGATTTTTTTGAAGCCCATTTTTTCATAAAACCCGATCGCCTGAGGATTTTGCTCATTCACATCTACTTTGGTCAATCCCGTTTTCTCTTTCATGAACTGATAAAGAGTTTTTCCATAGCCTTTTCCACGAGTGTCATTGTGAATGAAAAGCATTTCCAGATTGCCCTCTGCTACGGATGCAAATCCTTCAGCTTCGTTGTCTTCAGTAATTAAATAGACTTCCAGGTTAGGAAGATAGTCTCTTGGAATGACCTCTTTGAAATAATTGAAATCCTCTTCAGTAAGAAAATCATGAGTGGCTTTTACTGCTGATTCCCATATTTCCATAATTCGAGGATAATCCTCTGCATTCGCCAGTCTGATGTGTTGTGACATGATGTTTAATTTAAACAAAAATAAAGAAAATAGCGATGGTATACCAGCAGGAACATAATTTTGCAAGCAACCAAGCAACCAAGCAACCAACAACCAGCAACCAGCAACTCAAAACTGCAATTACCTAACAATTTTTTAACAGGAACAGTAAAATTGGTAGGCAGAATTTCCGATTTTTTATTGCAAATTTGTTTATCACTTTATATTAATCATTAAAATAAAGATTTATGCAAAAGAAAACCTATACAGGACAACCTGTGGTAACCTTAAATAATGGAGTGGATATTCCGGCTTTAGGCTTTGGAGTATGGCAGATGGAAGATCTGAAAGAATGTGAAAATGCAGTAATTAAAGCTATTCAGACAGGATATAGAATGATAGATACTGCTGCTATTTATCAGAATGAAACAGCGGTAGGTGCTGCCGTAAAAAATAGCGGTGTAAACAGAGATGAATTGTTTATCACATCAAAAGTATGGGTTCAGGATCATGGATATGAAAAGGCAAAAAGTGCTTTCCAGAGAACATTAGACAGATTGCAGATGGATTATCTTGATATGTATCTAATCCACTGGCCGTATGGAGATTTTCTGGGAACATGGAAAGCTTTGGAAGAGTTATACCATGAAGGGAAAATTAAAGCCATTGGGGTGTGTAATTTTACCGTCGAGAAACTTGAGGAATTGAAGGCTAATTCAACCGTTTTACCCGTTATCAATCAGATTGAACTGCATCCTGTATTCCAGCAGAGAGAATTACAGGTATATGACAGAGAAAATAATATCGTAACTCAGCCCTGGAGCCCGCTAGGAAATGGTAATGCCAACCTTTTAAGCAATCCTGATCTGAAAGCGATTGCTGAAAAATATGGCAAAACTGTAGCTCAGGTAATTCTGAGATGGCACTTACAGGAAGGTTTTGTTGTAATTCCGAAATCTGTGACCCCTTCAAGAATCGAAGAAAACTTTAATGTATTTGATTTTGTGCTGACAGAGGATGAGATGAATGTTGTACGTTCTTTAGATACCGGAAAAAGATTATTCTTTGATCCTAAAGATCCGGAATGGGAGCAAAAAATGTTAAATTCCGTAGCGGATATTTAATAGAAATAAAAAGTAAGAATACTCCCACAGATCTCACAGAAAACACAGATTGTAATCTGTGAAATAGTGAAAACTGTGGGAATTGTATTTTCATTCAGGGTGAAGAATATCATATCCTGTTGAAAATGAAGTGTTCCTATTTTTTGTACCTTTTTAATAAAAATAATTCTTATGTTTTGGCCGGATACAATCAGTAAAAAACTAGGGATACAATATCCTGTTATTCAGGCTCCGATGTTTGGAGTGAGCACCGTCCAGATGGCTGTTGCAGCTGCAAAGGCAGGCTGTCTCGGATCACTGGCACTGGCTGACCTTTCTGCAGATCAGTCTGTTGAATTGATCAGAGAGATGAAAAAGTTGACGGATAAACCTTTTGCTGCTAATATATTTGTTCATCACATTCCGGAAGTGACTGATGCTTTAAAAGAAAAGTATGGTAAAACTAAGCTTTTTATTGAGCAGCTGGCAAAGGAAAATGCGATTGAAGTACATCTTCGGGATCTTGAAGAAATCAGTGTAAACGGCTACCATGAACAAGTGGATGCCATTATTCAGGAAAACTGTAAAATTTTAAGTTTTACTTTCGGAAATCTCGATGATCAGAGTATTCAGAAATTAAAAGAAAACGGAGTTACTCTTATCGGAACCTGTACTTCTGTGAGAGAAGCTTTATTACTTGAAAATTCCGGTATTGATATCATTTGCGTTCAGGGAATAGAGGCCGGAGGGCACAGAGGAAGTTTTGAAGCAGAAAATATTCCGCAGATCGGAGGATTATCTTTGCTGTCACAGATCTATGAACAGGTAAAAGTTCCTTTGATTTATGCCGGAGGGATTTATGGAGCGAAGACATTGCAGGCTGTTAAAGAGTTAGGAGCACAGGGTTTTCAGATGGGCAATCTTTTACTGGCTTCTCAGGAAAGTGCTTTGCAGCCTTTTGAAAAAGAAAGATTGAAAAAAGTAAGAGAAGAAGAAATTGTTCTGACGAAGAGTTTTTCTGGAAGGTATGCCAGAGGCGTGAAAAATCAATTTATAGAAACAGTTGAAAATTCAGAATATATTTTACCTTATCCTTACCAGAACAAACTGACCAATGCCTTACGTAAAGCAGCAAAATCTTTGCAAAATCCGGAGTTTGTAGGAATTTGGGTAGGGCAGTCTATCCATCCATATAGCGAACTTTCTACAGAAGAAATTCTGAAAAAACTGATCAAAGAATGTGAAAGATAAATCTGTATGTTTTAATTTGATGATAATTTTATATTTTCGTACATCAATATCGTTGATCTGCCCCAATATAAAACTAAAACCAATAAAAAACATCCATGAAATATTCAGAAGGAATTAAGAGATCACTTCCATTCGGGTATCTTTTTCTCGTTATAATGGGAATATTAAAAGAAAGTGTCTTCTACTATCAGATCAATATTAATATTCTAAAATATTCAACAATAATGGACATTCTGATAAGCCCGATTGCTACTTTAACGGCTCATCCGGTTATCCTGATTGCCCTGATTGTTATCGTCGTATTTTCATTTGCTTTTCCCTCTTTTTTATCCAAACAGGCCAATAAAAATAAACGTTGGGCATTCCAGATGGCATCTCTCAAAGGACATGAAAATATGAGCAAAGAGGCTATTGAGAATCATTTTACCAATATGTTTGTGAGATTTCTCGCCATGATGCTACTGTCTTTCTTTGTGGGAATAGGTTGGGGAGAAGGGCTTGGGCTCACCAGAAAGATAAGGGAGAACAAGCTTAAATATGACTATAAATTAAACTATGGTGATGATAGCTTTGAGCAGGTACATCTGATAGGATCGAACAGCATGTATTATATTTATCTGGCAAAAGGAAATAAAACGATAAAAATAGCACCGTTGGGCTCCATAAAGAGTATTGAACTGACCAATAATAAAAAGTTAAGCGACAATTAGAAAGCATACTTCATAAAAAAGCTTCAGAAATAGAATCTGAAGCTTTTTTATTATTTTGTTAAATCAAGACCGCCGAAATTTCCGGAACTCATCATTAAATAAACACCGTTTGTTTTATCTAATGTATTCCAGTAGGCGTGAAGATCCTCAGCATTCGTGAAAACTCTTAATTTTTCATTCTTGAATTTTTCCTTGATAAACTCAGGAGAAATAGGTTCCATTCTCTTGATCTTCAAAGCATCTTCAGAATAGAAAACAATGGCTTCTTCCAGACCATCCATGGCGTGGTCATATTGTTCAAGGAAAGCCGGATTTAAGCTGGAATAGGTATGAAGCTCCAGAAATCCATATTTCTTATCATTTTTAAATTGCTCTGCAAATGCTTTTACCGCAGCCTTTACCTTACTTGGTGCATGCGCAAAGTCTTTGTATAATATTCCTTTATCTTCTCTTTCTACTTTTTCAAGACGTTTGGATGCTCCTTTGAAGCTCATAATTGCCTCATAGAAATCTTCATCCATAATGCCAAGCTGACGGCAGATATGTCTTGCTCCTTCAAGGTTCAATAGGTTGTGGGCTCCAAAAACAGAAAGCGGAACATCTCCCATTTCGGTTTTTAAATATACTTTGCCATTATTGATTTCGTATTCAGGAGTTTTGTAAGGGATTTTTCTGAAATAGTTCTCTGCATTTTCCACTACTTTTACTACTTCAGGATCTTCTTCGTTGTATACCAGAACTCCACCGGCAGTAATACTTGCTACAAACTTTCTGAACTGATCGATATAATCATCAAAGGTCTTGAATACATTGATGTGATCCCATGCAATACCGCTCATTAAAGCGATGTTCGGCTGATACAGTAAAAATTTTGAACGAAGATCGATGGGAGAAGATAGATATTCATCACCTTCCAGTACCATGAAATCATTATCCTGAGTCAGTTTTACCATACAGTCGAACCCTTCAAGCTGAGCTCCTACCATGAAGTCCACATCTTTCTGATGGAAATTCAACACGTGAAGAATCATTGAAGTAATGGTAGTTTTACCATGTGATCCTGCAATGACCACTCTTGTTTTGTTTTTAGACTGTTCGTATAGAAATTCAGGATAAGAATATATTTTCAGTCCCAGTTCTTTTGCTCTTGCCAACTCTGGATTATCCTGATGGGCATGCATTCCAAGAATAACTGCATCAATATCCTGAGTGATTTTTTCCGGGAACCAGCCCATTTCCTGAGGCAGAATTCCTTTCTTTTCCAATCGGGATTTTGAAGGTTCAAAAATAGCGTCATCAGAACCTGTCACCTGATATCCTTTGTCTTTTAATGCGATCGCAAGATTATGCATGGCGCTTCCGCCAATGGCAATGAAATGGGTTTTCAATTGTATTTACTGTTTTTTAACATTAGTAGTAATGATCTGCTGGAAAGCCTCAATAATATTGTTCCAGTTGGTCTGGTAATTCGGAATAATCATACTGGCATCCGTTTTACTGCCTTCATTAGGACCTTTCTTGATATTGATGGAAGTGGAAATATTGTCGTACAATTTTTTACGGTCTTCCTGTATTCTTCTGAAATTATTCTGAGAAAGAACCTGATCCAGTTTTTTTAAATCTTCATCAGAAATTTTAAAATCCTGTTTGTATTTCTTTCCCTGTCCTTCAAAAGAGTAGTGTACAGTATTCCCTTTTATAAGCAGGTTTTCATAAACTGGAGCATAGCCACCACTTTTCGAATAGCTGATATCAAAATCCGAATATATCTTTTGGCTGTTGCATGAAACTAATACTATGATTGCGAATAAGATTCCAAGTATTTTGTTCATAATTTTTAATTTACTTTAATTATTTGAGTCCTTTTGTTCTAATTTTTTAGCTTTAAGTTCTTCATCATAACTGTGTAATACATTGAAGTCTTCTGTCTGCTCAATGGCAGTCATAATCTTCAATAAAATTTCCGGTGCTTTTTCATTATCATAATCAATATCCAGAGGAGCTTTGAATTCCATCGTAGGTTTTACACCGGTTACCTTTACGCGGAGTCCTTTTTTATCAAAAGCTCTTCTGAAGCCATTTATTTTGATTGGAATCACAATGGGGCGTTGGTTTTTTACCAGTTTGGCAGTTCCTCTTCGTCCCTGTGCAAAAGCCGATGTAGTTCCTTGAGGGAAAGTAGCTACCCAGCCATTGTCCAATGCTTTCATAATATTATCTACCTCACTCATGTCTACCATTCTGTTGACATTTTTACCTTCAGCTCTCCATGTTCTTTTTACCGTTACAGCGCCTGCAATTTTGAATATCTTGGGAAGAATACCTTTGTTCATGGTTTCTTCAGCCGCTACATAGTAAAAATCAATCTTTGGATTCAGTAGATAGATCGGGTTTTTTATCGTATTTAAATATCCGTTATTTACAGCACAGAAGGCATGATACATGGCCGCCACATCTGCAAAATAGGTCTGATGGTTGGATACAAAAAGTACGTTAGAGTCCGGAAGATCCACAAGGTGTTCTGTACCGGTTATTTTTAACTTATTAAAGCCGTTGAATCTTCTGTATGATACAACTCCTAAAATAAAAATAATAAACCTTTTCAAAAAATAAGGTGTTCCGAATGCATCGGTGAAAATATTTTTCTTCGCCATCTCTCAATTAAACAGGGTAGTGCAAAGTTACATTTTTTTCAGCAACTGACTGAATTCACTTAATATCATCGCTGTAGCACCCCAGATAATGTATCCGTTGAAATTAATCACCGGAACGTCATGTCCGCCAGCACTGGGTAAAGCCATAATTTCCGGGGTATCCGACAGGTTTAAAAAGGAAGTGATAGGAAATTCTATTGTTTCCACAGCTTCCGTCTGCTGAAGAACAAAGGCCGGGTTCTTTTTTGTATAAGAAATGTAGGGATATACATAGAAATTGCTTGGCGGAATATAAATAGGAGACATTTCTCGGATAATCCTTACATAATGTTTATCTATTCCGATTTCTTCAGAGGTTTCCCGAACCGCTGTTTCAGCAAAATCACTGTCCATCTCCTCACGCTTTCCTCCAGGCAGGGATATCTGCCCGCTGTGTCTGTCGTGTTCATTAATGGTTCTTTGAATCAAGGGAAAATACCACTCGTTGTCTTTCAGATATAAAACAATATTGACAGCTGCAAATTTGGGATTTTTTGACAATACTTCATCATAAGTGAAAACGGGACGGTAGGGAGGCGAGAATACTCCATGTGCGTGTTCACCGGGAAGTTCCACGCTTTTTATTTTTCTCAATAAATCTTTTCCAAAATTTTCCATAGCTCAAATTTAGCAATATATCTTGAAGAAATAAATGCCTTAACATTAATTAACCTATGAGAAAGACGGCATTGTAAGCGGAAATATTTGCTTCTTAAACCGAATGATATATCGTTAATGATAAAACAGAACATATTTCAACTTTTAACTGTTAATTTTTAATTCAAAATTGATTTTTGGTTGTGTAAATAAATTTGAGTAATAGTTCTGCCCAAAGCTTAAAACCCTGTACTGTGATGTTTTAAAAATGTAAAATCCCGGATTTATTCAGAAAAAATCATCATTGAAGAAAAATTAATATTCACTACTAATAGATTTGATTGAAAATCAACAAGTTGTGATGGGGTTTTTCCGTAACGGTAAATAATGACCTGGCGAACTGGAAACCGTGATTTTCAAAATTTACACTTTGATGGTGGTTTTTCATTTTGTCGGGGAAGCTACCTTTGCCTTACTATTAACCAATTAATTTTTACTAAGATGAAAAATTTACTTACAGGTGTACTTACACTATTCGCAATGAGTTTCGGATTCGCACAATTCAATATTGATGTGACTACTCAAACAGGAAACTTAAATGTTGCTACAGTAGACCAGACAGGTCTTTTGAACATTAATTCTCTAACACAAACAGGGAATCGTAATATGGCAGATATTGACCAGGTAGGAATTTTAAATGTCAATAATGCACAAAGTATCGGAAACAGAAACTCTATAGATGTGGATCAGGTGGGTATTGGAAACTCAAATGAAGTGATGCAGTTAGGAAACAGAAACTCTGCTTCAACATGGCAGCTTGGAGTACTTAACTCTACAGAACAAACTCAGATCGGAAGAAGAAATGAAGCCTCTTCGGTACAGGTTGGATTAGGTAACTCTGTCCTTCAATATCAGGATGGAAGAAGAAATGATGCTTCTGCTATCCAGGTAGGTATCGGTAATGATGCTTATCAAATTCAGCTGGGAAGAAGAAATGATGCCAGTGCCCTTCAGATAGGTGCTAATAATGTTCTTGTTCAGTATCAGGATGGTAATGATAACAGTGCTACTCATGCTCAAGCCGGAACAGGTAATATTGCCGCTTCAGTTCAGGTAGGAGATGATAACACTTCTGTAGGATTACAGGTAGGTAATGCCAACCAGCTTTATCAATTCCAGATAGGAGATTCTAACACTGCTATTGACCTTCAGATGGGTAACGGTAACTTTACCTGGGTAGCACAAAGCGGAGATGGCCATATCCATGTTGGAACTCAGATGGGTAATGGAAACTCAATGATTGTGAATCAGTCGAATTAAGCCCTATAACAAAATACTGTAAATCTTAGAAATTGTAAAGGAGAAACTGCAGTGTTTCTCCTTTTTCACCTTCGATTTTCTCCGGTTTGTTATTCATGTAATTTTAATAAAATAGGCTATGTTTAACTTGAGATGGAGTGTTTTGGCTCTTTTCACCATGTTGCCACTACATGCACAGGAAATAGACTGGGATAAGGTAAACAGTACTACAATCTTTAATCTTATAGCCAGACAGCAGACTGATCAGAGTTCTTATGGATCCGATATCATTCAGATAGGAGATTATAACAATGCCGAACTTTCCCTTAACGCCCGAACGAATATTTTAGTAAAACAGCTGGGAGATTTCAATACCCTATATTTTATCAATTCATTCACAGATAAAGAAACAAAAGCTGCCATTACTGCACAGGGAAATAATAATATTATTGATGTTACAGGAAGCAACAGTATTTCGGATGGAATTCAGATTAATGTAAAGGGAGATAATAAAACAGTCTTCATGAGAAATTATTAAAACACAGATGATGAAACTTTTATATTCCCTTAGCTTGGGTACTTTTTTTAGCTTCCTGTCTGTATGGACATATGGGCAGGAAGATAAGAAAGTAAACGCCAGGATAGAGAGCAGTCTCCTTGAAAACCAGATCAGGTTAAAAGCAGTTGTAGTTAATAACACTGCAGTGTATAAAGAACTGAATTACCTTTTGGTTTCTATTAAAAAAGGAAATGGTGGAAATCTCTCCAACAACCAGCAGAGTGGTAAATTTTCTGTCAATCCGAATGAAGTAAAGGTATTATCGGAAATTAATGTGAATCTAGAATCAAAAGATGCTCTTAAAGCCTTCCTTTATATCAGGGATGAAGAAACCCACAAGCTGATTGCCAAAGACAGTCTGGAACTGAACAGCGACCTTTTTAAAAAAAAAACAGCTAAGATAGAAGAAGATGCTGCTTACGAGCTCAGAGGACTTACTATTGATGAGACGAAAACCAAGGTGGGAAAAGACTTTTATGACATGTTTTACATGCAGTACAATCAGCTTCCTGATAAGAGCAGTAGCGTTATTACTATTACAGAGCTCCCTCTTCGTGGAACAAGTGGCCAGATTACTATTCAGATGGAAGATAAAATTATTTACAGTTTTATGACCAATCCGGCAGAAGATTATTTAAAGGAACAGTTGAGCTACAGCTTAAAATATATCAAAGAATTTAATGCCAAGAAAAATCTTATAAAAAATGAATTCATCTATTAAAAATGTCCGCCATGAAAACCTTTATCATTATTTTGACCTTTATTGCGGGTATTTTCTACGGAAAATCTCAGCAGCTCGTCTATAAGCCGGTAAATCCAGCTTTTGGAGGAGATACTTTCAATTACCAGTGGCTTTTAAGCTCTGCTAATGCACAAAACCCATTTGATGAAAAAAATGATTACAGCAATTTGCTGGATCGTGTGAATTCCCTTGATAGTTTTACCCAGAGTCTTAACAGACAGATCCTTAGTGAGCTTTCAAGAAAACTGTTTGATGAACAGTTTGGTGATGGAAACATAAAACCCGGAAATTATCTCTTCGGATCCCTTTATCTACAAATTACCAATACTAATCAGGGACTTTTAATCAATATTTTGGATACCAGTAATGGCGATCAGTCCGAGATCGTAATTCCGAAATAGGAAATAACTAAAAATAAACTTACCATGACAACCTACACTTATACCAGAATCTTTTTCTGCACCTTCCTGCTATGCATTCTGCAGGCCTGTAGTTCAATATTTGGTTTACCTTCGGATCCCGAAAAACCAACAATGGGAGAGGTTACTTCTTCTACCGCAGAATTAAAAAATCTTCCGCTTCCCAAAGAGAAGATTGTAATAGGAGTCTACAAATTCAGAGACCAGACCGGCCAGTATAAACCATCTGAAAATGGAAATAACTGGAGTACGGCAGTTCCTCAGGGAACCACTACCATTCTCATAAAAGCCTTAGAAGACAGCCGCTGGTTTATCCCTATTGAAAGGGAAAATATCGCCAATCTTCTCAATGAAAGACAGATCATCCGTTCCACCAGACAGGAATATATCAAGGATGCAGACAAAAACAATCAATCACTTCCTCCTCTTTTATACGCTGGGATTCTTCTCGAAGGCGGCGTTATTTCTTATGACAGCAATATTCTGACCGGAGGACTTGGAGCAAGATATTTCGGTATCGGAGCTTCCACACAGTATCGCCAGGACAGAATTACCATCTATCTTCGTGCTGTCTCTACGCTGAACGGAGAAATTCTTAAAACGGTTTATACTTCTAAAACCATTCTCTCAACCAGTGTTAACGGAAGTTTTTTCAGATATATTGATACGGAAAGACTATTGGAGGCTGAAGTAGGGCTTACTCAAAATGAACCCGTTCAGCTCGCTGTAACAGAAGCTATCGAAAAAGCTGTAAAAGCCCTTATTGTAGAAGGAATCAGAGATAAAATATGGGGGAAAGCAATAGATGATAATGGCGGTTATCAAAGTTTAATCAATGAATATAACAGAGAGCAGGAGCAAAATAATGATCGGGTGGTTGGAGGCAGGTATCCACAGGATTACAGACAGAAAGTATCCATATTTGCCAATGTGGAAGGACAGAAAGTTAAAGATGACTATGTAAGTTCTAAAATGAATGTGGGAGGAAAAATAGGATTCAAATACTTCCTTACTCCTTATCTGAATATGGAACTGAATGCAAGCTATTTTACGCTTGAAAACTCAAATATTGTGAAAAGAAACTACTTTGGTCCTGAAGTGAATCTGGAATACATACTTTTCCCGAAATACAGATTCAGTCCCTTCTTATATGGAGGAGCAGGAGCGATGTATTCAAAATATAAACCCCAATACAAAGCACAATTCGGTGGTGGGCTGGAATATATGATCAGCAAGAATTTCTCACTGAGAGCCTCTGCCCAATATGACCTTGGCTTCAAAGACGACTGGGAAGGCCTTGTAAATGGGAAAAGAAAAGATCAGGCTTTGCGCTTTGGAATAGGAATCAACTTTTACTTCGGAAACAAATAAAAACACGAACTATGAAAACTATAATTAAAATATTCAGCATATTCATCTTTGCTTTTTGTCTGTTTTCATGTAATGAAGACCTTGTAGAACAGGCTCAAACAGGAATGTTAAAAGGAAAAGTCGTAAAAAGAGGCAGCAATGTGCCGCTTTCTAACGTGAAGATATTTACCAATCCTACGACACAAACGGTGTTCAGCGGTACAGATGGTTCATTTGAAATCGCTGCCATGCCGGTAGGGAATTATTCTCTAAAAGCAGAACTTTCAGGATATATTACAAGCTTTCAGTCAGTCAATATACAAAATCAAAATCAGGTAGTAACGGTAGTTTTTGAGATGGATGATGATACCTCATTAAATTCTCCTCCCGCTACACCGCAGTTGCTAAGTCCGATAGATAACGCAGTAAATCAGCCTTTGAGCGTCGAATTAACCTGGAGCGCAACAGATCCCGATACAGCAGATGTATTAAGATACAGTCTGACAATTAAAAATAATCTTGACACTAATGTGATTCAGGTTAATGATTTGACAGCAAACCACTATACGCTTTCAAATCTGAAGTTTGGTGTAAGTTACTTCTGGCAGGTGTCTGTTTCGGACGGCATTCACCAGCCAGTTTTAAGCTCTATCAGTAAATTCACCACCAATACAGTTCCCGCTAACAGGTATCATTATACTCAAAAACAAAATGGAAACTTTGTGATCATTTCCAGTGATGACCAGGGAAATAATTTCCAGTTTACCAATTCTTCCTATAACAGCTGGCGACCCCGCAAAAACAATAATGCAGGTCTTATTGCATTCCTTCGTACAGAAGGTGGAAGCACCCATATTTATACCGCAAATCCGGATGGATCAAATCCTTTTAAAGTAACTACAGTTGCTGTTGCAGGCTTTAATAATTATGAAATGGATTTTGCATGGAGTACAAATGGTAAGGAACTTATTTATTCCAACTTTAATAAACTCTATAGAATTAATAAGGATGGAAGCGGCTTGAGCTTAGTATACACCACTCCGGACGGAAGTATGATCTCCGAGTGTGACTGGAGCTACGACGGTAGTAAAATAGCATTGAAAACCAATGATTATAACGGATATAATACTAAAATTTATGTGATAGACATTAACGGAAGCGTTCTTAAAACGGTATTGTCAGGTACTGTAGGTGCCAGTGGAGGTTTGAACTTTTCTGTAGATGGACAGCTTCTTCTGTTTACCCGTGATGTCTCAGGATACCTGGACGGAAGTGGAAATTACCGTCAGCTGGATTCACATATCTTTGTCTATAATCTTGTTACAGATGCCGTGAGTGATATTTCTGCAGAAAGCGAAAAAGTAATGGGAACCAATGATCTCGATCCAAGATTCTCACCAAACAATGCCCAGATTATCTTCATGAATACCTCCAATGATAATATTTCGCAGAAAAATGTAATGGTCATTGACCTCAATAGTACGATGACGGATCTTACAAGGGCAACACTTTTCAGCAATGGAGAAATGCCGGATTATGAATAAGATATAGCGTTTAATGTTCAAAGTTCAATGTTTAAAGTTCAAAGTCCAAGGTTTTAGTTGTAAAGTGAGGTGAGAGATACAATCTGTACCCATTAGAGATCAATTGAGAAGTAATTACATACGTTTTTCATTGTTAAGTCTCTTATTTCTCTGCCTCACTTTTTCTGTATAGGCTTTGATTATAGGTAATAATAAAATTTCCCTCTGAAGGATTATTGAAATTAAAATCAGAGGCAAAAAAAATTCCAGACTTTGCAAAGCCTGGAATTTTTGTGTGATTCATGGAAGTCTTTCAGTCGATGATGTGATTTTCTATCGCATATTTTACAATTCCGACTGAGTTTTTCGCATTGAGTTTCAAAAGAATTCTTTTTCGGTGTGTTTCTACCGTATTGATACTAATAAATAATTTTTCAGAGATATCTTTACTGCTGCATCCGTCACAGATGAGTTTGAGAATTTCCATTTCGCGACGGGTGAGAGGTTCTTTGATGTGAGGATTGGGTTTTCCCTGTTCACTGCTGATAAAATTGATCATTCTTTCCTTGGCATGGTCACAGATATAGATCTCATTAAGAAGTAAAACATTGATGGATTTAAGAAACTCATCATAGGTGCAGTTTTTATCCAGATAAGCTTTAATACCTTTGTTGAAGAGCTTTCGGATATCAATCACATCATAAGAGCTTCCAATAATCGTAATCTTGGTATTTTTATGTTGTGTAATAATACTTTCCACCAACTTGCAGATTTCCGTAAGCATGAGCATGTTGGAGCTCATAACAAGCATTTCCGGAGGTTCTTCTTTTAAATGTTTGGAGAGGTTTTCTAAAGAATTACAAATATCTATTGTGCTGAAAATTTTGCTTTGTGTAAGCAGTCTTGATAAGCCTTCTGTATAGAGCATGGGTTCATCAAAAATGGTCAATCTTGGTTTCATCATGGTCTGTTTTATTTATATAAAAATAGGAAAAAAACTTTACATTTTGAATAAAATTGTTAAAAATTTTCAATTTATTGTGTTTTTATTAATAGTAAAATGTTATTTTTATTGATTTTTTACTAAATAATTCTCTTTTTGTGGAGTTTTTTAGAGTTATTTCTGTTAAAACATAGTGTTCATCATTGTTTTGAATGATAATATTAATGGTTTGTGGATTTAACTAACATCACGGGGATATGCTTTACCGGAAAATTAACTGAATTGGCGATGAAACAATATTCATTCGCTTTATGATGAAGCTGTTCTGCTTTTTCTACCATAGATTCTTCTGCAACAGTTACCATGGGATGCAAAGTTACCTCTGTAAAATGACCACTTCCATTGGCTGTTTCTGCCATGATACCTGTTGCTTCATCAGTATACTCTGTAACAATAATACCTGCTTCAGAACAGAAATGAAGATACCAAAGCATATGACAGGAAGAAAGGGAGGATAAAAACATCTCTTCAGGATTATGCTTTGTCTTGTCGCCACGGAAAGCAGGATCTGATGAACCTTCGATAACAGCTTTATTTTCTGCTGAAATGGTATGTTTTCTTTCGTAGTCTCTATAACCGCTGGTTCCTGTTCCCTGGTTTCCTGTCCATTGAATGGTGATTTTGTAATGGTGATTTTTCATAGATAAAAGATAAAAGATAAAAGATAAAAGATAAAAGATAAAAGATAAAAGATAAAAGATAAAAGATAAAAGATAAAAGATGTTGCTGTTAAAATTCAATAGGGGTGGGCTTTAGCCCGGCCTGCATAAACAAAAAACATCCATTGGCTTTAGCCAAAATTTAACAAGAAAAGATAATAAAAAAAACCTCCAGTACAACTGAAGGTTTTAAATTTTGTCTTAATTAGAAAATTCTATCAATTCTTCTTTTTTGGAATTGTAGATTTTATATTCTAAATATTTAAAAGAATCCCTTGGAACAATGGTTACCCATTTTTTGTATTTGATAAACCATTTCATCTGGATACTTTTGATGCCTTTTGTAAGGTAGGCTTCCACAAATGGGTGTACATGCAGGTAGATTTTTCCTTTTTCTTTCTGCAGAATGTTTCTTAAGGTTTCACCCATTCTTTCCACGATAACAATAGGAGCTACAATTTCTCCGTCTTTGTTCGGGTTTTCTTCTTTGGTGTCGATCTGTTTTTCCGGACGGTTTCTTTGTCTGGTGATCTGGATCAGCCCAAATTTACTTGGAGGAAGGATTTTGTGGCGGGCTTTATCGCGCTTCATTTCCTCTTTAAGATGCTCGTAGAGATCTCTTCGGTGATCAGAATTGGGCATATCTATGAAATCGATAACGATGATTCCTCCCATATCGCGGAGGCGAAGTTGTCTTGCGATTTCAGTAGCGGCCATTTTGTTCACTCTTAGCGCATGTTCTTTGTTGACAGCAGTTCCGGTAGTAATATTGTTTCCGGAGTTGACGTCCACAACGTGAAGTGCTTCTGTGTGTTCAATAACAAGATAGGCTCCTTTAGAACTTGGAATGTTTACGTGTTTTCCGAAGCTCTGTTTAAGCTGTTTTTCAACATTGTAATATTCCAGAAGAGGAATATGAGAATCATAAAACTGGACAATATTTTTCTTTTCAGGAGCAATTACTTCTACGTAATTTTTCATTTCGTTTACCATTTGCTCATCATCGCAGATGATATTCACGAAATCCTGATTAAAATTGTCTCTTAAAATAGCTGAAGCTTTGTCTTCTTCGCTTAAAACTTTAGACGGAACTTTATTTCTCTGGATGTTTTTGAAAGTGCTTTCCCATTTCTGAACCAGCTGGTTCATGTCATTATGAAGGTCGGCTACTTTTTTTCCTTCCGCTACCGTTCTGATAATAACTCCGAATCCTTCAGGCTTAATGCTGTCGATAAGGGTTCTCAGTCTTTCTTTTTCCTCAGAACTTCTGATCTTTTTGGAAATAGAAACTTTGTTGTCGAAAGGAATTAACACCAGAAAACGTCCTGTTAATGAAATCTGGGTAGAAATTCTTGGACCTTTGGTAGAAATAGGTTCTTTGGTAATTTGTAACAGAACCAAGTCATCCTTGGCAATTACTTTGTCTATAGTTCCGTTTTTGTCTATTTCGGGTTGTATCTCGAAATTCTTTAAGCTCGAAGTGCTTTGTTTTTTAGAAATAGTATCTTTTAAAAACTTTCTGTACGTAAGATACTGAGGTCCCAGATCCTGATAATGCAGAAATGCATCTTTGTCATATCCGATATTGACGAATGCTGCATTCAGATTGGGGGCTAGTTTTTTTACTTTTCCTATAAACAGATCTCCAACTATAAAATCGCTTTTGTCTTCTTGCTCATGAAGTTCACATAGTCTTCCGTCTTCCAGCAGCGCAATCTTTGTAAGATCATCTTCATGCGAAACTATTAGTTCTTTCTTCATTTTTTAATAAGATAAAATTGTTAAGATTATAGGAAGTGGATGTTTTTACTGATTAATTCATCTATTAAATATAAGGATTTTGAATGAAAACCATTATATGTTTATTAAAATAATATTTGAAACCCTCCGTTTTCCGCGGAATCTTATAGTTGCAAACAAAAATATAGTTAGTGAACTTTAGAAATTTAAATCCACCAACTATATTATTATATTGTAAATCTCGAGAAAAAGAGATTATTTTTTCTTATGTCTGTTTGCTCTTCTTCTTTTCTTTCTTTTGTGAGTAGCAACCTTGTGTCTTTTTCTTTTCTTTCCGCTTGGCATAATTTTAATTTTTTAGTAACTAGTTAATATTCAGTTAATGTTCTTATTTTACTGCAACTTTAGTTTTTACTTTCTCAACAAAAGATTTTGAAGGTTTGAAAGCAGGAATGTTATGAGCAGGAATCTCAATTGCAGTGTTTTTAGAAATATTTCTTCCTGTTTTAGCAGCTCTTGTTTTAATGATAAAAGATCCAAAACCTCTTAGATAAACGTTATCCCCATTATACATAGAAGTTCTGATCTCCTGCATAAAAGCTTCTACAACTTTCTGTGTTTCATTCTTTTCTGTTCCCAACTTATTTGAGATGGTGTTTACCAATTCTGCCTTTGTCATTTCCTTATTTTAATTTTAAATTTTAGGTGTGCAAATTTAGTTAAAAAAATTGAATACTAGCAAATTAGTGGCAAAATATTTTTATTCAAAGAGTTGGACTTTTTATGTATACACTATATTAAGGCAGGCTTGTGATAATTTAACAATAAAATAATGTTACCGGATAAAGGTACAAAAATTTGATGAACAAAACTTAATAAAAGCTGATTATAACAGGTTCTGCAGGGTTTTCATGTCTTAACCGTTAACTTTTGAGATCACCTTATCTGTCCCATCCATTATTCAAAATTGAAATTTTTAAGGGGAATCAGAATTTTTTATAAACTGGAATTATAATATCCGTTTTCTACACAGAAACGGATAAGGTGAAGCTTGGTTTTTAGCCCCAGCTTTTCTGTAAGTCTGTTAATGTAAGTATCAATTGTTCTGGTACTCAGATTAAGTTTTTCAGCAATTTCTTTATTGCTGAACCCCTCATAACAGAACCTCATAAGCTGTATCTCCGCTGGTGAAAGCTCTTCCTGTCCTTTCTTCTGTCTGTCCATATATTCCTGAACGGCAAGTGGCTGCTGCTCCCATTCTTTGGAATACGCCTGATAGTCGAAGTCTTCAGAGGCTATGCTTCCTTTAATAATATCTTTTATAATCGTACTTTTTTTCTGACAATAATAGATGTTGGGAATTTTGGAAAGGATTTCGGCCATATCTTCCTGATAAGTACCGGAATAGGTAATGATAGGAGTTTCTGTATTGTTTTTCCTGATGTATTTGATGGCTTCAATTCCACTTAATACCGGCATGAAGAGTTCTATGATGAAAACATCTTCCTGTCTTCTGTAGATTCTGTTTACCAGCTCATGTCCATTGTTACAATCATTCAGAAGCATATAGAAAGGGTTTTCCATAAGGGTTTTGATCATTATTTTTTTAAAATAAAAATCACTGTCTGCAATGGAAAAACGTACGGTATTAGATAATATTTTACTCATTCTTAATATCGATTTGGCGAATGATATTTAAAATTTAGAGGTCTAATTTATGAAAAACTTATCAAAGTGAAAATTAATATTAATTTAATCAGGGTTTTCACGAAACAGGCTTGGGGAAATTACGTATTGTGCATAAAAATTTTTTTTTATATTTTCACAGGCCAAACAAATCGCAAATTATGTCTTCTAACAGGGAAAAAAAATTAAACAAATCTGACGTCAGAACGGGCATTTGGAAGTTTATTCTGTCATTTGTCGTTTTGTCGGTTGTATCTTTTGCTTGCTTATTTCTCTTCTTTAAGAGTTATGATATACAGCGGGAGGGAATTAGCCGCGAAGCTGAAGCCTATAAAGAACTGATGCTTCGAAGTGACGTGCTTAAGGATCACATTGATGATATTTACGACAAGATGAACCAGCTTAGCATTAATAAGGTGGAGAATGAGGTGTTTCTCAGAACCAGTATTATGGATAATGTGAGAGATGCCAAAAATATTATGGGTAAAGACAGTGTGCAGAGCTTTAAACATTATGCTGTACTGATGAAGCAGATTGTACCGATGATGACTTTAAAAGCTAAGATCATCGAAGTGGAATATCAGAAAAAAACGGTTTTGAGAGATCTTGATGAGTGTATGGGAAAAATCAAAGTGACGAATAATGAGCTGAGAAAAGATCCCACAAGAAATTTCACCGGAAGTAAAAGAAGAAGATAAAAAGAAAAGATATGCAAGGACAAATCACATTATCTAAGAAAGAAAGGCATTATCAGTTTTTTTATTTAATACTGATGCTGGTGACTGCAATGTTATTTTTGGGTGTCATCTTTTTAAAAGGATTTGAATCTCCCTTTTCTGATGAAGATGTAAGAGGAATTCAGAATCTTGAACAGAAAGCCGAATTTGAACAGCATCAGAAAGTTGTTCTTCCTATCATGGACAGTACGTATACCATGATTACCAAGCTGACCAATGACGGGCCGCAGCCTTTTATCGAAAATAATATTCAGCTGGGGGTGAATGACCTTAACAGCTATTTTAATAACACGGACGTTGTGGATATCCGTAAAGATGCCTATCCGCAGATCGCCAAATTCTATAAAATGTACTTTGATGACAAAAAAGTCATTTCAACAACCTCTGAAGACATTAAAATTTTCCAGAAGCAGGTAGATGAATGCAGAATCGGATTTAAAGATAAGCAGAATAAGCTCTATCAGCGCGAGCAGGATCTGAAAGCAAGAATGCAGTAAGCAAATAAATACTAGGAATTTTATATAAAACACATCACAATTATTAACTATGAATTATTTTCAAAAGAACAAGAAAAACATTATTATCGGTGTTATTGCAACGTTGCTGATCGCGGCACTGGTTGCTCTGTGGCTGCAGAAAAAAGTAATACACTCAGCCGATGATATTGTTGGGGTGGTTTATCCGTCTTCACTGGCGGTAGGAGACACGCTTTTATTCGAAGATAAAACCCAGTTTGCCAAAACCAAAAGATGGAATTTCGGAGATGGGACAACTTCTGATAAAAACAGTGGTATTCACTTCTATAATAAACCAGGATATTATCAGGTGATTTTGATCGTTGACAATAAGTACACGAAATCTTTCCCTGTAATGGTAGGCGCAAGAAGCGTTCAGAAACCAAAAGATACGGCAATGTCTAAGACCACTATTGAAGCCGTTACTCAGGCGATGCAAAATGAAAATGTAACATTCCGTGCCATTTCTGATGCCAAACAGTTTGCATGGAAATTCGGGGAATCCGGAAATACAGATGCTAAGGATAAATTTACCATCTATTCCTATAAAAAACCTGGAGAATATCTTGTAACGCTGTACACAGAGCAAAGCCAGGATCCTATCTATCACCGCATTAAAATTCTTCCGGCTTATGATGCTCTTGCAGAAGATGAAGTTTCAGTAGAAGACTCTTATGCAAAAGTAGACAACGACTTTAAATATCATTTGCAGCAGATTGCTAACGGGAACAGTTTCAACATGCACTACAATTACCTGTTGAAAACCTATCTGTGTAACAATGAAAATACAGTGGTAAAAGTAAATGACAGCAAAGTAAATAACTTTTACATGTATTGTGCAGGACTTCAGTTTGACAAAAATACGGTGATCCAGACAGTAAAAGTAAACCTGGATGATACGCAGAACTGTGTAACTAAAGTAGATATCAATCAAAGCAAATAATTTCGTCCGGTCTTACGGATGTGCCAATCATAAAAAGATTAAATAGGATGAAAAATAAATTTCCTCTAGCAGCATATTATATAGGGTTAACAGTATTATTGACGAGTTGCCAGGTAAAACTGCCGTCAAAGAAAACCCCGGAGCCTTCACAGTATGGGCAGGTGGATGCTTCCCCTGTCGTTAACGGTTATCCAAAAAAGTCCGTTCCATGGATTGTTATTTCAGACAGATCAAGAAATACGGCTTATCTGGATAAAGATGATGAGAAGTCTTACAAAGAAGTAAAATTCCTTGAACCTTTAATGGTTTTAAAACATAGAGACGGAATGGTAAAAGTAGCGGAGTATGTTCCGGATGCTTTAATGAAAAAGGTTTCATCAAAATCAGTCAAAACATATGGCTGGATTCCGGAATCAGACCTTCTTCTTTGGAATAACGCTTTAAAAAGTGACAAAACAGGTTATCCTGTAAGAGTGGCAGTAGTACCCAATAACAGCGAAGTCATCAGAAGTGCTGAAAGATACTACAAGAATGACTCTATTATGGTGTTTAATTCACCGAGTCTTATTGAAACTGCCAATGTGAAAATTCCTAACGGACAAATTGTATATGTATACAAAATGGCCGAAAACAACAAACGTTTCCTGGTAGGTAAAAAACCGTCTGTTGATATGGACAGTATCAGCAAAGGACTTTACGGTTGGGTAAGTTCAAATGTAATTTCCAGCTGGGGAGAACGTTCCGCTATCAAGCTTAAAAATACAACCGGAATTAATGATTCGGCACTGGGAATTCATGAAGGACATCCTGGCGGATCTGCTTCAGATGCAGATAATAAAACAGCCGTTCTTCTTACCGATGTAAACAAAAGAACACCGCTGGAAAATATCTTCCCTGTAAATCTTCCTTTAGAAGAAGCCCCAACTCCTGATTCCAAGACAAAATATTTCACCAATATTTTAGATTACAGTAAGAACTTTGTCTCCAATGTATTGGGTGAACCCATCTATTTTGACCGTTACAGAGAGATCACCGAAAGAGATAAAAATATCAATATTGTTTTTGCATTAGATGTAAGTGCTGCCAATGCACCTTATGCCCCTATCGTAAAATCTTTATTGCAGGATCTTCAGCTTAGATTTGAAAAACCATCCTATTTTAGCAATGTTAAATATGGAGTGGTTCTATACAAAAACAATCCTTGTGGAGAGAATATTTCAGTATCCAACTTAAGTACAGATTACAGCAAAATCACGTCATTTATTGATCAGAAAACAAATGAAATGAACTGCGCAAGCAACAATGGTTACCAGCCGGTAGGAGAGGCTCTTACTGCAGCAGGAAACCTTCTTTCAAATGTTTCTGATGAAACCAATATTGTAGTCACTGTAGGAACTTCTGCCAACCAAAGCGGAAATATGTACAGTGTAATCAGCTCTCTGACACAGGCTCAGGCAAGGTTGATTATGTTCCAGACCAGCGCAAGATCATCCGATACATACAATGATTTTGTATTGATGGCTGAAAATGTAGTGACCAACACGGCTAAAAATATTGCTGAACTTAAAAAACAAAAGATCATCAATCAATATGATGTTCTTACCAAAAATAATTTCAGCCTTGTGGAAGGTGATGCAGGTTTCTTCTCTTTAGCTTATCCTAAACAGAGTATGTCTCAGGGCTTTGTCATTTTCCCTAAAAAAGGAGATATTACCACTCCGGGATTCCTGAAAAAATCTGTTGACAGCCTTATTGCGCAGGTTACTTTAGACAATCAGACGGTTGATAAATCATTGAATGAATATTTCCATTCATCAGTAGGAGCAGGAAGAACAGATGTAGATTTAAAGTATAAATATCTGTATCCAGGTCTTACCAATCCTGTTTCTGCCGGAATTGCCGCTCAGTTGATCAACTATGGAAGTCCATTCCTTGTGAAAGGGTATATTCCAAAAGAGCTGAAAGAGTTTACACCGGGAATAGAAAAAGGAATTCTTATTTCAGAATCGGAATATGATAACTTAAAAGCTTTCTACTCGGAAGTTTACAGAAATACTCAGGCTGACCGTGCAGACTTTAATCAGGCAAGAGCCGTGAAAGAATATGTGAAGCTGTTGAAGAAATATAATCCTACGATAAAATTCTTAGATAAAGGAGCGCTTTATGAGCTGCCAATGTCTTATGCTATCGGAATGAGTACAGGATTTGATCTTTCTGAAGAAGAACTGATGGCTAAATATAAACTGAAAGGTTGGAAAAAATCTAAAATCGTTCCTAGTGAGACGGTGAAAAATTATTTCCAGCACTATAAAAATTTAGCAGACAGAATGCTTGCCAACAGAAATAACCCTGCTGTAAAAATTCAACAGAACGGGCAAACTTTCTACTGGCTTAATGAATACTTTACCCCATCAAGAATTCCGACAGAACAACCGGAATACACGAAACACTAAAAAATTCATTTTATGATATCAAAAGCAGGAGTATATACTTCTGCTTTTTTTGTGCTGTAAAGTGAGGCTGTATATTGATTAATTTTAACCCTTAACCCTTAACCCTTAACCCTTAACCCTAAACCCTAAACCTTAAACCTTGAACCTTGAACCTTGAACGTTAAACCCATCTTATTTCTCTTTCATGTGGAAAAATATTTTTTATCTAAAAATAGAGATATAATTTAAAATGCTGTATTAATGGTTGTTATAGTGATGTGTGTAAATCCATTGTCGTAGAATTACGACAACAAATCGTAGAACTACTACAATTTTGCAGATTTATAGGGAAAAGTTTTTTTTAGCAGAAAAGAGCCTCTATATTTGCTAACACAATCACCACATCACAAAATATTACTAACGATTAAATTTACTAATCATGGCCGAAAGAAATTCAAGAGGAATCTTAAAATTTAACAACGGGGAAGGGCAAAAGCTGTTAAAAATGAATTACAGCGTTTCCAGATCTACGGACGTTTCAGGACGTGTAGCATCAGATCCTTCTAACGCACTGATCAAGGTTACAGTAGAAGCTACTGAAAAGTCAGATATCCTTGAAAGCTTACTAAACGGTAAATATAAGCCGACAGTAGGTGAGATTACTTTCAACAAATCTCACGAAGAAGGAACATTGATTACGCTGAACTGGCAGAACGGATATGTAATCCAGCATCAGGTAGATTTCGATGCTATTGACAGCAACAGTATGCTGATCAGCTTCGTCATCAGTGCTGAAACCATTGACTACGGTACTTCTCAATACGCTGGGCTATGGCCATCCAGCTAAAATTTACACACATTATCAACATTCATAAGAAAGAAGACTGTCCCTATTTAAGACGGTCTTTTTTTGCCTGAATGAAAAAACGATACAAAAGATTTTATTTTATAAAAGGCTTATATAGTGCTTGTTATATAAAATAATATTATCTTTAAAACAAACACAAACACAAAGCATATGAAAACTGAATCGAAACCAAAAGGATCTTCCTTCCGTCCGTCACAGAATGCAGACGGAATATCCGAGAATCATCATGCAGGCATCAACCGCCTGGTTAAGTTGTCACTGGTTATAGAGGGTAAAATTATTAAGTACTATAAACATTTCACTCTTAAACAAAAAGCAAATCATCATCACGAATTCAGTCTTACCCTTGCTCACGATGCATTGGGGGACAGGCAGAGCCATACTCTTGAAGAAGCCAATAAATTTCTTGGAAAACGCCTTACAGCTGTTATGTCTTACAAAGATATAGAGAAGAGCCCGGAAAGAAATTTCATTGGAATCATTACCAAAGTAGGTTTCAGCCAGGAGAAAATGAGTCTTGGGAATATTGTCCTCTCTGGATACAGTCCAACCATTTTACTGGATGGTGCTCCACACATTCAAAGCTTTGGCGGCGGACAGCCCGTTAATATGGGAATCATAGCCAAAGAAGTAATAAAACAGGGAATAGATAAAGAACGATTCGATATAAGAGTTGATACCAATGATTATTCTCAGATCATTTACAGCAGCCAATATAACGAAACCCATTACAATTATCTGGCAAGAATGGCAGAAGCTTATGGGGAACAATTCTATTACGATGGAGAAGTATTGCACTTCGGAAAACTTCCGCCACAGAATAAACCTATAAAACTGCTCTACGGAAGCAATGCAGATAACATCAGAGTAGAACTGAAAGCAGTACATACAAAACCTCAATATTATGGCTATAACAGCAGTAAAAACGAAAAGCTGACTTCCGGAGAAACTCCGGTAAATCATTTAGGTGATCTCGCCCGTACAGCGTACAGCCATAACGATAAAATATTTAAAACTCCGGCACTTCAGGTTGCTCCTATTAAAGCCACCACCCATCTGGATGTGGAACATTCCCAAAGAAGCACTTCAGGAAGTGAAGCGGTCAATGTATTTTCAGTTTCCGGTTCTACAACGGTTCCTTTCTTACATCCGGGCTGTGTTGCGGATATTCATATGAGAAAACCCGATAGTAATGAAACTTCCTATTTTACCAAGGTGATGGTAACGGAAGCTGTTCATGAAATTGATACCATCGGTCATTATACAGGAACTTTTGAATCTATTGCTGCAGACACGGGATTTCTGCCCAAACCTGAATTCACTGTACCCGCTGCACAGCCACAAATTGCAACAGTAATTTCTAACACGGATCCGGAAGGACAGGGAAGAGTTCAGGTAAGATTCGACTGGCAGATGAATGATACTACTCACTTTGTTAGGGTGATGAGCCCAGATGCAGGAGGAACAGATCAGATCACTCAAAACAGAGGATATGTAGCTATTCCTGAAGTAGGAGATCAGGTGATGGTGAATTTCGTCCATAGTCATCCCGACAGACCTTTTGTAATGGGAGGAATGTTTCATGGAGGAATAGGCCTTGGTGGCGGTGCTGACAACCGTATAAAATCTATCCAAACGAGAAGCGGCCACCGAATTGTTTTCACAGAAGATGAAAGCATCATTATTACAGATAAAAGCGGTAATGAGATTCATCTGGATACAACGGGCAGCAATATTAATATTACAGCCCCGGAAACCATGACCCTGAACTGTAAGAATATGAATATTAATGTGGGGGAGAATATGACAACGACGGTGGGAATGAATAAATCGGACAGTATTGGATTAAATAATACCGAGACTGTGGGAGCTATGAAACTTACTTCGGTCATAGGAAATGCAAGTACATTCATTACAGGAAAACTTACAGAGATTATTGAAGGAGACGTACACAGCGAAACTAAGAAGGAAAGAAATGAAATTTCAGAAAAGGAAATTAACATTACCTCCAATGCTTCCATCAATAAACACGCCCAGCAAGAAGTACAGAACAACAGCGGAGAGAGATCTAAAGCCTATTAATTATGAGCAGAACGAGAATTGTAAAAGGCACCTACAACAAAATCTCACATGAAAATCATAACATGTATTCTCAGGAGAGTATTATTTCACGTGCCATGAAATGGATTTCTGAAAAGGGTAATGCTAAAGGAGTGAGTCATAATACACCAAGCGATCCACCTCCTTCTGAAATAAAAGCAAAATGTATTGTTCACTTTCGCAGTAAAAATGGTTGGCAGGGAGAAGATTATGGTTTTGACTGGATGAGATTGGGGGAGACCTCCAATTTTGGTGATGTTAATTATGAAGATATAATAGCAAAGCAATATACGGATGCTACTTATACTACATTGGAAACAAATATCAATGAATATGATGGGAGCTTTAAAAAGGAGCCTGTCTTATATTCTAAACTTAAGCAAATATATGGGGTTTACAGTATTCCGTGGAAGAAAAAAGCAGATGGTACTCTAGAAAATTATTATTGTTCCTGGTTATCACTTTACCCTTCCCAGATCAAAGATAGTAAAACAAACCAGCTTACTGCATCTAATTTTAAAAATACCAAAGCTGTTTTAAGCCTCAATATTGAAGTAGATGAAGAACCGGACGCTTTAAAATTTAAAGAAAATAAGTTTTTCAAAATTTCTCCGATGGAAATTTCTCCCAAAACAAAAGGGAAACACAATCTTAAAGATTTTGTAACCATAGAATGCTTGGAGGAATTTTCAAATGATCAGGTTATAGAAGTTATCGCAGTAAAAAAAGACAATGCAGGCATTGAAACCTCCGAAGTCGCCGGGAGATTAAAGGTTTGGGCTAATCATGCTGCCAAAAGGAAAAAAACTAAGTTTTTAATTATTGAATTAAAGACCCCTGAGCTGACCCCTGGAGCTGCTTCAAAAACAGGTAATTCTGCTGGACAGAAAGCATTGTTTGAAAATTATTTACGCCAGGCGTTGATAGAAGCAGATGTAGAAACGGAAACTATAGATGTATCTACAGATTCCCATTTTAAAGCAGGTGGTAAGTATGTCATTGGAGGTAAAATTGCTGCTTATTATCAACCATCAGGGAATGCTCCATCGGGGTTTGTTACTCTTCAAAATTATATATATGATAAACTGAAAACACAGTTGAAAAATAATAAAATTTCTGAAACAAAATATGATAGCCATTACATTGCTATCTATCTCGGAGAAAGCGGGGGATTTGTAGATGCTTCTCATCATGTAGTTGCGCTCAATGGATATAGTAATGGCAGGTTTGTGGTACTATTTCCAACGAAAAATAATCAAACAGCAGCTCACGAATTTCTTCATAGTTTTGCATTACCTCACAGTTTTACAAATTCAGAAGCCGATGCAAAAGCACAGTTTACTTATGAATATGCTAAAACAGAAAATATTATGGATTATTCTCATCACATTCCTGAAACACGTTATAATCTTTGGAAATGGCAATGGATGATAGCTAATACAAATACCAAATAATTATGAAAAAAATATTTTTATTATTCAGCTTATTGATACTTTTTTCATGTAAATCTCAAAAAAGAAATATGATAATTCCTACAATAGATAACAAATTTGAAAAGTTTGATACAGACAAATTTAGTCAATCAACAAAAAAAGAGACTGATGTTGTAAGAGAGTTTCTGCCCAATGGAAATTATATTGAAATGAGTATCGCAAACTCTGGTAAATATTATACTGAATCATATAAAGGTTCTTATTTTATGCTGTCTAAATCATATTATTCCAGTGGAAATATAAAATATAAAGGTATTATGTTTAATGTACCTTGGGGAGCTCCTTTCCAGAAAGGAATCTGGTATGAGTTTGATGAAAATGGAAAGTTGATTAAAGAGGTTGATTATGATAAGCCTTATAAATTTACATTTGAAGATGTTTTAAAATTCTGTGAAAAAGAAGTTATTCCCGTTACAAAAGGTCCGGTATTACAAAGTACAGGTTTTCATACTATAATTTCAAGAAGAATAGAAAATGAAAAGCCCATTTGGGAAATAGAATGGTTAAAAAAGTCTAATCGTGTTGAAAATATAATTTTGGATGGAATTTCCGGTAAAGTAATTTCAAGAAGAGAGTCACAATTTATAAACAATTGATTTTTTAGTTATGAACTAACAGCGAGAATTACAATTTGAAATGTTCATTATCATATCCCAATGCATAATTGCAATGGAAAAAACATTCTGGAAGGTAAAACAGGAAAAGAGCTTCAAAAGAAGACAGTGCCATTTTATAACCCATAATTCTATTGAATATAGATAAAGAAAATAAACTAAATAACCTTAAAACATCAATGAACAAAATCACAGATCATCTGAAATATTTGTCCAAACTATCTGCAGTATTCATCCTTAGTATATTTAAAATTTATGCAATTGGAATCATTTCAACAATTATTGTGCTTGTCCTGGGAATCTATATCTTATCAGAAAAGCTGGGGCCGTCATTAGGGCACACTGGTGCTGGAGGATTTTTGATAACCACTATTACTGCTCAACCTGTTTCAGCAAGTATTTTCTACCTGTTGATTATTATCGCCCCGTTTTTTACAATAGTTTTTGCCACAAAATATGCAATGTCTGTAGTCATTAGTAAATTGCTTCAGGACCATTCCAAAACAATTGTAACGCCGTTTATAGATAAGGTCATCAGTACATTTAAAGCCAAACAGCCTATGGTAATCCGAACCAGTGCAGACTTTGCTATTGCAAAAGTTAAACTGTTGAATGAATTCAGAAACAGCTCTGAAAACAGAATTTTGAAAAAGATCTTAGGCTATGCCCTAAATAAAATCAAGTTTGATGAATTGAATCTCGGTGAGGACAATGCAGACTTCTCCGAAATTATCAAAAAGACCTTGATTGAAAAATTATACGAATTGGCAGAGCCATCAGCCATGCTGTTCTATATCTACATAGGACTTCAATGGTTCAGTCTGGTTTTATTATATTTTTTGAATATTTAAAACAAAAAGAAGGTTTACAACAGTAATTGGTCACAAAATTCTATTGTTGGAACCGTCTCTGGAAACAAAAAAATACGGTTATTACTTCTCTAATTGAAGAATTAACTATCTTTATCTCGTTTAGAATAAAATTTTTAATTTTAGCTGCATAAAAAGAACAACTTTTGACTTCCTGATAAAAGGGATGAGAAATACAGATCAATACCATCAAATCTGAAGAACACTAAAACAGAACGCAAATATATTAATATAAGAAAATTATAAATGGGAGTACTAGTAACCAACGAAACCGTAAAGCAACTATTTCATATTGCTCAGTCGATAGCGAAGGAAAATTATAATGGAACCTATGGAGGCCCGCATATTCTGCAGGCATTAATGCATAAAGATATCGGACTTAATGAATTCCTGAAAAGTATAGATAAAGATCCCGGCTATTTCTACGAATGGGCAGATGTCCGTATTGAAGAATATCCTAAAACTAATCACCTGCCGGATGAAGTAGGTCAGGATGATGCTATAGATACACTTATAGAAGAAGCAGATGATATCCGTTTAAAATTAGGATTGGATGAGATTACTCCCATCTGTATTCTTACCGCAATTGTAAAACCACAGGTGGTATTTTCACTTCAGCAGCTGAAATCACTTCCGCTGAGAGAACATGAAATTTTCAATCTGTACAGAAAAGATACACCATTTGCCGTTTCTGAAGACGGAGATTTTTCATCATTATTTTCAAATGGTACATCAGACTATTCAGACTCTTCATTTCCTTCCATTAAAAGCTACTGTGTAGACAGAACAGCACAGGCCAGAAAAGGAGAAATTGAAAATATCATCGGCAGAGATAAAGAATTGAGAATGCTGGTGGAAATACTTTGCCGAAGAAGCAAACCGAATGTGATCATCATTGGAGAGCCTGGAGTAGGGAAAACTGCTTTGGTAGAAGGCTTTGCTACTGAAATTATCAAAGGAAATGTTCCTGAAATGCTTAAAAACGGTACCCTTTTAGAACTGGATACTGGTGCCCTGTTAGCAGGAACTTCTTATAAAGGTGAAATTGAAGACCGTCTGAAAAAAGTTATCAATGAATGTAAAAAAATAGAAAAAGCTATTCTTTTCATTGACGAAATTCATACCCTTTTAGATCCGAAAGGAAGCATCGGAAATGTTGCCAATCTTCTGAAACCTGAACTTGCCAGAGGGGAAATTACCGTAATTGGAGCAACTACTCAGGAAGAATATAGAAAAATTATAGAGCCGGAACAGGCTTTCAACCGTCGTTTTGAAGTGTTAACCGTTCACGAACCGGATGAAAAGACTTGCGTAAAAATGATTGACGTACTTCTTGATGGCTATAAAAAACATCATGGTATTGAAGTCGAAAAAACAGCTATTCCCGAATGTGTACGTCTGGCAAAAAGATATGCAAAAGGCAAAAAATTGCCGGATGCAGCTATTGACTTGTTAGACAGAACAATGGCAGCCATCAAAATGCTTGATGAACTCTCAGAAAAAGAACTTAACAGCTGGAAAGAAAGCTATGATGCTATTTTAACAGAAGAATATGCAGACAGTAAAGATAAAGCGGATGAACTGATCTGGACTTATAACTTACTAAGAGACAAAATAAGCCCAATCCTATGGGGTTCTTTAAGTGAACAGCCTGCGATTGACAATTCTATGCCGGTAGATCAGATTCAGAAAATCATTGAAGATACGTATGCTGAGCTTCTACAGCATGCCGCCAAAAAAAGAGAAAAAGTAGACAGGCTGGAACTGGCAGCAGTAATGGCCGCTAAAACCAATATCCCAATCGGGAAGATCCAGGCTCAGGAAAAAGAAAAACTCCTGAATATGGAATCCCTTCTACTGAACAGAGTGGTAGGACAGGATCATGCATTAAAAATCCTTTCTGATGCTATCGTTGAAAACCGAAGCGGATTGAATAAACCAGGACAGCCAATCGGGTCTTTCTTCCTTCTTGGACCTACCGGAACCGGTAAAACAGAGCTGGCAAAATCTATGGCGGAACTGCTTTTCAATGATGAAAAGGCAATGGTACGCTTTGATATGTCAGAATTTAAAGAAGAACATTCCGCAGCGTTATTATATGGAGCGCCTCCAGGATATGTAGGATATGAGGAAGGTGGTATGCTGGTGAACAAAATCAGACAACAGCCTTATACCGTTGTATTATTTGATGAAATTGAAAAAGCACACCATTCTGTTTTTGACGTATTCCTGCAGATTATGGACGAAGGAAAAGTTCATGACAAATTAGGGAAAGAAGGAGATTTCAGTAATGCCCTGATTCTGTTTACTTCCAATATCGGAAGTGAAGAAATTGTAAAACAGTTTGAAGAAGGAAAAATTCCGGAATCATCTTCACTGATGCAAATTATGTCAAACTCCGGACGATTCAGACCTGAGTTTTTGGCAAGAATTACAGAGATTATTCCTTTCGCACCAATCACAGAATCCATTGCAGAAAGAATCTTTAATATTCAGTTGAAATCACTTCATACTTCATTAACGAGATTAGGAATTGCTTTAAAAATTACTGATGATGCCGTAAGAAATCTTGCATTGGGAGGATTCAGCAGCAAATATGGAGCAAGACAGATCTCAGGAGTAATCCGTGCACAGCTTGCCAGGCCAATCTCCAAAATGATTGTTAGAGAAGAAGTAAAATCCGGACAGACCATTCATGTAGACTGGAATAATGAAGAAGAAAAATTAAGCTGGAAAGTAGATTAAGTATAAAGTAAGAAGGCAGATCTGCGAACCGCGTTTTGCCTTTTTTGCTTATAAATAAAATTAAAATGAAAACGATTGTCAGAAATATCTTTACAGGTTTACTATTATTGGGAACTGTTGTTTTTGTAAACGGACAGTTTCTTGCCGCTTCCGATACTTCGGAAAGCAGTGTGAAAAAGTATAAAGGTATCATTAATGCCAATAAAGATCTGGTAGAATTTATTGAACAGTTACTTCTTCAGAAAGGGCTTCCCAAGCATTTGAGAAACCTGGCTCTGATTGAGTCCCATTTTGACAGAAATATTACCTCAGGAGCCGGAGCTGTAGGAGTCTGGCAGTTTATGACGGCACATGCCAACCAGTATGGGCTTACAGAACAAGGCCGTACTGATCTTTATAAAAGTACCAAAACAGCGGCCATTTCTTTGAGTAATCTTTATAAAAAGTATAACAACTGGGTGACAGTAGTAGCTGCTTATAACTGTGGTGAAGGAAATATTGCCAAAGCAATGGAAGCCGCAGGTTCCTCGCAGTACCATGAGTTTTATAAATACCTTCCCGGAGAAACCATTAATCACGTGAAGAAATACCTGAATGCATGCTATGCTACGGGAGAACTTCAAAGTGTATTGAATAACTATAATTCGTCGAGAATCAATAAGATTTTCTTTGAGGGAGACCGAAAAGAGACTGCTGCAGCGCTTTCAGAAACAGAGATCAATGCCGGATTCAATCTGAACATTGTGGCTGCTGAATTAAATGTAGACGTAGAGAAAATTCTTGCCTGGAATCCGGGAATTGTAGAAGAACTCCAGAGAAAAGGAGAAAGTGCTTTCTATCTTCCCATCGATCTTATGCCCGATTTTCTGCTGAGAAAAAATAAAATACTGGTTCGTTCCATAAAAGAAGGAGGAAAGACCCAACAGTAAAATAATGTCAGATAAAATAAAAAGCAATCAGTGTCACTGGTTGCTTTTTTTATGATAGAAATCTGTTAAAGCTATCCTAACTTTATATTAAAGAAATCTTAATATTTCTCACTGAGGTGTAAAATTATTGTTTTTGTTGTTAATTTTCAATCAGTTAAAACCCTTTGCTGATGGTATTTCGGGTGAGTTTGTTAAATCCTTTGTCGTAGAATTACTACAAGAAATCGTAGAATTACTACAAATTTTCAGATTTCCCTTCAAAAGCTTTTTTTAGCAGAAAAGAGCGTCTATATTTGCTAACACAATCACCGAATCACAAAATATTAACGATCAAAATTTACAATCATGGCCGAAAGAAATTCAAGAGGAATCTTAAAATTCAACAACGGAGAAGGACAGAAGCTGTTAAAAATGAATTACAGCGTTTCAAGATCTACAGACGTTTCAGGACGTGTAGCATCAGACCCTTCTAACGCACTGATCAAAGTTACAGTAGAAGCTACTGAAAAATCAGACATCCTTGAAAGCTTGTTAAATGGTAAATACAAGCCAACAGTAGGAGAAATCACTTTCAACAAATCTCATGAAGAAGGAACATTAATTAATTTGAAATGGGAGAATGGATATGTGATCCAGCACGAAGTAGATTTCGATGCAATAGACAGCAACAGTATGCTGGTAAGCTTCGTCATCAGTGCTGAAACGATTGACTACGGTACTTCTCAGTACGCGGGGCTATGGCCTTCAGCAGGTAAATAAGCCTATTCATCATCTTAGTAAAAATAAAATTGGTACAGAACAGTACACTCTTCCGAGTATACTGTTCTGTTTTTTTGTTTAAAAGAATTTCAGAAACCATTTTCCAAAAAGAAAATGACAAGTGTATAAGGGATTCATCAATAGTTTAATCTCTTTCTAAAATTGAGAAAAGATAAAGTAACCACATTCAGAACAACCGGAAAATAACAAAAATAACCAGACCTTCAAAAGGTCTTTTTTTATATAAATAAGTAAAATCAGACCATTGTATTTCTCTTAATGGTGTAATAATATATAAATGATTGATGCTTTTTAACGGCTTTTAAAATATTTATTTATAGAGGGTTGTATTTTTATTTAAATCTAATGTCGTAGAATTACGACATGAAATCGTAGAACTACGACACCAAATCGTATAATTACTACACTTTTTCAGATTTCCCTTCAATTGCTTTTTTTTCAAAACCAAGGGCTTTATCTTTGTTATATAATTATTGAATTACAATTTATTACTAACGATTAAAATTTACAATCATGGCAGAAAGAAATTCAAGAGGAATCTTAAAATTCAACAACGGTGAAGGACAGAAACTGTTAAAAATGAACTACAGTGTATCAAGATCTACAGACGTATCAGGACGTGTAGCATCAGATCCTTCTAACGCATTGATCAAGGTTACAGTAGAAGCTACTGAAAAATCAGACATCCTTGAAAGCTTGTTAAACGGTAAATACAAGCCAACAGTAGGAGAAATCACTTTCAACAAATCTCACGAAGAAGGAACATTAATTACTTTGAAATGGGAAAATGGATATGTAATCCAGCACGAAGTAGATTTCGATGCAATAGACAGCAACAGTATGCTGATCAGTTTCGTAATCAGTGCTGAGACTATCGACTACGGTACTTCTCAGTACGCAGGACTATGGCCTTCTTCAGGTAAATAATCCAATCAACTTAAATAAAAAAAGGAACAGTATACCATCGGTATGCTGTTTTTTGTTTTTATCAGTCACTGAAAACATTTATAAACAAATAGTTTAGAAAAAATTCACAAGCGAAGCGAATTGACTATTCATCATACTCTACATCCCATATCCCAGCTCATGAAATTCACCTCCGAAACCCTTCCGCAGACTTCCAGTTTTTACTCCTATTTTCTTATATTTGTTCATTATTCAAAATATGGACGCAACACAAGATAAAAGGCTGTTTCTCATCGATGCCTATGCGATGATCTTTCGTGGTTATCACGCAATGTATAAAAGCCAGCGATTTACAAATTCAGGAATTGAAACCACTGCTATTTTTGGTTTTATGAATTCATTGATTGAATTGATCAGAAAAGAAAAGCCAACGCATTTAGCTGTTGTTTTTGATGTAGGACAGGCAAGTGTTCGAACAAACGATTACGCAGACTATAAGGCCAACAGAAGTGAAACTCCTGAAGCTATCAAGATTGGTGTTCCATATATTCATCGAATTTTAGAAGCGATGCATGTTCCACGTTTGGGAGTTGAAGGATATGAAGCTGATGATGTCATCGGAACTATTGCATGCAAGGCTGAAAAAGAAGGATATACTGTATTTATGGTAACTCCAGATAAAGATTTTGGACAACTGGTTACAGATAATATTAAAATTTATAAGCCTGGTTATAAAGGTGGTGAAATCCAAATACTTGGTGTTGAAGAGATAAAAGCTAAATATGAAATTGAAGATCCTAAGCAGGTTATTGATTTCCTGGCTATGATGGGTGACTCTTCGGATAATATTCCGGGACTGGAAGGAGTAGGAGAGAAAACGGCGATGAAATTCCTGAAAGAATTCGGAAATATCGAAACTTTGCTGGCGAACACAGATAAACTGAAAGGAAAACTGAAAGAAAAGGTAGAAGCTTCCGCAGAACGTGGTATTTTATCTAAAAAACTGGCTACCATTATCTGTGATGCTCCCGTAGAATTCCATCAGGAACAATATGACCTGGAAACTCCGGATTTTGAAAAAGTAAAAGAAGTCTTTGATGAAATAGAATTCAGAAGACTATATGAGAACCTTTACAGAGCCTTTGCTCCTGCTGCTACAGAAACCGTAGTGGTGAGTGAAGTGGAAGTGAAGCAGACTCCGGCAGGAACAGAATTGAAAGGACAGGTTATGCAACTTGATCTTTTTGCCAATTTCGAAGAACTGGAACAGGCTACTTCCACAAAATCTACCATTGAACAGAACGATCATCTTTATCAGTTTATAGATAATCCCAAAGCTCAGAAAAAACTTGTAGATAATCTGCTGCTGCAGAAAGTTGTTTGCTTTGATACGGAAACAACTTCATTAAACGAACTGGAAGCTGAATTGGTAGGAATGAGTTTCTCCTATAAAAAAGGACTTGCCTATTACATTCCTCTTTCTGAAAACAGAGAAGAGGTTTTACAGACTTTGGAGATTTTCAGACCATTTTTTGAAAAAGAAGACCTGTTGAAAATTGCTCATAATCTTAAATACGATTATAAAGTTTTACAACAATACGATATCACCGTTAAAGGGGCTATGTTTGATACCATGATTGCCCATTATCTGCTGAATCCGGACGGAAGACATGGCATGGATTACCTTTCAGAAGTATACCTGAACTACAAACCGGTATCTATTGAAACAATCATTGGGAAAAAAGGTAAAAAACAAGGCAGCTTCAGAGATGCAGATGTAAGAACGCAGACGGATTATGCCGCAGAAGATGCTGACGTAACATTCCAGTTGTATGAGCTTTTTGCACCACAACTGAAAAAAGAAAACCTGGAAGAGCTTTTCTATAATATTGAAATGCCTCTGATGGAAGTGCTGGCAAAAATGGAACTGGCAGGAATTTCTCTGGATGAAAAATGGCTGGCACAGGAAAGTGTTGACCTTGAAAATGATCTGAAACAACTGGAAGGGAAGATTTTTGAACTTTCAGAAGAAGAATTCAATATGAATTCGCCTAAACAGCTGGGAGAGATTCTGTTTGAAAAGTTACAGCTGGATCCAAAAGCTAAGAAAACAAAAACCGGACAATATGCAACCTCAGAAGATGTTCTTCAAAAGTTATCTTCAAAACATGAGATCATCAAATATATTCTGGAATACAGAACGTATCAGAAACTGAAATCAACCTATGTAGACGCTTTGCCTTCACAGATTGAGAAAAAAGATAACAGAGTACATACCAATTTCTCACAAACTACTGCTGCTACAGGCCGTTTGGCGAGTGTAAACCCGAACCTGCAAAATATTCCGATCCGAACGGTGAGAGGACAGCAGATTCGTGGAGCCTTTGTTTCAGGAGAAGGAAAGAAAATTATTTCTGCCGATTACTCTCAGATCGAACTTCGTTTGATTGCTGAAATTTCAGGAGAGGACAATATGATCAAAGCCTTTCAGAATGGAGAAGATATTCACGCTTCCACGGCTGCGAAACTCTTTAAAATTTCATTGGAAGAAGTCTCCAAAACCCAGAGAAGTCAGGCTAAAACCGTAAACTTTGGGATTATTTACGGACAGGGAGCTTTTGCGCTGGCAGAACAAACCGGATTATCGCGTACAGAAGCCAAGCAGATGATTGAAGCCTATTTCGAAACCTATCCAAAGCTGAAGGAATACATGGCAGAACAGGTGAACAAAGCTCGTCAGTTAGGCTATGTAGAAACTATTTTAGGAAGAAAACGTCACTTAAAAGATATCAATTCCAACAACTTTGTGGTAAGAGGTCATGCTGAAAGGAATGCTGTAAATGCTCCGGTTCAGGGAAGTGCCGCAGATGTTGTAAAGCTTGCCATGATTAAAATAGACAGGGAACTTGAAGAACAACAGCTAAAAACAAAAATGCTGCTTCAGGTACATGACGAATTGATATTCGAATCTCCGGTGGATGAGATTGAATCAGCGTCAAAACTGATCAAAACTGAAATGGAAAATGCCTTAAAAACACAGGTTCCGCTATTGGTAGAAATTGGAGTAGGAGACAACTGGCTGGAAGCTCATTAATCAATACTGTAAATCAAACCTTAAATAAAAAAACTTCCGTCTTTTGGGCGGAAGTTTTTGTTTTTTAATAGAGATAATTGCCCTTGAAAGTTTCAAGTTTTATTTGCAGATCCTGTTTTATTTTCTCATTAATCGTTACCCATTGATGAGGATTATCAAGTTTGAAATCTTTGTATACACCCAGTAATTCCTCAAAATTAGCTTTGAAAAGATTTGATTTCACAAATACTCCGCTTTCAAAAAGTTCAGTATATTCATCAAACCGATAAAGAAGAAACTGCTCTTCGTCGGTAAGCCGTTCTTCATAAGAAATATGGGTGACGGTTTCAAAGATATTTTTTAAAACTACTTTATGTTCATCTAGCAGATGATATAAAACTCCCAATACAGCTCTGGATGTGATTTCTGAATCTGAATCAAGAGTATTATTATTTAAAATCTGTTTGATATCGTGTGTATTTGAACAAGTGGAGAGCTCAATGAATACATATTCAGATTCATTCTCAGACGCCAATATGGAATCAGCCCAGTTAATAACCTTTTCTTTTCTGATCACACCATATTCCAAAAGGATTACAAAAACCTTCAGGAGATTCCCGTAATCCTTTATTGAGGCTCTTTTCATTGAAGTCTAAATGCTATATTCTAATTCCCCAACATAATGCAGTGCAAAATCGTCATTTTCTACAGAAACAGGATTGGGAATAACAAATCTTGTAGCAAAAATGATCGCATTTATAGGAGTGTCCAGACTGAGTTCATTCAGTTTGTTTTCCAGAATCGGAAGCCATTGATCAGCATAAGAATATTCTGCAAATTTGTCATAAAGACTAAGGCTTTCATCCTCAAAACCATATTCTATAAAGTCATCGTCAAACCACTTGATATTCTGTGATTCCGCGAATTTGGAAACATACTGATCGTCACTCTCTTCTTCTATATAATAATTTTCATCCTCTTCTACAAAAGCATAAAAATCTTCTTCATTTTTAAAATATCCTAACCAGAAGTGTGAAATTTCTTTATCCATAATTTTATATAAGTATTATTTTTTGATATTTTTTAGCAGATGGGATTTTTCACCACTGATAAGCATCCCGGTCATGATAGCGAAACCTGCTGCATCTCCTATATTAACATTGATTTTTTCTGAAAATTGCTGAATAAAATCCCCGTTATTAAGATCATAGAGCCTAAATAATGAATTTCCAAAAGTCATTCCCATAGATTGGTTAACATTGAATACAACCGGAAGCAGCAGTAAATCTGCACTGCCGAATTTTTCTTTAATATAATTCATTTCCTCAGTACTGATAATAGTGGTAAGCCTGGGAAAAATTTTTACTTCTTTAGATTTATAATCTTTCTCAGCGACTTTCTTTAAAATATCCATCACTTTTGTATCCATATTAGCGCGCAAAACGGCAACATCATTAAATTTTAATTGAAGAGTATCCTTTAAAATTTTCTTTGTAATGACATCATTGTCTTCAAAATTGTTGATAATAGGTACAAAAGCCACCGTTGACCCATCGCTTTTAAAAGAATAGTTTTCATTAAACACTTTTTGAGCTTGGAAAAATGTTATTCCGGATAGCATCGTAAACAAGGCGAAAATAAGGTTTTTCATAGGGTATTTCTATTACAGTCTCTTTGTTGATTGTCTTTGGTAATTGAGAATGGTTACTATTAAAATGTAATATTACAAAAGTTTTTTCGTGAAATAAATTTTTTGAGGTGACAACGCAAAATCTGCGCAGCAAAAATAGTTCCTTAATGGTATTTTATTGTAAATTTATTCTCAGTTTAAATTTAAAAAAATGGATTTTCTTCAGGATCATTATGCTATTAAAAATGAATTGCTGCTTATCCTTATTTCTGTTATTTTAGGGCTGTTCATTGGTGCTGAACGGGAATATCGTAATAAATCTGCCGGTCTCAGAACTTTTATTCTGGTATGTTTCGGTGCCTGCCTGTTTACGATACTTTCTATAAAAATAGGGGTTGCCAATCCCGATCGTCTTGCAGCCAATATCATTACGGGAATCGGTTTTCTGGGAGCAGGCGTGATTTTTAAAGGAGATAATAAAATTGAAGGAATTACTACCGCAACAACCATTTGGGCCACAGCTTCTATAGGAATGGCTGTAGGGTCCGGATATGTCTATATTGCCATGCTAGGAACGGCTTTAGTATTAATCATTTTAAGTGCTTTGACTTATTTGCAGAATTTTATTGATAATTATAATAAAGTAAGAGAATACAGAATAGCAGTCTCCAGCTCAGGGGATATTAAATATTGCGAAAATATCTTTAAGGAAAATCATTTGAAATTTCAGATGATCAGACAGCAGTATTCACAGGAAGGTTTTACAGTGATCTGGAGGATTACAGGAAAAAACACTCATCATGAAGGATTAACCAAACGGTTGGTAGATGATCCAAAGATTACCGCCTATCAGTTTTAGATGAGGTATATGCAAAAAAATAAAGGCCTGAGCCTTTATTTTTATTTTTTCTTGAAAATGTAAAGATCCTTGTTGGGACCGTCAATCTCTTTTCCTTCCATATCTAGCTGGATCAGTATATTCTCTCCAACCTTATATTTATAATTGGCCGATTTTCCTTTTAACGTAATCATACTTCCTGTAGCATCCCATGCAAAAGTACCTTTATCCTGGTTCTTTGAATTTCTGTCAAGATATTCTTCAGTAATGCTGAATGTTTTATCATTGTTCAATGTTAAAGAAGTCTTGATTCCCGGACAGTCAGCACATGGAACAGTTGCTTCATAAGTACCGGCCCAGTCCAATGCATTTTCAGAGGTATCACCCGCTGCTGTAGGCGTTGCTTTGGTAATGCTGTCTGCGGCTACAGGCTGAACTGCTGTTGCAGAATCTGTGTTGGCCGTTGTTTCAGTGGTTTCTTTTTTAGTACATGAAGCTAAGAACAGCGTTGATACCATTCCCAACATAAGCATTTTGCTTTTCATCATAATAAGTAATTTAAGTATGTTTTTAATAATAAAGTTACTTCCAATAAACAAAAATTAAGCCAGAGGGAGGCGGGAGTTTAATGTTTAAAGTTTAATGTTGCTGGTTGATAGTTGTTAGTATATGGTTCGGATTTACTTTATATATTAAATGAATTTCTGTTTTCCCTTCATTAATACATTTTACAAAAACCTACTCTTAACAACTTTTCCGCCCGTTTTATAAAGCCTATTCTTATTTTTCTTCGTAAATTGGGGCAAAATTTTGATTATGACAAAAAAGATACTTTTATCTGTATTTCTTTTGCCGGCTGCAATGGCATTTGCGCAACAATATGGAGGAATGTGGATTCCTACAGAGCTGAATGAAAAGGAAATGAAGGATTTAGGAATGAAAATTTCTGCAAAAGATATTTTCAATCCTCAGAAGCCAAGCATTAAGGATGCGGTAGTACAGTTTAACGGCGGATGTACTGCAGAAATTATTTCGCCTAAAGGACTGCTTTTAACCAACCATCACTGTGGTTTCGGTCAGATTCAGGCACATTCTACAGTTCAGAATGACCTTCTTTCGAACGGATTCTGGGCAAAAAATACAGAAGGAGAGCTTCCTAATCCGGGAGTAAAAGTGGATTTTATTGTAGATATAAAAGAAGTTACTGATCATATTTTAGAAGGAACAGATAATCTTACAGAACCTGAACTGACTAAAAAGATCAACAACAATATTGAGGTGTACAAAAACTCTCAGAAAATTGAATCTTACCAGTCGATCATGGTAAAACCTATGTATTACGGAAACAAATACTATGCGTACACCATCGAAACTTATAAAGATATCCGTCTTGTAGGAGCTCCGCCTCAAAGCATCGGGAAATTCGGAAGTGATACAGACAACTGGGTTTGGCCTAGACACACCGGAGATTTCTCTATGTTTAGAATCTATGCAGATAAGAATAACCGACCTGCAGAATATTCAAAAGACAATGTACCTTACGTTCCAAAACACTATTTGCCGGTTTCTATAAAAGATAAAAACGAGAACGATTTTACTTTTGTATTCGGATTCCCGGGAAGAACTACAGAATATCTTCCTGCAGTAGGTGTTGAGAAAATCATGAAGGATATTGATCCTGCAAGAATTGCGGTACGTGATGTTGCGTTGAAAACATTAGACGAAAAAATGCGTGTAGACAATGAAACACGTATTAAATATGCTTCAAAATATGCTTCAGTAGCGAACTACTGGAAAAAGTGGATCGGTGAAGTAGAAGGATTGAAAAAATCCAATGCTGTAGAAAAGAAAGTAATGTACGAAGGTTCTTTGGTGGCTAAAAACCCGGAGATAAAGACTACTTTGGATCAGTTGAATAAACTTTACAATGATCAGGCTCCTTATGCATTAAACAATGCTTACTATACAGAAGTAATCAGAAATGCGGAGACTTTAAAGCTTGCCGGTGATTATTATGATTTCGTAGCTTCTGTAGAAGCCGGAAGAATGGATGAAAAGGAACTTTCAAAGTTAAAATCAAAATTAACTTCTTTCTATAAGGATTACAGTGCTGAGCTTGATGCAAAAGTAACTGCAAAACTATTGGCTTTATACGTTAATAAAACAGCACCACAGTTTTTACCGGCAGCATTCAATAAATATAAAGATGAGAATGCCAATATTCCTGTAGTAGAAGATATGTCTAAAAACTCTATTATCACAGGAAGAACTGCGGTAAACGGAGGAACACTGACTGCAGATATTGAGAAAGCATTTTCTAATCAGGATAAACTGATCAAAACGTTAAAGAAAGATCCTATTTATCAGCTGTATGTTTCTATGAGAGAAACCTATATGAAAACTGCAGATCCACAGTATACTTCACTTCAGGCAAAAATTGATGCTTTACAGAAGAAGTTCATGGCACAGCAGATGCAGACGGATAAAGACAGAAAGTTCTTCCCGGATGCCAACTCTACGCTTCGTGTAACTTATGGTAAAGTAAAAGGTTCTACTCCTAGAGATGCGGTTTCTTACGGATACCAGACTCACCTTGCCGGAGTAATGGAAAAATATGTTCCTGGAGATTATGAATTTGATGTTCCAAAGAAACTGATTGATCTTTACAACAAAAAAGATTTCGGAATCTATAAAGATAAAACAGGTGATGTTCCTGTAGGGTTTACTGCTACCAACCACACAACCGGAGGAAACTCAGGAAGCCCTGCTCTTGATGCTAACGGAAACCTTGTTGGATTGAATTTCGACAGGCAGTGGGAAGGAACAATGAGTGATATCAACTATGATCCTCGTTTCAGCAGAAACATCATGGTAGACACGAAATATATCCTTTTCATCATCGAAAAGTTCGCTGACTCAAAGTGGCTTGTTGATGAAATGAAGATTATAAAATAATTTTTAAAAGTTATATCTTTAAGAATCTATTTAAACTGAGTTTTAAATAGATTCTTTTTTATTTTAAATAAGATGAAAGATAGGATCATCAATGTACTGGCAGCCTTCGAATCTGAAAATATCGGAAAATCTTTTCCGCTGGATTACTGTCTGCCACTTTATCACAGTGTTTCCGATAAAGAACTTCCTCATTTAAAACATGTGATCCGCTATAAGAATACCAGACAGTTTGAAGAAGATCTGGATCATATGGCAAAGAATTTTCAGTTTGTCGACTGGCAGGAATTCAAGGAATATAAAGCTGGAAATTTTAAACCTGCGAAAAAGATTGCTTTGCTCACCTTTGATGATGGCTTCAGAGAATTTTATGATGTAGCGGTTCCTGTGTTGGAGCGTAAGGGAATTTATGCCTGTAATTTTATCAATCCTGCTTTCATAGACAATAAAGAGATGATGTTCAGGTGCAAAGCGAGCCTGCTTGCGGATGCTGCTGAAAAAATAAAAACCATAGATCCTGAAATTTATTTTATCTTATCGTTGAAAAACGCAGACAGGAGCATTTTACAAAAGAAAATTTTAACAATCAATTATCAGGAAAAAGATATTCTGGATGGGCTTGCAGAAAAATTTGAAATAGATTTTAAAACCTATTCCCAAGAATATAAGCCTTATTTAACCACAGCAGAATTAAAAGAACTTACGCGTAAAGGCTTCGGAATTTCTTCGCACAGCTGGGATCATCCGAAATATGGAGATTTATCTCTGAAAGAACAGATGGAAACAACGGATAAGACTTTTGCTTATTTAAAAGAAAATGGCTTCCTGTACGAAAGTTTTGCATTTCCGTTTACCGATTTTGAAGTAAGGAAAGACTTTTTTGATGAGCTCTATAAAAATGAGGAAATCTACTGCAGCTTTGGATGTGCTGGGATAAAACTGGACAGTGTAAAGAAAAACTTTCAAAGAATTCCCATGGAAATGGGAGAGAGCGGAGCGCAGATATTAAAAAAGGAAATTGCTTATTTCCGACTGAAAAAGCTCATCAATAAAAACATGATTATAAGAAAATGATAACCCTGAAAACATACAACAGAAAAGAACTGGAAGATTTTATATCAACCGGAGATTTTCAGCAATATGATTTTCTTCCCATTACAAAGCATCGTGCACTGTCTCATATTCAGAATCCAAAAGCATCAGACGAGGATACACTTCTTATCCTTGCTTTTTATGAAGAAAAACTGATCGGTTATGTGGGCTGTTTTCCGGATTGTTTTATCATTGATGGAAAAAAAATCCGATATGCGTGGCTCAGTACGCTGTATGCAAAGCCCGAGTACAGAAAAAAAAGACCGGCAAAAGCATTGCTTAAAAAAGTTTTTGAAGAATATGAAGGGAGAATTGCCATAACAGAATTTACCAAAGAAGCAGAAGCGCTTTACAATATAATGGGTGTTTTTGAATACGTTTTCCCCAAAGAAGGAAAGCGTTATTACTTCAGAACAGATGCTGCTAAAATGATTCCGGAGAAAAAGCCGGAAACCCAGTCATTGAAACCTCTTTTTCAAATCCTTGATGCTACGGCCAACGGACTTATTTCAATAAAGAACCTTATTGTGCCAAAACCCAACTTCAAATATGAAGTTCAGGATAGGATCGACAAAGAAAGTGCTGATTTTATCAATGGATTTTCTGGCCAACGGAATGCTGATGAAATTAATGCCTTTATAGATAATCCCTGGATTTTGAAGGGTGAAAAAGATGAAAAATACCTTTTTTCCAGTTTTGCCGGTACATTTAAATATTTCTGGATTAAAATTTTTGATCAGGATCAGAAAATTAAAGCCTGTCTCTTGTTGCAGCTTCGTGATGGATATCTTAAAATCCCTTACTTTTTCCCGAATGGTGATGCAGATGAGGTTGTCCGGTTTCTGAATTACTTTATTGTTACCCACAAAGTGAAAGGCTTTACCTCTTATCAAACCGTTTTGAACGAGGAAATACAACATTCAAAAGTGTTTTCCCCTATCTACGAACGTGATTTCACAAGAGAGTATCTGTTTCATAAAAATCTTCTGGAATTACTCCCCGATAATTTTAACCCAAACTATCAGGATGGAGACGGAGATTGTATGATGACGTAAAAGTATTGTAAATGATGAGTTATGAATTATCATTCATCATTTATAAAAAATAAACCGCCTGATAGTGTTATCAGGCGGTTTGTTTTTTTAATGTCCGAAAATATCTTTCAGGCTTACTTCTTTAAATGTTCCCATTTTATTGACAGCTTCCATATCAAGATTCTCTTTTTTACCGATAATGGCTGTATTAAAATGTATGGATTGGACTTCTGTCTGATAAAACTGTTTGATACCTTCAAACTCCAGGCTCTGGATCTGTTCATAAATATTCTTTCTGTAATCATGATGAATATTGAGCTTCTGCAGTCTTAAGGTATTAAAAAATATATTATTTCGGGTAACCCTTGTCGAAGCAATCTGCTTCAGCGCAGCATTTTTGGCATTCTCAAACTGAATAGGAACTTCGGGAAGTTCGTTCATCAGTTCGTTCAGGGTATCCACTGCAATCATTAGTTTGTCAGGTTGTGTTCCGATATAAGTGGTTACATAGTCAGGGTGCTTCAGCTCAGAGTTGGCTGCATAAGAAACATAGGCTGAGTAGGCAAGACTTTTACTTTCACGCATCTCCTGGAAAACAATTGAAGATAATCCTCTTCCAAAATATTCATTGAAAACATTGATCTTTCCAAAATGAAGCGGGTTCACTTCGTTTCCTTTACCAATCTTGCTCATTTCCATCTGAACCATATCATAGTTGATGAAATTGACATTTCCTCCCGTTGCAGGTTCCGGATATTGCTTGGCTTCCGGTATCTGAAGGCTCTCAGTTTCTATATACTGACCGATATATTCTTTGAAGTTTTCAAAATTTTTACCGTAGAAAAATACCTGATAAGGATATTTGAAAAGCTTTTTCATTCTGTCTGTGAATACTTCAGGATTGCTGCTTTCAAGCTCTTCCCTGGAAATGACATCTGTAAAACGTGAGTTGCTGCCCAGTTTTGTGTAATTGTTTAAAGCAGTTATAATACGGTTTTTGTCTTTCTTGATCGCCTGGCGGTTTTCCAGTACGGTACCCACAAACTGATTGTAGATTTCCTGATCAGGTTTTACATCCTGCATCCAATGCTGTAAAAGAGCAATTCCTTTTTCTATATTTTCTTCCAGTCCGCTTAGAGATATAATCAGCTGGTTGTTTGTTGTTTTAAAATCATTGCTGATTCCTATTTTGAAAAATTCCTTTTTCAAATCTTCCGGTGAATGGGTATCTGTTCCCAAATACTGCAGAAGCTGAGTAGAAATTCCTAGATCTCTGTCGTTATCACTTCCCAAAGGAAAAATAAAATGCAGCTGAGCAATATCGTTATACTTATTCTTTACAAAGCTTAGTTTCTTTCCGTTACGCTGATCCGTGATGATTTCTTTCTGATAATCGATAAACTCAGGTTTAATATCCTCAGTTTTATCTGCTAAAATATCTTTTAAAAACTCAGATTGTGTATCACGGTTGATTTTAACAGGAGTGATTCCCGGGTTGTCAACCCTGATCAATTTGTCATTTACCCCTTTTTCTTTATTGATAACCACATAGTTTTCTTTGAAAAAATCATGGGCAAAATTCACAATATCATCCTTAGTGAAAGAAGCATACTCATCCATTTCATTCAATTCTTCTTCCCAGGTTCTTCCTTTTATATAAGAATCATAGAGTGTGGTGGCAAGACCTTCAGCCGTTTCAAGGCCTTTCATTCTCTGAAGTTTGAAATCATTAATGATGGCGGGCAGCATCCAGTCCGGGAAATCTCCTTTCTTGATCAGTTCAATTTCGTCCAGTACCATATTCTTTGCTTCCTCCAGGGTTTGTGTTTCTTTAGGAACAGCAACGATGGAAAAATATCCATACTGTCTTAATCCCACAGAAAAAGCCTGAGCCCAAAGCATTTTCTGAGTCTGATTAATATGCAGATCCAGTAATCCGGCTTCCCCTCTGTTGCTGAGTATATTCGCTATCACATCCGCCAGCATAGCTTCTCTTGTTCCATAGCTTTCTGTTCTCCATGCCAGCTGAGTGCGTGGAGTAGTAGGGCTTTTCACTGTTCTTGTTACAACTTTTGTAATGGGTTGTTCAATAATTGGTGTCTTCTTAGGAAGTTCCTTATAAGGTAATGTACCGAAATAGTGATCAATTAACTGAATGGTCTTATCAAAATCAAGATCCCCAACCAATACCATGGCATAATTATTAGGAACATAATATTCATCGAAATATTTGTGAATAGCCTTCATTGAAGGATTTTTCAAATGCTCTGGCTTTCCCAGTGTCGTTTGCTGCCCATTAGGATGAGTAGGAAAAAGAGCATCCATCAGTTCAGAACTCACAAGCCTTGTGTCATTGTCCTGCGCCCTGTTGAACTCCTCATATACAGATTCCAGCTCGGTATGGAAAAGACGAAGTACAATTTCAGAAAACCTTTCCTTTTCTATTTTCAGCCATTTTTCAAGCTCGTTGTTCGGAATATTATTTTTGTATACTGTTTCATCAAACCAGGTGTGGGCATTGGTTCCACTTGCTCCCAGAGAAGAAATCGCTTTGTCATATTCATTGGCAATGGCGTATTGACTGGCTTCCTGAGAAACTTCATCAATCTTTTTATAGATTTCCTTTTTCTTTTCAGAATCCTGTTCTGCTTTATGCTCTTCATACAATGCTGAGATCTGGTCGAGGAGTTCCTTTTCCTTTTCCCAGTTCTGAGTTCCAATACGAGAAGTTCCTTTAAACATCATATGCTCCAGATAATGAGCCAGTCCTGTATTATCAGCCGGATCATTATTACTTCCTGTCCTTACGGGAATGAAGGTCTGTATCCTTGGAGCATCAAAATTTTGAGCAAGAAAAACCTTTAATCCATTTTTCAAAGTATAGATTCTGACGTTATTTTCGTCATGTGTTACCGTAATATATTCGTATTGGTTTTTATCCGTATGTACCGTTTCCTTATGTTGTCTGTCTGTCATATATAAAACTCATTTCATTCCTTAGAAACCGGAATGCACTACAAATGTAAGGAATCAAAAAAAAGTGTTGACTCTTTTTTATCATTATTACATCTATTGTTACAGTTGAAAAGGTGAATCATGAGGCACAAACAGTTTTTACTAATACCGTTTCCTCTTATATCTTATATAATGTACCACCTTTATTATTTATGACTGTCTATAGAAAATGGGCATTTATTTTTTCAGGAGCTATTTCCTGCTATCCATTCATACTCCTCACGCCAGCACGCTCCCACGCTCAGACCCATCCACTCTCCAACCCAAGCTGCGGGGTAACCATTTCTATCAGGGCTAGGGGAGAAGAGGGGAGTGAATTATAAATTATAAATTATAAATTATAAATGATGAATGATGAATGATGAATGATGAATGATGAATGATGAATGATGAATGATGAATGATGAATTCGGGGTTTGGGTTTTGAGTTACATGTTTAGAGTTTCGCATTCTGTTTTTTGATATTTGAGTTTTGTTTTTTCAGGCTTCGTATTATTACGATCCTCATTTTATATTATCCTCATCAGTATTTATATTCCATAAGAACAAGCTTTATCTAGTTTTCATAACACACTTTTTTTGTATACCTATATTATATATTATATATTATATCCAGTGTTCTCTGTGCAAGTCTGTGCCATCTGTGGGAAAAAATAACCACGCATCCCAACCAATACCCATTCTCACTACAATCATATTCAATATTAGCGTTGCTTGATCCCGTTTTCATTACACACTTTTTTTGTATACCTATATTATATCCATCATCCTCTGTGCAAATCCGTGCCATCTGTGGGAAAAAATAACCACGCATCCCAACCAATACCCATTCTCACTACAAT
>NZ_JAZHQU010000006.1:0-356297 GCF_036543225.1 Chryseobacterium sp. CFS2
TTCAAGAATTTAAAAACAACCCCTGCTGTTTCAAATGAAACAGCAGGGGTTTATCTATTTTAATTCCTGCTTAAAAGCGGGCTATTATTAAAATTTAAGATCTCCATTCTCCGCTGGCGCGAGCGTCCTCGCTCGTGTCCCTCATAATAATTTAATTCAAAATTCACTTAACATCCTCCCTCGTGAGCCCCTTAGATCTCTAAAAAATATATAACACAATAATGACAATGAGTTTTTAGTATTTTTATAATATGAGCAGAAAACACAAATTTCATGAAAAAGAAGGAGCTTATTTTATAAGCTTTGCCACAGTATTCTGGATAGATATTTTTACACGAATGGAATATTTTGATATTCTTATTGAAGCATTAAGATATTGTAGAAAAAACAAAGGAATGATTATTTTCGGATATTGTATCGTGCCTAGTCATGTACATCTGTTATTCCGGTCAGAGAAATGCCAACCTTCAGAATTAATAAGAGATTTTAAAGGTTTTACAGCTAAAAAACTACTACAAGCTATTGAAGACAATACTCAGGAAAGCAGAAAAGAGTGGTTATTGTGGATGTTTAAAAAAGCAGGAAGCCAAAATTCTAATATAAAAAAGTATCAGTTTTGGCAACAAAATAATATGCCCATAGAGATATGGTCATTAAAAGTATTTGAACAAAAACTAAATTATGTTCATCAGAATCCTGTAGAATCTGGATTCGTTATGGAACCTTGGGAATGGAAATACAGCAGTGCCAGAAATTATTGTGACGATTATGAGAGGATTCTTGAAATAGATGTTAATTTATAATGTGGACACGAGCGGGACGCTCGTGCCAGCGAATCCTCAAACGAAAGACCTAAATGAAGTCGTAATGCATAAAAAAACCGCACCAAAAGGTGCGGTTTTTTTTATATAAAATCCAGTAAATTAAAATTTAAGATCTCCATTCACTTCTCTAACTGCATTAGCAGCTTCAGCGAATTTCAATTGCTCTTCAGCAGTCAAAGTTACGTTTACAATTGATTCTACTCCGTTTGCTCCGATAATTGCTGGAACACCAAGGCAGATATCATTTTGTCCGTATTCTCCTTCAAGCATTAAAGAACAAGGGATCATTTTCTTCTGGTCACATGCAATAGCCTGAACCATTACAGAAACTGCTGCACCTGGAGCATACCAAGCTGAAGTTCCTAATAATTTAGTAAGAGTAGCTCCTCCTACTTTAGTTTCTTCGATTACATATTTTTGTTGCTCATCACTCAAGAATTCAGTTACAGGAACCCCATTTCTTGTCGCTTTGCTCAATAATGGAAGCATACCTGTATCACTGTGAGCAGCGATTACCATACCGTCAACATCAGAAATTGGAGCTTCCAATGCTTCAGCCAATCTGTATTTGAATCTTGCAGAGTCTAATGCACCACCCATTCCGATGATTTTGTGCTTAGGAAGACCTGAAGTTTTGTGAACAAGGTAAGCCATAGTATCCATTGGGTTAGAAACCACGATGATGATTACTTCCGGAGAATGTTTTACTAAGTTTTCAGTAACTTCTTTCACGATACCAGCGTTGATACCGATCAATTCTTCTCTTGTCATTCCAGGTTTTCTTGGAATCCCTGAAGTGATTACTGCTACATGAGAACCTGCAGTTTTGCTGTAATCTCCTGTTGTACCCGTAATTTTTGTATCAAATCCGTTAAGAGATGCTGTCTGCATCAAGTCCATTGCTTTTCCTTCAGCAAACCCTTCTTTAATGTCTACCAAAACTACTTCTGAACAGAAGTTCTTCATTGCGATGTATTCTGCACAGCTTGCTCCTACAGCGCCTGCACCTACTACAGTTACTTTCATATTGTTACTTTTTAAAAATTATTTTTTGTTAGTTAAGTTTAAATTTGAAACTCCCCAAATTTAACAATTCCTGAAAAATTGAGCAATTTTTCAGGAATTTAATTAGATTTAAAATAAATTAGTTGACGTTCAGTAAAAACGTATATAATTTTTTCGCGCCGGAAAGCACTTCATTGTAGTTTTCTTCAGTTACCTCTGTATCCAGAACTTCTTTAAAATTCTTCCACATAGGCCCTGTATTTTCCTGATAACATCCGAAAAAGTTGAAGGTAACCTCATCAAATCCTTCCGTTTTAGAAAGCTGTTTTGCAATTACATTTCCACCAAGGGTAGAACCTTCAATCACATACATGGCTCCAAGTGCTTCATGCTCGTTATTGAAATCCAGAGGATGAGATACTTCCTGATTTTCCAGAGAAAGGCTTTTCAGGTCTTTTTCAATAAGGGAGAGTTTTTTTCTTGCATCCAGCTGAAGTTTCTCTGCATACTTACCGGAAAGGCTGTTGAATATTTTATCTTCACTGTGAAGAAGCATCAGGTAATTGGTGTGGATAATCTTTTTATAATCCTCTAAAGTGAAAGTTTTGTTAAAGATCTTTTCAGAATTAAAAAGTTTTTCTGCTGCATCGTGATAATCTGCTGTATTCTGTTTAAGATATTCTGATACCATACATAACGTTTTAAAAGTTTCTCAAATATAAGGCTTTTTGAACGTTAAAATAAAGGAAGTACCCTCACTGTTGCTTTCAAAATCCACATTTCCTCCCAATCTTTTCATAATGCGGTGTACAATAGACAGCCCTACTCCGTTTCCTTTAAACTTCTTGGCATTATCCATTCTGTTGAAGATTTTAAACATCTTATGTTTCTCCTCTTCAGGAATACCAATACCATTATCAGAAATCCTGTAAATAATAGTCTGGCCGTCTTCAATTCCTTCAATTTCCACTTGCGGAAGATCTTTATGGGACGAATACTTAACCGCATTATTGATGATATTCAAAAATACCTGATGAAGCATGGTTTTATCAGCCATGACATCCGGGCATTCCTTAATGATAATTTCACTGTTCGGACTGCCGTAGGTCATCTTGGCGTTTTCGGAAATTTTCTCAATTGTATGAGCCGTTTTAAGACTTTCAAGCTGAATTTCGCTATGTTTCGCACGGCTGAGCTGCAGTACATCATGCATCATTTCTGCCATATTGTCGATTTCCTCGATAATCGAATTAATCTTGGTCTTGTTTTTTCCAGAATCATCTCTAAGATTTCCCAAAAGCATTTGAGCATTCAGCTTCATTACAGTCAAAGGAGTTCCCAGATCATGGGAGATGGTATAAGAAAAACTGTCAAGCTCTTCATTTACTTTTTTAAGCTCATCATTAAGCCTTTTGATTGCATTATAATTTTTATGAGAAGTTTCTAAAATGAGGTCCCTTACAGCCTGTACAGCACTCACATTTCTGGAATTCCATCTTTTAGAATAGCCTTTGATATTTTCAGTAAAAATACGGAAGGAAGTTCTGGGTGATATCATCTGTCTTTCTTCGCCGTTCTGAGAAAACACACTTATTCTTTTCTCCGGATTTCCAGCCCAGTTGATGTGTTCATCAAACTCTTTCCGAAACCAGATCAGCATTTCATTTTTATCTCTTTCAATAAAGTAAATAACAATTCCTGCTGCATTTTCAGACAGATCCAGCTCTTTACCATGGTCTTTAAGGAAGTTTCGGCTCACATAAATCAGATCACTGGTATTTTCAAGTGCCCATTTTGCAATGGTACTGATACTTTCCAACCCTGGAGTATTTCCGTCTGTCACAATATTCTCATCGGAAACAATGGCAAGCCCGTCTGCTTCAGGTAAGTTTCGGATCTCTTTTTTGCATTCGATAAGAGAATCAAACAGGTTATGGTGCTTTAGAAATTCCGTTTTCATCTGAGACATTTTCTCATTCAGTTCCAAACGGTAGTTCAGCTCACTTTTAGATTTAAAAGATGAATAGGCATTCGCAGCCAGCGTGGTAAAAATTCCGGCCTGTACTCTATCCTCAAGGTCAATATGCTTGGGTTCTACATTCTGGCAGGTAACCAGCCCCCAAAGATGATCATCAATAATAATAGAAACACTGAAGCTTGAAGCCGCTCCCGAATTTTTAAGATACTGCCCATGAACAGGCGACATCCCTCTGGAAGCTGAAAAAGTAAGATCAATACTTTCCGCACTTTTGCTTAAAATAGGAACAGTATCAGCATATACATTACTGAAAATTCTTTTTCTTTTTTTCAGATAAAGATCCCGTGCCTGTTTCGGAATGTCAGACTCCGGATAATGAAGCCCCAGAAAACTTTCCATATTTTCATTTTTCCTTTCGGCAATTACCTTTCCGGAACCGTCCATCATGAATTTATAGACCATCATCCGGTCATAGTTTACCACCTTTGACAGCGTTTCCAGAAGATGATTCCAGAGTTCTTTTTCGTTATCAATGATGTAAAAATTGTCATACTTATTGGAAATCCTCTTGTCAGGATTGAGCAGGACTTCTTCGAATTCAAGAAAAATGGAAGATTCACTCCTGAAAACAGAAAAGTGATACTCTTTTTCGTTGATAAAAATTTTATCGAAATAGGTTTCGTTTTTACGTCTGGTAAACCTTTCCAGAGAAGTATATATTTCTGAATTGATAATACTCTGAAAGCTTTCGGGAAAGTCTGTAATCTTCTTTTCGAAAAGCTTTTCCGGGTTTTCGATGGTAAATATATCCGAGATATTCCTGCTAAAAAAAGTGATGGTGTGGGATTCCGCATCAATGCCAATCAAATAGCCAAAACTTTGTATAGAACCCGGAATATGGATAGGTTCTTCATGACATTCTACAAAATTCATATATCTCTTCAGTCTATTAATCAAATATAGCGTTTTTTTGAACAGTGTTTACTTTTGTGGTATATAATTTCAAAGTACACTCTACGACGCATTCATGGGAGATAACAGATAAAAATGTAGTAAAAATGCATTTAAATATTCTTCATTTTCACCCCTTTTTTATGCCATATCATTAAAATATACGAAAAAAAATCCAATAATAAGGTTATGCACTCTTTAATCATGATTCATAACATGGATTACAGATTATTAACTTTAATAATTGTTTTATTTAAACAATTTTCGCTAAATTTATATCACCAAATAATGAATATGATCAAAATTAATTGAATTATTCACAATAAATTCAATATAAAATTTAAATTCAAATAATACTATTATGAAAAAGTTCCCATTAATTTTATTTTCTCTGATCCTCTCTGTAGGATTGTGGAATCCATCAGAAGCATGTACAAGGGTAGTTTACAAAGGACCGCAGAACACCGTTATTACAGCCCGTTCTATGGACTGGCGTGATGAAATCCCGGCCAATTTATGGGTTTTGCCAAAAGGTATAGACCGTAACGGGCAGGTAGGTTCTAAATCAGTAAAATGGACTGCCAAATACGGAAGCCTCGTCAGTACGTCATGGGATATTGCATCATCAGACGGAATGAACGAAAAAGGATTGGTTGCTAATCTGCTTTGGCTGGGAGAATCCCAATACCCGAAATTCGATGGAAAAGGAAGTAAAAAGGGAATTGCCATCTCATTATGGGCACAATATTATCTTGATAATTTCGCCACCGTAAAAGAAGCGGTAGAGCATTCACAAAAAGAACCGTTCGTGATTGTAAGTGATTATATTCCGGGAACAGAGAGATTTACAACCGTTCACCTTTCCATTTCCGATGCTTCAGGAGACAGTGCCGTATTCGAATATATTAACGGAAAACTGGTGATCCACCATGATCCTTCTTACACTGTTATGACCAACTCTCCTATTTTTGAGGAACAGCTCGCTCTTAACAATTACTGGAAAGGGATTCCCGGAACAGTTATGCTTCCCGGAACCAACCGTGCTGCAGACCGCTTTGTGAGAGCTTCATACTACATCAATGCAATTCCGCAGACTGCCGATACCCGCACAGCAGTAGCCAGTGTTTTCAGTGTCATCAGAAACTGTTCTGTACCTTATGGAATCTCTTCCGCTACCGAACCCAATATTTCATCCACAAGATGGCGTTCTGTTTCGGATCAGAAAAACCTGGTATATTATTTTGAAACCGTTTTCACTCCCAACACATTCTGGGTAGATCTTAAAGATTTCGACCTAAGCGCTAAGGGAAAAGTGATGAAACTGGATTTGAGTAATAATAACACCTACAACGGTAAATCCAATGCAAGTTTTAAAGAATCTGCACCCTTCACATTCTTGGGATTAAAATAGATATTTCGCCACAAAAAATGCTTGCGCTTAGTAAACAATGCCCTAAGTATGCCCCATTATGATTTTATGAGATACTAAAACGGGCTGGATAAGCAGTTGTGGTAAAATAGAGTTCACAATAAAAAAACAAAAAATAGATATGGCCTTTTTTTCGATTAAAAAGAAAAGCCTGATCCTGTGCATGCTGGCTTGTGCGTTATCAGCCCATGCACAAAATCAGGATTCTCTGAAGACCACACCTCCTCCACAGGAAGAAGACAATGTAAAATATCCACAGCTGCAGATCAAAGGCCTTTTTCAGGCACGTTATCTGGTAGGAATGTCTAAAGATGTTGATGTAAACGGGCTTCATCATACCGATGGCTCCGGAACCGATAATAATTTCATGCTCAAATACATGAGGGTTCAGGTTCGGGCACAGATCAGTAAACGAACGGAAGTTGTTGTTTTGGCCAACCTTGCCGATTTTAAAAATGACCCCAAAAGCAGAGTTCTTGAAAATGCTTATCTGAAGTATACTTTCAATCCTAAATTAGCCATTACTGTAGGACAGTTCAGACCTTGGTTTGGTATTGAAGAGACTTACCCTATTGATATTATTAAATCTTTAGACTGGTCCAATCAATATACGGAATTTGGAAAACTGGGCTGGACAAGCTTCCAGATCGGGATGTCTGCTACTGGACAACTTCAACTGGGAGAAATACCCTTCCAATATGCAGTTTCCGTGGTGAACGGAAATGGAAAAAATCAGATTAACGATAATGACAACGGAAAGCAGTACTCTACCCGTCTTGTTTTCGGATTATCAAAAAAATATCATTTCAATGTAGGTCTGAATGGAGGTACCGGAGAAGTTTTCAGCAAAAAAGTGTATGCCTTAGGTATAGATCTAAGCTCACTGATCCAATTTGATCCAAAATGGAGCCTTGATATGCAGTTGGAAGCCAAACAGGCAACCAACCACGTTCTGTATAACTCCATTGCCCCGGAATTACGTCCTGACAATCCTGATCAGTATCTTATCCGTGGAGCCTACTTCCTGCCGAACCTGAGATATGAGATCAACCACAAAAATCTCAGTGCTTTCGAATTATCCTGCCGCTACGAATATCTTGACACCAATTTCAGAATGGCTTCTAACCCAAGACAAACCATTACCCCAATGTTCGGATTGGAATTCCTGAAAAATTACGGAGCAAGAATTCAGCTGGGAGTACAGTTTGACCGCTACAAATATCAGGTGGAAAACACCTCACAATACAACAACAATCTATTTATAGTGCAAGTTCAGAGTAGATTTTAACGATTAAATAGTTAGTATCATGAAAGAAATTAATATCAAAAACGTAGCGATCACATTTGTTGTTGCGTTAATCATATGGTTCATCCCTGCTCCAGAGGGTGTTGCAGAAAATGCCTGGCATCTTTTTGCCATCTTTGCGGCAACTATTTTAGGAATCATTCTTAAAGCTGCTCCAATGGGTACAATGTGTATGATGGCCATTGGTTTTACAGCCCTTACACAGGTAGTTGCTCCGGGAGATGCCGGAAAATCCATTACCAAAGCGCTTTCCGGTTTTGGAGACAAAGTAATCTGGCTGATCGGGATTTCATTCTTTATTGCCAGAGGATTTATCAAAACAGGATTGGGAAACCGTATCGCCTTTTTATTCATCAGGGTCTTTGGTAAAAGTTCACTGGGACTTGCGTACGGATTAGGGCTTGCTGATGTTTGTCTGGCTCCTGCTATTCCGAGTAATACAGCAAGAGGTGGTGGGATTATCTACCCTATTATGAAATCTATGGCAATAAGCTTCGATTCCGTTCCTGAAAAACCGGAAACCCATAGAAAACTGGGATCATTCCTGACTTTAAACAGCTACTATATGAACCTCATCGCTTCTTCCATGTTCCTTACCGGAACAGCAAGTAACCCGATGTGTCAGAAATTTGCAGCCAATCTTGGGATTGATATTACCTGGATGTCATGGGCTGCAGCAGGTTTCATTCCGGGTGCGGTAGCATTCTTTGTCGTTCCTTTGGTATTGTACAAATTATATCCGCCTGAACTGAAAAAAACGGGTGATGCTCCGAAAATGGCCGCTCAGAAATTAAAAGAAATGGGCCCTATTTCCAGAAACGAATGGCTAATGCTGCTGGCATTTTTTATTCTGTTAGCACTTTGGATATTTGGGGGAGCACTTTCTATTGATGCTACCACTACAGCATTCATCGGATTAACACTATTGCTGTTAACTTCAGTGCTAACCTGGGAAGATGTAAAAGGAGAGAAAGGAGCATGGGATACTATCGTTTGGTTCGCTGTACTGGTGATGATGGCAAGCTCTTTAAATGAATTAGGTTTCATTGGATGGTTCAGTAACCTTATCAAAGTACAAATTGGAGGTTTGAGCTGGCAGGTAGCTTTCCCGGTTATTATTATAGTCTATTTCTTCAGTCACTATATTTTTGCCAGTGCTACCGCTCACGTAGCGGCTATGTATGCAGCATTGCTGGGTGTTGGGGTTTCTTTAGGAATTCCTCCTATGCTGTTGGCAATGATGCTTGGTTTCATGGGTTCTATTTATGGAGTGCTTACCCATTATGGCCACGGTCCGGCTCCTGTATTCTTCGGAAGTGGATATGTAGATCTCAAAGCCTGGTGGGTAAGAGGTCTTGAAATAGGAATCGTCCTATTGATCATTTATATGGTTGTAGGAGGATTGTGGATGAAAGTCTTAGGATATTATTAATCAATAAATCAAAAATATGTTATCAACACTGTCAAGAAAAATGCTGATGTGTCTTACAGGACTCTTTTTGGGATTCTTCCTGTTGATTCATTTCCTTGGAAATCTTCAGCTTTTTCTTCCACAAGAACAGGCACACCTGCAATTTAATGCCTATTCGCATTTTTTATCAGGAAATATTATCATCAAAATAGTTTCTTACGTTTTGTATGCCAGTATTATTCTGCATGCTGTAGACGGACTGATCATTACGCTAAAAAATAAAAAGTCTGGTGGCGGTTATCAGACAGACAGACGTGGAAGAGCCAGTAAATGGGCTTCCAGAAATATGGGAATCCTCGGGACATTAATTCTGATTTTCCTGGTGATCCATTTCCAGAACTTCTGGTATATCTACAAATTCGGAAATCCGCCTTTGGATGAGAATGGAAATAAAGATCTCTACATTCTGGTAGTGAATGTCTTTAAAGAATGGTGGTATGTTATCATTTATGTTTTATCAATGATTGCTTTATGCTATCACCTGATTCATGGGATACACAGTGCAGTAAGAACGCTGGGACTGTATCATCCTAAGTTTGTACAATGGTTCAAAACGATTGGGATTGCCTATTCAATCATTATCTGTGTAGGTTTTGCATTGATGCCGGTGTATGTATTCTTTACTTATCATTAAACAGAACGGTCATGATTTTAGATTCAAAAATACCACAAGGCCCATTGGAACATAAATGGGAAAATTATAAAAAGAAAGCAAGACTCGTTAATCCTGCCAACCGTAAAAAACTGGATGTTATTGTTGTAGGAACAGGGCTGGCGGGAAGTTCTATTGCAGCTTCTTTGGGAGAGATGGGCTATAATGTCAAATCATTCTGTTTTCAGGACAGCCCGAGAAGAGCACACTCTGTGGCAGCGCAGGGAGGTGTAAATGCAGCAAAAAACTATAAAAACGATGGTGACAGCGTATACAGAATGTTTGTAGACACGCTGAAAGGCGGAGATTTCAGAGCCCGTGAAGCCAATGTATACCGTATGGCAGAATGTTCTCTGAACCTTATTGACCAGGCTGTAGCTCAAGGCGTACCTTTCGGTCGTGAATACGGAGGCTATCTGAATAACCGTTCTTTCGGTGGAGTTCAGGTGAGCCGTACTTTTTATGCCAGAGGACAAACCGGACAACAGCTTCTTCTAGGAGCTTATCAGGCTTTAATGCGACAGGTTGGAAAAGGCTCCGTACAATTATTTTCAAGACATGAAATGCTTGATCTGGTTACCGTTGACGGGAAAGCCAGAGGAATTATCGTTAGGAATTTAGACACAGGAGAAATTGAAAGACATGCAGCACATACTGTAATACTGGCAACAGGTGGTTACGGAAAAATCTATTACCTGTCTACCCTTGCCATGGGATGTAATGGCTCGGCCATATGGAGAGCCCATAAAAAAGGAGCTTTAATGGCTTCTCCAAGCTGGATTCAGGTACACCCTACTTCTCTTCCGCAATCCGGAGATTATCAGTCTAAACTGACCTTAATGTCTGAATCATTGCGTAATGACGGACGAATCTGGGTTCCGTTGAAAGAAGGTGAAAACAGACCACCCAATGATATTCCGGAAAATGAAAGAGATTATTATCTGGAAAGAAGATATCCGGCTTTCGGAAATCTTGCACCAAGGGATATTTCTTCCCGTGCGGCAAAGGAAAGAATTGATGCCGGTTTCGGAATCGGACCTTTGAAAAATGCAGTATATCTTGATTTTTCAAAAGCAATACAGGAACAGGGAAAAGATAAGATCAGCGAAAAATATGGAAACTTATTTGATATGTATCTTAAAATAACAGGATATGATGCCTATAAGGAACCTATGATGATCTCTCCTTCTGCACACTTTTCAATGGGCGGGCTTTGGGTAGATTATGAACTGATGACCACTGTGCCGGGACTTTTTGCTTTAGGTGAAGCTAATTTTGCAGATCATGGTGCCAACAGATTAGGCGCAAACTCTCTTTTACAGGCTTCAGTAGACGGATATTTCATTGCTCCCTATACGATTGCCAATTATCTGGCCGATGAAATTCATACCGGAAAAATTTCAACGGATACTCCGGAATTTGAACAGGCTGAACAAGCAGTGAAAGAACAGATCCAGGACTTTATGAACATCAAAGGAACCAAAACTGTTGATTATTTCCACAAAACATTGGGAAAACTCCTGTACGATTATTGCGGTCTGGCCAGAAACGAAGAAGGATTGAAATATGCCATTCAGGAGATCAGAAAACTGAAACAGGAATTCTACAAAGATGTAAGAGTTTCCGGACAGGGAGATAAAATGAATACCGAACTGGAAAAAGCAGGCCGTGTTGCCGATTATTTCGAAATCGGAGAACTGATGTGCTATGATGCATTAACCCGTAACGAATCCTGTGGAGCTCATTTCCGGGAAGAGTTCCAGACAACGGATGGAGAAGCGATGAGAAATGATACCGAATATCAGTTTATCTCTGCCTGGGCATGGACGGGTGAAAATGGCGAACCAGCATTGATTAAAGAGCCTTTAATCTTTGAAGAGATTCAGCCAACGGTAAGAAGTTACAAATAAAAAACAGAAAATTATGGATTTACATCTTAAGATATGGAGACAGAAAGACAGAAAAAGTGAAGGAAAACTCGTTGGTTATGACCTGAAAGGATTGAATTCCCATATGTCTTTCTTAGAAATGCTGGATACCCTGAATGAAAAACTGATCACTGAGGGAGATGAACCTGTAGAGTTTGATCACGACTGCCGTGAAGGAATCTGCGGACAATGTGGGATGATGATTAACGGTATTGCCCATGGTCCCCTGAAAAATACAACAACCTGCCAGCTTCATTTAAGGTCTTTTAAAGATGGGGAAACGATTCTGATAGAACCATTCCGGGCTGAAGCATTTCCTGTAAAGAAAGATTTAAAAGTAGACCGTTCTGCTTTTGACAGAATTATATCTTCAGGAGGTTTTGTATCTGTAAATACCGGCCAGGCTCCTGATGCAACGGCCATTCCGGTGACTCACCAAACGGCTGAAGAAGCTTTTGATTCTGCTGCATGTATCGGATGTGGAGCTTGTGTGGCTACCTGTAAAAATGGAAGTGCCGCCTTATTTACCTCTGCAAAGATTACCCACATGGCACTTCTTCCTCAGGGGAAAGAGGAACGAAGTAAAAGAGTGTTGGATATGATTGCACAAATGGATACGGAATTATTCGGGCACTGCTCCAATACGGAAGCCTGTGAAGTAGAATGCCCTCAGGGAATTTCCGTACTCAATATCGCCAGAATGAATTTTGAGTATAACAGAGCTTTGTTTTTCAGAAAGAAGAATTAAATGAGACCAAAGTCGAAATGATACTATTTAAAAGGACGAATTTGCTTATTGACAAATTCGTCCTTTTTGTTTTTCTATAAAATTCACATTCCTATGCTTCTATCATCGCTACTACTCTCGCCGGAGCTGCAGATCCTCCGACAATTTTAAGAGGAAATACACAGATCTTAAATCCGGACGGAGGCAATGCTCCAAGATTGGTAAGCTGCTCGATATGTAAATATTCTTTCTCAATTCCTACGCGGTGGCCTTCCCAGAAGAATTCGGGATCATTCAGTTCTTTGGCTTTTTGAGCCATATATTTTAGAGGAAGATCCCAGCCCCACTGATCAATTCCCATTACTTTCACGCCCTGGTCAATCAGCCACTCTGTAGCTTCTTTGCTCATTCCTGTTCCTTTTTCTACAAAATCAGGAGTTCCCATCATCTTATCACGATCCGTTCTGATCAGTACAATATTTCCTTCCTGGATAGTGATTCCGTTTTTATTCAGATCATTTTTCAGATCATCTACCGTGATGGCTACAAAATCTTCTTTATGAGTACAGTCGATCACAATTCCTTCTCCATAACACCACTCCAATGGAATCTGGTCTATTGTTTTAGCAGGTTTCCCTTCTACTACAGGGCCGTAATGCCATGGAGCATCAATATGGGTCGTAGCATGAAGTCCCATATTTTTGATGGTATCATCTGCCCAACCCGTCCAGTTTTTAGGAAAAAGTCTTGAAGGAAGTCTCAGTGCCAGACGAATCAGCCAATGTGATTTTCTGTGTGCTTTATGTTTGATTTTCACCCGCATGAACCATGGGTCGCCTGCATTATACTGAATAGGCTTTGTTAAATCGACAAGTGTTGTTTTCATATGATTTAGCTAAGGAAGCAAAGATAATGAATAAGGTAAAAAGTACGAATAGATATTAGCAAACGAAAAAAGATTAGCCTTTACTAATCTTTTTCCAATTCTATCGGGTTTTCATATTTTTTATTTTCTTCTCTTTCTTTTTGTCTCTGCCTTATCATTTCTTGGCCTTGTATAATAGTGGTTTCAGAACTTTGAAGTACACCCATTAAATTGGCATTAGCATCTTTTACCGCTTTTTCAAATTTCGGTCGAGTTGTTTCAAAAGCTTCATTATATCGATTTTCGTTCATCTTAATTAATTTACCTTTTAACTTAAATGCAGGTGTAGATTTTACAAGCTCAAAATCATACTCTTCTTTGTCATCTGTTATTTTAACAATCAATCCAGGCAATCCGCTAAATTTATATGGCCCACAGGGTAAAGGAATTTCGGGAGAATACCAGGCGGTCCAATTTCGCCCCTTAAAGGTAACTTCTGCTTTTTTACAATTTATTGTGTTTATTATTTTTGTATCATTACTTAATTTCCAATTCTTAATGACCGGTTCTTTATAGGTGAGTATTGACATTCCAACTAAGTTAAAATACTGTATATTTTCATTTGATTGTATTATGGTAAAGGCAAATTTTGTTTTTGGAACGGATACTCCCTTCGAACTTAACAGTTTTGCTCCATTTTCCAACGTTTTTATCGGAAGTGCTTGAAATACTGAATCTCTTTTCAGTGATTGAATACTTGCAAAAAAAGAACGTTTATCACCTACCTGTAATGAAAAAAGTTCTTCATGTCTATAATCAGGAGTTAATGTATTCAATTTGGCTTTTAATAAATAGGTAAACTCACCACGCAGAGTATCTTTTTTATGTAATTGAGAAAAAAATAAGACGCTAAAACATAAGCTTAATAATTGAAATATTTTTTTATAGTAATACATAGAATTATTTTGGATTACAAAAAAATTTGCACTTATAACTTTATTTTGCACTTATAACTTTATAAGGTCATAAGTGCAAGTAATTAAATATGAAACATTATTTACAGTAATTTGCTTCGAGATTAGCAAGCCACTGATTTGCTTGTTCAGCAGTCCAATCTTGAGTTGTAGTAGCAGTCTGACCACAAAATTCTGCAATCCACACCTGTTTAATACCTCCTTTTACAGTTTTAAGGTCTTCACGAGTCAATTTTTTTAATTTTTTCATAAAATATGTTTTTTGGTTAGATCATAAATATATATAACTAACTCTTATCCATAGCATGTCTTTTATTATGTTAAGTAGCTATTTATCTGAGTAAAACATATTTTTCACTTAAAGATTTTCCGTATAAAACTGAATGGGTTTTATCATATTAGTTAAACAAAAAAGCATTTATTAAAAAATACTTTTGGGTATTTTTTAATATGTTAAATAATTAATTTCAAACAGAGATTTTTAGAGGTAAAGTGTAAAGGTTCTTTAATTATTTTGATGCATCATTATCCTTTTGCTTTGTTCCTTTGTTCTTAAATTCCTTTAGGAATCATAATCTTCTTCGGATCGTTCTCATCATACATGATCTCAATGTTTCCATATTTAGGGACAGAAGAAAGATTTAAAAGGCTAACAACTTTCTTAAAGACTGCAATATGTTCAGTTCCTCTGAAATCTTTAAAACTCACCTGAAACATAATCTGCGGCTGATCATTTACCATAAGACCAGTCTGGCTTACACTAATGATATGGGCTTCCGCATTTCTTCCTGAGAAGAGGATCCGTTCTTCTTTTTTATTTTTAAAAAGCTTACTGATCAACAATTGGAAAACCAATATATAAATCAGAGTCATCACTCCACTGAAAATAATCGGGTGCATGAAGGTCAGAAACCTCCAGCCAAAATCGAAGGATTCCCGCATGTAGAAATAATAATATAATCCAGTCACATAAGCAAGTAAGAATACAATGAATGCAACTCTTAAAATGATTCCAAAGGAATTAAAACCAACTTTCTGATCGCTTAAAATAAAGTAAGGTTCCTGTGACACTTTGGGATTCAGCAATACTTTCACCTTATTTCCGACAGCAAATCTTTTTTCCTGTGGTTTGGAATCGTGAAACATCATTTGATGTTCAATTAATGTATTTCTAAGATTAGGAAATGAAAGAACGATCTGAATGACATTCATATTGGTTTTCGGAATGTATTTCAGAAGTTTATAATCAATGATTTTTCCTTCTCTCGGAATTCCATTCCTTAGTATAGACTGGATGGTACTTTTCTCCTTAAAGGTTTTGATGAAAAGAATATTAATAAAGAAGGCAATCACATACATCCATATGAGCAAAGAAAAACCGAGATACCCATAGCTCACGGCTAATGAATTTCTCGGTTCTGTTGCGAGTTCCTCCCCCATCATATAAATGAAAATCGGAAAAGGAGCGCAGAAAAAAAAGAAAAAAGCTCCCCAGAAAATGATCATGAATTTCATAACTGTTATTTTGTGTGGTCTGATAAAGTTATGATATTATTATGAAATGACTTCTTTTTATACCTCTTTTTCGAAATAAAGTCTGTAATATTTTCCTTTATCATCTTCACCCATTTCAATTTTTTGTCTGTCTCCGTGGATGTATATGTGGAAGTTCTTATCTAATTTAATGATACTCTTAAAGTGTCTCTGTGTCTTTTTTACCGCTGCTTCACTGATCGGGAATTCTTCAGCGATATTCACCTGCATATCCTGTTCGTAATCTGTTTTAAAGTTCACGAAACTTTCAATTACATGTTCGTCACCCAATACTTCACTGGCAAATTCATCCAGTTTAAACTCTTCTTTTTCTTTGAAGAAATTGATAGATTTATTAAGGAAATCTGCCTGATCCGCTTTGGAAACTTCAAATTCCTGAGGAAGCTGTTTTGTGATATAATCTTTATAAACCATCAAAGCTTCCTGCGTGTGGAAATATTCGTCATCACGCTGTTTTACTTTCAGGAAATCTTCGAACCAGTAGTACATATCTCCGTTTTTGTTGTTGTCAACTACAGAAAGTATGTATCCGGTTTCTTTATTATTGTTATAAATCAAAGCGGCTTTATCAATTTTGGATAAACCAATTCCCTGATCTTTTTCAATGTCAAATGTTTCTTCTGCAGGATTTATTTTCAGGAAAGATTCTCTCTTCTCTGTTTTAAAGATCCCGATTTTATCTACCTTGTCCGGACGGTCACTTTCATCTTCAAAAAGAACGATAAAAAGCTCTCCACTCTGAACTCTTGGGTTTTCTGCGGCTTCAAAAAGATGCTTTGCAATATTCTCAGATTCCCAGATGAACTTGGACTTGTCATCAAAAATCTCAGATACAGCACTGTACACCGGATTATTGACCAGGTAAGTATCACTATAAAAATGGAAGGTTTCTTCCGATTTAAAAGAACCTAAAAAGTAGTCTTCAAGCATTTCTGCCATTCCTTCTTCCAGTTTCAATTCCTCCTGGGAAATCGTCAGGGAATCCCCATTGATCTTATTTCCTACTCTGTGTACTATTATTTTTGAAAACATTTTTCTGAATATTTGGACTGCAAAGATATTCATTCTTATCCTTATTGCGAAACTTAAAAAATGTCATTTTAGAGAGAGCTGAGTTTTTAACCACCCCGTCAAATCTTCAATTTGCCACCCCTCCAAGGGAGGGGAATTATCAGTCAGTCATTTGTAATAGGTTTGTGGAAGAAGTTTTGGTGACTTTTATTTTCCAAATTGATAAAAACCTTATCATTTTGACATACTTTATTGTTTAAAAAATTCAACAATAAAGACACAACGCACTTAATATCAACACATTAATTCTATTTCTTTTCTAACGGAATATCATTGGTATCATCATTTGAAAACATAGAAAAATGGACTTAAAAACTTTAAACAGAATAGACAAGCTCAGAAGATTAAAAAGCAAAGGACCTGAAACTCCAAAATGGCTGAAACCTTATCATATGCTCTTTTTTGCTTTTTTAACCATTTTCATCTTTGGTGCGATCATTAAACTATTAGAACACAATCCAAATTAAAATATAATATTATGAATTATCTGCAAGCCGTAAAGGAAATCACAGACGTGGTTCCCGACTTTGAAAAAGAAGTAAAAGAAATTAAAATTCAAAATTCATACAGCATCATCAGAACTTTTACGGAACGTATTAAAAATATGATCCGCCAGAATGACAGAAATCTGCTGTTCAGAAGTTTACAGAAAATGGACAAAATATACACTGACGGAGATACGGTATTAAAGAACGCTATTGAAACTACTTTTATCTATTCTCTGGACAATTGTACTGCTTTCTGCAGTGAGGAATACAAAAAAGTGATTTTTAGTCACATTTCTGCCAACCTTCAGAAGGTGTATTCAAGACAAATTTACAGTCATGGCATATAACGGGTTTGTTACATTTTTCATCCGTTTCATTACAAAGTGTTTAAATTAAACAAAAATTAAAATAACTCACAATCAATAGATTATGAAAAATAAAATAAGAAGAATTTCAGACTGGAAAACCTGGAAAACTACGTCAAACAGACACAATACAGAGATATTACTCACTCACATAGCAGTGATCCTAGGAGTTTTTATTTTTGCAGCCTGTCTTTAGATTTTGGTATACATTTCGCTGCACTAAAAAGTGTTTGAAAAATTCTTAATTATGATGAAAGTAAAAATGCAAACTATTAATAAAAAAATAGCTGTTGAATACTTAAAATTTTTCTATCCGCCACTTCGCAATGAAATCACCCAGTTGTCTGTTCAGGACAATTTCGCTGGAATCATGCAGGCTACCGTGAATTATCTGAAGAATCTTTTACAGGAATCTAAAATCAGCATTATTGCCCATCACCTTAAACTGATGGACTCAATCTATAAAAACGGTGATTCTTATGTAAGAATCATGATTGAAAATCTGTTTGTAAGATCTTTTGAAAGTTTCAAAAAACACGCAAAGATTCAACATTGGAAACTCCTTTATCAATATATGCCTGTAAGCTTCCAGATCATTTATAATGAGCAACAGAAGCAGGATATGATATATTTTGGAAAATAAATTAAAGCAAAAGGCGAAAGGGTAAATCGAATATTTACCTTTTCACCTTTTTATTTTTTCCCTATTAAATATAGCTTCCATTTTATTTTGTTTCACTGTTACGTGTGAAACCTCTATATTTTTGTAACAATATACCCATGAAATACTCTTTTTATGCCCTGATGATGGCACTCTCATTGATCTCTTGTGAAAATAATGACACTACGATTGATGATCCAAGACCTGTTGATAAAAGTCTTTACCAGTTTCAATTTAAAAGCTATGCTGTAAAAAATACAGTTTTGTACAAAGGATCAAATGGAGAAAAATCTACACCGGATGAATCTTACCTCAACAATTATTGGAGCTTATATCAGGAACCTGCCTGGAAAAAAATAAGCCTTGATCTTAAAAACAAAACCATTAAATTGTTTTCCGAAACCTCATCTACGGATTTCACTTATAGTTTTACGATCGTCAATGACTCTGTACTGATCAAAGAGAATAACAATAATAAGCCAAGTTACATTGGCGATTTCAATAAAAACACCTCTTCATTCACGTTAAAAAGAACGTACAGATACGTTAAAAAAGTACCCCGAAACGACCAGGACGCACTATTAATTACTAAAAGTGCCCATTTTGGGACCACCCAATTCGAAAATATTTTTGGAAATATATTTACGACTCCCTCCGAAATGATAAAAGCAGGAGATCAGGTTTTGTGGACTAATATTGAATATTCTTATAAAGAATTGTAGTTACCCTCTCATTCCTTAATTATTAAACTCTAAAAAACTTCCCGCTTATTAAGATCCGGGAAGTTTTAATTGATGAACTTTCTATAATAATATATTTCAAAGATCGTTTATTGGTAAACCATACCATGAAAATAAGATTTTCACTATTCCTTCTGTTACAAATATACTTACTCAATGCCCAGACTTCTGACCAGCTAAAACAACTTATTGACCCTATTGATAAAGGATATTTCGACTTAACACTTAAAGAGGATTATAATACAGAAGAGTATTCCAAATTATCCGAAATGTATAATGAGATTGATAAAACAGCAACCAATGATGAACTATTTTATTTGGCATTTAACGGAAGTACTTTTATAAGAATCAATGCAATATCTTCTCTTATAGATAGAAATGACAAAAGGATTGTTGATTTATATCGTTATTATTCCAAGTTTACATTAATCTATTATCAAAAAATGGGATGTATTATTATGCCTCAGGATATGGCATTAAGCAACATACGGGGAAATGTTATGTCTAAAATCAAATATTATGAAGACTATGAGTATATGAAGGAACAAAAAGATTTGGAACTGTTTTTTTCCAATGAAGACATTGAATACTATAAAAAATTCAAGGTGAATGATTTTAAATCGTACTTGAAAATATTTGATGAAATTGACAAAAAATTTATTCCGTTAAGAATAGAAAATAATGATTCTATTAAAGAAATATGGAAAGATAATAAACTTCAGATGACCTCATTCTAAAAAGTAAATCCCGGGTAATATTCCCGGGATTTTATTTCTTATTTCTTCACAAATACTTTCTCTATGGTCTGTGATTCTTCATTGGTAAGTTTTGAGGTTTTTCCCAACTTGGCAATGAAAGACTTTACTTCTTCAGGGGTTGCCGGCGATCCCAGATTTTCTCCTTTATCATCAAAGGAATCTGCCAGTACTTCTCCTTTTGGATTGAGAACCAGCCAGAAAGGAAGTCCTGCATTTCCGCCTTTATATTTATTCATAAGTTCCTGTCCGCCTGGATTTTCAAGGCTCTTCTTATCTCCCCTTTCCTGAACGTCTACATACGCTGTGACAAATCTTTTATCAAAAATAGGTTTGGTTTCAGGAAGATCCATATTTTTTTCCATCATTTTACACCATTTGCACCATGAAGCATGGAACACCAATAAAACATTCTTCTTTCCTGCTTTAGCTTCCGTGAAAGCCTTATTTAATACAACATCTGCTTTTTCCTGTGCTGCTCCCAACTGAAACAGTAAAAGGCTGACAACGATAATAATTTTAGAGTATTTCATTCTGAATTTTCATTTAAAATCAACACGAATTTAGGTATTTAATCCTTCAATTATTTTATTTAACTTTAAATATTTATAAAATGATTGAAATAAGAAAATATTATAATCAGGCAGGACATACTGAGCCTAGACGGGTCATTAAATATACCTTGTTCTGGTGCCATCACGGAAGTGCTGAAATTTTGATTGATGAAAATATCTTCATCCTTAAGACAGGGCAGACTGTAACCATTACTTCGGGACAGTTTCATCAGTTAAAATCTGTGGAAGGAGAACTTACTGCATTAGAATTTACCCTGGACTTTTTCTGTAAAAGCGACAGTGATATTGAACTTATTTTTCACAACGGGCTTTTTTGTCATTTCGGAATGAATGAAATCATTACCATACAACATCCTGCATTTTTCTATGAAACGCTGAATACTATTGAAAAAGAAATTCAGGAGCAGCCTTATCAGTATCTGATCTCCACCCATTCTCTGGTGGAACTGCTACTGGTAGAAATCAACCGCAGTAAGATTGCCAATGGTGATGAAATTTGGAAACCGGATGCTTTATTTTTAAAATTCCTGGAAAGTGTGAGGGATAACTTTAAAAACAATTATCAGGTCTTTCATTTTGCAGATCTTCTTGGAACCACTGAAGCCAAACTGAATGAGGTTTCAAAACTTCACACCAACAAAACCGCTCAGAATGTGATCTACAGTCTTATTATTTCTGAAGCGAAGAGACTTTTACTTTATGAAAAACTAACCGTAAAAGAAATTGCTTACCTTCTTGGTTTCAATGATCCTTTCTACTTTTCCAATTTCTTTAAAAAACATACTTCCCGTTCTCCAAAAGATTATCAGAAGATCGTAAAGGAAATTTAAAAGAAGCCAGATAGAAATCAGGTGCAAAGTTGGGGCTAGGCAAAAAAATGTAGTAATCACCTTATGAAGCAATATAAATATCCTGTTGCTTAGAAAGAATCAATGAAATTGATTCCGCCTTTGCCTCCTTAAAAGTATAATATCAACTTCTTAAAACTTTGAATCAGTCTTAAAAGTTGGAGAGGTCTGTAATTCTGGATTTTTATAACACGCAAAGATTTATTTTCAATTCCGTTTTATCTTAAGTGAGCAAAGAAATGAATCGATATTCAATCGATTCTGATGAAGCATGTGTTTAAAGCTATACTATAATTTATAACTAAATGTCAATATACTGAATTCTCCACAGCATTTGAGACTCGTCCAGAATTTTTATACATCATCACTTCCAGCTTCCAGCTTCCAGCCTCCAACTTCCATCCTTCTGCTTCCCTCTTCCATACAAATATTACATTCTTTTCCCGGAATTGTCTATTCTTTAGATAACGGCTTTCGCTGAACTTTGTACTGTAATTAAGACCTAAAAATTATACGTATGAAAACTCAACAGGATGCCGCTATTTTTTTATTAAGAATTACCTTGGCTTTCGGATTTTTATCTGCTGTGGCAAGCAGGCTGAATCTTTGGGGAAATCAGTCTTCCGGCTGGAACAATTTTGTTAAATATACTGCTGAAATAAATTCATTTTTACCACAGTCGTGGGCAGCTGGTATTGCCGTAATATCTACCACCGCTGAATTGTCAATTGGAGTGCTGCTTCTTTTGGGATTTCAAATAAAAAAGACAGCATGGTCTGCCTCTATTCTCACCCTATTTTTTGCGGTTGCGATGAGCATTTCTTCGGGTATTAAAGAGCCTTTGGATTATTCTGTCTTTGTTTTCAGTGCCGCAGCATTTCTCCTGAGTACTTTTTCCCGTTACGCCTGGAGTTTAGACCATTTTTATAACAATAACAATTAAAATTTACATAGTATGAACACCAACATCCACGATTACATCGTAAAAACAGAACAGAAAGAATGGCAGCCTTTAATTGAAAAAGGGATTCATTATGAAGGTATTTTTGTAAAATCTTTAAAATTTGATCCTGAAAACAATCGCTCAACCAGTATTCTTTTAAAATTTGAACCGGGAGCCAGCTACCCTTATCACAACCATCCTGCAGGTGAGGAACTGTTTATCATGGAAGGCGATGCCACTATTGCAGGAGCCACACTTGAAAAAGGAGATTATTTATACACTCCACCTAGCTTTAAACATTCCGTGAAATCGGAACATGGATGCACCATTCTTTTTGTGATCCCTGAAGAAGTGGAAATTCTTTAACCCGTTATTAAAAACAAAACCACCGTAAAAGATTTACTGTGGTTTTGCTATAAAATATTTTTGGTCTTGAGCTGAAATATTTATTTCAACACTGTTTTGTTTGATGATATGGGTGTGAAATCAAATAAAGTTTTTTTCTTTCTTATGATATCCAACAAAGTCTGCACTGAAAAGGTGAGAATAATATACAGTACGATGAGCACCGAAACATAACCAATTTCATGCTGTCTATACCCAAAAATACCTTTTCCCCAAGAGATCAGTATCCATTGAATCATATACATTGAGGTTAAATTTTTGCTGCAGTATTTTAGAACACGCATGAAGCCATTTTCTTTACTATTTGTCGTTATTGTATTGATCAGCCATAAAAATAGTAATGTCCAGCCTGCAAAATAAATAACTCCTCCAGGTCCCATATGATAAAAACCGTTGTAATTATAATCACCATACAGAAAAACCAGCGGTGCTCCTATGGCAATGAACAACAGCCCCACATACAGCATATTTTTAAATATCTGTTGGATATTGTAGTTTAATTCCTGAAACCATTTACCGAAAAACATTCCGATGATAATAAAAGCCATCCATGGGAAAACAGGAAAATAGACATATGCCGGATAATCCGTATTGAAAAGAAGATCCAGAACATAATTGATCACGGGATAGTCCAGATTAATTCCGCTCACTTCTCTGGATATCAGGGCTACAAATAAGCCTATAGCCAGCATAATATATTTATTTTTCACATATTCTCTGATAAACCCAACGAATAATAAAGACATCCCTGCAAGCTGTAAAATATCACCCAGCTGTACCAAATATACATACTGTTGTTCTATAGGAGCATGCCATCCGTATTTTTGGATAAAATTATCGGGAGCAAAATTAAAAATAACAGGGACCATAAACTTCATAAAATTCATGAACAGACCTGCAAACACTAATAAGACACCTCTTTTTAATGCACTCTTAAGGCTTTGATGGCTGGAAGTCATAAAGGTGATTCCCATACAGATCAGGAAGATGGAGGTTCCTCTTCCGAGAAAAACAATAAAACTGCCAATGGCTGTTTCATATTGTGATTTGACATTGGCATACACCAATAAGGTATGTATAATGATCATTCCGAGAACACTTATACCTTTTATTAAATCCAGAGTCAGGATTCTTTTGTTTTGTTGTTCCATAGTTTTTAGTGGAAATTGTGGATTAGATGGATAAAATTGTAGTCATTATTATTTCTTTACACTATATTTTTATTTATTCTAAATAAAAATCAAATATACAAATTAAAATCACTTTTTATAATCCATTATGTAATTTTCATAAACAATTAATAATTAAACACTTAACCCAACAGTAAAGAACAATAATGATCTAATATTCATCCCTATTCTATCTTATAATTATCCATTAAATCTGTACAAAAATGAAATGATTAAAGCACTTTAAATAAAAAAACTCTTCCAAGCGGAAGAGTTTTTTTATTACAGTTATGATTTAGGCAATTCCGGCGGACGCATTTTGTATTTGTAACTGTTCAGTGTTTTCAAAAATGCTACGATATCAAAAACTTCGTCATCTGTCAGATTCAGTGTTTGCTTTAATCGTTACAAAATCATTGGCAGAAAACATTTATTTCAGAGTATAAAGCAATAGGATGTAAATAACATGTCATTTACTAAAGTTTCAATAAAAAAAATAAACCGCACAATAGAGTAATTACTCCACACAAGAATGATAAAAACACAGAAACCGTAATCAAATAACATATGATGTATATGTGATGTACGTATGATGTATATCAAAACATGCAACAACCTGGAGTATATCCTTACTTTTATTTGAAGAAATACGATTCAACAAAACGCAAGGATATACTATTCTTTTTATGAAATACTCACAGAAAAAGAGATATTAATTTATTTTAATTCTAAATTCTTATATATTATGAAAAAAAAATTATTACTAGCAGGCTTGCTTACCACCTTTTCCCTGGTGGCTAAATCACAAGTGGGGATCAATACAACTAATCCTCAGGGAGTATTTAACATTGATGGAGTAAAAAATAATCCAACAACAGGAACCCCGACAGCAGCTCAGGCTACAGATGACCTGGTAATGACTTCTAATGGTAATCTGGGACTGGGGCTTACCACTCCCGGCACCACCCTGGATGTGAACGGAGCCATTACCAACCGTGAAACAACACTGGTTGTTACTGGTAACGCAGCTACTATTCCAGCTAATATAAGCCAGGTACAGCTTACCGGTGCTGCTACTGCAACAATTGCTATTACGGCGCCTGCTGCCCCCAATGCAGGTCAGCGAATCGTTGTTTTTAATAATACAACGGGAGGCTTTGGTGCTGCATTAGGTGGTGTTACCATTCCCAATGGTAAGGCTTTGGAATATGTATACAGTAACTCTGGCTGGAGATCTACGGATGGTGGTGCTGTAGGAGCTACTTCCATTAATATTTATAATACAGATGGTACACTTACCAGTAATAGAACGGTAACACAGGGTGCCAATACTCTGGCATTTACCGGAACCCAGACCAATGCATTTTCCGTGGATGGAAATACCTTATCAGTAGATGCTGCCAATGACCGCGTAGGGCTTGGTACCAATACACCTGATACTAAACTTACCATCAGTACACCCGATAATAGTTTCGGTTTGAATCATACCAATGGTACAATCAATCTGAAAACGTATATTGGGGGAGGATCCGCCTACTTTGGAACTACCACACCCAACAACCTGCATCTAGTAACCAGTAATAGTATAAAGATGACAATTACTCCTTCTGGCAATGTGGGGGTAGGAACAAGCATTCCGGATAATTCAGCTTTACTGGATCTCAATTCGGCTACTAAAGGATTTTTGCTGCCAAGAGTATCGTTAACATCAATGACAGATGGAGCAACAGTTCCTTCACCTGCAAAAGGATTGATGGTTTACAATTCTAACACAGCATTAACTCCTTATGGAGAGGGACTTTATTATAATTCAGGAACTTCCGGAGCACCCAACTGGAATAAACTATCCCCTCAGAAAAGTGATTATATCTTATCACAGGTAGTAGCGGTTGCAGCAACAGTTCCTGTAGATCAGGCTGCTGTGGGAGCAGGCAACATTATAGATAATATAGATCTTGGCTTAAGCGCTACCGTAGTGGTTCCTGCCAATTCTACCGCCAAAATATTAATGACCTACACTGTTCCTATGGGCACTTTTCCTATAAATAACAGTAATACAGTTGTTAATGGATACTTTGGGATTCGTTTTGTTAAAGACGGAGTAGAAGCACCGGAGGGTTCCCGAAAATATTCTGTTCCCTATTCTTCTTCCGGTTCGCATATGATAAGTGTTTCAGGGAGTTTTTCTGAAACCGTTGTTAATAATGGATCATCGCCTCTGAATATAGTATATACATTGAATGGCTATGTGGAAGGGACTGCAACTGGTACCAGGTTTAATATGTTCGCTTCATCCGGATCAAACTTCAACTGGGGTAAGGGATCTTTAAGCGGGACCATATTTGCTAAAGGGAACTAATACAAAGATTACCTATAAATTCTATTTTCACAATGGAATTCTACAAAAAAACTCTTCCGCTTGGAAGAGTTTTTTATTACAGTTATGATTTAGGCAATTCCGGCGGGCGCATTTTGTACTTGTAACTGTTCAGTGTTTTCAAAAATGTTACAATATCAAAAACTTCGTCATCTGTCAGATTCAGTTTTTCTACCATTCCTGATTTGTGAGGAAATTTCGGATCATTGAGCTGATCTGCTTTGGGTATTTCTCTGCCCATTCCGGCGTTATACATCATGACGATATTGGCCAGTTCAGGGAAAAGTCCGTTATGCATATAAGGTTTATTTTCAGAAACCTCTCTCAGTGTAGGGGTTTTGAATTTTCCTACATCTTCATTTTTTTTAGTAACGATATATCTTCCCAGATCTTCATATTTCCTTCCGTAGTAGGTGAGTCCAAGATTATGGAACTTCTGGTCAGAAAAATAAGGGGTGTTATGACAGTTGATACAGTTTGCTTTTGTTCGGAATAAATGAAGCCCGTTAATTTCAGAATCCGTTAAAGCATCTTTTTTTCCGGAAACGAATTTATCAAACTTTGATGGCGGACTGATGAGCGAACGTTCAAAAGTAGCAACAGCCTTTGCAATTTTCTCTTCAGTCACTTCCCCATTTCCAAAAGCTTTGACAAAGAAAGGTTTATAATCTTTAATTTTTCGGATATTTTTTGTTGCCATTGACATATGAAGATTCATTTCTACAGGATTTTCAATGGGAGCTTTTACTTGCTCTTCCAAAGTTGATGAACGACCGTCCCAGAAGAATGTTTTGGCATATCCTATATTCACCAGAGTAGGTGCATTTCTGGTTCCAGTCTGCCTGTCATGACCAAAAGAAACTCTGCTTCCGTCTGACCAGCCTATTTCGGGATTGTGGCAGTTGGCACAGGAAATCTGTCCGCTTTTAGAAAGTCTCGGATCAAAGAACAACATTTTCCCCAGTTCCATTTTATCTTCGGAATAGGGATTATCTTCAGGAAAATTCATTTTAGACAAAGGTCCGATATCCTGAAAACCTTCTTTAGCTTCATCAAATAAGTGAGCAGCCGGCCATTTGCTCTGGTCTCCACTGCTGTATAGTGTACGAAGTTCTTCCACGGTATATCCCGTAGGGTCATTAGAACTATAACTTAGTAAACATATTATCCCGGCAATTGCCAGAAAAGCAATATATCTGTCTTTCATTATTTTTTAATAATAAACATTCAATCCTACCAGGGCAACATGATTAGCTCTGCCATTGTAGTCAACTTGATTTTTATAAGTACTGTTCATCAGCCAGATCTGGGAAAAACTTGCAAACAATTCATACCTTATTTTGTTCTGATCAAAAATATAATTTGCATTAAAATTAAGACCAATTTTAGGTGTTGCATCATACGCAAAGTCCGGCTGTGCTATTTTAGTTGCAAAGATATTCTCTTTTGTGCTTTGATAAGGCTGATAATTGAATTCTTTTTCCAAAGGAACATAAAGATTTTGAGAAAGACCAATAGCCAGTTTATGAGAAGATTTTAAAGCAAATTCCTTTTCAGCTCCGAGTCTGTAATTGAAAAAAGACAGTTTTCTATCCATTACTACAGACAAATCTTTTACACGATTTTTCCCATAGGCTGCATCGAAAAGAACCTTGAACGCCTCATTTTTATGATTAAACCAGATCAGGCTATTCTGCCAGGAAAGATTCTTCTGCTCCAGACGGTATGATGTGTAATCCAAAGGATAATTGTAATTGGTATTCAGCTGATCCTGATACGTCATCATAGAAGCCCATTTTTTCCCATTATAATTTTCTAAAAAGTTAAGGTAGAAGCTATGCAGCTTTGTTTTCAGCCCGGAATATTTTGTATAGTCTTTCTGCCAGTTATAGTTTGCATCCTGATATTCAAAAACTCTGTAGAAGCGTTCAATAAGGTTTTTGTAATCATATCCGGCAGAAAAATGAGTATTATTACTATTAAAGGCATATTCTCCGCCCCAGATATAGCCTCCCATTTTATATTCAGAAGTTTTATATTGGGTAATTCCGATATACTGATTACCGTAGCCTTCGTTATAACGGATATAAATACTGTCATTCGCAGGTACATTTCCTTTCATATTCACAAACATGATATCATTTCCTTTGTAATGATGCACATAGCTCAGTTTTCCAAATAGAACGTGCTGCTTCCAGTTCAACCCTAATTTTGCAAAAGCTTTGTATTTATAATCATCTACTTTGGGTCTCGGATCTGCATTCTGACGATAAGATTTAGCATACATTCCTTCTCCTCCCATCTGAAGAATGACTGGTTTTACCGGATTATAGGCAAACTGTCCGTTGATAAGATAACTCTGTTTCTGCCATTTTGCCGAACGGGAAACCCAATAATAAGAGGGATTGTAAATAAAGGAAGAATTGTTCGTTCTTTCATCACTGAGGATATAAGGAACATTGTCTTCGGTTGTTTTGTCTGCTTTAAGTCTTCCTGATAAAGCGATCTTATGATTAAGCTTATATACTCCTTCAGACAGAAAAGTAAAACTTCCGGTCTCTTCAGGAGTCTGAACTCTTTTAAAATTTTGCTTTGTTGAAGAATATTGAAAAGTTGTCCTGGAAAAATCCAAGGGCTGAAAAAATGAAATATAGGGATCATTGATTCTGATATTCTTTTCTACAGCACTTATATTAATACTGTCTAACTGAGTTGCCTGAGCATGAAAGAACTGAGTGCCTGCTACAACCAATCCCAATATACTGTATTGAAAAACTTTAATTGTCTTATTTTTATTATTGTGCATATCCTCTAGGGTTTGCTTTAATCGTTACAAAATCATTGGCAGAATTATTCGTATCCTGCAATACTACACGTCCATTGGTAATTTCCTTTGTTTTTCGGATTACAGAAAATCCGGTAAAAGTAGCTTCAGCCTGTCCCGCAGCATTAACAATAAATGTTCTTGAGGCATCTATATCTGCCGGAAAGTCTTTTGGTGCTTTTTGTTCTTTGTCTGTAATATCAATTCCGTCTATGATATAGTTCTTAGGAATTTGCAGAAATAAAGTTCCGGTTGGAGCTTTAGGTGACGCCACTTTTTTCCAGCTTGCCACTTCTGCATCGGTTGCTCTCAGAATTCCCAGCCCCAGCATTGAAGTTACATTAAGGATTAAATCATTGGATGCAATACTCCAGTATGATACCAGCATATCCGGCACCAAAATATTCTGGATATCCCATGCAAAAGGTTTCTTACCAATACTTGTATTATAATCACCCATATAGGTTTCAAAATCTGCATGGCTCAGGTCTACTGTTCTGTCAGGTTCCTGTATCGCTACACCAGTACCGTTGATATCATCAAAAGGCATTTTATGGTTGATAGCGGTTTGAGCAACCACAATACTTTTCCCAGGCAAAATAGGATACTGATTTCCGTTTCCTGGTATTTTAATGAATATATTGGAATATACATATGCTGTGTTTGCCTCAGATCCGCCGCCGGCAGTTTTGCTCCAGTCGTACTGGCCATTCGATAAAGTATAAGTAGTTGGATTATTATTCGTATTCCCCTCCAGAAATACCAGATATAAACCGTCAGCATAAATAGTCTGATCAGAATTGTTGTGAATTTCAATAAACTGATCTCTGAAATTGGCTCCTAATTTCGTATCCGAGCCTGCATAATAGTACTGTTTGATTACAAGATCTCCTAAGTTTCCACTGGTGATTCGGACCAATTTTGAAGAAGTATTGGCATTAATGGTTACTTTTTCATCAAAACCTCCGAAGTGTACAATTTCATAGCTGGTTTCTTCTCCAATCTGTTGCTCATATTCATTCTGCTTCAGTTGCAGTTCAGCCTGAACACTATAAGTTCCCGGTAGAACAGCATCCAAAATCAATTCACCGTCTGCATTTGTCTTTCCTATAATCTGATCTTCTGTTGCAGAGTTTTTCAGAATCACGGTTACATTGGCAACTCCTTTATCGGAAACGGAAGGATATTTTGAAGCATCATATTTTATATTTATGGTAAACGGAACAGGTTTAATCTCATTATTACCAAAGTCATCATCTCTGTTGCATCCTGTCAGAACAAGGACAGGAAATAGGAGTAATAGTATGAATTGTTTCATTATGTTCAAGTTTATTTTTAGTAGTATTAAAATCGGTATGAAATATTTCCTCCAAACGAGGTAGATGTAAAGTTGCCGTATACAGCTCCTCTTTCGTCGTATGCTTTTAAGTTGAAAACATTACTCACATAGATTGAAAGTCTGAAGCCGCTCAGGAAATCCTTGGTAACTCTTAAATGAATATTATGCAGGGTTTTGTTATATAAACCTGAAAGTTTTTCATCGGAAGGTTTCAGGAAGAGTCCCTGATATTTTGGATTAGTACGGTCATTTTCCGGAATCATCTGTGTCTCTCCGTCATGTTTGATATACCCTATCGGATAAATATCATTAACACCATTGAGGGTTCTGTCTGAAAGGAAATGATCTGTTCTCAAACCAATAATCAATCCTGATGAGGCCAGGTGATAGTCAAAACTGAAACTTGCTCTGGCCATAGAACTTTTGTTTCGGGAATCGTTATAAATTCCATATTCATAGTCTTTATCTGCAATCTTAGGAGCAGTGATCTTGTAAAGACCTTCATCTTTATGACCGGAAGTTTCTACATAACTGGCATTGAAACCTATAACAAGATTTAAAGCTTCAATCTTTTTGAAACTTGCCATCAGCTCCAGTCCTTTATCTACGGACTGATATCCGTTAACGATTCTGTTTTGGAGATAATTAAATTTTTCTGTTCCTATCACTTCAAAAGTAGGTACTTCTGTTCCTGAGACATTGACATTTACTTTCGCTTTATCCATAATTTTATGAACACTTGCTGTGGTAAATCCATCAAATAATCGGTTGTAATAAGCTGTAAGGTTAACTGTTGCAAAAGGAAATCTGTAATCCATTCCTACTTCAGTTTTCCAGCTTCGTGACGGTTTCAGATTGGCATTATCTCCCGGCGTAACAACAGTTTGCATGATCGCAGCTGAATAATATCCCGGCAGACGATAATCACCAAGAAGGAAGTCAAAATATCTTGGGGCTGTGTAAATCTGATTCAAAGAAGGAGCTTTAGAAGTGAGCCCAAATCCTCCTCTTACAGAAAATTTTCCCATTTGATACGAAGTATTTACCCTTGGGGAATAGGTAGAATATGAATTCTGCAGATCGTAACGAAGTCCCAGATTGGTTCTTAAGATATGTTTATTCGCAAAAGCTTTCGTAATATTATCCTGGATATAGAATGCATATTGTTTGGATGCAAAAACATGATCACGATAATTAAAGTCTCTCATTCCGTTTGATCCCTGACCTGCAGCATTAAATGTTGTAAACTGTCCTGCAGTTCCGTAACGGCCTTTTCCGAAGTTGTTTCCATATCTGAAGTTTGCTCCGATGCTGTACATATGAACCCATTTGGAAGCTGTCACTTTACTTCCGTTCACACTTAAATCAGTGAAAATAGTAAGTGGTTTACCGTCTGAGAAGGCCTGATTTTCATAACTTGGGGGTGTATAAGGAGCGTAATAAACACCATCAGTGGTTGAATTTCCATAAGGACGGGCTCCCTGGTTAAGCCAGAATCTTCTCTCCGTAAGCTGCGTTGAATAGCTGACCCCTACATCTGCACTGACCGTTCTGAAAAATGGTTTGCTTCCGTTTCGATTAAAGTTATAACTTATATTATTTCCTAATGAAAAACTCTTGTTATCTACATTGATAATCATTCCGTCCAGATCATCGGGATCTCTTTTCCCCTTGCTGGTATTGGTAGAAAACGAAGCGGAGAATTTATTACTGAAACCGTTTTTATTTTTTGATGACCAAAGGAAATTGACATTTGTTCTGTCATATCCTACCAGACTGGTTCTTGGATCAGAAAGTGAATTCATATAGCCCACAGATACATTCAGGGCATTGTTGTTTTTAAGCTTAAATCCTTTTGTAACCCCTACCTGGTAAGTTCCATCTCTGAGCGATGCATCCAAGCGGAGTGGGGATGCTTTGGCAATGGTTGTAACCTTGATAAGTCCTGAAGTTAAATCTCCATATTTAGCATCCGGAACCCCTTGTATTACTTCAATACTTTCAATATTTTCAGTCGAAATTTCTCTTAAATCGACCCCGTAATTCGGTTGGCCTGGTGTTAAATTTCCTCCATTGGTAGAAGTACTAAAACTTATCCCGAAGGGGCCGCTGTTTGCAGAATCATAGCTCTGCATATTTTCATTATTGGATAAGGCAATATCGTTGACCATCAACTGTACACCAAATGCTCTGTTTCCAAAATCATCTCCACCGGGAATATTACCGGATCCTGTTACAGATGATCCGCTTGCTGTTCTGAAAACGATATTTTTAAACTGGGTATTGTCAAATTGTTGTACATATTGACCTGGTAACTGTTGTAAAACATCTCCGATAGAAAATGATTGTAAATTTTGAAGGGCTTCCTGCTGGATAGCAATTTCAGAAAACTGTTTTTTTCTGGCGGTAAGCTGTACGCCTTCAATTCTAATCGCTGGTTTTTCTAAAAAATTTTCTTTGGATGAAATGAATTGTATTTTAAGCTCTTCTCCTTCTTTTAGAGTGATTTTTTCTTTTTTATTGTCGGCATTCAGAAGGGTTATCTGACAACTTCCTTTAAAAGTCAGAGTCTGATCTTTGTAGACCAAGCCTTTACATTTTTCCATTTCTCTGGTCAGAAGTTCTCCCTTTTTAAGTTGTCCATCATGATAGAACTCTACATTCTGTGCAGACAAGAAACCTCCTGCTGTTAAAAAAACAGCACCTGCTAATAACGATACTTTCACCCTTAAAATATTTAGGCCGCAAAATTAATTATAATTATTCTAAATAAAAAGTAGGTTATTGAAATTATTAAAGATATTTTAATGTAAAATAAAATAATATTCATCCGATCTATTTTTATGAGTATTTATATACGAAAAACCCCGCGGTAAACTTTGTTTACCGCGGGGTTGATTTATAATTAAATGTTAGTGTTTACATCTATTATTTTACTTCTTCGAAGTCTGCATCCTGTACATCCTCAGCTCCAGCGTTTCCACCAGCATTCTGAGCTCCAGCACCTGCATCAGCACCTGGCTGTTGACCCGATGCATATAATTCTTCAGAAGCGGCCATCCATGCTGCATCTAATGCTTCAGTTTTAGCTTTAACATCATCAGCGTTTTTAGCTTCGAAAGCTATTTTTAATTCTCCATGAGCTGCTTCGATTGCTGCTTTTTTGTCAGCAGAAAGTTTCTCACCGAATTCTTTCAATTGCTTTTCAGTCTGGAAGATCAATCCGTCAGCTTTGTTGAAGATTTCAACTTCTTCTTTTCTCTTAGCATCTGCTGCAGAGTTTTCCTGAGCTTCTTTCTTCATTCTTTCGATTTCTTCGTCAGAAAGACCTGAAGAAGCCTGAATTTTGATAGACTGTTCTTTACCTGTTCCTTTATCTTTAGCAGATACGCTTAGGATACCGTTAGCATCAATATCGAAAGTTACTTCAATTTGAGGAACTCCTCTTGGTGCTGGCGGAATATCCTGAAGATCGAATCTACCGATTTCCTTGTTATCGTTGAACATTGATCTTTCACCTTGTCCTACTCTGATGCTTACTGCTGGCTGGTTGTCAGATGCAGTAGAGAATACTTCAGATTTCTTAGTTGGAATGGTAGTATTCGCTTCAATTAATTTAGTGAATACAGAACCCATTGTTTCAATACCTAAAGAAAGCGGAGTAACGTCAAGTAGTAATACGTCCTTTACATCACCTGTCAATACACCTCCCTGGATAGCGGCACCAATTGCTACAACCTCATCCGGGTTAACTCCTTTAGATGGTTTTTTACCGAAGAATTTTTCTACTTCTTCCTGGATGATTGGGATTCTTGTAGAACCACCTACCAAGATTACTTCGTCAATATCAGAAGTTGATAAACCAGCATCTTTTAATGCTTTAGCAACAGGCTCCATAGATCTTCTTACAAGATCAGCAGATAATTGCTCGAATTTAGCTTTTGTTAAAGACTTCACTAAGTGCTTAGGGCCAGTAGCAGTAGCTGTGATATAGGGTAAGTTGATTTCAGTCTGAGGAGAAGAAGATAATTCAATTTTAGCTTTTTCTGCAGCTTCTTTCAATCTTTGAAGAGCAATGGCATCAGATTTTAAATCTACACCTTCTTCAGCTTTGAACTCGTCAGCCATCCAGTTGATGATCACATCATCAAAGTCATCACCTCCTAAGTGGGTATCACCGTTTGTAGACAATACTTCGAATACACCGTCTCCTAAATCAAGGATTGAGATATCGAAAGTACCACCTCCAAGGTCATATACTGCGATTTTCTGATCTTTATGGTTTTTATCAAGACCGTAAGCTAATGCTGCAGCTGTAGGCTCGTTGATAATTCTTTCTACTTTAAGACCAGCAATTTCACCAGCTTCTTTAGTAGCTTGTCTCTGTGCATCATTGAAGTATGCAGGAACAGTAATTACCGCTCTTGTTACTTCCTGTCCAAGATAATCTTCAGCAGTTTTCTTCATTTTCTGAAGAGTCATTGCAGAAATTTCCTGTGGAGTATATTCTCTATCGTCGATTTTTACTTTTACTGTATCGTTTGGTCCGGCAACTACTTTATATGGTACTCTTGTGATTTCAGAAGCATCATCTTTAAAATGAGTTCCGATAAATCTTTTAATAGAGTAAACAGTCTTTGTTGGATTCGTTACAGCCTGTCTTTTTGCAGGATCACCTACTTTTCTTTCTCCATCTTCCGTAAAAGCTACGATAGAAGGAGTAGTTCTCTTACCTTCTGCGTTAGGAATAACAACAGGGTCTTTTCCCTCCATTACAGCAACACAAGAGTTGGTTGTTCCTAAGTCAATTCCAATTATTTTACTCATAATATTTTATATTTTTTCTATTTTTAATTTAATTTACACTCTCAATTTCTCAATATCTGTACCATTCGAAGAATTATGACAAAATGACACAATAAAAATAAAAACCCCGATAAATTGAGGTTTTTATATGGTTTAATATGGAAATTTTTTCCTACAAGATTTTATCAGAATGCCATAAATAAGCTTTCCAGGATTTCAATAACTATTTTGAGATTTTTTCTGGTACGTTTCTATAGTACCACAATAAACTGTCATGACTGATCAGAGGTATTCTCTCATTTTTCTTCATAAAAATAAAATTTGATCCATATCAATCCCGTAAAAAAGTATTGATTATCAACATGATTATATTAGTCCAACAGAGTAATTCACCAATCTTTAAAAATTAATCAAAGTTTAACCTAAGAAATAAGGTGATAGTCTTTGTGAATTATTATTTTTGATAAAATATACACACATTTAGAATGTCAATACACTTTAATCCAAGAGATATTACATGGCTTGCCTTTAACGAAAGAGTTTTGCAGGAGGCTATGGATGAAAAAGTACCCTTACATTTAAGAATACGTTTCCTGGGAATTTTCTCCAACAATTTAGATGAATTTTTCAGAGTACGTGTTGCCGGATTAAAGCGTGCCATGGATTTTAAGGAAAAAGTGATTGCTGAATCTTTCTATCAGCCTCCTACCAAAATTCTTCAGAGAATTAACGAGGTCGTTATGAGACAGCAGCTGAATTTCGATAAAACCTGGAAAAAAATCCAGACTGAAATGGCTGATCATAAAGTTTCTATTAAAAACGCCAAAAACCTGACAGCAAAACAGAAAGAGTTTGTCCGACAATATTTTGACGAAGTGGTAGAATCCAATGTGATCCCGATTCTTCTTCATGAAAATACACCTATGCCCTACATGAGAGATAAAAGTCTTTATCTGGGCGTAGCCATGAGAAAAAAAGACTGGCAGTATTCCAGCAATTATGCAATTATTGAAATTCCTTCCCGTTTTGTGGGGCGATTCGTATTGCTGCCAACGGAAGATCCGGAAGAAAAAAATGTCATGTTACTGGAAGATGTGATTACTTTCAACCTTCCTCACATATTTTCTTATTTCGGATATGATGAGTTTGCTGCCAATGCCTTTAAAGTAACAAAAGATGCGGAACTGGATCTGGATAATGATATCAGAACCAACTTCGCAGAAAAGATAGAAAAAGGACTCAAAAACAGAAGAAAAGGAAAACCTACCCGTTTCGTTTTTGATAAAGATATGGATAAAGCTCTGCTGGAACTTCTTATCAGAAAACTGAATCTGACCAAGAAAGACAGTATCATTCCCGGAGGAAAAATTCATAATTTCAAGCATTTCATGGACTTTCCTGATGTTTTTGAAAAGTATGAAAGACCGGTGGAAAGAACCTCTTTTACCCATCAGGCATTTGAACATGGGGAAAGAGTAACGGATGTTATTTTAAAAGAAGATGTTCTCCTTACTTTCCCTTACCATAAGTATAATCCGGTGATTGACCTTCTTCGCGAAGCCGCCATGGATCCGGATGTGAAATCCATACAGATCACGGCTTACCGTCTGGCCAGCAGCTCAAAAATCATTAATGCATTAATCTATGCGGCACGAAATGGTAAGGAAGTGACAGTGATGCTGGAACTTCAGGCAAGATTTGATGAAGAATCCAATCTGGAATGGAAAGACATGCTGGAACCGGAAGGAATTACCGTTCTTGTTGGTATTCCCAATAAAAAAGTACATGCCAAGCTTTGTGTTATCAAAAAGAGAGCCCACAACAAAACAATTCAATATGGATTTGTAAGTACCGGAAACTTCAATGAAAAAACGGCAAGAATATATGGAGACCACCTGTTGTTAACTGCTGACCGTGGCATCATGGCAGATATCAATAAAGTCTTCAATGTATTGAAAAAACCGAAAGATGATTTTATTTCCATTTTGAAAACTTGTAAAAATTTATTAGTTTGCCCTCAGTTTATGCGTGAAAAAATTGTTCACCATATTGATAAAGAAATTGAAGAAGCTAAAGCAGGACGAAGAGCAGAGATCATTGTAAAAGTAAATTCTCTGAGCGACAGACTGCTGATAGAAAAATTATATGATGCCGCAAAAGCTGGCGTAGTAACCAGACTGATTGTAAGAGGAATCTATTGTGCCGTCAACCAAAAGGATTTTAAAGAAAAAATAAAAGCTATAAGTATTGTAGATGAATATCTGGAACATGCCAGAGTAATGTATTTCTACAATAAAGGATCAGAAGACATGTATATTTCTTCTGCCGACTGGATGACAAGGAATCTTGACTACAGAATTGAAGCAGCCGCTAAAATTACGGACAAGAACCTGAAGAAAGAATTAAAAGACATTCTTGACATTCAGCTTAGGGATAATGTAAAAGCCCGAATTCTGGATAAGAGACTGAGCAATGAATATGTAAGAAATGAAAAACAAGAATGCCGATCACAAATAGAAACCTATAAATATTTAAAAGCTAAAACAAGCAAAAAATGAAGATAGCAGCGATAGACATAGGGAGTAATGCAGCCCGCCTTCTTATCAATGAAGTAAAGATTAATAACAGAAAACCTGAATTCATCAAACTTAACCTTCTCAGAATTCCTCTGAGGCTGGGAATGGATGTTTTCACCATCGGAAAGATAGGCCCGGAAAGAGAAAAAATGGTCATTGACTCCATGAAAATCTTCAGTGACCTGATGAAAATATACAAAGTAGATCATTATAGAGCCTGTGCTACCAGTGCAATGCGTGATGCCACCAATGGTAATGAAATCATCAATCTGGTAAAAGAAACGTCAGGTATTAATATTGAGATCATTTCCGGTGATGAAGAAGCAACGCTCATCTATGAAAATCACGTAGCAGAAGGTCTTGACAAAGAATTTGCCTATCTATATATTGATGTAGGCGGAGGTTCTACAGAACTTACCTTTTACGAAAACGGTAAAATGGTTTACGAAAAATCCTTCAATATCGGAACAATCCGTCTTCTCAACAATCTTGTAACGATGGACAACTGGAAGGAAATGAAAGATGAAATCAAGAAAAATATCGTCAGCAAAAAACCAATTGTAGCCATCGGGTCTGGAGGAAATATCAACAAAGTATTCTCCATGAGCAAAACCAAAGACGGAAAACCAATGTCTTTGTCTCATCTGAAAAAGGTTTATAGAGAGTTCAATGAATTGTCCGTAGAAGAAAGAATGAGCAATTACAACCTGAGAGAAGACCGTGCAGACGTATTGGTACATGCTCTGGGAATTTTCAACAACGTAATGTCCTGGTCTGAGATCAACAGGATTTTTGTACCTAAAATCTCAGTAGCAGACGGATTGATCCATAATATTTACAGTCAACTGCAACATAAAAAATAACAACATACAAACAATATTGAAAGCCAGCCATTTTTGTGCTGGCTTTTTCTTTGAGAAGCTGTTTCGCACATTGTCATTGCGAGGAGCAACGCGACGAAGCAATCTCTATGCTCTCTCATATTATTAAGTTTTGGCTAAAGCCAATAAGAAGATTTACCATTTTTAAAGACGAGCTAAAGTCCACCCCTATTGAATTTTAACACAAACATCTTTTATCTTTTATCTTTTATCTTTTATCTTTTATCTTCTAATAAAAATTTTTCAGAATTTTAAAGTAAAACCTCATCTTCATCCGTCATACCAGTATCAATAGCAAAGCAATGAACCTAATCAAAATAATTCTTACCGGAGCTACAGGAATGGTAGGCGAAGGTGTTTTAATGGAATGTCTTGAAAATCCTAATGTTTCTGAAATCCTGAGCATAAGCCGAAAACCTTCCGGAAAAACACATCCCAAACTGAAAGAATATCTTATCCCTGACTTTCTATCCATAGATCTTCATGATGAAAACCTGAAAGGCTATGATGCCTGCTTTTTCTGCGCAGGAATAAGCAGTGTAGGGATGAATGAAGAAGACTACACCAAAATCACTTACGATACAACCCTCCATTTTGCAAAAGCTGTTTTAAACCAAAATCCGGACATGGTTTTCAGCTATGTCTCCGGAGCAAGCACAGACAGTACAGAGAGTGGTAAACTGATGTGGGCACGCGTAAAAGGGAAAACAGAGAATGATCTGAAAAGAATGAATTTCAAAGGAGCTTATAATTTCCGTCCCGGATTTATGAAACCCGTTGATGGTCAATTGAATGTAAAATGGTTTTTTAAACCTTTTATTTGGATTTTTCCTGTTTTTTTCCAATCAAAATCATTAACTTTACACGAAGTGGGTAGAGCAATGATCAAAGTGACACAAAATGGATACCCAACATCTACTTTAGAAATTAGAGATATTAAAAATTTAGCACTATGAGAGACATGTTAAAAAGAATTGTTCTGGTTATTTTTGTACTGTTGCTTGTGACTGCTGTTTCAGGATATTTTTATATGCAGAAACATCCGCTGGAAGGAAATAAATCAGGAACGATTTTAAATTTTTCCGGAAAATCAGGAAAATAATTTCATCTCAACTCTCTTATTCGAACAAAATTCTATCTTTTATCAGAAACAAACCTATTTTTTAAACATTTCTTAAGATTCCATTAAAATAGTTGCGAAACAGAAAGTTCATTTTTGCATATCTAATTGAAGTAAAAATGATCAACAACTACCTATTAAAAGGGTCTGTGATAGCTGCCTTCTTTTTTCAGAGCGGTCTTTTCGGACAGACACTGATTCATTACTGGAATTTCAACAATAACACTTCTGCTGCTGCAGTCACTACCCCATCGTCAACCATGGTGAATGGCTCTCTTGCAGCGATAGCAGGAGGAACAAGTATAATTGATTTTGCCGGTGGTACGGGACAGAATTTTGATTTGCAAAATTTAAATGCCAGAAATGGTGATGCATCCGGAACTCATTTAAGATTCAATAATCCGATTGGAGGAGCTTTACAATTTAATCTTCCTACAACAGGATACAAGAATGTCATTGTTAAGTTCACGACCAGAAGATCCGGACAGGGAGCCGGAACGCAGACATGGTCTTATTCCACAGACGGAACTGCCTTTGTACAACTTCAGACGGTGAATCCTCAGGATGCAGATCCACAATTGGCTACATTGGATTTTTCTGCTATTCAGGGAGCTAATAATAATCCTGATTTTAAATTAAAAGTTGAATTCTCTGCAACAGGAGGCGGAACAGGAGGAAACAACCGTTTTGATAATTTTACAGTAGATGCAACCTCTGTTGGAAGTGCAGACACAACTCCACCAGCGGTCACTTATCTTCCTGCTAATACTACCAATAACGCTTCAATTACCGTAAATCCTACTATTTCTTTTAATGAGAATGTAAGATTAACAGACAATTCAGCAATCAACGATTCTAATGCACAAAACCTTATAGATTTCCGTCTTGGAAATGCTTCAGGTACACAAGTTCCCTTTACTACCACTTTCAGTAATAATACCATCACCGTAATTCCGGCTTCCGGCTTGGTACCGGGACAAACGTATTATGTAGCCCTTAAGCCCAATACGGTAGAGGATTTCAGTGATAATGGCGTTACTGCCGTTACGTCCAGTACTTTTACGACTGCCGGAACTATTATTTCCTTAGAAAAGAATTTCATTAAAGTCAATGAAAATGCAGGAAACCTGGCGTTAAAAATTAATATCACGAATCCATCAACCTCTACAGTAAATCTTGTTGTTAAACCAGCACCATTCAGTACAGCTGATGCTAATGATTTTACTTTAGCCAACCAAACTATTTCTATTACACCTTCTACAACAAGCTACATCGTGAATATTCCGATTATTGATGACACAGTGGCAGAACAGCAGGCTGAATATTTTGTAGTAAGTCTTGAAAATCCTGTGGGAGCAACAATATCAGGAGATAATTCGGCAACCGTTTATATTGTAGATAATGATAAGCCGACACCTGTTCCTTCCCATCAGATTCAATTGAATTACCTCGGAAGTTTTGATCCTTCAGGAAATAATAGCAGCTCTACAGAAATTGTAGTTCATGATGCATCCACACAACGTTTGTTCACGATCAGCTCGATTACAGATGTTTTTGATATTATTGATTTCAGTACTCCGGCAGCTCCATCAGTTGTAAAAACAGTCAATATGGCTCCTTATGGAGGAATTACGAGTATTGCCGTAAAAAACGGAATCATCGCAGCCGCATCTCCGAATACTGATCCTCAGCAAAATGGTTCTGTAGTATTCTTTGATATTAACGGAAACTTCCTGAAACAGGTAACTGTAGGAGCTTTACCGGATATGATCACCTTCTCCCCTGACGGAACAAAAGTAGTGACCGCCAACGAAGGAGAACCTAATGACGCTTATACGGTAGATCCTGAAGGAACTATCAGCATCATTGATATTTCCGGAGGGATTGGAAATCTTACCCAAAGTAATGTAACAACACTCAATTTCAATAGTTTTGATTCTCAGGTAGCAGCTTTAACAGCTACCGGATTAAGAAAAGTAAGAACGAATAATACGCTTTCTCAGGATCTGGAACCAGAATATGTAACCATCAGTTCAGACAGTCAGAAAGCATGGGTAACCCTTCAGGAAAATAATGCCATCGCAGAGATTAACCTGGCAACCAAAACTATCACAGGAATTTGGGGATTAGGCAAAAAAGACATGAGTATTCCGGGGAACGGATTTGATGCTTCGGACAATAATGGAGAGGTTTTAATTGCCAACTGGCCGGTGAAAGCCTATTATACTCCGGATGCAGTACAGAATTATAAGGTAGGTAGCACGAATTATATTGTAACCGCCAATGAAGGTGATGAAAAAGATCTTTCCGGATATAGTGAGAGAACAACTGTAGGAGCTAATACTTATACTTTAGATTCTGTACTTTTCCCTCATTCAAATATTTTAAAGGCTTCTTATAATCTTGGAAGATTCAGGGTTTCATCTGCTACCGGAAATACAGACGGAGATACAGAATTTGAAGAAATCGCAGCTTTAGGGGCTCGTTCATTCTCCATTTTCAATGCAGATACCAAGCAGATTGTTTATGATAGTGGTGATCAGTTTGAAAGATATATTTCCGTGAAGCATCCATTGATTTTCAATGCAGATAATGAATCAAATGCTGTCAAAAACAGAAGCCGTGCTAAAGGTCCTGAACCAGAAGGAGTGGCATTAGGAAATATCAACGGGCAGACTTATGCTTTCATTACCTTAGAAAGAACAGGTGGTGTTATGGTTTACAATATTACAGATCCTAATAATCCTACCTTCACAGATTATAAACATTCACGATCAACTTCCGCATATGGAGGAGACAATGGCCCTGAAGGAATTATCTACATTGCTCCCCAAAATACAGCCGCCAATGGTTATGTGATCGTTGCCAATGAAATCAGTGGAACGCTCTCCATATTTGAAGTCGCTACACCAACAACACTTGGAACTGGTGAAATTAAAACTGAGCAGGCGACATTCAATATATTCCCTAATCCCGTAAACAAAGGAAACACTCTTTATTTCAACAGAAAACAGGATTACGAATTGTATGATATGTCCGGGAAATTAATCGGAAAAGAGAAAAATGCTTTAACAATAAGCACGTCCAATCTTTCTACAGGAGTTTACCTTGTAAAAACCTCAGAAGGACAGATAAAAAGAATTATTATAAAGTAAAATATAATATTTAGTTGATTGAAAAAGCTTCGGATTTCCGGAGCTTTTTTGTTGTTGATAAAATGACATCAGCCCTATTTCTTAAATCATTGAAAAAACAGTGTCTTAAAAGCTTTATATTTAAGATGATTTAACTTTTAAAATACCTGAAAAAATCATTTTATTTCTATATTTACTCCAATCAAAATCCAATCACAATGAAAAATATTAAAACAGCAGGAATTCTGGCTATCCTTTTACTCGGGACAGGAACAGCTTTTTCACAATCCAGGAAAACAGAATCTGCAAAAGGTGTAGAAAAAACGGACAATAAGAAGATTGTACATGTAGAAGGTGTAGGCCACCAACTCAATTATTCTCTCAACGGAGGAGTTGCTGAAGTAGAAGGTGGTGACAATACGGTAACGATCAAAGGAAGTGCAAAAAAGATTGCAGTTTCGGGAACGGGTAACAAAGTATATATTGATAAAGTGGATAAAGTTTCCATAGAAGGAGGTAATAACACAGTATACTACCGAACTTCAGGAACAAAATCAGGAAAACCTGATGTTTCTATTACAGGAGTGGGGAATAGAGTGGTAAAACAATAAAACATAAAAAAATGACTTAGATTGCATCTAGGTCATTTTTTATTAAGCTTCAACAACGCTTTTTCCTTTAAAATATAAACTTCCTCCATAATTCTATAACACTGCGGCAGATATTCACTTTAATTTTATCCCGCGAAATGAAAAAAGTCTTTCACATACTGTTTCTCCTCCTATACATCGTGGTTTCCTCAGGGTTTACAACCAGCAGGCATGTATGTAAAGGAAATTCAAGTGAGATCCATGTAGGACTGAAAAAACTTTCTGATCTGGATTGCTCCAAATGTAAAGCCAATAAACAGAAAAACCATAGTGGATGCTGTAAACTGGAAGTCAAAAAGATCTGTAAGGAAGACAATCTTCCGCATTCTTACAAAAATTCTCCGGTTAAGTTTTTATCAGCTTCCATTCCGTATTATACTTTAGGAACTGTATTTGAGCAGGCATCAGTTCTTGATCCTGAAAACCATACGTTCTATTTTGATCCTTCAAAATACCATCTCAATTATCCTTCCCTTTTCATCCTTCATTGCGTTTATAGAATTTAGAATAGATTGAATTATACGATAATCCCGATCGGGACAATTATTTTTCAATTTTTAATTCTAAATATATCCTATGAATTTATCATTCAGAGCACTCATCTTATGGCTGGGCTGCCCTGCCCTATCCTTTGCCCAAATTACGGGTTTAGAGGAAGTATTACTAAGGGCCGAAAAAAATTACCAGTCTATCAAAAAAAAGGAAATCAATATACAGGCGTCACATGAAAGGCTTAAACTTCAAAAGACGTATTATCTTCCGGAAGTTACAGTGATGGCTCAGCAAAACTTTGGAACCATCAACGCCCAAAATGGTCCGATGTACAGTCAAGGTGGCCTTGGAGCAGCCTCTACCTCTATGCCATTGGCAGAACAAAACTGGAATGCAGCATTCGGAAGTTTATATCTGGCCAACATCAACTGGAATGTCTATACTTTCGGAAAACTTAAATCCAAAGAAAATGTAGAAACAGCTGACATAGAACTTCAGAAAGCAGATCTGAATCAAGAGATTTTTCAGCATCAGATCAAAACAGCTGCAGTTTATTTCAATCTTTTGGTAAGCCAGCGCCTTGAAAATGTACAGCATGAAAATCACAAACGCTCCGAAGTTATCTATACCATTGCCAAAGCAAGAGCAGAAAGCGGTCTCATTCCTGAAGTAGATGCTTCCCTGGCAAAAGCAGAAATGTCCAGTGCACAGACTGCAATCATCAATGCCAACGATCATGTACTGGAATACAATAAAAAACTATCAGATCTCCTGGCAGAGAACTTTACAGAATATCAACTGGATCATTATTTCAGCAAAAGTATTCCTTCCTTTGTTCAGGAAAACTCATCTCTTGAAACTCATCCTAATATTCTTCTTATTAACGGACACCTTAATAAAAGTAAAAAACAGGAGGCTTATTTAACGACAACCGGACTTCCTTCTCTTTCTCTTTTTGGCGTATTTCAGGGACGTGGTTCCGGTTTCGGATGGAATTATGTTCAGGATAATTCTGCTTTTTCACAATCTTATTTAAAGGGAATCGGAGTAGACAGAATGAACTATGTGGTGGGTTTTAACCTCAGCTGGAATCTTACAGATTTTTACAGAAACCAATCCCGAGTGAATGAGCAGAAACTGATGACAAAAGCATTGGATTTTGACTATCAGCAGCTGCAACAGGAACTTAATAATCAACAAAGTCTTTCTGAACTGCAGTATAAAAATGCATTGGTAAAAGTAGCAGAAGCCAAAATTCAGATGGAAGCGGCAACGGAAGCCTTTCATCAGCAGAAAGCATTGTATGAAAATGGGTTGACAACCATTGTAGACTTCACGCAGGCTTTGTATCTTCTGAATCGGGCTGAAATCAATTATGAGATTGCCCAAAACAATTCCTGGCAGGCCATTGTACTCATTGCTGCTTCCCATGGAGATATTTCACTGATTACAAAAGCAATTACCCACTCACCAAAAATTTAAACATGAATCTTATAAAGTTTGCATTACGCAGACCGATATCTGTAATGGTATTGGTATTGGGTCTGCTGTTTTTTGGAATCAAAGCAGCAAAAGATGTTAAAGTAGATATTCTTCCGGATATGAATCTTCCTGTAGTCTATGTTGCCCATTCTTTCAATGGGTATACACCACAGCAGATGGAAGGATATTTTACTAAAATGTATGTGAATATGCTTTTGTTTACCAACGGAATCAAAAGTATTGAATCTAAAAACACTCAGGGACTTACCCTGATGAAAGTGAATTTCTACGAAGGAACCAACATGGGAGAAGCCATTGCACAGATTAATGCTCTTTCCACCCGCTCACAGGTATTTTTACCTCCCGGAGCACCGCCTCCGTTTATTATCCGGTTTGATTCTTCTTCACAGCCTGTAGGACAATTGGTTTTCCGCAGCAATACAAAAACCAATAACGAGCTTCAGGATATTGCTAATTTCAATGCACGTCCTTTTCTGATCGCTATTCCGGGGCTGACGACTGCTCCACCATTCGGAGGAAGCCCACGTACCATAGAAATAAATGTAGATCCTGTAAAACTCCGGGCTCATCATATGTCTCCGGAACAGGTAGTGGAAGCTATAAGCCGTAATAATATTACTTCTCCATCCGGAAATGTGTATATCGGTGAAACCAATTACCTCACACCTACCAATAATACGGTAAAAAAAGTGGAGGAGCTTGGAGATATTCCGCTTTTCAAAGGCACAGCAGACAATGTATATATCCGGGATGTAGCAACGGTAAAAGACGGAGCAGATATTGCCACCGGATATGCATTAATAGACGGCAAGCGTTCGGTTTACATCAATATCGCTAAAGCCAGCAATGCGTCTACCCTGGAAGTAGTTAATAAACTAAAAAAAGCATTACCTAAAATTCAAAGAAATATGCCGGATGATGTCCAGATTTCCTATGAATTTGATCAGTCTGTTTATATTTCAAATGCTTTAAAAAGTCTGGCTGTTGAAGGAATTCTTGGAGCTTTACTTACTGGTCTTATGGTGATGTTGTTCCTCAATGACCGCAGAGCTGCTCTTATTGTTATCATGACTATTCCTATTTCTATTATTTCCGGGGTATTATTCCTGAAATTATTCGGACAATCCATTAATATCATGTCTTTATCAGGACTCGCACTGGCAATTGGAATTCTGGTAGATGAAAGCACGGTGACTATTGAAAATATACATCAGCATTTTGCCATGGGTAAAACGCGTGCACAAGCCATATGGGATGCCTGCCAGGAGATTGCCTTTCCTAAATTATTGATTATGCTTTGTATTCTGGCAGTATTCGCGCCAGCCTTTATGATGAATGGTATTCCGGGATCATTGTTTATGCCTCTGGCTATGGCAATCGGTTTTTCTATGATTGTTTCTTTTGTTCTGTCACAGACTTTTGTTCCGGTAATGGCCAACTGGATGATAAAACATGAGCCTAAAACCTGTGAAATTCATAAACCTAACTGGTTTACCCATTTCCGTGACCGCTTCACTGGATTTTTATCTTCATTGATGAAACGTAAGAAGATGATGGTGAGTCTAAGTCTGGCATTCGTGTTATGTCTTGGTGCAGGGCTGTATCAGATCACAGGAAAAGATGTATTGCCTGCTGTTAATTCACGACAGTTTCAGGTTCGTATAAAAGCTGCGGAAGGAACTCGTATTGAAGTTACAGAAATAAAAGTCAAAAAGTTTCTGGACCACCTGAAAGTAAAGGTAGGAAAAGACAATATTGCCATTTCTTCAGTCTTTATCGGACAACATCCTTCCACCTTTGCAGTGAGTCCTATCTATCTGTACAATGCAGGGCCGCATGAGGCTTTGATGCAGGTTGCATTAAAAAAATTCGATGGTAATTCGGATGAACTTAAAGATGAGCTCCGCAAATATTATAAAGAGAAAATGCCGGATCTCCAAATCTCTTTTGAGCCTATTGAACTGACAGAGAAAATTTTGAGTCAGGGCACCAATACTCCAATAGAAATTAGGGTTTCAGGTATGATGAAAAAAATGAATCGTATGTATGCAGAAAAGCTTTTAACTAAGCTGAAAGAAATTGAATATATGCGTGACCAGCAGATTCCTCAATCGATGAGCTATCCTGCCCTTCAGATCAATATAGACAGAACACGGGCTGCCCAATTGGGACTGGATGCTCAGGATATTGCAAAATCATTGGTAACAGCCACCGCTTCTACCCGATATACCAATAAAAATTTCTGGGTAGGAGGAATGATGGGAATCGCCTATGATGTACAGGTTCAGACTCCTCAAAATATTCTGAACAGCAAAGAGGAACTTTCCAGCCTTCCATTATCTAAAAATTCTGACAGACCTGTTCTAGGAGATGTAGCTACAATTACTCCTTCAAAAGAATTGGGTGAAAGCTATAACCTGGGAACGATGGGCTATACTACAGTTACAGCCAATATTCACAAAACCGATCTGGAGAAGGCTTCTAAAGACGTGAAAAAAGCAATTGAATCACTAGGAGAACTTCCCAAAGGAGTCAATATTGAAGTTTCAGGAATGTCACCGGTATTGGAAGAAACGATGAACAGTCTTTCTTCAGGATTGCTTATTGCTGCGGCAGTTATTTTCCTGATGCTTGCAGCAACTTTTCAGTCTTTCAGAGTGTCTCTGGTTATTCTTACTACCGTTCCGTTCGTTGTTGTAGGATCTTTAGCCTTATTAAAAATTACAGGCTCAACCTTAAACCTGCAATCGTATATGGGACTTATTATGTCTGTCGGAGTGTCTATTGCCAATGCTGTTTTATTGATCAGTAATGCAGAGACGATCAGAAAATCGACGGGTAATGCTTCCGAAGCAGGTATTGAAGCTGCCAGACTGCGTATTCGTCCTATTATTATGACCACACTGGCCATGGCGGCCGGAATGCTTCCTATGGCTATCGGTTTTGGCGAAGGCGGAGATCAGGTATCTCCACTCGGCCGGGCAGTTATCGGAGGACTTATTTTCTCTACATTTTCTGTACTGGTTATCCTTCCGCTAGTTTTTGGATGGATTCAAAACAACGCAAGCATTATTTCTCCTTCATTAGATCCTGAAGATGAGGAAAGCATTCACTATTCTAATACCCACCCATAATTTTTACATTCAATGAAAAATATTTTATATACAGCCGCAATCTTAAGTTTTCTCGTTATCCAGGTTTCCTGTAATCAGGAAAAAGAGACTCCCAAACCGGAAACTAAACCTATGATGATGAACAGTATGGAAACTGTAATTATTAAGAAAAGCAATCCTAAAGTTGACCTGAAACTTCCTGGTGAACTCGTTCCGGATCAGGAGACGGCATTATTTGCCAAGGTTCAAAGCTATGTTAAGAAAATCAATGTTGATATTGGCTCTTACGTAAATGCCGGACAGGTTCTGATGATTCTTGAAGCTCCGGAAATACAATCACAGGCTGCCAGTGCAAAAGCAAAATGGGAGGCACAGGAAGCCATATACACTTCAACAAAATCGAGCTATGAAAGAATGTACAGAGCAAATGAAACGAGAGGAGCTATTGCAAAAGACGCACTCGATCAGATTACTGCAAGAAAATTATCTGATCAGGCACAGCTTAACGCTGCAAAGTCGGCATACCACGAATTGCAGGATATCAACCGCTATCTGATTATCCGTGCTCCTTTCAGCGGGGTCATTACGGAAAGAAATGTAGATTTAGGAGCTTATGTAGGACCCATGGGTGGAACTCCACTTTTGGTAGTGCAGAATACTTCAAAGCTTCGGCTCAGTTTATCCGTTCCTGAAGCCAATGTTCCTTACCTCAGTGTAGGAGATACTGTTTCATTCAGGGTCAATGCTCTTCCTGAAAAGAGTTTTAAAGCAAGGATATCCAGAAAATCAGGTTCTTTAGACCTAAAACTGCGTTCGGAAAAAATAGAAGCCGATTTTATCAATCATTCTAAAGAATTAAAACCTTTCATGATTGCTGAATCCACGATCCCTTTACAGAATACTGAGGCTACATTTTTTATTCCCCGATCTGCTTTGGTGGAAAGCAATATGGGAATTTATATCATTAAAAAAGAAAATGGAAAAGCCAGATTTGTCCCTGTAAAAAAAGGAAGAATACTGAATGATACCATTGAAGTCTTCGGCGATCTGTCAGAAGGTGACGCTATTATTAAGAAGGGAAATGAAGAGATTTTAGAAGGAAGTTTAATCAAATAATATCAACAATGACAATAGTAATCAGAAACGCATTCATGATTATTTTCAGTGCTGTTGCGCTATCTGCATGCACTCAGGAAAAATCTAAGAAAGTTAATGCGGAGCAGCCAACAATGGCTCAACAAATGAAGCCGGAAACTTCCGGAAAGTTTGCAAAAGGGGACAGAGTTCCCAATGAAACGGTATGTATGGTTAATAATGCCTACATGGGTAAAAAACAAATAGAGGTTCCTCATGCCGGAAAAATGTATTACGGCTGCTGTGAAATGTGTGTAGAAAGGATTCCCAAGGATAAAACAGCCAGAGAAGCCATAGATCCGTTCAGTGGAAAAACAATAGACAAAGCGGATGCCTATATTGTTATGATCAGTGACGAAGGTGAAGTAGCTTATTTTGAAAATGAAGAGAACTATAAGAGATTTTTAGCACAGCATTCATAGTTATATTTTCCTGATTATTGTTTTTAATAATCAGAACCCTCGCAGGCTTACAATCTGCGGGGGTTTGTTATTATCATTTCTTTCAACAAAAAAAGACAGGCTTTAAAAAACCTGTCTTTTAAAAATATCTCAGATATAATTTTACTCTACGTTGATTACCTTTTCGATTTCCGGAGCATGTTGCTTGATGGTATTTTCAACGCCTAGCTTTAAGGTTGAAAAATTCAATGAGCACCCGGAACAGTTACCTAAAAGTTTCACAAACACCTGATTATCTTTCACATCAATAAGCTCAATATCACCACCGTCTTTATTCAAAAACGGTCTGATGCTTTCCAGAGCTTCCATTACTCTTGTTACTGTATCTTCGTGCGTTATGTTTGTTTCCATATTTTTCAGTTCAATTTGGTACTTTCAAGTATATTGAAAGCTATTATTATTTTGCTTTTGGTGAACATCCAGCCATTGTTGAAATCTTCACGGCTTCGGTAGGAGGAAGACTTTTATTCCTTTCCACTAAGCTTTCTACCATTTTTCTGGCAGTTTCTGTATAGATATCTGCAATTTTAGATCCATCCTGAAGCGCTGCCGGTCTCCCTACATCTCCTGCTTCTCTGATGCTTTGGATCAACGGAATCTCTCCCAATACAGGAATTCCAAGATCTTCAGCTAAATATTGTGCTCCCTGGTTCCCAAAGATATAATATTTATTGTCAGGAAGTTCTTCCGGTGTAAAATATGCCATATTTTCGATCAATCCCAGAACCGGAATATTGATGCTTTCCATCTGGAACATGGCAATTCCTTTTCTTACGTCTGCCAATGCAACATGCTGAGGTGTACTTACAATCACCGCACCAGTTACCGGTACTTCCTGAATAATTGACAAGTGAATATCACCTGTTCCCGGAGGAAGATCGATTAATAAGAAATCCAGTTCTCCCCATGCAGCATCTCTGATCATCTGGTTCAAAGCTTTTGAAGCCATAGGACCTCTCCATACTACAGCCTGGTTAGCTCCTGAGAAATATCCTATTGAAAGCATTTTCACGCCATAATTCTCAACAGGTTTCATCATACTCTTTCCATTTACTTCTACAGAAATAGGTTTTTCACCTTCTGTATCAAACATGGTAGGAACTGAAGGACCATAGATATCAGCATCTAATAATCCTACTTTAAAGCCCATTTTAGCTAGTGTTACTGCCATATTTGCAGAAACTGTAGATTTCCCAACCCCTCCTTTACCGGAAGCAATAGCGATAATATTTTGAATTCCCGGAATTTGTTTTCCTTTGATCTGACTTTGCTGAATTTCACTAGGCTCCGGAGAAACGATTTTAAGTTTTAAATGAACCTCTTCTCCAAACTCACTGGCAAAAGCCTGTTTCATTGCTGCCTCCAGTTTTTTCTTTTCGTGCATTGCAGGCGAATGAGCGGTCATGTCAATATAAACATCGTTACCCATAATCTGAAGATTATTCACCAAATCGTCTACTTCTATTTCTTTAAGGAAATCCTGAACCTTTTCTTTCGTCAACATATAAATATAAATTGTTTACAAATTTACGCATTTTTTCGGTAATTTAGAATCAATAAAATCTATAATATCAGGTGATAAATCAGATCGTTAAAAATTTCTTATTTCTGTTTTTTTATCCTGACAATACACCGAAGCCCAGAAAACAATTGATATGAAAACAACTTCTTATCCTTCTAAATATGCACAGCCAAAAGGAATTTTCACTGTCGGAAAAACAAAATTCAAATGGTATAATCTGGCAAATGACCCCACACAAGTTTCTTCAAAGGACATTGAGCATGCCCGGAAGTGTATAGAAAATGCTGAAGAAAACTTTAAAAATATTCATGATCTGGGATTCGTTATCATGCACCGCTGCGGAGATCATTATCTTCTGTTAGTGTGTACGTGGCGAAGTGAAAACGAATTATGGGAAAGCGTATACTATGACGGTTCCGGAAAATTTGAAATATGGGACAGGAACAAAACCCACCTTCCGACTTACTGTGTTTGGGAAATGGGTATTGTATATCATGAATCTCAGTCCTGGAAAAAATTTCTTGGTTCCGGACGGGAAGAAAAAGACAAAGAGGAATATCTCAATGATTTCTTTGAGGGAGAAGTTTAAATATTTTGCTCTGTCATTAACTATGTCGGATCTTCGATTTCTGACGAAGGAAGAATCTCATAAAAAGAAGAGATTCTTCATTCCACTTCGTTTTATTCAGAATGACGTGCATCAAATAATTTAAAGTAGATAATCAATTAGCCCTGTTTTTTTCATCAAATTTCACATTACGGTCAGTTCCTTTTACTTTTTTATTTCCAAAAGTATAGGTTGCAGATACAGTAAGTCTTCGGGCATCGTAATAATTATTGAAAGAATGAGTTCCTGTAGTATAATAAATCTGTCCTAAACTTTTTGACTCTTTAAAAATATCAGAAACCAACACATTAATCTGTAAATTTTTCTCCATGAAATTCATCTTCATTCCGGCAGTCAAGTTCCCCAGATACTCCCAATGTATCATTCCAAAATTGGAAGGCAGACGAAACCAGTAATTAAGAATAAACTGAATGGTTTTATTTTTATCGAGTGACAGATTGTTCTGAAGATTGAAATCATAGCCCAGCCCCTTTCTGGAAGCAACATCTGTAGCAAAAACCTGTGTCTTCATATAAGAAAGATCTGCAGAATAATTGGCTTCCCATTTCTTGAAAAATGTATCAGAATAGTTCAGGGTAATTCCCATACTGTTTTGAGTATAAAAATTGGCAAAAGTACTGATCCTGTTTTCTCCATCAAGATTCATAATCTGTCCAAAACCGTCTAATGTTCTCTGAAAGTACGTTGAAGCAGATAATTTTCCTTTATACACATAAGAGAATTCAAAATTATGGTTGAAAGAAGGCTTCAGAAAAGGATTTCCGGTAAAATAAGAATTGATATTGTTATACCATCGGTATGGATTGATCGCACGGAATCCGGGTCTTTCGATTCTTTTGGAATAACTCAGGTTGAAAGTATGATTTTCATTGCTTTTATAACTGATATAAGCCGTTGGAAAAAATTTCCCGTAGGAATTTTCGGTCTGCTGTCCGGAAGTTAAAGAGTTTCCGTTGACCACAGAATATTCATAGCGTAAACCTGCTTTTGCCGACCATTTTTCACTGAATGATTTTTCAAAACTGATATAAGTGGCATAATTTTTCTCGTTATACTCAAACTCATTGCTTTTCAATGGATCTGTGATATAGTGCCCATTCGTCAAGTTCTGATAAAATATACTGGAATTATTATCAAAATTGGTGAATTTCACCCCAGCTTCTGTCTTTGCAAACTGATAAGGTAATATAAGATCCGCCTGCCCGGAATAAATTGTATAATCCACCATAGAAGGTGATTTTACAACAAATTGATCACCCGAACTCTCTGTAGTGGTAAAATCAATAGTTGTTTCCGGCGTATTGGAAAAATAATTTCCTGTGATACTCAGTTTGTGATCCTGCTTCCCGAATTTCAGGTCATAATAAGCGCTGGCAGTATGTTGTCTTCCCGTGGCTCTGTGCTCTGCATCGGTAAGGAGTGTATTCGTATAATTACCATTCTGGAAATAGTTTGAAGTATTCCTGATATCCATATTGGAATGCCCGAATCCGAAATCATAAATAAATCCGATATTTGATTTTCCTCCCAACTGATAATCAAGACTTACATTTGCACCAAGCCCATCTCCGAAATCTCTTCTGTTGTCATTGCTTTTAAGACCGTCTGCTCCTTCTATCCAATAATTTTCATAGGAATGTTTTTCATTTTTATTTTGTCTTAGTTTTATTGAAGTACGTAGTTTTTCATTCTGATAATTTATCGTTATGCTGTTTGAATTTCCGGTATAGGTCTGTTGCTGAAGGCTGGAGGTTAAACTTCCACTCCACCCGAAATTCTGGTTTTTCTTTAAAACAATATTGATTAAACCACTGTTTCCCTGTGCTTCATATTTGGCTGGAGGCGCTGTAATGACTTCAATTTTTTCAATATTTTCGGATCTGAGACTTTTCAGATAAACAACCAGTTCAGCATCTGACAAATTCAGAATTCTGTCGTTAATCATTACTGCTACTCTACTCTTCCCAACAATGGAAACTCCTGAGTTATCATCTACTTTTACCAGAGGAGTTGTCGCCAGTGCATCAGCTCCATCCATTCCCTGTGAAGCAACAGAATTGGAAACATTAAAAACAAGTCTGTCTGCTTTTCTCTCAATCAGTTTTTTTCTGGCAGTAAGCGTAACGCCTTCTAGTTGTTTTTCTTTTCTTCTTTCAACAAAAAAATCCTGTTTCACTGCTCCGTTTATAACAATATCTTTATTGGATATTTCTATACCATCCTGGATAAGTTTAATATTATAGTTCCCGTTTTCTGAAAGCTTCAGTGAGTAATTTCCTTTTTCGTCTGAAATAGCGGTCTGCTTCTTCTGATCCTTTATTGCAATAACTTCTACGTCAGGAACACCATTTCCGGGTTGGGTAATCTTCCCTGCTATACTTTGGGCGAATACAGCTATGGGCGACAGCATGATCACAGCAAATAATGTCTTCTTCATGAATTATATCGTTTTTAATAAGACAAACCGTAATTATCTTTTATTACATCACTTTTACTGTTTTTCAATATCTTCGCTTCATAAAATCAGAACATGAAAAAAGGGCTTATTGCATTTTCCATATGTATTACTCAGATCATTTCGGCACAGAATTATTCACAATATGTCAATCCATTTATAGGAACCGGAGGCCATGGCCACACTTTTCCGGGGGCCATTGTTCCTTTTGGAATGGTACAGCTTTCTCCGGATACAAGAATTGACGGAAGCTGGGACGGATGCAGCGGATATCATTATTCGGATTCCGTGATCTATGGTTTTTCTCATACCCACCTGAACGGCACCGGAGTTTCGGATTATGGAGATATTATGCTCATGCCCACCATGGGAAATCCAAGTCTGAACAGCAAAGATTATTCTTCAAAATTTTCTCATAAAAATGAAAGGGCAACCGCAGGATTCTATGCTGTCAAATTAGACAAAAACAATATTGATGTTCGTCTTACCACTACCAAAAGAGTGGGCTACCACGAATATACTTTCAACAATGCAGGGAATGCGAATATTATTTTAGACCTCAACCATAGAGACAAACTTCTGGAAGGCGAAGTAAAAATCATTGATGACAAAACCATTGAAGTATTCAGAAGAAGTGAAGCCTGGGCAACCAACCAATATATTTATGCCAGAATTGAGTTTTCAAAACCAATGAAAATTTCAAAAAAAGAGGCCAACGGAAAACAGGAAAACAATCTTTTTACCGGAACAAAGCTTGCGTTGGCATTTTCCACCAGTGTTAAAAAAGGAGAAAAGATTAATGTAAAAGTATCCCTTTCTCCCACAGGTTATGAAGGTGCAGGAAAAAACATGTTGGCAGAAGGACAACCGAAGGATTTTGAACTCGTAAAAAAACAGGCAGAAGCTGATTGGAACAAAGAACTTTCAAAAATTGAAGTAAAGTCTGATGATAAAGACAAATTAGCCGTTTTTTATACCGCTTTGTATCATGTTTTCACCCAACCCAACATCAATATGGATGTTGACGGAAAATACCGGGGCAGAGATAATAAGCTTTATAACACCAGTGGTTTTGATTATTATACCGTATTCTCACTTTGGGATACCTTCAGAGGAGCTCATCCGCTAATGACTTTAATTGACAGAAAAAGAACCGCAGATTTCATCAATACCTTCATCAAACAATACGAACAGGGAGGAAAACTTCCGGTGTGGGAACTGGCTTCCAATGAAACGGAATGTATGATTGGTTATCACTCTGTTTCTGTCATTGCAGATGCTATGGCTAAAGGAATTCAGGGGTTTGATTATGAAAAAGCTTTTCAGGCTGCCAAAGGTTCTGCCATCCAGGATATTTTTGGATTGAATGCTTACAAACAGAATAATTATATCAGTATAGATGATGAGCATGAAAGTGTTTCCAAAACCGTAGAATATGCCTATGACGACTGGTGTATTGCTCAAATGGCAAAGATTTTAGGCAAAAAAGAAGAGTATCAGGAGTTCATGAAACGTTCTCAAAACTGGAAAAATCTTTACAATCCTAAAACAGGTTTCATGCAGCCAAGAAAGAATGGAAACTGGTATGAACCTTTTGATCCAAGAGAAGTCAACAACAATTATACAGAAGGGAATTCGTGGCATTATTCTTATTCCGTACAGCAGGATATTCCGGGACTGATTGCCGCTCACGGCGGAAAAGAAAAATTCGAGCAGTTCATTGATGCCATCTTTACCGCTCCTGATAAAACAACAGGTAGAGAACAGGTAGACATTACAGGATTAATGGGACAGTATGCTCAGGGAAATGAACCGAGCCATCATATTGCTTACCTGTATAATTTCGTAGACAAACCTGAAAAAACAGATGCCAAAATCAAATACATTCTTGATCATTTTTATAAAAATACACCTGACGGATTGATTGGAAATGAAGACTGCGGCCAGATGAGTGCCTGGTATATCCTAAGTTCTATGGGAATTTATTCTGTAACTCCAGGATTACCGGAATGGGAAACTACCACTCCTTATTTTGATGAAATTAAAATTCATCTTGAAGATGGAACCTCAAGAACCATTACTAAAAATACAGGCAGAGCTGAACTTAAAAAATTAGGGTTTGAAAACGTAAAACCGACTAAAGATTTTAAATATACTGAACAAACAGCCTCTCCGGTAATTGCTGCGGACAGAATCTTTGATTTTTCTACCAAGGTGGAAATCAACCCATTGAATCCGAATGACAAAGTATATTACATGACGATGGATGAAAGTGACAGCAACAAAAGAAAGACTTTCAGTACTTACAAAGGTCCATTCTCCATCACCAAAACCACTCAGGTAATGGCTTATGCTGAAAGAAACGGTGAAAAAAGTTCTGTTACCACCGCCAGCTTCAACAGAAGACCTAATTATTGGGATATTAATATTCTGTCAAAAGTTACTCCGCAGTATAGTGCTACCGGAAACCTGGCTCTTATTGATGGAATCAGAGGGGATGTCAATTGGAGAAAAGGAGAATGGCATGGATATCAGGGGCAGAATTTTGAAACAATTATTGATTTCAAATCTCCTCAACATATTAAATCATTATCTTCCACCTATCTTCAGGACAGCAGAGCCTGGATTCTGATGCCTAAAAAAGTAGAATACTATGCTTCTATGAACGGGAAAGATTTTATTCTTCTAAAAACCGTTGAGAATGACATTGATGCTAAAGATGAGAAGGTACAGGTCAAAGATTTTTCTACAGAAATTCTTCCTACTGAAGCCAGATACCTCAAAGTAAAAGCTTACTATTTCGGAAAACTTCCGGAATGGCACCAGGGCGCTGGAGGTGATGCTTATATTTTTATTGATGAGATTGGTATAAAGTAAGGAAGATGGAAGAGTGAAGATGGAAGTTTCTATTTGACGAATTACTTCTTGAAGTCGTTTGTTAGAGAATTTGATTTTCAAAAATTTAATAAATAGATTAATATTAGTACTTAGGCTTTCAGAAACTTCCTTCTTCCAGCATCCATCTTCCGGCAATAAAAACCGCCCTTCGAAAATATTCGAAGGGCGGTTTTTATCAATTCATTCTTTCCGACCATTGCAGAACTTCCGGAAGTTCCATATCAGAAAATTCGATGTGGATCACTCTCCTTTTCTTTCCGTTGGTTGTTCGGTTGGAACCATGAAGTGTTAAAGGTTTCATGATCATAATTCCTCCTTTTTCAACGTTGCAGATTTCTTCTGTTTCAATGGTCCAGTCGATGGTTTCCGGTCTGTAAATACCTTTTGCATGAGATTTTGGAACTACTTTCAGCGCTCCGTTATTTTCATCGGTATCATCCAGATGGATTCTGATGGTATAAATATTTTCCAACACAGCCAGTGGAGGCTGTACCGCAAACTGATTTTGTTTGGTTGTCCATGGACCGAAGTTAGCTAACTCTAGCTTTTTATCTACAGAAATAGTCAGATCCTGATGATAGGCTACATACCAGTTGGAGGTTTCAGGTTTATCAAAATAAATACTTTTTACCACAAAATATTTTTCTCCGAAGATCTTCTTCACCACTTTCTGAATATTGTCATTCAAAACAAGGTCTTTGATTTCCGGAACTTCTTTTAAAAACTGTCTTATGGCAAAGAGGTCTTCAGACTTTCTGAAATTTTCCTTGGAAGTGTCTATATTTTTCAGAACAAGATTGATATCCTCTAACTCTTTCTGTGAAAACACGTTATTGATAACAGCAAAGCCATATTCTTCAATATGGCTTTTATGATTTTCTAAGTTATTTAAACTCATTGATATTTAAATTTTGTCTAACGGCTCAGTCAATTGCCCTTCCCATTTAGAAACTGCTGTAGTTGCCAGTGTATTTCCTAATACGTTGGTCATACTTCTACCCATATCACAGAAATGGTCAATTGGTAGAATTAAAGCAATTCCTTCCGGCGGGATACCGAACATTGAACATGTTGCCACAATAATTACAAGAGACGCTCTCGGAACCCCAGCGATTCCTTTTGACGTAAGCATTAATACCAAAAGCATCGTGATCTGCTGTCCAAGAGTCATTTCAATTCCGTAGATCTGTGCAATAAAGATTGAAGCAAATGTCATATACATCATACTTCCATCCAGGTTGAATGAATATCCTAATGGCAAAATAAAAGACACTACTCTGCTGTTACACCCGAATTTTTCAAGTTCTTCAACCAATTTCGGGAATACAGCTTCTGAACTTGTAGTAGAGAAAGCAATCAGCAATGGCTCCTTAATTCTTTTTAAAAGATCAAAAAGACGGTTTCCTAAGATGAAATATCCCACTAACAAAAGTACCAGCCAAAGAACGGCTATGGCAAAGAAGAAGTCTCTTAAATAAATAGCATATACTTTAAAGATTTCAAAACCATTGGTGGCCACTACCGCAGCAATAGCTCCCAGTACTCCAAGCGGAGCAAACCACATGATATATCCCACCATTTTAAGAATAGCATGAGCAATGATATCAAAAAGCTTTACTACAGGTTTAGCATATTCTTCTCCTAAATTAGCAAGGGCAACTCCAAACATCACAGCAAATACAACGATCTGCAGTACTTCATTGGTAGCAAAGGCTTCAAATAAACTTTTAGGAATCATATGCTTTACAAAGTCTTCCATAGAAAAACTTTTGCTGCTTTTAAGAAGTTCATCCGCAGAAGCAACATCCTGAATTGGCAATTTTGTAACATGCCCAGGTTCAAGCCAGTTAACAAGAATCAACCCAATGAAAAGGGAAATCAGAGAAGCGGAAATAAACCAAAGCATTGCTTTTGTTCCTACTCTTCCGATCATTTTGATATCACTCATTTTGGCAATTCCCACTACTAATGTCGTAAAAACCAATGGAGCAATAATCATCTGTACCAATCTGATAAAAACCGTTCCCAACAGTTTTATATTCTTGGAAAAAGGTTCTGCACTATCCGGATAGCTTACGTGTACAATACCTCCAATTCCTACTCCCAGAAGAAGAGCAATGATAATTGCTATAAAAAGTTTATTCTGTCCTTTCATATATATAGTTCAATTTGCGCAAATATAATGGTTTTTCAATTGACAGTAGATTTTCTTCTATCAGGATGAATTTTAGATTAAGTTTTTAATCCCTGAAAATTAAATCCCTGGTTTAGAAAATATTGTAAAAAAATTAAGAAACATTTATTGAATTTTTATTCTTTTGGTACAAATTTTATTATTACATTTGAGTGTATAACAACATTAATAAATATACAATATGAAAAAAACTATTGCAATGGCTGCATTAGCTGTAGCTGTATCTTTCGGTGCTATTTCTTGTAAAAAGAAAGTTTCTGATGCCGACCTTCAGACTCAGGCTACAACTATAGTAACTTCTAATCCCAATGCTTCTGTTGAAGTAAAAGAAGGTGTAGCTCACTTAAGCGGTACTTTCGCAGATCAACAGTCTAAAGACGCAATGATTGCAAAATTAAAAGCGATCAGCGGAGTTAAAGATGTAATGGATATGTCTACTATAGCAGCGGCTCCTACCCCTGCAGCACCTGTTGAAACAGCATCTGCTGTAGATCCTGCTGTTCAGAAAAAAGTTCAGGATGCGGTGAAGGATTTCCCTTCTGTAAAAGTAGAAGTTGTAAACGGGCAGCTTACTCTTACAGGAAATGTTTCCGGCTTACAGGCTAGAAAAATCAAAGAATCTGTAGATGCTTTGAAAATCGGAAAGTATAACAACAACCTAATCGTAAAATAATTTAAAATGGGCGAATTACAAGATAAATATTCAAGCGTAGTTTCAGCGGCACAGTCTGCAGGGATCTCAAATCTTCAGGTTCAGGAGCAGGACGGAATTCTTTATGTTTCCGGAAATGCTTCCAATACTGCGGCTAAAGATGCTGTATGGAATGCTCTGGGAGCTATTGATTCTACTTATTCTGCTTCAGATATCAATATTGATGTACAGGTTGCAGGTCTTTCTTCAGGAGCTTCTTTAACGGTAGCAACGGAAGAATCTAATCTTAACATCAGACAGGAGCCTTCTACTGAAGCTGCCGTTGTAGGTAAAGCTGCAAAAGGTTCTTCTGTGACTCTTATTGAGCAGACTTCTGATGACTGGTGGAAAGTAAAAACTGCTGACGGTCAGGAAGGGTATGCTTATTCAAGATATTTAAGAGCATAATTTTTATTAAAAAGTAATAAATTTTTATAAAAAAAGCATAGAGACATCCCAACTTTGGGATGTTTTTATATTTTTACGGCTCTGAAAAGAACTAATGAAGAAAACTCTGTTGCTATTGACTTTGATGTTCACAGTCATTATCCTGCACGGTCAAAAACTACACATTGACGGAAAAATATTCGATTCTGAAAAGAAGCCGATAGAAAACTCCACCGTCTATCTTTTGAAAGAAAAAGATTCATCCATCATCAATTATACGGCAACCAATAAAGAAGGGAAATTCTCTCTGAAAATTGATGAAATAAAAGAACCTTCCATTCTTAAAATTGATGCCGATAAATTATCTTCTTACTCCAAAAAATTTGAGAAAATAGATCGGGCATTGTCTCTGGGAGAAATTCAGCTTGAAAAACAAGGCATCATTACTGACATTGATGAGGTGAAAATTACAGTATCTCCTGTAAAAATTAAGAAAGACACCATTGAATTCAATGCAGCCGCTATCAAAGTAAGGCCTGACAGTAAAATTGAAGAACTTCTGAAGCAGATTCCCGGTGTGGAGGTCAGCAATGAGGGAAAAATTACAGTCAATGGAAAAGAGGTGGATCAGATCATGATTAATGGAAAACCTTTCTTTGATAAAGATGGTAAAATTGCCCTCCAGAACTTACCTGCAGATATCATTAAGAATATTCAGTTTACCACCACCAAGACAAAAGAGGAAGAACTTAGCGGAAAAACAGCCAAATCACGGAATACCACAATCAACTTTAATATTGACGAAAAGAAAAATAAAGGATTACTGACGAGACTTACCGTAGGATATGGATCAGACAAGCGGTATGAAGCAAGCGGATTGGCCAGTTATTTCAAAGGAGATATGAAAGTGAGTATTCTTGGCTCTTCCAATAATATCAATTCACAGGGATTTTCCAAAGATGATGTCTTTGACAGTATGGGTGACGGGAGGAATTCCTGGACGGGAGGAGGATCTGTTTCTTCATCAGGAAATAATCAGGGAGGTGGTGCAAAAGGAATTCAAAGGTCTACCACCATAGGCTTAAATTACAGTGATAAACTGGGAAAAGATGCTGATCTGGATTCTTTCAGCCTGATGCACACCGATTCTAATACAGAAACAAAATCCAAAGTTTCAAGATCTACTCTTCTGCCCACTTATACTCTTCAGACCAATTCTGAAAGTAATGGAGAAAATGAATCCAAACAATATAGTTTTGATACCTCAGCCAAAATTACACTGGATTCCCTGACAAGTATCTATCTTTCTCCAAGATTTTCCAGGAACAGCAGCTTTAGTTCTAATAATTCACGGTCATCTACTTTAAATAACGGCAGCCTTCTGAATGAAAGTAATGCTTATTCAAACAATAATTCAGAAAATAATTCATTTAATCCTTACCTTTATTTCTCAAGAAAGTTCAAGAAAAAAGGACGTGTGATTTCTGCCAATATAAACAGTTCCATCTCCGAATCTAAAAGAGATAACCTGAACCAGTCTCAGAATACCTTCTATCAACCCAATGGAACAACAGTGGACAACAGGGACCAGTTGGCTAACAACAAAAATCAGAACAGCAGTTTTAATTTCACTGCCGGATATACAGAACCTGTTTCTGATTCAGCAAGGGTAAGTTTTGAAGTAAAATATGAAAACAGATCTGTCAGAGATTTGAGAAATGTAAACGATTTTGATAATACTACAGGAGATTATACTAAATTCAATCAGCTTTTATCCAACAATATGAAACAGAGAATCAATCAGATCTCTCCTGAATTCACTTACCAGCTGAGTAAAAAGAAACTGAATTTCTGGGCTTCCATGAACCTTGACATCTCTGATATGAAAGTAAATTCTATCTACAACGGACAGCAATATGATCTGCAGAAAAATTTTGTTTTACCTGGATATAATGTCAATCTTTACTATCAGTTGAGTGAAGGGAAAACCTTGAACATTTACAACTATTCCAACTTCACCATCCCCACCGCAGAACAGCTGACTCCGTATAAAGATGAATCAAACCCCTTGATTACCTATCAGGGAAACCCTAACTTAAAAAATACCTGGACCAACAATCTTTATCTGTATTTCAATAATTATAATAAAGTGAAAGAGTTAAGCTACTATTTCAATATTGGTTTTACATACAGAAATAATGATATCATCAATTTTTCCAAGTATGATAATGCAGGAAAACAGGTGATCACTTATGACAACATAAGCGGAAATAAAAGCATCAATGCCGGCGGAGGTTTCAGTAAAGTATTGAAATGGAAGAATAATAAACTTATTATCAATCCAAGATTTACCATGAATTATGCTTACAATAACGGTTTTATTGATGGACAATCTTTCACCAGCAATTCTTATAATCTAAACCCAGGCCTTAATCTTACCTATGAAATTAAAGATAAAATGACCATCAAACCTTCTTACAGACTTGGATACAGCTTCTCAAATTATACCAATTATGATATTAATACAGTAAATACAGCCAATCAGTCATTAAAACTGGAACTTACCAATTATATGCTTCAGGGCAGATTTGTATTTGGAAATGATTTTGAATACAATACCAATTCCAATATTGCTCCGGGCTTTAAAAAAGATTTCTATTTCTGGAATACCAGTCTTGGATATTCATTCTATAAGAAGCAGTTTACAGCGAAAGTGAAGATCTATGATGTTTTAAATCAGAATCAAAGTGTGAGAAGAACAATCACAGACTCTTACTTCGAAGACCGTGAAGACCTTATCCTGAAACGATACATCATGTTTTCCATCAGCATGAAACTGAATAAGTTTGCAGGTAAAAAAATGCAATAAAGCAACACCATACTTTTATATATATTTTCGATAATGGCCGGATCTTTCCGGCTATTTTGATGAATAACCTAACATTCAACCCCGAACACCATTACAAATGAAGACGTAATATTCCCATCCTCAGGAGGGGTGGCGAAAATTCAAAGAATTTTTGACGGGGTGGTTTACCATAATACTCATTCCAATAAATACCCATAACCTTTTAAACAAGATATACGGATAAACCTATTTTTATTTTTAAATTAGCAGCAAATTTTTTTTATGAAAATCCATATTTCAGTATTATGTATTCTTTTTTTCATTCTTGGAAAAGCTCAGAAAACGGAACAGAAAGATACTTTCGTTAAAGACAATTTCACCAAGAAAGAATTTTATATTCCAATGCGTGACGGAGTGAAACTTTTCACAGCAGTGTATATCCCGAAAGATATAACAAACAAAAATAAATATCCGTTTCTGATGCAGAGAACCTGCTACAGCATCGCCCCATACGGAGAGAGTGAATATAAAACAAAGGTGGGCCCTAACACTTACCTTATGAAAGACAAGTATATTTTCGTGTATCAGGATGTACGCGGAAGATATATGAGTGAAGGTACTTTTACCAATATGACTCCACAGGTAGAGCGTAAAACCAAAAAAGATGTTGACGAAAGTACAGATACATATGATACCATCGAATGGCTTTTGAAAAATGTTAAAGATAACAATGGTAAAGTAGGCCAGTTTGGAACATCATATCCTGGATTCTATACTGCTGTAGGAACCCTATCACAGCATCCTGCTTTAGTAGCTTCTTCACCACAGGCACCTATTTCAGATTTCTGGAATGATGATTTTCTTCACAACGGAAGATTTATGCTGGGGTACTTCAGAACATTCCCGGTTTTTGGTGTACAGAAAACACAGCCGGAAAAACAGGCATGGTATATGGATTCTTTCATCAAGCAGACTTCTGAAGACGGTCTGAAATTCTACAGAGATATGGGCACACTGAAAGATGCTTATGAAAAATATTACAAAAATAATTTCTTCATGACAGAAATTATGAACCATCCCAACTACGATGAATTCTGGCAGAAAAGAGGTCTTCTTCCTCATCTGAAGAATATCAGCCATGCTGTAATGACCGTTGGCGGATGGTTTGATGCAGAAGATCTTTCCGGTCCTCTGAATATTTATAAGACGATTGAAAAAACAAGTCCTAAAGCCAAAAATACAATTATAATGGGACCTTTCTCACATGGCGGATGGTCTCAGGAACAGGGAAAACATTTCCACAGTGAAACGTATTTTGGTGACAGCATTGCTACTTATTACCAGAAAAATATTGAAACAAAATTCTTCAACCATTATCTGAAAGGCAACACCAAAGAAGATGCGGGACTTCCTGAAGCACTCATGTATGACACCGGTGCTAAAGAATGGAAAGAATTTGCTTCTTATCCCCCTAAAAATGCACAGAAAGTGAATTTCTATCTGGCAGATAAAACCTTGAAAAAAGCTTCAGGGCAAGGCTATTCTGAATATTACAGTGATCCAAACAATCCTGTTTTAAGCTCAGATCATTTAAAAGATTTCAACGGCTTCACTCCTAAAAATTATATGTCGGAAGATCAGAGGTTTGCAGTAGGAAGACCTGATGTATTAACATTCACAACAGATGTTCTTACTGACGACATTACATTTGCCGGAGAGATCATGGCTAAACTGAATATTGCTTCTACGTCCACAGATGCAGATTTTGCTGTAAAACTGATTGACGTTTACCCTGAAGATTTCAAACCTGCAGAGAAGAAAGAAGGTGTTATCTATGGGAACTATCACCAGATGGTAAGAAGTGAGATTATGCCTGCAAGATTCAGAAATACAAAAGAAAAGGGAGAAGCGTTGATTCCTAATCAGAAAACAGCTGTTAATTTCAGGCTTCAGGATGTGGTTCATACTTTCAAAAAAGGACATAAAATCCAGATTCAGATCAGCAGTACATGGTTCCCGCTTTTCGCTATCAATCCGCAGAAATTTATGGATAATCCGAATTTTGCCAACAAAGAAGATTATACAAAATCATTTATTAAAGTATATGACGACAGCTCCATTGAAGCTGAAGTTTTAAAATAAATTGAAAAAGCTGTTCGTTTGAACAGCTTTTTTTTGTTTTTATGGCCAGTCGCAATCTGATTTAATTTTACGGATGATTAAGTTGTTCATCTCCCATCTGATCACACAGATTTTCACAGATGACAGGAGTAAAGGCAGTATGAATGACTATTCCAGATTTTTTTATTCCTCAATCGTTCTGAAAGTCAGATTTACTCTTGGCGTTTTCACTTTTGTGGTTGGAGGAAGCCTGTGCAGCCAGATGTCCTGAGTAGTTCCTTTCATAATTAATAAACTTCCGTTTTCCAGGAATATCTCTGCCTTTTCTTGGGTTGTTTTATGTTTGAATAAAAATTTTCTTTCCGCTCCAAAGGTGAGAGAGGCAATTGCTCCATGTTTTTTCAGATCCGTTTCACCATCGCTGTGATAAGCCATCCCTTCACTTCCGTCATGGTATAAATTGAGCAGACATGAATTGTAGGTTTCCCCTGAAACTTCTTCACACTTCTTTTTTAATTCTAATAATTCAGGAGTCCAGAATTTGGCATATTTTGTTCTTTTCGAATAGGTATATTCAAAAGCTTTTTCTCCAAACCAGGCTACTTTTCTTTTGGTTAAAATCAATTTTCCAAAGATTAATGCCTCATCGTTTTCCCATGGAATCTGATTGAGCAGATAATCATAATAAAAGGCAGATTGTTCTGTTGAAAAAATTTTTCCATAATAATGAACAGTGCCACCATGTGGAAGTATATTAAGTGGATAATCTGATATTTCTTCGAAGAGACTCATCATAGTTTTAGAATTAAATGCTTTATGTTGTAAAATGTACAATGTAAAATGTATTGATGTCTTTTATATTTAAACACAAATGGCACCAATGTTTTTCACAAATGACACGAGTTTTATATCAATAGGAACGGACTTTAGTCCGTTTAATAAAAAATGTTTCAACAAACCACTGGCTTTAGCCAAAACTTAAGGATCAATATTTTTCAACCGTAAAAGTCACAAAAGTTGTAATACAGTAAACCATTTAAGTAACAAGATTCATACATAAAAGTACACTAAAGTCTTCGAAAATCTTTGATTCTCTTTTTGTGAACTTTATAACAGATAATTTTTAATCTTATTACCCATCTCTCAAAATTCTTTTGTGCCTTTTGTCGTAAAAATATGTTACGAGTACATCTGTGAACCTTCCCAACCTACAATCAGCTGCTTCCTTTCACTTCCCCATCGGTAGCCGCCAAGATGCCCGGTAGACTGAATAACACGGTGACATGGAATAAGAAATGCAACAGGGTTACTTCCAATAGCTGTTCCCACCGCCCTGGAAGCTTTAGGGTTTCCAATTTTTTCAGCCAGGCTGCCATAAGTAGACAGTTTTCCCATCGGAATTGTCAACAGGCTTTCCCATACTTTAAGCTGAAAATCGGTGCCTTTTAAGTGTAATTTTATCGTATTGAGTTTTGTCCAGTCTTTATCGAATATGGACAATGCATTCATTTGAAAAGCATCCTGTTTTTCAATAAAAGAAGCATTGGGGAACTTCTGTTTCAGCTCCCCTAATGCTGTTTCTTTATCGTTTTCAAAAGCCATGTAGCAGATTCCTTTTTCTGTAGAAGCTACCAGTATATTTCCGAAAGGACTTTCAGAAAAACTGTAATGAATACTGAGGCTTTTTCCTCCGTTTTTATATTCTGCCGGAGACATTCCTTCTATTTTTACAAACAGGTCATGAAGCCTGCTGGTACTGGAGAATCCCGTCTCGTAAGCGGTATCAAATAAGCTTGCTTTTTCTTCCTTCAATAAGTTTTTAGCATGTTCAAGACTGATGAACTGTAAAAACTTTTTTGGACTTGTTCCTGCCCAATCAGTAAATATCTTCTGAAAATGAGCCGGACTCAGGTGAATATTCTCTGCCACTTCCTCCAAACTTGGCTGAAGCCTGAAATTGCTCTGGATATATTCTATCGCCTTGGCAATTCTGTTATAATCTATCTGACTTTGTGTGGACATTGTATTATTATTTTACCTCACAAATTTCCAAAGAATATACGGCAGAAAAAATCCGATTCTTGCGGAATATTAGTTGTTGTTATAAATATCGTAGTAAGCAAGCATTTTGTAATATAGCTTCGCAGATAAGAAAGCCGTTGGCTTAGCCATTGGAGAATCCATTAATTCTACAATATCAAATGCTACGACGTTACATTTTTCAAATACTTTTCTCAATAATTCCAGCGTTGGATACCATTGTAACCCACCTGGCTCCGGAGTTCCTGTAGAAGGAGCAATAGAAGGATCAAAAGCATCTAAATCAATTGTGATATAAACATTTCCTGATACTTTTTCCAATACATCGTTGATCCAGTTTTCATTGTTCGCAATTTCGTGAGCAAAGAATACTCTTCCTTCCGGTAAATATTCAACTTCTTCAACATCCATAGAACGGATTCCCACCTGTACTAAGTTATGCTTCTGATTCGCTTCAAAAACAGCACAAGCATGGTTTGATGTAGAACCATGGAAATCAGGACGTAAATCTGTGTGAGCATCAAGCTGAAGAACGGTAAGGTTTTCAAACTTCTCTCCTACTGCACGGATAGAACCAATAGAAACAGAGTGTTCGCCCCCAAAAAGAGTGAATAATTTACCCTCATTGTTCAAAAGTTCTTTTGTTTTCTGATAAACCGCTTCTGTCATTGCTTCCGGACTGGATTTCTCAGAAACTTCTCCTGCCAAATAAACTCCCTGTAGGTAAGGTTCTGTTTGAGTTTCAATATCATAAAGCTCCATGTTTTCAGAAGCGTTTAAGAATAATTCCGGACCTTTATCAGCTCCTTTACCCCATGTTGAAGTTCCATCATAAGGAACAGTTACCAACATTACTTTCGAATTCTCTAACGTTGCGTTTTCTTCGGGAATTCCTGCGTATGTTTTCATATATAATTATTAATTAAAAAATTAAATGATTGAAAGATTAAATGATTTCACAAAGATACAAAATAGTCCTTGAGTTATAAGTGATGAACGGTGTGTTATGAATTTTTAACCTTCATGCTATTTTTTAAATTTTTAAATATTTTAATGTTTAAATTTTAAAAGTTATTTTTGTACAAAACTCATAATATGCCTTTAAAAGCTGTTCTTTTCGATATGGATGGTGTGATTGTAGATACAGAGCCATTGCATAGAAAAGCTTATTTCAAAACGTTTGATGAACTGGAAATTGCGGTTTCCGAAGATTTATACACCTCTTTTACCGGAGCTTCCACCAAAAGGGTTTCTGAAACACTGATTAAGGAATTCAATTTAAATCAGACTTATGAATCCATTGCAGGGATTAAAAGATCTCATTTCAAAGATTATTTTTATAATGATGATGAATTTGATTTGATTCCCGGAGTAAGGAAACTGATTGAACATTATCACGAAAATGGCCTCAAGCTTATTCTGGCTTCTTCTGCTACCATGGTAACCATCAATATGGTTTTTGAAAAATTCGGGTTAGAGCAATATTTCAGCGGAAAGATCAGCGGTGCTGATTTAAAAGAATCAAAACCTCATCCTGAAGTTTTCTTACTGGCAGCAGAAATGGCAGGAGAATCTGTTGAAAACTGTATGGTGATTGAAGATTCTACCAACGGAATCCTGGCAGCCCACAGAGCGCAAATTTTCTGTGCCGCATACAGAAGTCCACATTCGAAAAATCAGGATTACACCTTAGCGGATACTGTAGTCTCGGATTATGAAGATCTCGAACTTGATAAAATTTCAAAATATTTTTAAATAAAAAAGCTCTCAGAAAAATCTGAGAGCTTTTGTTTTGTATGTACTTTGCCATCTGAACGAAGTGAAGATCCTTAACTTTCCTTAATTCTTAATAAAAAACTTAATGGTTAAATTTTAAAACATTAAGATGAGATTGCTTCGTCACTTTCGTTCTTCACAATGACAGATTAAAGTCTTATTTATAACCAAGCAGTTTCAATATATCTTCCGGTTCCTGTTTTTCACGGAAAATTTCGTATTGCAGTTCGCCGTTTTCATCTTTCTGAATCAGGACGTGTCTAGGCTGAGGCATCAGACAGTGGTGTACTCCGCCATATCCACCGATGGTTTCCTGATAAGCTCCCGTGTGGAAGAATCCGATATACAAAGGTTTTGTATCACTGAAAACAGGTAAATAAATTGCGTTGGTATGCTGTTCTGAGTTATAATAATCATCCGAATCACAAGTCAGTCCTCCCAGGAATACTCTTTCATAAGTATCTTCCCAACGGTTAAGCGGAAGCATGATAAAGTGTCTTGAAATGGCCCATGTATCAGGAAGAGTGGTCATGAAAGAAGAGTCAATCATATTCCATTTTTCTCTGTCATTCTGACGTTTCTGAGAGATAATTTTGTAAAGGTTCGCTCCACTTTCCCCTACGGTAAAGCTTCCGAATTCCGTGTAGATGTTAGGTTCTTCCACTCCTTCTTCTTCACAGAATTTTTTGATCTGAGAAACAATCTCTTCTACCATATACTGGTAGTCATAATCAAAGTTCAAAGAAGTTTTGATTGGGAAACCACCTCCGATGTTCAGTGAATCTACTTCAGGAGCAATTTTCTTCAAACGGGCATATACACGAAGACATTTGTACAATTCATTCCAGTAGTAAGAAGTATCCTTAATCCCGGTATTGATGAAGAAGTGAAGCATTTTCAATCTTGCATTCGGGTGTTCTGCGATCTTCTGGCTGTAGTAAGGGATGATATCTTTATATCCGATTCCTAATCTTGAGGTATAGAATTCGAACTTCGGTTCTTCCTCTGATGCAATTCTGATTCCGATATTAAAGGTAGAATCAATGCTTTCCGTAAGTTTATCCAATTCTCTGTAATTATCAAGAATCGGAGTAATATTTTCAAAACCGCTGTTGATCATATCTGAAATCTTTGCCAGATAATCATCAGTTTTGAAACCATTACAGATGACTTCAATATTTTTATCTACTTTCTCTTTTTCATAAAGAGACTTTACAATATCCATGTCATAAGCAGAAGAAGTTTCTATTGAAATATCATTTTTCAATGCTTCTTCCAATACAAAATTAAAATGACTGGATTTTGTGCAGTAGCAGTAGGTATAATTCTTTCTATATTCGGTTTTTTCAAAAGCTTCTTTAAACCAGCTTTTTGCTTTCTGAATATTTTGAGAAATTCTCGGCAGATAGCTAATCTTTAGCGGAGTGCCAAATTGTTCAACTACGTCCATCAGTGGAACGTCGTGAAACAACAAATTGTTCTCAGAAACATTAAATTCCTCTGTAGGAAAATATAATGTCTGATCAATAAGTTCCGAGTACTTTATTTTCATTTCTAAACAAGTGAATTAAGAAATGCAAAATTGCTAAAAAAGTTTCATTTTTAGGTGTTAAAATTATTATAATTTTAAATAAACACCCAATATTAAATCTTATAGAAATTTATCTCTGATAATCAATACGTAAACTTTTGAATATATTCCCTCCTTTTAGCATCTGAAATCCCTAATGCCTGCTGAATATAAGCATCCGTAGAACCATACTTTTTATTGATCTCCCCAAAAGCAGCATCAAGATATCTTTTTTCAACCCAGCTCAGTTTTTCCAGTACCTGTAAATCCATTTTCGGATAGAGAAAATGTAAAGTATTGGCAAGACGAAGCCTCTTCTGAACAAGATCTTTCCTATAATTATTAGAGAGAAGATATTCGTTGTAAATAGTCTCTTTATCAAATTTCAGAATCGTAAGAAGTAATGCCGTGATAATTCCCGTTCTGTCTTTTCCCGCTGTACAGTGATAAAGAATCGGGTCTTTAGATTCCAGAATTTCTGTAATAATCCTTTTTATGGTTTCGGGGTTTTCCGTCACATACTCACGGTAAAAATCAATCATTCTTTTATCGGCATCGGAAGCATTCACTTTACCTTTTAGAACCAGTTTTTTCGCCTGAGCCAACTGATCTCCTTCATCTTCGAACGCTGAATATTTTTTGTATGCAGTTTCTGCCGGCAGCTGATCCGGCTTCTGAGTAATTTCTTTTGAATTCCTAAGGTCAATAATTTCTTTGATCCCCAGTTTTTCAACATCATCAAAAGATTTCTTTTTAAGCTGATGAAGATGGGCACTTCGGTATAACTTTCCTTCTCTTAAAGTTCTTCCTTCTGTGTTTTTAATATTTCCTACCGTACGGAAATTCGTTACTTTCTTAATATGAATTACTTTTTCAGTTTCATTTTTTCCATATTCGGGTGTTTCAAAATGCTGGGTCTTACATGAGACTATGCAGCATAATGAAATGGTGAACACTGATATTTTGATTAGTTTATTCAATATTTTTAATAAGTTTTGGCTAAAGCCAATGGATGTATTTATTTTTATTAAACGGGCTAAAGCCCGTTTCTATTGATGTAAAAATTCGTGCCATTTGTGAAAAACATTGGTGTAATTGGTGTTTAATGACAGTCTTTTTTTAAATGGGTTAAACCCGTTTCTATTGATAATTGATTCTTTAGTAGATTGTTGGATATTCTATTTCGCTGACTCCTACGAATAACAAAACATCACCTGATTCATATTCTACAGAAATCTCATCTTCAACAGCAAAATTTCGGGTTCCTATTCTTGATGTGATGCTTAGATTTTCGTTGGTTAAAGGCCAATTAAGTCCTTTTGTTGTTATATTGTTCACCGATGGAAAAGGGTAAAGAGAGATCATTCTTTTTTTCGCTCCTTTCAATGTAAAATGATTGGGAATAAAATAATACTCTGAAAATTCATCATAAAATTTAATGTTCATCTGATCTTTGAATGCATAGGCAACGGTAAGGTTTCCCAAAAAATGATCCTGCTCGCCTCCACTTCCTCCAAAAACATCAGTTTCTGAAAACCCTTTTTCCTGAATAATTTCCAGTGCTTTATGAAAATCTGTTTTTTCCTGATCTAAGGTAAGGATAAATTTTCCTTCATACATATCTTCATCTGATCCGGAGTGTGAATCAAAGTCACCGGATATAAAATCCAGTTTATCCAGAGGAAAACCCATTCTTTTTAAATAATGAAAAGCACCGTCTGTGCAGGCAACTAAACCATAATTATCAGGATTGGGTAATGATTTTGGAGCCTCTCCGTTGATGAAAAGTAATGCTTTATCTCTCATTCGGGTTCCAGTATTCTTCCGGTTCGTTGTTCAGTTTTGAAATGTATCTTGCCAACACAAAAAGATAATCTGAAAGTCTGTTTAAATATTTAATCAATTCAGGGCGTACTTCTTCTGATTCATTCAGAAATACCAATGAGCGCTCTGCTCTTCTGCAGATGGTTCTTGCTGCATGTAAAAAAGTTGCAGATTTTCCACCACCTGGCAAGATAAAGTACTGAAGAGGTTCCAGCTTTTCATCGAAGGCATCCATCCATTGTTCCAGCTCTTCAATTTCAGTTTCTGAAATAATAATCGGAAGGCGTGATTTTCCGTTGGCAAGCATCAGCTTATCTACAGGTGTTGCAGCTTCTGAACCTACCGTGAATAAATCAAACTGGATTTTCTTCAGCTGTCTCAACACTTCTTCATCTTCAATATGACTTTTTGAAATCCCAATGAATGAATTCAATTCGTCTATATTTCCGTAGCTGTCTACTCTTGCGCTGGCTTTGGAAACCCTTGTTCCGCCATACAATGCAGTCTGGCCTTTATCTCCTGTCTTTGTATAAATTTTCATAGTACTAAAATACTTTTTTTTGTACAATGTAAAAAGTAAAATGTAGGAATTAGTTCCTATCCTATCTGAAAAAAAAATTGCCTGACATTAATTAATACCAGGCAATTTTACATAGATGTTTGTATATCTTTTGAAATTGCTTTCTCATTGTTAAGCATGACAAGCAAATTTCAATTCCTTATTGATGAGTTAAAAAGTATAATTGACATTGAGCTGAAAAATAGTTCCGTTAAATCCAAACTGATTGACCTCCCAAGGGTATTTGAACCTTCCTCCAAGATCTGTTACTACATCTCCTTTGCTGTCTATTATATCCGGATAAATATTAAATAAGTTATTGACAACTCCGGAAACTTTAAGATCATTCGTGATTTTATAGGTTAAAACGATGTCTGTAATTACCTTACCGGAAAATGTCTGATCTTTGGCAGGATCAGTAGCGTGCTGCCATGTAACCGAACCAAAATACGTATTATTAAGGTTAAAATTAAACTTTGAAATATCATACGAAAGGCTAAGAATAGTTTTTGTTTTTGGTCTTGCAGAGATAATTCTGGATTGTTCCTTTCTATCAAAAAAGTTTTCTGAATAGCCGTTTTCAGCCAAAATAGGCGGAACGGCAATATTATCTACTATTTTAGTTTCGTTATAATTGAAAGCAGCAATAATTCCCAATTTTCCTTTGCCAATAGCAGAAGTATAATAATTAGCGACAAAATCAACCCCTTCAGTCACTGTATTTACAGCATTGGTAAAAAACTTCAGGGAGGTTATTTTGTTATTGTTTAATATGATTTCCACAGGATTTGTCAGATCCGGACTTCCCGGATCACCGGTTTTGTACCCAATATCTCCTGAGAAAAGAACCCGGTCTTTAATTTTTATTCTGTAATAATCCGCTGTAATAGTAAGGTTTTTAAAAGGCTTTACGGCAAATCCTCCCGTAATATTAAAGGCTTTTTCAGCATTTAATTTAGGTACCCCAAGATCAGATCTTATAATTTGAGAGTCATTATTAAAAGTACCCTGATTAGCTACTGTATTCCCTGTAATTTTGGTTTGAACATTAGAGTAATAAATCTGGTGTAATGAAGGCGCACGGAATCCTGTAGAAACCGACCCACGGAAAACCAATTTATCATCCAGTACTTTATACCTTGCATTTCCTTTCCATGAAACATTATTTCCGAAATCACTGAAATTTTCATACCTCACCGTTCCTCCAATTAACAGGTTTTTCGTAACATCCCATTCAGCATTCATGTAAGCTCCGATATTCTGACGATTTTTGTTAACTTCATTTTGAGGCTGCAGTCCTGGAAATGATTCTGCTCCACTTCCTTTATAAGATGCTTCTTCTCCTGCCCTTGCCTGATAATTTTCATTACGTACTTCAGCTCCGGCTCCTAAAACAAGGGCACCAAAATCCCTGCTGATATCTACGTTTCCAATAATATTACTGAACTGGTGGCCACCTGCTTTAAAATAGGTTGGTGAATTTGCCCCCAAAGATGTATTAATAGTATTTCCTACAGCATAATCTACGGCATTAGAGCCAAAGGTTGCACTGCCATCAAAACTCCATTTTCCAAACATTCCTTTCCATCCGGAGGTTAAATTATAATCGTAAACATCTGTTTTAAATTGTGGTTGAAATCCATTGTAAGGTTGTCCTTGTGGAGTTAATAAACCAAAATCTGAAGTTACCCAATAGGGCGTTCTGTACAAAGCAAAGCTAGTCCCACTTCTGTAAGTGGTACCCCCAAAAGCATAAAATTTACCTGTTTCACCTGTTGGCAATTCAAAATTGACAAACATATTGCCCACTTTTGTTTCCGGCTGCCCTATAATCATTCCCAGACCAGGATTAGCTTGTGTCCAGGCATTATCGACACCAAAAAGTTCGTCTTTTGTAACAGAGCCTGCGCGGTTCGTTTTATTTTGAGAGGAAAATCCAAATGTAAGATTCAGGCTTCCTGTTTTTGCTACTCTGATTCCCGTATTAAAATCTGCTCCGATATTAAAACCGTCTCCTTTTGATGTAATACCTGAAAAAAGATTGACCGTGCTTTTTCCCACACTGTTTTTAAGAATTATATTAATTACTCCTGCAATAGCATCCGAGCCGTATTGTGCAGATGCTCCATCTCTCAATACTTCTACATTTTGTAAGGCTGCTGAAGGAATACTTTTCAAATCTGTACCTACTTCACCTTTTCCCGGTGTATCATTTACATAAATTAAAGCACTTTGATTTTTTCTTTTACCGTTCACTAAAACCAATGTTCTGGAAGGCCCTAATCCTCTTAAATCTGCAGGATCAAAGTGAGCCGTTGCATCAGAAACAGTTTGCTGTGATGAATTAAAAGAGGGTACAGCATACGTCAAAGCTTTATCAAAAGTAACCTGCCCCGTGGATTTTAGCTGTACTGCCGAAATATTGTCAATAGGAATGGCAGAGGTAATGATGGTTCTGGGCTTGGTTCTACCTGTGGTAACCACCACTTCATCTATTTTATTTTGTTTTATGCTGTCCTGAGCATATCCCATAGCACCTGCTCCGCTTAATACTAATGCATAGATTTTTCCATTAAATAAATTATTTTTCATGTCAATTGTTAATTATTCAATAAATCTAATGAAAAAATCAATATTAAACACAAAAACAAAACATATAATAATAATTCTTTTTCATATTTGCGAAAATTATACCATTTCATTAAAATGAGAATTAACCCACAAAACATAAAGTAATTTATTAATAACATGAAAAAAAATAAATCAATAACATCATATTTGTATAAAAAAATTAATTACTCAACATCGGAAATAAACATGATTTCATTCGTTCTGATGAGTAGTTTTCAACGGGTTGATATTGCTTCGCCTATGGCTCGCAATGAGTGGGAATAAAAAATGGCCGGGAGAAACCGGCCATATCCAAATTATTTATTTACCTCTACGTATTGTATGATGGTCTGATTTTTTGGGTTGTAGATGATTGTACTACTGTTGGGAAATCTTTTCAGCTTATAATACTGAATGTTTTTATCGGATTTAATATCTTCAAGAATACTTGCATCAAATGTATTGTCAGGAAGAAATTTCGATAGGAAACTTATTTTATCAATAATATTCTGTCCATCAATCTTTCGGGCAGTTTTATCAGATTTACTTTCGTCAGAAGCAGGCTGTCCTTCCAGAAACGGAAGCAGTACTGCAATATCTGCTTTGTATTTGAAAATATACCCTTCAGATCTTCCCGGAATTTTAATTTTCTTACCCCTTTCTTCAGAAACTATAGAAGCTCCTGTACCAGGAAAAACAGTATTAAACTTAACGTCTTCGGAATTGGTTAAAGAATTTATAGATTCATTGACTGTTTTCTTTACCGTCTCTTCCACCACTTCCTGTGTTTTTTGCTGCACGGTTTCGGTAGTTTTTTGAACAGTCTGGTCAATTTTTTCCTCTATCTTATTGCATGATACTACTAAAAAAGCAGTGACAACAGGCAAAATATACTTCTTCATAATTCTATTAATTGCGATTTTTTTTAGTAATACACTACTCTTCTAACGCAAAATTAGAGCCAATATTTGAAGATTAAAAAAATATTTTTTCAATATCAAAAATCCTACTGACAAACTGTTGTCATAGCCCTCTCTTACCTTTGTATCAACAACAAACAAAACAAATACATTATGACAACTACAGCCACAGCCACAAAACAATTCATGACTTCTGAACAATTATTAAACGATTGGCAGGGACACAGAAATCTGACGAGAAGAGTCATTGAATCTTTTCCTGAGAAAGAACTATTTGAATTTTCAGTAGGCGGAATGAGACCATTTGCAAAGCTTGCAGTAGAACTGATCGGAATTGCCGGACCTGCTTTAAAAGGAATTGTGGAAGGGACTACAGAAGCTTACAACGAAGAAGCTTTCAATCCGAAAACAAAAGAAGAAATCTTAAAGAAGTGGGATGAAGAAACAGAAGTGATTAATCATTATTTCAATCTGATTTCTGAGGATCGTTTCCAGGAAACTTTCAATTTATTTGGAGAGTATGAGTTTCCGGTATATCAAAACATTCTTTATTTTGTAGATAATGAGGTTCACCACCGTGGACAAGGATATGTGTATCTGAGAGCTTTGGGAATTGAACCTCCTTTCTTCTGGGAAAGATTCTAATAAAAACGGAAGGATAAAATCGCAAAAAGGTGGAAATCCTGAAAAAAATCACCTCTGCAATGTCATTTTTTCAACAGTGATTTTTCTTCAATTCACCAACAACTTATATCATTTTTTTGCGACTCAACACCACTGCTTTTTTGTGATTTTGCTCTTCGCTTATTAACCATTTCATTTATTTGCCTCAATTAAGTCTTTAAACCTCAACAGATGTTCTGTTGGGGTTTTATTGATGTCTTTCTGTCATTTTCAGAAGCAGTTCTTTCAATCGTGTGCGAAGACTTTCGGGTTCCAGAACTGTGGCATAGTCTGCAAAAGTGATGAGCCAGCGGGGAAACCCGTCATTGATCCATTCTGTTTCAAAAGTCAGTTCTACTCCATTTTCGGTTTCTACTTCTTCTATAAGTCCATAATATTTTTTAGAATTTACCAGGTGATTCATGATCTTTTTGTCAACCAGAAGTTTAGCTTTAACCTTATTTCCATTTGATTTTTTGCGATAATCATTCACCTGTCCGTATTCCTGCACAAAAGGATTCGGTGTTTTTGAAATTTCCAGAATCCTGTCAATACGAAATTGTCTGAAATCTTTTCTCAACATACAGAATGCCATGATGTACCAAAAATTAAACTCAAAAAACATCCCCACTGTTTCAATTGTTCTGTTATTCACTCTCCCGTCTACCGTCTGATATTTTATATTCAACTGGCTTTTCTCTGCAATACTTTCGAGAATAATAGGAATCACATTTTTCAGCGAGTCCCCGGAATCTGTATGAAAGCTGAAAACATCAATCTGTTTTTCAATATTTTTAATCAGATTTTTATCCGAATATTTCAGCACTGAACGCACTTTTTCCATGGCAGCCTGATAATGGTTCCCTAAGCTTTGATGGGAAAATTTCTGCATCAGTTTTTCCGCGGTAATGAAACTTAACACCTCTTCTTTGGTAAACATGATTGGAGGAAGTTTATAGCCGTCCATTAATGAATATCCGTTACCCGCTTCTCCCACAATGGGAATCCCGGCATTTTCCAGCGTTTTCACATCACGATAAATGGTTCTGATACTGACATCGAATTTTTCAGCCAGATCCTGAGCCCTCACAATAGGTTTAGACTGCAGCTGGGTAAGGATGGCCGTTACCCGGTCTAGTTTTTTAAGATAGTGGTCGTTCATTATATAACAAAGCTAAAAATTCTTTTTCGAAGTATGGCTTATAAATAGGACCGCTTTTTTTATTAATTTTATTTTCACAAAACAGTTTCCTATTTATGCTTCACACTCATTTCGTTCAATCTATTGAAAAAATCTTAAAACCAGAACAGGCAGTAATAGACGGACTTGTTTCCAATCTGGAATCCAAAACTTACAGAAAAGGAGATTTTCTGTTAAAAGCTGATGAAACCTGCAGGTATTTTTATTTCATTGAAAAAGGGCTTGTAAAACTGTTTTTTGACAATGGAGATAAAGATTTTATCATGACATTTTTTGCTGAGAATGCTTTTTTTGCAGAATTGAGTGGTTTTCTTACCGGAAATCCATCAAAATATATGATTGTTGCCCTGGAACCTACAGAAGTTCTTCGGATACACAGAGATGTTGTTGAAGGATTATGCAAAAAATATCATACGGCAGAAACACTTTTCAGTAAGTTGTATTCAAAAGCTCCGGTAAATATGATGGGAAGGATCAGTGAAATGCTGGAAGATGATGGAAAAAAACGGTATCATAATTTTCTGAAACAAAGACCTGATCTTATTCAACGCATCAGTCTTGGGGATCTTGCTGATTATATTGGCATCACTCAGGTTTCCCTGAGCAGAATCAGAGCACAGAAATTATGAGAAGAAGGGGTGATGGAAGCTGGAAGAGGGAAGTTATTGCAGACTGAGTATATATCCTCTACCTAATAGTAACTTCTAGCTTCTAGCTTCTAAAATCTTTCCTTTTAAAATTTATCATTTGTAAAAAAATTCAGGGAAATTCCACTCTACATTTGTCACATAATTAATCACAAAAACAAATATTATGTCACAAAGAATCAACGCATTTGCGATCGGAAATAAGGCTATAAATGCACTTCACAACATGGGATTTCAGATACAGCATTCTTCACTGGACAATTCATTTCTGGAACTGATGTATTTCAGAGTTTCACAAATGAATGGCTGTGCTTTTTGTCTGGATATGCATTCCAAAGAATTAAGAGCGAAAGGGGAATCTGAGCAGAGAATATTTCTGGTAAGTGCCTGGAGAGAATGCTCATTTTACACCGATAAAGAAAAGGCAGGGTTTTTATGGGCGGAGACTTTAACTGCTTTAAACGGTAAAGAAGTGAATGATGAGATTTATTCAAAGGTAAGTCATCATTTTTCTGAAACTGAAATGGTAGATTTAACCATGGCTGTTATTGCCATCAACAGTTATAACAGAATTAATATTGCTTTCGGAGCTGATGTGGGTACTTATCAGGTTCCTGAAAAAGCACTTTAAGCAATGCTGTAGAAATGTAAAAACTCAGCCTGACCGCTGAGTTTTTTGTTTAATTTTCTTTAAAAGTATTCACCAGTTTATCGAGGTTCAGACTCCTTGCCGATGCATCGAAAATTTCACGATAAGTTCCTTCTTTATTGTAAAGTTCATCATGAGTTCCGTTCTCTACCACTTGTCCTTTCTTCATCACATAAATGGTATCTGAATCCAGAATCTGTGACAGGGAATGAGAAATGATAATTACCGTTCTTCCTTCTTTTATAGCATCCAGGGAATTTTTGATCTGTTCAGTAGCGATAGCATCCAGGCTGGCTGTGGGTTCATCCAAAAAGATAATCGGAGGATTTTTAAGAAATAATCTTGCAATAGCAATTCTCTGCTGCTGCCCTCCGGAAAGCTGAGTGGCATCATGCAGGTATTTGTCGGGAAGATCCATAATCTGCTCATGCAGATAAGCTTTTTTTGCGGCTTCCTGAATTTCTTCAAAACTTGCATTCATATCTCCGTAACGGATATTATCTTCTATGCTTCCCTGAAAGATATGATTTTTCTGAAGGACCAGCCCAAGGTCGCTTCTTAGAAAGGTATTGTCGTATTCATTAAGGTTAACTCCATCCAAAAGAATTTCTCCGGAATCCGGAAGATAAAATTTGCATAAAAGATTAATAACTGTAGACTTTCCTGCACCACTTAATCCTACCAAAGCCGTAGTTTTCCCATTTTCAATTTTCATAGAAATACCATGTAAAGCTTTGGTTCCGTTGGGATACGTAAAATCTACATTTTTCAGTTCAAAAGTTCCTTTGATTTGTTTTTCCACAAAGTTTCCATTCGATTCCATCTCGTTATCTGCATTGAGAATATCGAAATAACCTTCGGCATAAATCATGGCGTCGTTCATATCATCATAAATTCTGTGAAGCTGACGAATGGGCGCTGAAACATTGTTAAAAAGCATGATATGAAGCATGATAGCACCAATAGTCATTTGCTGATCGAGAACCAGATAAACGGTTAAAAGAATAATCAGAACCACTCCGAATTGTTCTATAAAAGTTTTTAATCCATCATAGATAAAATTGGTTCTTCTCGTGATCATCTGGCTTTCCATCAACTCCATCTGAAGATCATATTGTTTTTTTCCTTCAAATTTTTCACGGACAAAACTTTTAATGACCATAATAGAATTAATCAGATTTAAAAGTCCGGATGTCTTTCTTTCCCTTTGATTTCTGAGCTGGCGGCGGACTCCTCCCAATTTTTTGGCCTGCAGAGAACTTATGTAAAAATAAATCGGAACAATAATCGTTGAAACAAGCCCCACATACACATTCTGCATGTACATAATGATCAGCGCAATAATTGCATTGGAAAAAAGAGGAAGGATATCAATGAAAAAATTCTGAACCAGCCTTGTCAGACTTTCTATTCCACGGTCTATTCTGATCTGGAGTTTTCCGGACTCATGGTTTTCATCATTAAAATAAGCAACCCTGTAGGTTAAAATCTTATCAATCGCCGATTGTGCCAATACCGAGCTTACGTTAATTCTAATCTTCTCCCCATAAAATTTCTGTCCGAAATTGATAAAGATATTCAGCAATTCCTTTCCCAGTAAAATAATGGAAATGATGATAAGAATATGAATTCCCTCTGACATGGGATGTGGAAGATGGGTAAGCTTAGTCACCTCATCTACTGTATATTTCAAAACAATTGGGTTCACCTGCGCTGCCAAAGCTCCGAGAAAAGTAAGAAACAGGGTTCCGTAAATCATTAATCGGTAAGGTCTGATGAATGGGACAAGCTGTTTATAAATTCCGAATAAAGTAACGGTTCTGTTAAAAGGTTTAGCCATAGAAATCATTTTAAATGAAAAACGTACCGCTTTCAAAAGAAAAAGGTACGTTTTATTATCATATTCAGCAAATAAATGCTTTATATTTTATCCCTCATACATATAAGTCGTAAGGTAGTGCAGCTCTTTTCTGCTTGCTTCTTTAGACTCTGCTTCCGCCTGTTCCAGAGAATATTGAGAATTAATTTCCTTTTTCTGAAAAACAAATGAGTTGTTGGCATTCTTATCCACAATATCATTAAAGATATGCTCAATTTCAGAGTTGGCTAATGAGGCAAAACTGATATCTTCAAAACCATACATCAGTCTCAGGTCATCAAACTGTTTGAAATTATCATTGACAAATCCCTGAAACTGTGCTTTTGAATCAAAATTACCTGCCCAGATATTGTAAGCGTATTTCTTCTTTTTAGGCTTATCCAAAATACTCTGATAAACAAAGTTTTCACCCAGATACGCTTCTCTTACCTGCGGATCATTTGCCAGGTCTTCCGGAAGTCCTTCTTTAAGGATCTTTCCTTCAAACATGATATAGGTTTTGTTGGTAATGGCTAAAGTCTGCTGTACGTTGTGGTCGGTAATTAAAATTCCGATGTTTTTATCCACAAGGCTTCTTACAATTTTCTGGATATCTTCTACGGCAATCGGGTCTACCCCTGCGAAAGGTTCATCCAGAAGGATAAAGTTCGGGCTTGTAGCAAGACAACGAGCAATTTCGGTTCTACGTCTTTCTCCTCCGGAAAGAAGATCTCCTCTGTTTTTACGGACATGCTGTAAAGAAAATTCTTCAATCAGTTCATCACATTTGATCTGCTGCTCACGCTTTGAAAGCTTAGTCAGCTGCAAAACTCCCATAATGTTTTCCTCTACGGAAAGTTTTCTGAAAACAGAAGCCTCCTGAGCCAGATACCCGATTCCTTTTTGAGCTCTTCGGTACATAGCATCAGTAGTAATCTCCTGTTTATCCAGGAAAATTTTTCCTGAAGTGGGCTTAACCAACCCTACGATCATATAAAACGATGTGGTTTTTCCGGCTCCATTCGGACCCAGCAAACCAACAATTTCTCCCTGTTGAACCTGTACAGAAACGCCTTTTACAACTTTTTTAGGACCGTATTCCTTGATTAAGTTTTCTCCTCGTAAAATCATAGGGCAAATATATCAAAAATATAAACTTCACTTATAGGTTAAATGCAAACTTGTTTAGGTTAAATGCAAACTTGTTCATTTACAAACCATTGTAACTTTTTATCATTTTAATCTACTCATCATAAAACATATCAATCAATTACAAATAATAAGAAATGGAAAATTACGGGTACACAAAAACAGAGAATGTACAAAACCAGCAAAGCAATGTTCCTTACCGTTCGGAAAAGAAAATCCCAGCTGCCATATTGGGAATTCTTGTGGGATGGCTGGCTTTAAATAAGTTTTATTTGGGTTATACCAAAGAGGGAATCATTCAGTTGGTTCTGAATGTCGTTACTTTTGGTGCAGCTTCAATTATTCCTTTTATTGAGGGTATTTTATATCTCTTTATGAGTGACAAACAGTTTGATGACACTTATGTTTATGGAAAAAAAGGGTGGTTATAAGAAATTATCATCAACCTATTATAAATAAAAAAGAGACTGCCTGTTTGGGTAATCTCTTTTTTTATTGGGATGAATTTAATTATTATTTATTTAATAAGATAGCCGCTTCTTTTGCAAAGTAGGTAAAGATCATATCTGCTCCTGCTCTTTTGAAACACGTCAAACTTTCAATGATTGTTTTGTCATTATCCAGCCAGCCGTTTTGGGCAGCAGCTTTTACCATGGCATATTCTCCACTTACATTGTATACTGCAATCGGAAGATCGATAGCTTCACGTACTTTGGAAACGATATCCAGATAAGGAAGTCCCGGTTTGATCATGATCACATCTGCTCCTTCGTGGATATCTTTAAATACCTCGTTCAATGCTTCACGGGTATTGTGAAAATCCATCTGATAAGTTTTTTTATCTTTCGGAATTTCCATATCATCTTTCGGTGCACTGTCTAAGGCACTTCTGAAAGGTCCATAGAAAGAGCTTGCATATTTGGCTGCATAACTTACAATTCCTACATCTGTAAATCCGCTTTCTTCCAATGCTTCACGAATGATCTTTACTCTTCCGTCCATCATATCACTTGGTGCCACAAGATCAGCTCCTGCTTCTGCATGAGAAACTGACATTCTTGCCAGTGCATCATTGGTAGCATCATTTAAAACTTTGCCGTTTTCAATGATTCCGTCGTGTCCATAGATTGAATAAGGATCCAGGGCTACATCAGGCATCACAACCATTCCCGGAACGGCGTCTTTAATAGCTTTGATGGTGTTCTGCATTAATCCGTCTTTGTTCCAGGCTTCTTTTCCTGTATTGTCTTTCAGGTGTTCTGACACTTTCATGTACAAATTGACAGCTTTTACCCCCAAAGAAAATAATTCCTTACATTCCTTCACTGTTAAATCTATACTCCGCCTAAAAATTCCCGGCATAGACGGGATTGCCTCCTGCTTGTTTTCGCCCTCCATTACGAAGATCGGCATTACAAAATCATCAGTTGTAAGCACATTTTCTCTTACCAAACTTCTGATAGATTCATTAACTCTAAGTCTTCTATTTCTTGAATGTATCATTTTGGAATACTTTTTGAATAAGTTTCTACAAATTTAATATAAGTTCTGCAAAAAACTATTGTACGAAATTGTAGAATTTATTACATTTGTTATATATATTCGAGAAATTATAAATTTGATGAAAAAACTTTTACTTTTATTTCTATTTGTAGGCACTTTTGTTGGATTTTCCAACAATTTAAAAGCTCAGCTTAGAGAGCCGGGTTCCATCACTCAAAAGGCGGATGATGGTGTATTGCTTGCCTATCCAAATCCTGCAAAGGATTTCCTTATTATTAAGGCAAAAGATTCTTCTTTAAGAATCAAAAGTGTGACTTTTTATTCAATTTTGGGTATGCAGGTTGCTAGTTATACGGTGAATATGAATTCCGGAGAGATTAATATTGAAAAATTAAAGCCCGGAAAATATATGATCCGATATATTTTAAGTGACAACACGCAGAAAGTTACTCAAATCGTGAAACAATAAATTAAAATCCTGATAATCATCAGGATTTTTTCTTTTACATTAATTCTGTTTTAATATTTCCGTAACTTTCGGGACTTTTTCATACTAATAGTAAAAAGAACAATTTAATGCTAAAAGCTGAACATATTAAAAAGACCTATAATGCCGGAAAAAAGGTCGCCCTGGATGATTTTAGCATCCATGTTCCAAAAGGCAGTATTTATGGCCTTTTAGGCCCCAACGGAGCCGGAAAAACTTCTTTTATCCGTATCATTAACCAAATTACACAGGCCGACTCTGGAGAAATCCTTATCAATGGACAAAAACTGAACCCTGCCCATATCAAAGACATTGGCTATATGCCTGAAGAAAGAGGACTGTACAAAAACATGACTGTTGGTGATCAAATTCTATATTTCGGGGAACTGAAAGGAATGACCAAAAGTGATGCTTTGAATGAAGCCAAAAAATGGTTTGAAAAACTGAACATTGATCAATGGTGGAAGAAAAAGCTTTCTGAACTTTCTAAAGGGATGGCACAAAAAATTCAGTTTGTAGTTACCGTTCTTCACAGGCCGCATCTTTTGATTCTTGATGAACCTTTTTCGGGTTTTGATCCTGTGAATGCCAACTTAATCAAAGATCAGATCATTGATCTTAAAAATAACGGAACAACCATTATTCTTTCTACCCACAGAATGGAAAGTGTAGAGGAAATGTGTGATTATGTTGCTTTGATTAATAATTCCAAGAAAATTATTGACGGAAGGGTTTTTGACGTAAGAGAAAAATTCAAGAAAAATATTTTTGGGATTACGCTTTCTGAAGTAAGCAGTGATCATTTTGAAAATTTCAAAAATAAATATGAGATCTTCAATTTATCTAATGAAAACAATCTTGTTTCTTTTGATCTGAAAAATGAGGAGAGCCAAAACAATGTGCTTCTTGATCTGGTACAGGTAGGTAAAGTAAGATCTTTCGACGAAAGAATTCCTAGTATGAATGAAGTGTTTATTAACGCTGTCAGTAACCATTCTTAATTTATGAATAATATTTTTTTAATTACCAAGAGAGAATTTCTTACCCAGGTTAAGAAAAAATCTTTCATTATATTGACTTTGCTTGCTCCTGTAATGATTATTGCTTTCGGAGCAGTGGTGGGTTTAATGTTTAAAGCAAATGAGTCACATAGCATTATTGAGGTGGTGGATAAGAGCGGTCTGTTTACCAACCATCTTAAATCTAATGATAAATTAAACTACGTTTTTGTTTCCGCAGCCGATGAAAAGTCTAAGATTAACAATTTAAAAGGAAATGAATCTCTGGACGGCATTCTGATCCTTCCTGAATTGAAAAATCAGAATTTCGATGCGCTTGAAAAAGAGGCAAGACTGGTCATCAACAGTAAAATAGGATTTGACACCAAGCAGCAAATTGTATCTGACATCAGCAATGTGGTCAGAAAAGAAAAAATCAAGCAATTGGGTATTCAGGAAACTCAATTGAATGATCTTGACAAAAACTTTACTTTAAAAACCATTAATGTAACGGATAATAATAAAGAGGATTCTGATCTTGCTTTTGGCGTTAAATCCGGATTGAGCATGGTTCTGATGTATGTTACCTTTATGTTCATCATTATTTATGGGGTGAGGGTAATGAGAAGTGTTCTTGAAGAGAAAAATAACCGTGTTGTAGAGATTATTATTTCTTCTGTAAAACCGTTTGAACTGATGATGGGTAAGATTCTGGGAGTAACAATGGTTGCACTGACCCAGTTTTTGATCTGGATTACCATGTCTGTCATCGGAGCATTGGTATTAAATACAGGCTTTTCTCCGCTTCAGAAAAATATTCCAGGGGCCAATGAAGAGATTGCAAGTAAACTGGACATTGGGCAGCTTGCTACCCAGATTTCTCACAGCTTACTGGAACTGAACTTCCCGCTAATCATTTTTGTATTTATCGTTTTCTTCCTTTTAGGCTATGTCTTCTATAGCTCTATTTATGCAGCCATTGGTTCTGCTGTAGATAATGAAACAGAAACACAGCAATTTACTTTATTTGCAATTCTACCCTTAACATTAGGCATGTATGGCAGCTTCACACTGATGAATAATCCGGAAGGACCTTTAGGCTTCTGGCTGTCTATCATTCCGTTTACTTCACCAGTTGCTATGATTGCCAGAATTCCATTTGGAGTTCCTGCTTGGCAGATTGCATTGTCTATAACATTACTGCTGGTAACGACTATTTTCATGATCTTCCTTGCCGGAAAAATCTATCGTGTAGGTATTCTGATGTACGGAAATAAAGCTACTTTAAAAGAGCTTTGGAAGTGGATTAAGGGCTAATTAATCGAAATAGCAAAACGCTAATTTTATCTTTTGATTTTCCCAAAGGTATATCAATAAAAAATCCCGGAAATGAGTTCCGGGATTTTTTTATTTTGAAATATTCTATTTGAATATGTAGCTTAAAGTAAGTGCGATTACCTGTTCTGATTTTTTCTTATCAGTACCCTTGGTTTCTTTAGCGAGACCAGGATAAGTATCTCCTAGACCTAGGTCGTATTTTAAAGCTACTTCAAGTTGTCTTTTGTAGCTATATCCTACTCCCAGTCCAAGTCCCCAGTTAAAGCTCTTTGCCTTTCCATTTACGCCTGACGGCTGGTTAGGATCGGTAACATCCGGGTCATAATAAGGTCTGCTTACAGGAACGTCTTTTACGTTCTGGCTCAGTAAGAAGTTAAATCTAGGTCCTATTAATCCAAAGAATTCTGATTCTGCTTCAGAGAAATATCCTTTGAAATAAAGAGGAACACTCAGGTAGTTATTAGCATATACTGCATCATAACCGCTTACCCCTTTAGCATCTTTATCTTTACCTGTTTCTCCTGCACCATAGTACAGAACTTCAGGCTGAATAAAGAATTGGTTTGCCTTTCCTACGGGAATCAATGCCAATGCTCCAGCTTGGAAAGTGTATCTTGGGCCTGAAGGATTGTGGGCGTTAGATACTCTGGAGTAGTTTAAACCTCCTGTAACTCCAAATCTTGTACTTTTCCATTGCACCTGTGCAAAAGATAAGGCAGAAAGAGTTAAAGCTGAGGCTAATAAAAGTTTTTTCATATGGTGTGGTTTTATATTATCCAAGAATTTTTGCTACAGTAGCACCGATATCAGCTGGAGAATCTACAACGTTGATACCGTTTTCTCTCATGATTTCCATTTTTGCCTGAGCTGTATCTTCAGCACCACCTACGATAGCACCTGCGTGTCCCATTGTTCTTCCTTTTGGAGCTGTTTGTCCAGCGATGAAACCTACAACCGGCTTATTAGATCCGCTTGCTTTGTACCATCTTGCAGCTTCAGCTTCAAGACCTCCACCGATTTCACCAATCATTACAACTGCTTCAGTTTCAGGATCGTTGATGAATAGCTCTAATGCTTCTCTTGTTGTTGTTCCGATGATTGGGTCACCACCGATACCAATTGCTGTAGAGATACCGTAACCAGCTCTTACTACCTGGTCAGCAGCTTCGTAAGTAAGGGTTCCTGATTTTGAAACGATCCCTACTTTTCCTTTTTTGAAAACGAAACCTGGCATAATACCAATTTTAGCTTCTTCAGAAGTAATGATTCCAGGGCAGTTTGGTCCGATTAATCTGCAGTCTCTGTCAGCGATGTAAGATTTTACTTTTACCATATCAGCTACAGGAATTCCTTCAGTAATACATACAATCACTTTAATTCCTGCTTCAGCAGCTTCCATGATAGCGTCTGCTGCGAATGCCGGCGGTACGAAAATGATACTTACGTTTGCTCCTGCTTTTTCAACAGCGTCAGCTACAGTATTAAATACCGGTTTTCCTAAGTGCTCGCTACCTCCTTTTCCTGGAGTAACACCACCTACTACGTTTGTTCCGTATTCAATCATCTGACCAGCGTGGAAAGTTCCTTCATTTCCTGTAAATCCTTGTACAATTACTTTAGAATCTTTGTTTACTAAAATTGACATTTTATTGTTGTTTTAATTTATTTATTTTCAGTTTATACGTCTTATACGTTCAGACAAAAATAATGATTATTTGTCGTTAAAAAAATTTTTAAATCTGATTTTATTCATCATATCTTTTCAACAGATCGATTAAATCTTGTTCCTTAAGTCTGTTGTAATTAATATTTTCAATCAGTGGTTCCAGCTCGGGTTTATCAGCCGTTAATTCCTTCAATTTCTTCCTGTTATTGACAAAAAGACTTAACGGTTGTCTTATATCTCCTTTGTATAAAACATCTGATGTAAGAGTGGATCCGTCATAACCATGACGTCTGTATGCTTTCAGCCATTTTATTTTTCTACCATCATATACCAGTTCTACCAAAGTTTTGGTTGATTCTAAAGGAAAATAAATAAAAACTCTTGGCTTTCCTTTAAGATCTACGAACTCAATTTTTTGAATTTCAGATGGTTGATATTTAACAGTTTGTCCATTTTCCAGAATCTTAACTTTTCTGTCGCTAATCGTTATCTCATCAATCTGATTACTATCAAAAAGATTAGTTATAAAAGGTATTTTAGCATCTACAGTTCTGTTATCACTAAATGTAACCTTTGATTCAATCTGTGATTTCTGGGCGAAACTTATTGAATATATAAAAAGAAATAGAGCTAATAAATTCTTCATCATAGTTTTCTCAGTTTTACTTCTTTTTTGAGATAGGTTTTGAAATCTTCTGCAAACATCCCGATATAGGTTCCTTTTTCAAGATCTCTGTTCACACCTGTTTTTCCCAAAAGTATTGATCCTGCCTCAATTTTATTTCCGGAAGCAATTCCCACCTGCCCCCAAAGCGTCACCTCATCTCCAATGACACAACATCCTGCTATTCCTACCTGAGAAGCAATCAGACATTTTTTTCCGATAACAGTATCATGCCCGATTTGAATCTGGTTATCCAAAACAGAACCTTCACCAATGATGGTAGAGTCTGTAACTCCTCTGTCAATGGTACAGCCATTACCGATCTCTACGTTGTTTTCAATGATAACATTTCCTACAGAAATCAGACGGTCAAAGTTTCCATTCAGTTTTCTGTAATAAAATGCGTCACCTCCTAAAACGGTGTTAGACTGAATAACAACATTATCTCCGATTTCGGTACGGTCTCCAATCACAACATTTGGAAAGATAAGTGTGTTTTTTCCAATTTTCACATTGTTTCCGATCACTGCAGAATGGTGAACTTTTGTACCCTCTCCTATTTCAACATCATGAAGCTCTTCTGTGAAATTATATATTCGGGTAAAATGAGTATTGATTTTATTAAAGTCTCTGAAAGGATCATCAGAAACCAAAAGTGCTTTGCCTTCCGGGCAATCTACTTCTTTATCAATTAAAATAATAGTGGCTGCAGAGTTTAATGCTTTGTCATAGTATTTAGGATGGTTTACAAAGACAATATCACCAGGTTTTACCATGTGAATTTCATTGGTTCCCAATACTTCAAAATCTTCCGGCCCTACAAATGCTGAGCCTATTAAATCTGCAATCGTTTTAAGCTTTTGCGGAGAATGGAATCTCATAACAATAGATTTTCTTATAAAACAAAATTCGGACTGCTGATGCAAACCGAATTTATGTAATTTTTATTTATTATTTTACTCTTTCTAAGTAGCTACCGTCTTCAGTGCTTACTTTAATTCTGTCTCCCGGTTCAATGAACAAAGGAACCATTACTCTTGCTCCTGTTTCAACGATTGCGTTTTTAAGAGCATTGGTTGCAGTGTTTCCTTTAACCCCTGGATCAGCTTCGATAACATCAAGATATACCGACTGTGGAAGTTCAGCAGAAAGTGGTGTTTCATCAGCTTCTTTCAAAATGATTGTTACTTCTTCACCAGCTTTCATAAACTGAGAGTTTTCAATCATTTCTTTATTGATGTATAACTGAGAGAAGTCATCATTGTTCATGAAGTGGAATCCGTTCTCATCATCATACAAATACTGGAACTTTCTGGTGATTACTTTTACTTCATCAATTTTGTGTCCCGCAGAGAAAGTGTTATCAATTACTTTACCGTTGGTTACAGACTTTAGTTTTGTTCTTACGAAAGCAGGTCCTTTTCCTGGTTTTACGTGAAGAAACTCAATTACTTTATAAATATCATTGCTATACTCGATACATAGCCCTTTTTTGATATCGTTACTTGTTGCCATTAATATATTTTATATTCTTTTTATTTATTATTCTCTTTATTCACCAAATCAATTATATCTTCCAGGTAATACTGATTGGCTTTTAGTTTTGAAATCACCTCCGGATCATTATCTGTAAGTTTAACAATGAGTTTTGTATCCACTACCAATCCAAAGCTGACATCTCTTTTATCAGAGGTATTATTTGATTTTTCAATATCAACCAAAAGAACCTTGTAAGAATTTCCTTTTTTATCCTTCCACGCAAACTTAGGTGTTAAACCTGCATTCAAAGCGCCTCCTAACAAGCCTCCTCCGTAAGGATTATTGTATGAAATTGCTTTTTTATCTTTTACTTCATCCAGATAGATCAAAAAATATTTCTTCCCGATTACATTCACTCTTGCAAATGTATCAAAAGAATAGATATACGCTGCATAGGTCATACTAAAATACAGGTTATCCTGATATTTCATCAGCCATGCTCTATTCTCCATCTTTGCCTTTTTATCAGTATCTGCAAATCTGAATGGCGACATTTTGATGTAATCTTCATTCTGACTTTTTACTTCTGCATAAACATTGGGTTTAGCAAGGCTGTCTTTTTTATAATCTGAGAAGCCGTAATAGAACTCCATCCCTGTTATCCTTTGGTTTTGGGAAAGGCAAAAATGTGAAATTACCAATGCAAAAAGAAAAGATAATTTTTTCATTAGTTACTCTCTTTACCGGTTCCGTAACCTTTTACGATACCTCTTGGTGAATTTTGAATAAACTGTAAGATTTCATCTCTTTCAGCCGTTGGAAGCATTTCTTTTTCAATATGGGAAATAGCCTGAGAAACGTTCATCTTCATCTGAAAGATCGCTCTGTAAATTTTCTGGATTTCAAAGATCTTTTCATTCGTAAAACCTCTTCTTCTTAAACCAACAGAATTGATCCCTGCATAAGACATAGGCTCTCTTGCTACTTTTACATAAGGCGGAATATCTTTTCTTACCAGAGTACCCCCGGAAATCATGACGTGTTTTCCGATTTTACCAAACTGGTGAACTGCAGATAAACCTCCCATTACCGTATAATCTCCAATCTCCACGTGCCCTGCAATACCACAACCGTTGACAATGATAACGTGATCTCCGATAACACAGTCATGTGCAATATGCGAAGTTGCCATAATAAGACAGTGAGCTCCAATTTTGGTAAACCCTAAGGCTTTTGTCCCTCTGTTTACGGTAACACATTCTCTAATTGTCGTTTCGTCACCGATAATCACCTGGGTATCTTCACCATCAAATTTCAGATCCTGAGGAATCGCAGAGATTACCGTTCCCGGGAAAATCCTACAGTTTTTTCCTATTCTTGCACCATCCATAATGGTTACATTAGGACCAATCCATGTTCCTTCTCCAATTTCTACGTCCCCTGCAATGGTAGTGAAAGGTTCTACGATTACATTTTTGCTGATTTTCGCACGTTTATCTACGGCTGCTAATTGATGAATCATTTAATCAACTTTATTTTTTGCAACTTGAGCCATAAGCTCTGCTTCTACTGCTACAGTGTCTCCTACATATCCATATCCCTGCATATGAACAATTCCTCTTCTGATAGGCTCTATCAATTCAATTTTGAATATAAGCGTATCTCCCGGAATTACTTTTCTCTTGAATTTCACCTTATCAATTTTGATGAAATAAGTAGAATAGTTTTCAGGATCCGGAACGCTGGCCAGTACAAGAATTCCTCCTGTCTGTGCCAATGCCTCTACCTGAAGTACTCCAGGCATTACAGGTTCTTTAGGGAAGTGTCCAACGAAGAATGGCTCATTCATCGTAACATTTTTCAGACCTACAACGTGAGAATCTGAAAGTTCAAGAACCTTATCAATCAATAAGAATGGAGGTCTGTGAGGCATAAGCTTCATAATTCCGTTGATATCGAATACGGGTTCTTTTGTCAGGTCAAAATCCGGAACGTTTTTCTTTTTCTGCAATTTCCACTGGCGGTTTAGTTTTTTCGCAAACTGAGTATTCACAAAGTGTCCCGGTTTGTTAGCGATAACTTTACCTTTTATTTTTACACCTGCCAAAGCAAGGTCACCGATTACATCCAGTAATTTGTGTCTCGCAGCTTCGTTAGGATAATTTAAATTAAGATTGTCCAGAATACCGTTGGGTCTGATCGATACATTGTCTTTTCCAAAGGCTTTCTTTAATTTTTCTGTAGTTTCAGGAGTAAGATCTTTATCTACATATACAATAGCGTTGGAAATATCTCCACCTTTGATCAAACCATGATCTAAAAGCATTTCCAACTCATGCAGGAAGCTGAATGTTCTTGCTGATGAGATTTCGTCTTTAAATTCTGAAATATTTTTAAGGGTAGCATTCTGAGTCCCTAATACTTTAGTCCCAAAATCTACCATGGTAGTTACTTCGTAAGTATCTGAAGGAATAATTGTGATTTCCGAACCTGTAGCCGGATCACTGTAAGTAAGAACTTCTTTTACTACAAGATATTCTCTTGCTACCGTTTGTTCTGCTACTCCAACACTTTCGATTGCTTCTACAAAGTATTTTGAAGATCCATCCAAAATAGGAGGTTCAGAGGCATCCATTTCTAAAACTGCGTTGTCTATATCACAACCAACCAGGGCTGCTAAAAGGTGTTCACATGTGGTAATTTTTACCCCTAATTTTTCTAATGTAGTTCCTCTTTCTGTTGCTACAACATAATTTACATCTGCTTCTACCTGAGGATGTCCCTCCAAGTCTGTTCTTACAAATACAAAACCTGTATTTTCTTTTGCAGGTTTAATGGTAAGTTTTACTTCTTTACCCGTATGAAGGCCAATTCCAGAAAGAGTTACCTCTTGCTGAAGTGTTTTTTGCATATCACTCATTAGTATTATCTTTTGAGTTATTCTCAAGATTATTTATTCTATTTACTATTCCAGGTAAGTTCCTGAAATGAACATAACTCCTCAAATAGTCATTGTAACTGATAGCCGGTGAGCCGTACAATGTTTCTCTGTCATTAACGCTGGAATTCACGCCACTCTGAGCCTGGATTTTCACCTGATTTCCTATTTTGATATGTCCTACAATTCCTACCTGACCACCGATCTGGTTCCAGTCACCGATTGTAGTAGAACCGGCAATTCCCGCTTGTGCAGCAATCACATTATTCTGACCAATTTTCACGTTATGAGCAATCTGAATCAGATTATCAATTTTGGTACCTTTACCAATAGTAGTAGAGCCTATTGTAGCTCTGTCAATACTACAGTTTGAACCGATTTCAACATCGTCTTCAATAATTACATTTCCAAGCTGTGGTATTTTTTTGAAGCCTTCAGCGGTTGGCTGGAAACCAAAACCGTCACCTCCAATTACCGTATTGGAATGAATGACACAGTTATCCCCAATAATACAGTAGTCGTAAATTCTGGCTCCACTGTCTATTTTACAGTTTTTACCAATTTTCACTCCTTTTCCTATATATACATGTGGATAGATCTGTGAACCTTCCCCGATTTTAGCTTTCTCAGAAACATAAGTAAATGCCCCGATATAGGCTTTATCTCCTATAATGGCAGTATCATGAATGGAAGATCCATTCTCAATACCTTCTTTTCTCCCCTGCATTTCCTGATATAAATTCATCAGAATCTGAAAAGAAAGATAGGCATCCTTTACAACAATTAAGGTAGGGTTATAATGATTTTTCTCCAGAAGTTGTTCCGAAACGATAATAACAGAGCATTTTGAGCTATCCAAAAAATGAGAAAATCTATCTTGTGCTATAAAAGAAAGATGTCCTGATTCCCCATTCTCAATTGGTGAAACTCCCGTAATAAGTGCATTCTCGTCACCTATTATTTTTCCGTCAATAAAACTTGCAATTTGCGAAGCTGTAAATTCCATATTCTGCAAAGATAAGAAATTCTATAATTTGCAAACATGTTTTAGTTTCAGATCGTAAATTTTAATATTCTTTAAGAGTCCAATTTGGAGATATCTCTTGGAAACATAAGGATATAACGAGTGGTTTTATTCACGATCAACCCGGATAAAAGCTGATCTTCCGACTCGTGCAGCCTCGTTCTCCTGCCATTTTTATGCAGTAAATAAATCGGCTGTTTCTCTGCATGATAGGGCAATAATTTTCTTTTAATTTCATGAACCAATTCATTACCATTATCGATTCCAAAAAATTCATTACTCTTTTTTATTTTTTCATCAATTATTTTCTGGTCAAATGGATGAGATGATATGATTGTTTTAGGTAAATTTCTCTGAATTACACATTTACACCAGTATGACAAGACAAAATCATCCGAATTCTGCCATTCTTTCATTGCCTGAATTACGTCATTATCATCAAGATTGGTAAATCGTTCTATATCTTCATCCGTTGCAGCACTTTTTTCACGGTATAAAAAATATTTCAGATTATCCGTTGCAGGAAGCTCTGTACCCTGAGAAATCAGATATTTTGCTCTTTCAAGAATTTTAACCAAAAGAAATTCTGCTAAAGCTGAAGTTTTATGATAGTACACCTGCCAGTACATAAACATTCTGGCGGTCAGGAAATTTTCAATGGAATAAATTCCTTTTGCATCAATCACCAGCTCCCCTTCTTCACACACATTCATCATGGAAATAATTCTTTGGGTATTAATATTTCCTTCTGATACTCCGGTAAAAAAACTGTCTCTTTTCAGGTAATCCAAACGGTCCACATCCAGTTGGGAAGAGATCAGCTGATTAAAAAATTTTCTGTGATATTTCCCCTGAAACATTTCAATCGCCATTGAAAGTTCTCCTTTGAATTCCTCGTTCAGCTTGTTCATTAACAGTAAAGAAAGATTTTCATGGTGCCAGTCATCCATCAGCATACTTTCAAGCGCATGAGAAAACGGACCATGACCAATATCATGCATCAGAATAGCCAGCATCGCTCCTTTTTCTTCTTCTTCAGAAATTTTTACTCCTTTCTGTTTCAATGTTTCCAAAGCCGTAAACATCAGATGCATTGCTCCCAGCGCATGATGAAATCTTGTATGGGTAGCACCGGGAAATATCAGGTTCAAAAGTCCGGTCTGCCCGATTCTTCTTAATCTCTGAAAGTAAGGATGCTCAATGATATCAAATAAAATTTCGTGTGGAATTTTGATAAATCCGTGAACAGGATCGTTGATGATTTTTAGCTTATTCTGCATTGAAACGTCAATATTAGTAAACAAAGTTAGGCATTTTAAATTTGAGTTATGATTAATTTCATGTTAAAAGAAGATCTGTTCCCCTTAAGGATTAATTGCTTAAAAACGTTTGCCATTATTGTATTTTAAGCCTATCTTTGATTGAGAAAACACGATAACTTTTAATGAGAAAATACTCTCTTTTCCTTTTATTATTTTTAAGCTTACATTTTTCCGCACAAGTTATCACTGAGACCCAAAAACTGGAGTCTCTCTGCAGAATTTGGGGATTTTTAAAATATTACCATCCTCATGTTGCCAAAGGAAATATAAACTGGGACAAACAGCTTTTTCAGAAGATTAATGAACTGGAACATATTCATGACAAGCAGTCTCTTAATACCCTTTATTCTGATTGGATCACCAACCTTGGAGAAGTTCCTTTGTGCAAAGAATGTTCAGTAAAGGATCATAAAGTTTATTTTCTCAAAAACTTTGATCTGCGCTGGATTGATAATTCGCAGATTTTCTCTGATGATGTATCTCAAAAACTTCGTTATATTGAAAAAAACAGGAATCTTGGAGACAATCACTATGTTGGAAAAGGCGGGAGAAAAATATATTTCAGAAATGAAAAATCATATGGCTCTGAATTTACTTCCCAAGCAATTAGCCTGCTGGAATTATTCAGGTACTGGAATTATGTAGAATATTTTTTTCCTTATAAATATGAAACCGATCAAAACTGGAATGATGTTCTTTCCGAAATGATCCCAAAATTTCTCATGATTGATAATGACGAAAATTTTCACCTGACATTAGCAGAACTGGTCACTAAAACGGATGACTCACATGCCTTTATTTCTTCAAAAGAGATTCAGTTCCATCAGTATGGTAAACGAAAAGTTCCTGTAGAATATTCTTATGCTGAAGGAAAACTGGTTGTTATAAAAATCAACAACACCCGATCCAGAAACAGCAGTCCTTTGCATACCGGTGACATTATCTATGATATTGATGGTAAAACAATTCCTCAAATGATCAATAACCTGGGAAAATATGTTCCTGCTTCGAACTCATGGGGCAAAGTCAGCAAAATAAAGGACAAAATTCTCTTCAGTAACAATGATTCTATTTCTGTAAAGATTGAAAGAGAAGGGCAAAATCTGGAAATAAAAGCCAAAACCTATCTTGTCAAAGATATCTTTCATGAAAAAACTGCGACACCCAAAAAGTGGAAATTCATTGATGATGAAAAGAAAACCGGGTATGTTAATATGGGAATGATAGAAAAAGAAGATCTGGATGAAATGTACAGAGAGTTGAAATCTACAAAATCCATTATCTTTGATATAAGGAACTACCCTAAACAAACCATTATTCCTTTAAGCTATCTTCTGCTTCCAGAGCCAACCGTGTATTATCAGTTTACTTTTCCTGATACCAGCTATCCCGGAAAATTCTACAGCAGAAAAAATGTGACCGGCAGAAAGAATCCTGAATACTATAAAGGAAATGTAATCGTTTTAGTAGATGAGAATACACAGAGCCAGGCAGAGACCACAACAATGATGTTCAAACAGCATCCGAAAGCTAAAATTATCGGCAGTAATACTTCCGGAGCTAACGGAGATGTTGTTATGTTTAAAATTGCTGACCTGGACACACGGTTCACTGGCCTTGGGGCTTATTATCCTGACGGCAGGGAAACTCAAAGGATAGGAATAATCCCGGACATTCTTGTAAAACCCAGTGTAGAAGGACTTAAAAACGGTAAAGATGAAGTCCTGGAAAAGGCTTTAGAATATATAGAAACCATTCCTTAAATGAAGCAAAAATGTGAATTATTTCACGGTATTTTCATTTAACTAATATTTAACTTTTAATCTTTCGATTTTGTGAGATTTTAAAAGGAATTGGTCAACATTTTGATACAATAACCATGTAAAAAATAAATTATGTCAGAAAAGATATTATGGATCGATGATGAAATAGATTTACTTAAACCTCATATCGTATTTTTAGAAAAGAAGGGTTACCAGGTAACTCCTGTTAATAATGTGAATGAGGCTTTGGAACTTATGGATTCAGAGAAATTTGCTTTAACGCTAATTGATGAAAATATGCCCGGCATTTCCGGATTGGAAGCCATTCCTATGATTAAGGAAAAAGATAATGCCTTAAAAATCGTCATGGTGACCAAAAGTGAAGAGGAACACATTATGGAAGAGGCTATCGGTTCCCAGATTGCCGATTATATATTAAAACCTGTAAATCCTAACCAGATATTACTTTCCTTAAAGAAAAATCTTCAGGAGGATAATCTTGTTGAACAAAAAACTATTTTGCAGTATCAGCAGGAATTCAGGAATCTTTCTATGGAACTTTCTTATTTGAGAACCTATCAGGAATGGGCTGAATATTATAAAAAGATCCTCAGCTGGGAAATCAAGTTTGATAAAGTAGCAGATAATGAATTTGCCGACCTTCTGCAATCTCAGAAAGAAGAAGCCAATATTCAGTTTGCTAAGTTTATTGAGAAAAACTATGCAGATTGGCTTATTGATTCAGACAAGCCTCTGATGAGCCATACCCTGTTCAAGGAAAAGGTAAAGCCTGAAGTGGAAAAAGAAAAAGTTCTTTTACTGATGGTTGATAACCTTCGTTATGACCAATGGAAAGTAATTGAGCCTTTATTTACAAAATATTACAATAAAATATCAGAAGATTACTACTACAGTATTCTTCCTACCGCAACACAATATGCGAGAAACTCTTTCTTTGCCGGATTAATGCCATCCGAGATTGAGAAACGTTTCCCGGATAAATGGTTTAATGATAATGAGGAAGGAAACAAAAATGAATTTGAGCGCGATTTCCTTGAAGATCAAATGAAGAGAATTGGTCTCGGATCAAAGTCTATGAAGTATCTTAAAGTACTGAACGCTGATTTTGAAAGAAAGATCTATGATGATTTCAATCAGCATAAAAATAATGATCTGTTGGTCATTGTATACAACTTCATTGATATCCTTTCCCACGCAAAAACAGACAACCATATTGTAGATCAGCTGATCCGTGATGATAAAACGTTCCGTTCTCTTACTTTCAACTGGTTTGAAAACTCTTCTTTACTGAAGATCATTAAAACCGCTGCAGAAAATGGATATAAACTGGTTATCACCACAGACCACGGAACGGTATACGTGAAAAAACCAAGTAAAGTTGTAGGAGACAGAGAAACGTCTACGAATATCAGATACAAAACAGGTAAAAGCTTAACGTATGATGACAGTGATGTATGGGCAATTACCAATCCTGAAAAGCTTTTCCTTCCCAAAGGAAATTTAAGTTCGAAATATATTTTTGCTAAAAACAATATATTCCTGGCGTATCCTAAAAATTACAATCATTTTGTAAATTACTATAAAGAAACTTACCAGCATGGGGGGATTTCACTGGAAGAGTGTATCATTCCCATCAGCGTTCTAGAACCCAAGTAGTTTTTTTCATAGTTTATTTAATTTTGGGTTTAAGGCGGAAAAAATCATTCGATTTTTTCCGCCTCTTTTTTATAGTTCATATCTTCGTAAAAAATAAATCATGTTTATTATTTCGCTCACTTATAAGAGTTCTCTTGAAGATATAGAAAGACATATTCCCCAACATAATATTTTCCTCGACAAACATTATGAATCCGGAGTGTTTATCGCATCAGGAAGAAAAGAACCCAGAACAGGAGGGATCATTATTGCCAAAACGGAATCTAAAAAAGATATTGAGCAGATTATTACTGAAGATCCTTTTTATATTCATGAAATAGCAGATTATACCATCACCGAATTCATTCCGTCCAAATACAATGACAATTTTAAAATATTTATAGAAGAATAATGAGATTAATCACCTACAATGTCAATGGAATCAGAGCAGCTTTCACGAAGGATTTTCTAGGCTGGCTGAAGACTGCCGATCCGGATATCATCTGTATTCAGGAGAGCAAGGCAGGAAACGATCAGATAGATATCGAAAGTCTTGAAAAATTAGGATATCACAGTTATTGGCACTCAGCGGTAAAAAAAGGCTACAGCGGGGTCGGAATTGCCTCAAAAATAAAACCCAATCATGTAGAGTATGGTTGTGGTATTGAAAGCTACGATAATGAAGGAAGAATCATCCGTGCAGATTTCGATGGATTTTCTGCCATTTCCGTCTATGTGCCTTCCGCTTCTAATATTGAGAGACTGGATTTTAAAATGCAGTTTTGCCATGACTTCCTGGAGTATATCAAAAACTTAAAGAAAGAAATTCCTAACCTGGTTATATCCGGTGACTTTAATATCTGCCATGAGGCTATCGACATTCACAATCCTGTAGGTCTAAAGAATGTTTCAGGATTTCTTCCTATGGAAAGGGAATGGATGACCAATTTCATCAATGAATGTGAATTGATTGACAGTTTCAGGTTTTTCAATAATGAACCTGATCATTATACATGGTGGAGTTACAGGCAAAATTCAAGGGAAAGAAATAAAGGATGGAGGCTGGATTATAACTTCACCTCTTATAGTTTAAAAGATAAGCTCAGCAGGGCTGTTATTTTAAAGGAAGCAGTACATTCTGACCATTGTCCTGCTTTATTAGAATTGGATGTTTAATCAACGGGATGTTACCGCATACAAAAAGCCAGCTGAATCAGCTGGCTTTTTTTTAATTTAAATCATAAAATTAATCGACAATTTCATATTCGACCGGAATTGTACCATGACTGATATCTCCGATCTCATCGAACGCAGCTTTAGACATATCTAAAGATCTTGATGAATGGAAAGGCCCTCTGTCATTAATTCTCACTATTACCTCTTTACCATTCTTAAGGTTTGTTACCTTAACGTTTGTTCCAAATGGAAGCGTTCTGTTTGCTGCAGTAAACTTTGAGTTATCAAAGATTTCTCCGCTAGCAGTTTTTCTACCGTTAAATTTATCGTGGTAGTACGATGCATAACTTGTTTTTTTCGCATCTAAGGCATTACTCGTAAAAGAATAAACACCTAAGGTTGAAATCATCATTATGATTACGAGAATGAATCTTTTCATCATTTTGAACTTTTATTGGTTTTGACGGGACAAAAGTATCAGGAATCTTTATAAAACCCTATCCAATATGTTAAAAAGAGTTAATGAAACAGTAAAGAAATGTTAACAAACCCTGCAATACCCTATTAACAGGGCTTTTAGACCACACTGTTAAAAAATGTTAAAAAAAGACCCAAAAAGTTAATATAATTAACTAAATCACATAAAATTTGAAAAAGCAAAAATAAAAACAAATTGAAAATCAATTAGTTATAAAATTAACAACGTTAAAAAATTGAATCAAAAAAATTATTATTAAAATCAGAAATCATAAAATCTGATTCTGGAGAAAAGTCCTGATAGAAGATATCCGGCTTTATAAAATCAGATTTCTGAATCAGATTTTAACAGCATTATATTTTGTTAAAACTTCCTGATTGATTCTTTATTTCCATAATCTCATGATTCTACACTAAAAAATTACATCAATATGATTACTTACTGTCAAAAAAATAAATGAACGCTACGCCTCTTAAAAGTAAAAAACCAATGATATTCTCATTGGTTTTTATTATGTAACTAAATAAATTTCTTTATTTTAAGTATTCTAAAACGTAGTCATACGTTCCGTTAGGATATACTACAGACATACTTGGAGACCCTGTAACAGCAGCTCCTGTACCTGTATCATATGAATACAATCCTCTAGAATATACTGTATTAGTACCCGCTTTATAAATAGTAATTCCGTACATAGCAGTAATTCCAGCAGGAGCAGGAATTGTTACTGCAGTAGTAGTACCGTTTGCAGCGAAAGTTCCTTTTATACCATAAATTTGTGCGTTGTTTACCTGTCTGTTTGTAACAGTTTCAGTAGTAAGAATATTTTCTTTACCTCCTCCACCTAATGGCAACCATTGTCCTGAAGCAGAAGAAAATGCCGGCGTTGGAGTAGGATTGCTAAAATAGTAAAAACCTACACCTACAGTTTGACCTCCGATACCTGATCCTGTAGCAGGAGTAGTACCGGCAACCGAGTTATATACGATCATACCATCATATGCTGTAGGAAACTTCAATGCATTAGTTACTGGTGTAACAAATGTAAAAGTAGTTAAGTTTGTTCTTGGAACAGATAAACCTTTTCCTAAGTTATTTGATGAAGGGAAACTTGAAGCATCTAAGTAAACTGATTCTCCACCTATGGTTGCATTAATTGTATTATTTGTTTTGATCTGTGCATTAGAAAAGATACCCACAGCTAATAATACAAGAGCAGAAATTTTTTTATTTGTGTTCATTTCACTATTATTTTAAATTATAAACTTGTGCAATACCATGCACCACTGATGAAAGTATACTCTAATGCCGAACCTGATACTGCTGGCGAAGTAGTTGTACTAGAGTGAACACCAGTAACACTAAATCCAGCACCACCTGTAGCATCAACAATTCTGAATTTATCTCCGGCAACTGAAGTTGCTATTGCAGGAGCTGCAATAGTTACATTCGTAGTTACCAACATTGATTCATTCTTGTTAATAGCAGTCGATTGTGAAACGTTAGTATATCCGATAGCTGTAGCTGAGCCACCTATAGGCTTCCATTCAGGAACTGAATTATCGAAATAATAGAATCCAGGGCCTGTAATTTTAACTTTTCTTGCACCTGTACCTGTTCCGGAAGTAATGTAAACAATTGCTCCATTCTGAGGTGCACCGTATGTACCACTGGTGTCATCCTTAGAAGATAATTCTGCTGCCGTCATACGAGGGACTAGTAAGGCATCAGGTCTTGCATTGTCTGTAGTATTTGCTACTACGTCTAATGTTGCGGCAGGTGTGGTTGTGTTAATCCCCACTCGCCCCTGTTGAGCCTTAGAAACGGCCGAAAGGCCAACAAGCATAATTGCTGTTAATAAAAATTTTTTCATAAGTTTTTAAAGATTTTTAATTACATTTTTTCATCAATATTTCCAAAAAGCTTAATAAATCTCAACTTGTGAACACTGAACTAAAAATAAAATATTCAAATAAGTATTTCAATTGATTTTAACTTCATTTCAATGATTAACTTGCTGAAATCATACGCTTTAAAAATATTGCTTCTTGCGCAAATTTAAGACATAATTTTCGATTTTAAATACATTATAAAAGAAAATTAAAAATTCTTAATTACACAAAATATTAACAAATTGATTATCAATACAATAAAAATAAATTACCGAGAAAATTCTATGTTAATTTTCGTTAATAATTTAATTTTAAAAATGATATTTTTACTTGATTAATAAGCGTTTAGCTAGACTAACTCTCCATATAAGTCAAATTCTTCGGCAGAGGTAATTTTCACGTCTGCAAATTCACCTATTGAAATATAAGTATCTTCGGCAGAAACCAAAACTGTATTGTCCACATCTGGTGAGTCATACTCTGTTCTTCCGATAAAATAATTCCCTTCTTTACGGTCAAAAATACATCTGAATACTTTACCGATTTTTTCCTGGTTTTTCTCCCACGAAATCTGAGACTGAAGCTCCATGATTTCTTCTACTCTTGCCTCTTTTACTTCCTGTGGAATATCATCTTCCAAAACATGAGCAGTGGTATTCTCTTCATGAGAATAAGTAAAGCAACCTAATCTGTCAAACTTTTGCTCTCTTACCCAATCTTTAAGCTCCTGAAATCTTTCTTGTGTTTCTCCTGGATATCCAACAATAAGCGTTGTTCTGATTGCCATATCAGGAACTTTCTCTCTGAATTTTCCTAAAAGGGCATCCGTTTTTTCATGGGTAGTTCCTCTCTTCATAGATTTCAGCAAATCTGAATTGATATGCTGAAGAGGAATATCAATATAGTTACATACTTTAGGTTCTTCACGGATAATATCAAGAACATCTTCCGGGAACCCGCTTGGGAAAGCATAGTGAAGACGAATCCATTCTACTCCTTCTACTTTTACCAGTTCTTTCAAAAGATCACCCAATGCTCTTTTTTTATAAAGATCCAGCCCATAGTAAGTAAGATCCTGAGCGATAAGAATTAATTCTTTTGTTCCTTTTTTGGCCAGTTTCTGAGCTTCTGAAACCAGCTTTTCGATAGGCGTTGAAATATGTCCTCCTCTCATCAATGGGATGGCACAGAAAGAACACGGTCTGTCGCAGCCTTCAGAAATTTTAAGGTATGCGTAATGTTTAGGAGTTGTTGTTAATCTTTCTCCTACCAGCTCATGTTTATAATCTGCTCCAAGGTGCTTTAAAAGTATTGGAAGGTCTCTGGTTCCGAAATACTGATCTACATCCGGAATTTCTTTAATCAAATCCGGTTTATATCTTTCGGATAAACATCCTGTAACGAATACTTTTTCAACCTCGCCTCTGTTTTTAGCGTCCACATAATCAAGGATGGTATTGATAGACTCTTCTTTAGCATTATCAATAAATCCGCAGGTATTGATGACCACAATGTCCCCACGGTCTTCGTGAACCACTTCTTTGCCATTGGCTTTCAGCTGGCTCATTAATACTTCAGAATCATATACATTCTTGGAACATCCAAGAGTGACTACATTGATTTTCTTCTTCCCTACAGATTTTGTACGCATCGTTTTGATTTTGAGTCTGCAAAGATACAAAATATTGGAGAGTTAAGATTAAAAAAGTAAAACCACTTTATAAAAGTGGTTTTCAGGGATATGCTTTAAAAGTTTTTTTCTTTAAATCCAGGAGCGTTCTCGTCTTTTTCAGAAAGGATGGCGTCTTTTTCATCTACCTTCCAGTCGATATCAAGATCGGGATCATTGAATTTTACACTGCCTTCTGATTCTTTGTTGTAAAAATTATCACATTTATAAGAAAATACAGCGTGGGTACTCAGCACAGAAAACCCGTGCCCGAAACCTCGCGGTACATAAAGCTGTAATTTATTTTCAGCAGTAAGTTCTATTCCGAACCATTTTCCAAATGTAGGCGAGTCTTCTCTAAGGTCTACAGCCACGTCCCAAACGCTTCCTTCAAGACAAGAAACTAATTTTGCCTGAGCATGTTCTCCTTTCTGAAGATGTAATCCTCTTAATACTCCATAGGAAGATTTGGAAATATTATCCTGTACAAAGTGCCCGTTCATTCCGGTAAGTTCCTCGAATTTTTTTTCGTTGAACTTTTCAAAGAAGTATCCTCTTTCATCCTCAAATATGGTAGGCTTTATGATGTAGCAGTCTTTAAGCGGGGTTTCTTTAATTTTCATAATAGTTAAAAAACTCTATTTCAATGTGGTTATTAATGTTTTAAACAAAATTTTTGCATCGTTTTTAAAAGACATATTTTCAAAATAGTCCAGATTCATTTTTACTTTGTTCGGAAATAATACTTCATCATTATATGCTAAAGGATCTTTCTGGTTTTTCAGAAGATTTTCTTCATCTCTGTATTTGATGCTTGCTTCACAGGTAAGCCCGGGTTTGAGTTCCAAGACTTTTCTATCTGCTCCGGCAAGTTTATCATAATACCCTTCGATATCCGGTCTGGGACCCACAAAACTCATTTCGCCTTTTAAAATATTAAACAATTGCGGAAATTCATCCAGCTTAAATTTTCTGAGCGTCTGCCCGATTTTTGAGCATGTTCTCGTCTCTTCATGAATTGTTTTAAATTTAAAAATGGTAAAAGGTTTTCCATACTGCCCTATCCGGGTCTGAAAAAAAATTCCATTGGAAGAGGTATCCCAACTTGCAATCACAAATAAAATGATCAGTACCGGCATAAGAAAGAGGATCAATATTGCCGCTAAGGTAAAATCAAAAACCGCTTTCCAATATGTATACTGATTCATTAAATTCGATGATATTAAATTCCAAAGTAAGTATGCACTACTTTTGTGATTCTTTCTCTGTCATCATCTGACAGATTAGAGCCTGAAGGAAGACATAATCCGTTATCAAAAAGCTTTTCTGAAATATTCCCTCCATAATAAGGTGAGGTTTCAAAAACCGGCTGTAAATGCATTGGTTTCCACAGTGGTCTTGATTCAATATTATCTTCTAAAAAGGCAAATCTCAAACCTTCTCTGTTTTTCCCTGTAGTTTCAGGGTCAACAATGATTGCAGAGAGCCAATGGTTTGAATAAAAATCATCTCCCGGCTCTGAAAATACTGTTACTCCTTCAATATTTTTAAAAAGATCAACATAGAAATTGTGCATTGCTCTACGGGCATCCACTCTGTCCTTAAGCACTTCCATCTGCCCTCTTCCTATTCCTGCAACAATATTGCTCATTCTATAATTGAAACCAATCTGCGAATGCTGATAGTGAGGTGCATTGTCTCTTGCCTGTGTAGAAAGGAAAACGGTTTTATCTTTATCTTCCTGAGTGTGACAAACCAAAGCTCCACCTCCTGAAGTGGTAATAATTTTATTTCCGTTAAAACTTAAAATACCAAAACGTCCGAATGTTCCGCATGCCTGTCCTTTATACGTTGAGCCAAGAGCTTCAGCCGCATCTTCTATCACAGGAATCTGGAATTCCTGAGCGATGGCTGTAATTTCGTCCATTTTTGCCGGCATACCGTAAAGGTGAACGACAATGATTGCTTTAGGTTTTGTTCCTTTTTGGATTCTGTCTTCAATGGCTTCTCTTAGTGCTTTTGGACACATATTCCATGTAACAGGCTCACTATCGATAAAAACAGGAATTGCCCCACAATACGCAATTGGATTGGCTGAAGCAGAAAAAGTCATTGATTGGCAGATTACCTCATCACCATGTACAACTCCACATTCGATAAGAGCAAGGTGTAATGCTGCAGTACCTGCAGAAAGTGCTGCTACTTTTGCGCTTCCACCTAAAAACTGCTCCAGATCACTTTCAAATCCATTAACATTAGGTCCCAACGGAGCTACCCAGTTTTCTTCAAATGCTTCGTTGATGTATTTTTGTTCATTCCCTCCCATATGTGGCGAGGACAGCCAGATTTTAGTATTCATATTTTTGATTCGTAACTTTTTTATATAATATTTTTCTTGATAATTCTCCCAGGATTTCCCACTACCACTGAATAATCAGGAATATCGTTTATAATAACTGCTCCGGCACCTATTACACACCATTTTCCTATTTTGATTCCCTGAATGACCGAAGCGCCGATCCCAATCTGAGAGCCTTCACCGACTTCTACTCCTCCGGCAAGTGCCGAATTGGGTGAGATATGGACAAAGTCTTCAATCACACAATCATGATCTACGGATGCATTGGTATTGATGATACAGTGCTTTCCAATGGTAGTATCTGCATTGATGACAACGCCACCCATGATTACAGTTCCCTCTTCTATTTTCACAGAGCCTGAAATAATTGATTTTGGATGTATTAAGACATCAATCTTATTCTTAATTTGTTCTGCGATTTTCTTACGGGTAAGGTTATTTCCAATTGAAATAATAAGCTTTTCCTTATCATCCGGTACATGATTCAATACAGGAAATCCATAGCATTCCTTTTTAGAGGCATCCTGATCTATGAATGCCTTAATTTTTATGTCATTAGCAGCAGCAATATCTGCAATTACCTTTCCATGTCCACTTGCTCCAAATAAATACATTATTTTTTCTTTCCTTTAAAAGGTTCTATGGTAACGTGGCCATCTGCTGAAATACCTTCTCTTATAAAAACTTTCTTTATAGTAAGAAATATTATTTTCAGATCCAGCATAAGCGATACATGGTCCACATACCAGACATCTAAATTAAACTTTTCTTCCCAAGAAATAGCATTTCTTCCGTTAATCTGTGCCCAGCCGGTAATTCCCGGTCTTACTTCATGTCTTCTTGCCTGATAATCATCATATAATGGCAGATACTGTACCAACAATGGTCTTGGACCAATTAATGCCATATCTCCTATCAAAACATTAATCAGTTGGGGAATTTCATCTATAGAGGTTTTACGGACAAACGACCCAACTGCTGTAAGTCTCTCTGCATCTGACAACAGATTACCTTCAGAGTCTGTTTTGTCATTCATTGTTTTGAATTTTATAATGGTAAAAATTTTACCGTTTTTCCCTGGTCTTCTCTGCAAGAAAAAGGGTTTCCCTTCATTTGCGATAGCCAAAGCAATAAAAAAAACAATAAAGACAGGGCTTATTATAAGCAAACCGGTTAAGGCTAATATAAAATCAAAAACTCTTTTTACAAAAACACGATACATCTTTTTCTTTTCTCTTTTTTTTAAGCGTTAATAATTTTATCATACGATTGTTGTACCTGAAATTCTCTTTCCAGGAATTTCCTGCTGTTCTCCCTCATTTCTTCAAAATCGTTCGTATTCATTTCTACAAATTTATCTATTGCATTTATCATATCCTGAAGATTTGCTGAATCCACAGCTATGCCACAATTATTCTTAACCACATCTGTTCCGATGTCTGTACAAGGGTCTGTAGCAGTAAGAACCGGTAATTTAAACTCAAGATACGAGAGTAAACGGGATGGATAATTTGGGATGGTAAAATCTTTATGCAGGAAGATCAGCCCAACATCACAGGACTGTACCAGCAGGTCATAATCAGTTTTTGGAATGGCAGATAAAAGTAATGCGTTTTTAGGGCGGAAAGTATCAAACCATTTCCTCATTCTGCCAAATTCTGTTCCTGACCCCACTATCACAAAAAATAATCTGTCATCTTCAGCTTTCGCTTTTAAGGTTTCTATCACAAAATCAATGCCCTGAGGTTTTCCCAAATTTCCGCCATAGATAAAGATTTTCCTATTTTCCGGAATTCCATATCTGGCATGAATTTCTTTATATTGGCAAATGATTTCTCTGTTTAAAGGTAAGAGTTCAATAGCATTTGGATTTACCTCCAGTTTTTCTTTAGGAATAAAAGAATTGTGCTCCATCACAAATTTTAGATTCGCATCAGACATACACCCAATTTTATCGGAAATCAGATATAATTCCTTTTCTTTATTTCTAAAGTAGTTATACAATAATCCTTTCTTAGACATCAGCTGCATATCTACAGCATTTTGAGGGAAGATATCCTTTAGAAGAAGATATGTTTTAGCCTGATCTCTTTTTTTTATATATTTAATAAGGTTCGTAAAAGTAATAGGAGGTGTTGCATAAATAACCAGATCAAATTTCACTCCTGACAAGTGTTTTTTGATGGCTCTCAGAAAGAGTTTATCTATTGTTAGGGTAGAAATTCCCTTTTCAATAAAGTTCGTTTTCTGGATATTAAGTGTTTTTACATTCAGGAAAACAGTATTCCCTTCTTTTTTCACTTTTGTTTCTTGATTTTCGCATCTTTCAACAGGAGAAACTATGTATAGATGATGCCCATGCTGGGAAAATTCCCGCATTAAATCTTGATAAATACCACGTTCTTTTAAGGTATTTATCTTCACTAAGGTAAGAAACATTATATTCATAATTTACTCCAGACTACTCTGTTAACGTAATCGGTATAGCTTAAAATAATTCTAACCATTTTTTCTGACACATTGGGCATAGAATAATCAGCCACAAGCCTGTAGTTTCTATTTTCTGCTGTTTGCTGCTGCCTAAGCTGTACTAATCCCTGTAAAATTCTCTCAGGAGATAATCCTACCATCATTACAGAAGCTTCTTCCATAGCTTCAGGTCTTTCGTGCGCTTCTCTGATGTTAAGCGCTCTGAAATTAAGGATTGAAGATTCTTCTGAAATGGTACCGGAATCTGACAGTACTGCATAACTTCTCATTTGAAGAGCATTATAATCATGGAAACCAAGTGGTTTCAGAAACTGAATTTCAGATCTCACCTGAACCTGCATTTTATCAATCATATTTCTTGTTCTCGGATGGGTAGAAAAAATGATCGGATATTGATATTCTTCTGCAATTGCATTAAGGCTGTTGATGAGTCCTTTGAAATTTTTATCTGAATTAATATTTTCCTCTCTATGTGATGATACAACAAAGTATTTTCCTTCTTCAAGATTTAATCTTGTAAGAACATCGGAATTTTTAATGCTGGGAAGATAATGATTCAGAACCTCATACATCGGGGATCCGGTTTTAATAATTCTGTCAGCCGGAAGGCCTTCTCTTAAAAGGTATTCTCTGGCAATATCAGAGTATGTCAAATTAATATCAGAAATGTGGTCTACAATTTTCCGGTTGGTTTCTTCGGGAACTCTTTGATCAAAACACCTGTTTCCCGCTTCCATGTGGAAAATCGGAATTTGTCTTTTTTTGGCAGGAATAGCACATAAACATGAGTTTGTATCTCCGAGTACTAAAAACGCATCCGGTTTCACTTCTTCAAGAAGCGGATCTATTTTAACCAAAATGTTTCCAATTGTTTCCGCAGCTGTTTTTCCTGCTGCTTCCAGAAAATGGTCAGGTTTTCTTAAGCCTAAATCGTCGAAAAAGATCTGGTTAAGTTCATAATCGTAATTTTGTCCTGTATGGACTACAATGTGTTCTACAGCGTCAGAAGTATCTAAAGCTGATAACACTCTTGATAATCTAATGATTTCCGGCCGTGTGCCCACGACTGTCATTACTTTTAATTTCATCATATGGTTATAAAAAAGTTATTCTTATAAAGTGGAGAACTACAAAGGTAAAAAACGCGAGTAAAGTTTGCGAAAACAACCTGTATTTGTTTTTCAATTTTTCATCCTTATTAAGGAAAAAAGGATAAAAAATGATTAATGAAGCTAAAAACCAGGATAAATAGGCAAACCTATGAGCGTGATTTACTCTTACCAAAAATAAAAATATAGTATTTGTAAAAATAAAGACGTTCACTATCCGATGATAAGTGACATCTTTTATCTTTTCAATGAATATAAAATAATAAGAGATTACCATGATAACCAAACTGTAGGCAATCAAATCCCAACGGAATACCTGCTCATCAATATTTTCTATAAAATATTGGGCTCTTTCATCGGGAATTATGTTGGAAACGGTATGTTCAATTTCAGTTCCAAAAAAATAGGAAACAGGAATTGCCAATCCCCAAATCCAATAGAATTTTCTATCAACTTTCCTTATCAGTCCTGAGAAGATATATACCAATACCGGAAGCCCCAAAGAAAAATGAGATCCAAATGCCAGTAACATGAGTAAAGATTTCCACCATTTGTTTTTAATAAAAACTGCATATAAAAACATTGCAGATGCCATCCCCTGTCTGATACCGTAAACATTATAATTCCAGTAATAAAGGGAAGCTGTATGACAGATAAAAAATAATATCCAATGCTTTTTAGAAATATGTTTTGATACCAACACCAACAGTGCTACTGATACTAAACCACATAGAACAAAAAAACCTCTCTCATTGGTAATATATGAGGTAAATAAAATAAAATACCCAAAAAACAAATCCTTATTCGGCATTGGTGAAATTCCTTCTACACGTGCTATATCAAAGAATTCCCTATACATTTCTGAATCTGTGAAACCAGTTATCCCTACTGGTCTGAAACCAATAAGGATAACCAACAATAAAGGAATAAGATAGAAATAGCCTGTATTTCCATCTATATTGAGTAACCGTTTTTTTGAATAACTATCTATCACAACTCCTGTAACCAGCAATGATGTAAACAGATAGAATACAATTGAAAAAGCAGCCGGTGTATACATTTATTTATACTTTTACGAAATATGTATCAGGGTCTTCCGGGTTGAATGCTTCGTTAATCCAAAAAATGGTATAAAGATCTTCATTTCCTATATTCTTAATATTATGGGTATACCAGATAGGCATATCTACGTAAGCGGGCTCATCACCTTTCAAATAAAAATCGAAGATTTCATCAGTATCAATTTTTCTCAACTGGATAAGTGCATCTCCTTTTATTACTGCAAATCGTTCAATTTTTCTGGTATGGAAATGATCTCCCCTCGTAATCCCCGGAACTGTTGTAGAGAATGAACACTGGCCACCTATTCCAAGTCTGATCACCTCTACAAAAGCGCCTCTTGGATCTGTATGTTGTGTGAATTTTACAGGATAATGGTTTTTAATATCGAAATAACAACGGAAAGTATTGAACAAGTTCAGATCAAAAACTGATACAAGCTGTGGAATCTCACCATTATCAAAATATAATTGTTTATAGTTTTCAAGTTTTGCCAATACTTCAGAAACTTTATTTACTGAAGTATGCTCTGCTTCGTACAGCTCTTTGGTATCTGCCGCCTCTATCTGTCCGATAATTTCCTGTACAAGTTCTCCTACGTAGATTAGTTGCACTTCACTGTCATTATCAATAACAGGAGTTTCGCCATGTGTAAGTTTGTAGCAGAAGGTAGCAACGAAAGAGTTGTAGTTTGGCTTTCCAAAAGGTCCAAAAACATTAGGAATAATCATTCCTGTAAATTTTCCGCCAGCTCTTTTTGCCCAGTCTGCCAAAAGTATTCTTCCTTCTTTTTTCGATTTCCCATACAGGTTATCTCTTTCTTCCTGAGAAGATGATGAAAATATAACATGAGCTTTTGATCCTGTTCGTTCCAAAGAATCTATTAATTTCTTTACGAGTTCAATATTGTTATTGAAAATCACTTCAGGATCGGGATGGCGGTTCATTGCCGCAAGATGTACAATAACATCACACTGTTTTACAAATGCATCCAGCTGATCCGGTTGATCAAAAAAAGATCTGTCAAACTCAATTCTCTGATACTGCTCAGGTTTTAATCCGAGTGTATTGTACAAATGTGATCCTACAAAACCGTTTTGTCCGGTTATTCCTATTTTTTTCATCACTAAATATTTTCAAAATAATCCATAGGGAAACGATGGTCATCATCAATTTCACCTAAAGAATAGTTTACCATTACTAAAAGTTTCGATCCGTTTTCTTTTACCTGAATTGCGGATGCATACCCTGCCGGCATATAAAGTACATCCAATTTTCCGGCATTCAATTCAAAAGTAAGAATCTGAAGATCTTTTGAGGGTTCTCCCCAGTGATCAATTTTAACCAATTTAATAATAAAAGCTCCCTGGATGGCTGTAAACCAGCGTTGTTCTGTTTTATGTCCAGTCCATCCTCTTATATAGTCAATGCTGTTATTCTCAATGCAATATATTCTTTTTATTGCAGAAGCATCATAATTATTATTGACAAACAAATTTCCTCTTTCATCAGCATATTTTCCGCCTTCAATAATTTTTGGACTATTCATCTTCTAGTCCGGATATTGCATGATATCCTCTCCCAATACTTCTTTTCTGATCAAAGGAAGCTTCAAAAGAAGTTTTTTCATTCCTTCTACATCTTGCTGCTTCGTATTATGAGAATGATAATCTTCTATTTTTGAAATGTCTTTCATGCCTTCTGAGAAATATTTATCGTAATTAAGATCTCTGTTATCTGCAGGAATTCTGTAGAAATCTCCCATATCTTCCGCTTTCAGCATTTCCTCCCGTGTACAAAGCGTTTCATAAAGTTTTTCCCCATGTCTTGTTCCAATTACTTTTACCGGAATGTCTGCTTTAAACAATTCTTTCAGAGCCTGGGCCAGATCACCGATAGTTCCAGCCGGTGCTTTATTGACAAACAGGTCTCCTGTATTTCCATTTTCAAAAGCAAATAAAACAAGTTCCACAGCTTCCTCCAATGACATTAAAAATCTTGTCATCTTTGGATCTGTAATCGTAATAGGTTCACCATTTTTGATTTGTTTAACAAATAATGGAATCACAGAACCTCTGGATGCCATAACATTTCCGTACCTCGTAAGACAAACTGTTGTATTTTTCAGATTTCTGGAGGCTGCTACTACTACTTTTTCCATCATTGCTTTGGAAATACCCATGGCATTGATAGGATAGGCTGCTTTATCTGTACTCAAACAAATTACTTTCTGAACATGATTTGCTTCAGCGGCATCAATTACATTCTGTGTTCCTTCTACGTTAGTTTTTAATGCCTGCATAGGGAAAAATTCACAAGAAGGAACCTGCTTCAGGGCTGCAGCATGAAAAACATAGTCTACTCCTCTCATCGCCTGTTCAATACTTCTGTAATCTCTTACATCTCCAATATAAAACTTCAATTTATCATTTTTAAAATGATTTCTCATATCATCCTGTTTCTTCTCATCACGGGAAAAAATACGAATCTCTTTAAAATGCTCGGTATTGATAAATTTAGTAAGAACCGCTGTTCCGAAAGACCCTGTTCCTCCAGTAATTAGTAATACTTTATTTTGAATATTCATGGAAAATTTTTAATATATTATTATAATGACTGATAAAAGAATAGCTGTTTTTAAAGTGTTGCTGAGCATTCAGGCTCATTCTTTTAAAGTCTTGTTCATTCACGTTACTGATCGTTTCTGCAATAGCTTCGGGATCGTTATAATTTACAAAAAAACCTGTTTCTTTATCCAGATTCATATACTGAATGTCTCTGTATTGGGTTGTAATCAACACACAGCCATTCTTTAACCCTTCAATCAGGGATATAGGCTGGCCTTCTGCATTGTAATTGGTAGGTAAAATCAAAAAGTCTGCGCTCTTTAAAAGCTGATCTTTGACTTCTCCCTGAACCAACCCTTTATAGACCACATTGCCTTCCATGTTATTTTCTTTCACAAAAGTATGAAAGTAATCTTTTGCTTTTTCAACGCTGTCAAAAGTCACATCATCCGAGTTACTTAAAAAGTTTCCACAGAAATAAACCTGTGGAGAAATATTATATTTTTCTTTAAGGATTATGGATGAATGTAAAACATCCAGATAGCCTTTACTTTCAATAAGATTAGAAAGATACAAGATCACGGGTTTGTTGTGATTGTATTTTTTCTCTATCGGCTCGTCATTATCAAATTCAGGAATTCCATTAGGAACTACTTTAACTTTTCCTTTATAATTATCTACAAAATCAAAAAGGTCAATATACACTCTGGACAAAACAATAATACAGTCACATTGGCCATATGTCTTTTTGATAATCTTTTGAAGGAAAGGAGATTGTTCCAGATAGAACGTTTTAAAATTGCCTCCATGCAGATGGGCTACGATTTTCTTTCCAAATAATGCAGAAATCCAGACGAACACGAAATCCCTGTAAAAGCCCAGTTTGGATTGTGCAACTGCAATGTAGATCATCTTCGACTTACCTATTGTCATCATATAAAAGTAAATCAGCTTGATGCATGCTGTAATATATTCCAATATCTTCTGAAAATTACTGTCAGTATCTACACTTACGGTGATATATTTGAACGGAATCATTTGCTTTTTCAGTTCGTCCAAAAGCATATCAAAACATATAGACTGACCACTTATATTTTTAGGAGAGGATTTTACTCCCATTAAAACAAATTTCATCTTTGTAATTTTATATTACCCGGGCTAAAAATTCTGATAATAACAAATACAATTACCAGGGTAATAGAGTTAATAATAATATTAAGGAAACCAATATTCGAAAAGGCAACAGATCCAGAAATAAAGAGCGTATAGAAATAAATATACTTAAATCGTCCTTTCTTGCATCCCTGATAGAGTGTATTGGCAATTCCTCCAAGTAAAAAGTAAGCAATCAGTAAACCTATTGCTCCAAAGTTCATATAGGCTGCATAATTACCTACAGGAAAGGAAGTCATATAATCATCATCTACACGATAAGGTTTATCAATAAATCGTTTTTCGTTCGACATTACTGCGAGGTAAAGGCCATCATCTCCTTTTGGAAGCTTACTTACATCACTTCTTATAATAGGATGAAGTAAAATTTTTACGACATCTACATATCCTTCTCCATACCAGAAGCCATGTCTGTCAAACATATCTATGATAAATAAATACCTATCCAGTCCACTCATGTCAGAAAGCAGCTGATAAGACTGATAAGAGTTTTCGTCTTTAGTTGTCATCACAGATACCAATCCTTCATTATTCCAGGCGGCTGTTCCTCTGAATTTTGGGATGATGTACATTACTCCGAAGAAAAGTGCTATCAGTAAAATATATTTAGGCTTAAAGAATTGTTTAATGGATGCTGGTCTTTTTATTTGTATAACAATAAAACAGAATATAAGCATGTATAATATCTGAGTACGTCCTCCAGTAAGCAGAGAAGATAGCAGGAATGTAATAAAAAACGCTCCCAAGTTGATCTTTTGTACCAAGTTTAACCGGTCTCTTAAAAGATAGAGATATAATACATAATACCCGATAACCTGCTGGGTAAAATAGATATATCCCAGTTTACTTATATTTTCATTTCTATTGATAAAAATTTGAAAAAGATTATCAAGCTGTAAGGATTTAAAGTTATAAACAGAAAGTAAGTAAAATATAATACTTAATAAAAATAACAAATTCTTACTTTGCCCCACTGTAATTATATCCAGCTTTCCGATCAAAGAACTTAACATTTTTTTCATAAAAGATACAGTACCTATAATAAAAAAAATAATACAGCCTATGTGCAAAAGAATATACTTGAACAGTAAGTTATCTAAATTATCAGTATCAACAGGAGTATAGATAACATCAGGATGTTTCACTATATAAAACATATAGGGAGTAGCTAATACTGAAAAAAACAATATAATATTTATGGGTAAAAGAAAATCATACTTTTCATACCCAAAAAGTCTGTGATTCTTCTTAAAAAAGAAAAATACCAGAGTAAGAAATATTATATATAATATTATAAAAAAAGTCATCTAAGCTGTTTTAGAATTTTCTCATTGATAGAAAGAAACGCTGGCCATGAATATTTTTCTTCTGCCAGTTTTCTACATCTTGCAGGCATTCCATCCTTTTCGGAATTATTTAATATTTCCAACACTTTTAAAGCTATATTTTTAGGATCTGTGGTAGATATTCCGCCTACATTTTCATTACAATAAGTATCCAGGATCATAAATCTTTCTTCGTCATTATCTGCAAGCATAATAACCGGAACTCCCGAACTGAAAGCCTCAAGTGTTACCAATCCTAAATTAGGACCGTCTACAGTCTGTAGGTAAAGATCAAACATAGGAATAACCTCATTAACATTATCTATAAATGGTCTCAAAAAGACTTTATCTGATAATTTATAATCTTTTATCATACCAAGCAGTTTTTCTTTTTCAGGACCTTCTCCATAGATGACACCTATTGTATCTTCGTCCTCGATATGTCTGAAGGCTTCTACAAAAAGATCAACTCTTTTTATGGGGTAAAGTCTGCAACATATTCCAACAATTTTCTTATTGAGAGGTAAATTAAACTGTCCTCTGTTTTTTTTATCAGAAACATTAAATTTATCGATATCTACAGGAAGCCTGTTAATTATTACTTTGGAAGAATCGACTTTATTTTTTTGCTTTAGCTGTAAAGATAAGTATTCACTCAGTCCGATAAAAATATCTGTATTTCTATTAGGGAGCTTAGTTTTCCATATAAGTTTTTCTTTGGCATCTGCATTTTCATATACATGCATGGTAATATATATGATTTTAATTCTTTTATAAAAAATTTTCAATAACCAAAAAACCAGTGCGGAATCAGGCTGGCAACAGTATATTGTATCAATATTATGTTCTTTAAGGTATTTTTTTACTTTAAAGATCTTTGAAAGCATTTTAAAAGTACTGGTCTTATCAGAATCATCAAACTGAAATATTCTTTTTCTATCAATAGCCGGGAAACGGTCCAGTAAATCCATATTGCCGGAAAAAACAGCATAATGAAGATTATCATACTGCTGATCCAAATTTTCGAATAACTGTGCAGAAAAACTTTCTGCCCCTCCAAAACAAAGTGTATTAGAAACAATCAATATGTTATTCATTTCCTTTTGAAATTTGTTTATTAATAATATACATAGAAATACCAAATAAGCTACCACACCAAAGTATATTATATCCTAAAAAAGCAATTACAGACCCCGTAAGACCAAAATAAAATGTAAACGGATAATATAATAATGCCGCAACAATGATCATAAAGACTGAAAAGTATAGGGCCACTTTATTTTTATCCATCACCGTAAATAGATAGTTGTAAGGGATCTGAATGAAATAAACCAAAATTGAAATTAAAGATAGTTTCAATAACCACAAGTGGTTCATATCAAAATTCTTGAAGAGATAATTGATGTAGTCTGAGACAAAATAAGAAACCAATAAAATAACAAGTCCTGCCGCAAATAACGGAACCGCAAGTTTTATTGAATTTATTTTTAGCCTTTGAAGTGACACTTTATACCATTCTACCTGTTTATTAATCAGAAAGCTACTGATTGCACTTGTAAAAATAGAAAATATCCCCAGAATAGTAATAATTATACTAAACAGACCAAAATCTTCTGGACTGCATATCTTTTTTACAATAAATAAATTCAGTCTTGCAGATAATAAATATATCGTACTGCTCATTAACAGTGGTAATGTTCTTTTAAAAAGATCAGTCTGATAAGTATCAAGAAAAATGATTTTTTTGGCAATTCCTTTTTCAAAAAAAAGAAGAATAAAATTGACCAAACACCAGATTATACTGTTAAATAAAAATATATAGCTGATCTGATGCAGATCAAATCCTTTATAAATTCCAAGAACTACAAAAGATATAAGACTGATATAGTGTAAGCTTTTTAATATTGAAAATTTTAAAATTTCCTCCTTAGAAAGCAACGTATAATAATAGGTTTCAGACAAAGAATCGATTCCTCGGGAAACTATCATTAGCAATACAATTTCACTGAAAATATCCAGTTTCAATAGTACAAACGAAATAAGAAATATAGAGAATGAAATCAGGATTCTAATGATATATAAAGATATGGCATACTTATCCCTAAGTCTTGTTTTCAGTACAAAATCACGCCGCATTGTTGTTAACAACGCAACAGCTAAAACACTGGAAACCAACTGCCCCACAGTATTAGCAAATGTAAGTTCTCCAATTTCTGCGAGAGATGCCTTCTTGGAAAAAGAAATAAGGATAACAAAAACTGAAAATCCGGCAATATATTCCGGAGCAGACATCAATAGCATATTTTTGAAAGCTTTAATTTTATGTTTCATAAATCTTCTATTTAGTCTGATTTCTCGAAATATTCTTTTGCAGGATTACCTATTACAGTTTTATTATCTCCAATATTACCAACCACATTGCTTCCTATACCTATAAGACTTCCATTGCCTACTTTTACGCCATTTTTGAAATTTGAAGAAGCTCCTAAATAGCAGTTCTCTCCGATGATGACATCTCCACAAATAGTATTATTCGCTGCAACCAGGGTATAATCCCCAATTTTAGAATCATGGTGAACAACAGTATTGGGCAGAATACAAATATGATTTCCTATCTCTGCATTGGCAGTAGCTACTACTCCAGCCATAATAAGGACGTTCTTTCCTACCTTTACATTCCGTCCGATAACAGCTTTAGGATGTATAAGAGTTGTAAATCTGTTACTCTCTATTTCAAGTCCATCAATTATCTGTTTTCTTTTTTTATAAGAATCAGGACTGCCATTGACAGCCAAGATTTTGGCTTCAGGAAATTCCTGAAACGCCTCTCTGCTATAGATTTTAATGCCATACTGTTCCATTCCGATCATCGAAGGATTATCAGAAATAAAACCTATACAGCACTGTCCTTCAGACAGACAGTCTAGTGCCTCAATGCCAGTCCCGCTATAAGGAAATATTAATATTTCTTCTTTAGTTTTCAATAGTTTTAAAGTATTCAGCTGTTCTTAGGATACCTTCTTCCAGATCTACTTTTGCTTCAAAACCTAAAATTTCTTTTGATTTTGCTACACTTGGGATTCTCATTTCAATGTCTGCACTAAGGGCATCTTTGAAGATGATTTTACTGTTGCTCTTCAGTACTCTGCATACAGATTCAGCAAGTCCTAATGTTGTAATAACTGTTCTCTGATTACCCAGGTTGAAGCTTTCTCCAATAGCTTTCGGATCTTCAATACATCTGATCAGACAGTCTACGAAATCATCAACAAAGCACCAGGCTCTGATTGCCGTACCGTCTCCGTAGATATAGATATCTTCATCTTTAAGGGCTTTCTTAATGAAAATCTGTAGAGCACCTTCCCCGGTTTGTCCAGGACCATATACGTTGAAAGGTCTTACAGTAACCACTGGAAGTTTATGCTGCTTGTAATAGGCATGAGCCAAATGTTCTCCGGCTAGCTTACTTACTGCATATACCCATCTTGCTTCTCCTACGCTTCCTGCAACCGCAGTGTCTTCTTCTCTACTTTTGAAAGCGTGGCTACCAAAAATTTCAGAAGTACTGAAGTCTACAAATCTGTCTTTTATTCCGTTTATTTTTGCTGCTTCCAACGCATTCGCAGTTCCTATCATGTTTACGCTCATTGTTCTTACCGGATCTTTGATTACAGTATCAATACCTGCAATACCTGCTGCGTGAACAACAACATCAGCACCTTTCATGCTTTCTGTTAAAAATGGTAAGTCTAAAACATCTCCTTTGATGACCGTCAAATTCTGGTGATTTGCTAACCCACTTGAGCTTAATGTATCTCTGTGAAAGTTATCATACACCACAATTTTATTATTTTCTATGTAATGTTTAATCAGAGTATTGGCAATAAATCCTGCTCCTCCGGTAATAAAAATCGTTTTGTTAGTTATCATTTTAAATAATTTTTTTTGATTCGTTATATAGTTATATTCTGTTGACTATTTGTGAGATTTTGAAGACTGTATCTTCTGTAAGTTTTTCATACAATGGTAAAGCAATTCCCTTAGAGTATGCTCTGTAAGCATTCGGGAATTTTTCTTTATAATCCAGATCGTATTTGTCTACATAATATTTCATGGCAGGAATACATTGAGCACCATAGTTTGCCCCAATTTTGTTGCTTCTTAAAAACTCCAGTACCTGACTTTGCTGTAAACTATCGCCAATTAAGACATGAAAAGTCTGCCATGTATGATTTCTTCCTTCAGGTACTACGGGTAAGGTGATCTTTGGGTTTATAATTTCCGATAAATACACATCTGCCAGAGTTTGTTTCATCGTAAGGATATTATCCAGCCTCTGGATCTGGCTGTGAGCCAGTGCTGCCTGAAAGTCTGTCATTCTATAGTTGTATCCTGCTTCTACAAATTCCATTCTGCCATCCTGCATTTCAATACCATGATTTCTAAGTATTCTTACCTTCGCAGAATACCCGGCATTATTCGTTGTCAGAATTCCTCCCTCACCGCTGGTAATACTTTTACGGGGATGTAACGAGAATGAACCGAAATCACCAAATGTCCCTACTTTCTTATTATTCTGAGTTGCTCCCAAAGCACATGCAGCATCTTCAATGACATACAGATTATGCTCCCTGGCAATATTCATTACATTTTCTATATCGCAGGCTAAACCAAACTCATGAACCGGGATAATAGCTTTTGTATTCGGAGTAATAGCTTCCTTTATTTTATTGACATCCATATTAAATGTATTTTCATCAATATCTACAAAAATACATTTTGCACCCACAAGTTCCACTACATTGGCTGTAGCCACGTAACTGAATGCAGGTATAATGACTTCATCACCAGCACCAATTCCTAATGTAATTAATGCAAGATGTAAAGTAGAAGTTCCGTTACTCAGAGCTGAAGCATATTCTGCTCCCAAATAATCAGAGAAAAAGTTTTCTAATAAGCCTACATTCTCTCCCTGCACCAGCATTCCAGATTTTAAAACATCCACAACACGGTTAATATCTGTTTCATTAATATCCGGACTTGCCAGTGGAACAAAGTTTGACAACATAATTAGTTTTTTAATTGATAAATCCTTTCAATGATATCTACTACTTTTAACCCTTCCAAAGCATTGGTTGTAATAGTATTTCTTCCTTTTAATACATCTACTACATTTTCAATAATATAGTGATGATTGGCAGCAGAACCTTTATAGGCACCATAATCATTCCCAGGGTTTGTAGGTGGCAATTCTGGCATTATATAATCTTTCACATTGCACACCTCAACTTTATCCATATATTGGCCTCCAATTTTTATAGCACCGTTCTCTGCGATAATTGTCATTGAACTTTCAAGGTTCTGATTCCATACTGAAGTAGAATAGTTTAATGCTCCCATCCCACCGTTTACAAAATCGAAACTAATAAATCCTGAGTCTTCAAAATCGGTAAGAGTCTGGTGGTTAAAATCAGCAAATTTTGCCTGTATATTTGTTATATCACCGAACAACCAGTACATAATATCTATAAAATGAGAAAACTGAGTAAATAATGTACCACCATCCAGATCTTTCTTTCCATGCCATGATTCCGGCTTATAATATCTGTCATCACGATTCCAGTAGCAGTTAAGCTGAACCATGTATATTTCACCTAATTTTCCGTTTTCTACCATCTCTTTTACCCAGGCAGATGGTGGAGAATAACGGTTTTGCATTACAGCAAAAACCTGTTTGTGTTTGTGCAGGGCCTGAAAAATAAGTTTTTCCGCATCCTGCTTATTCAAAGTCATTGGTTTTTCCACAACAATATGCTTTCCGGCATCAATTGCTTTATAAGATTGTTCAAAGTGGAATCCGTTGGGAGTAGCGATATTGATAACATCTACTTCTATTCCTGATTTCAAAAATTCATCTAATGACTCAAAGAAAGGAATATCATAGCTTTCAATTCCTAAAGCAGATTTATCCTTTATGTCTATAAGAGCTACAAGCTCACATTCTGAATTTCTTGTGATCATTTCGGCATGTCTCTTTCCGATATGCCCGCAGCCCACTACTGCAAATTTTATTTTTTCACCCATTTGCATATTTAAATTTTTGAAACTTTATTATTTTCTAATTTGTATTTTTCTCCACTTTCTTCACAAATGGCCATATTTTCTGAGTCAAATTGAAGCCTATGTCCGAATTCGCTCATCCATCCCATTTGTCTGGCAGGATTTCCTACTACCAATGCATAATCCAGAACTTCTTTTGTAACCACAGCACCTGCACCGATAAAAGCATACTGACCTATATTATGGCCACAAACAATCGTTGCATTAGCTCCTATGGAAGCTCCTTTTCCTACATGTGTTTTAAGATATTCATTCTTTCTGTTTACAGCACTTCTTGGATTTATTACATTGGTAAAAACCATTGAAGGTCCTAAAAAGACATCATCATCACATGTTACTCCTTCATAGATAGAAACATTATTCTGGACTTTTACATTTTTTCCCAAAACTACCTGGGGAGAAATAACAACATTCTGTCCAATATTGCATTTTTCACCCAAAATGCAACCTGTCATAAGATGTGAAAAGTGCCAAATTCTGGTTCCGTTTCCTATTTGACATCCTTCGTCAATAACGGCTGTTTCGTGTGCAAAAAAATCCGACATATCTGTTTTATATTAATTAAAATAATTTTTAATTTCTGTTATAATATGATCCAGCACTTCCTGGTCAAATTCTGTATGTACAGGAAGAGAAATAACTTCTTTGCATAGTTGCTCCGTAACCGGAAGACTAAAGCCAACCTCTACATATTGATAAAAAGCTTCCTGTTTATACAGGGGCAAAGGATAATATATCATACTTGGGATATTCTTATCTGCCAAATATTTTTGTAATCCATCTCTTTTTCCATTCTTCACTCTAAGGGTATACTGATGAAATACATGGGTAGAATTTCCAGCTCTCTTAGGAGTCCGAATTTCAGCTATACCCGTAAGATTTTTATCATAATAGTCTGCCATTCTGTTTCTTGCAGCTGAATACTCATCCAAATGTTTAAGCTTAACTTTCAATACAGCGGCCTGAATGGTATCCAATCTTGAGTTACAACCTAAAACTTTGTGATAGTACTTCTTTTCCTGACCATGGTTGGCAATCATTCTGATTTTGAAAGCTAATTCATCATCATTGGTCATCAAAGCTCCTCCATCACCATAGCATCCCAGATTTTTTGACGGAAAAAATGAAGTGCATCCGATATGTCCGATAGTTCCAGTTTTTTTAACGGTTCCATCTGAAAACGTATAATCAGAGCCGATTGCCTGAGCATTATCTTCTATAACAAAAAGGTTGTGTTTTTTTGCAAATGTAAGAATTTGTTCCATATCAGCACTTTGTCCATATAAATGAACAGGAACAATCGCTTTGGTATTGGGTGTAAGATATTTTTCAAGATCTTCCGGCTGTATATCAAAAGTATCTTCGTTTACGTCTACCATTACAGGTTTTAATCCTAAAAGACCAATAACTTCCGCAGTCGCTACATAAGTGAAAGCAGGGCAGATTATCTCGTCGCCGGGCTGCAGATTAAGCGCCATCATGGCAATTTGAAGAGCATCTGTTCCATTGGCACATGGAATAACATGTTTTACTCCGAGATATTTTTCGAAATCATGCTGAAATTCTTTTACAGCAGGGCCATTGATAAATGCAGTATTGTCTATGCATTCCTGAATACCAGCATCTATGTCTTCTTTTATTTTCAGGTATTGACCTTTAAGATCAACCATTTGAATTTTCATATTTTAGTTTTTTGAGTGCGTATAGAGGTGCGTTTTTAACTTATGACAAGTTCACTGATTTTATTTCCTATGGAAAGGCAAGATGTAGCCGCCGGAGAGGGAGCATTTCTAACGTGGATAATATTTCCGTTTTTCACGATGTCAAAATCATCAATTAATCCTCCATTTCTGTCGCAAGCCTGGGCTCTTACCCCTGAACCTCCCGGCACAAGGTCATTTTCCTGTATTTCCGGTAAAAGTTTTTGAAGTGCTTTTGTAAACGCAGATTTGGAAAGTGAACGATGCATTTCTCCCATTCCTGTTTTTCCGTATTTCGCTACAATTTTTCTAAATCCCGGCCACAGCATCGTCTGCATAGCTTCATTGAAATTGAAATCGAAAAAATGGTATCCTTCTTTTTTAAAAGCCAGCACTGCATTAGGACCAGCTTCAATATTACCATCAATCATTCTGGTAAAGTGAACTCCAAGAAACGGAAAACTAGGGTCAGGTACAGGGTAAATAAGGTGTTTTACCAAATACTTTTTTTCATCCTTAATTTTATAATATTCTCCTCTGAAAGGAATAATGACCACATCATTTTTTTCATTGGTCATTTTGGTTATCTTATCAGAATATAATCCTGCACAGGAAATAAGTTTTTTAGTCTTAAATTCGGAAATATTAGTGCTGACAATAATTTCAGATCCTTTATCAGTAATGTTTTTTACTTCATGTTTGAATCTTACTTCACCACCTGCTTCTTCAAAAAGTTCTTTTATTTTTTTCGCTATTCCCGGGTAGTCGATAATTCCGGTTTGTGGAACTTTAATTGCTTTTACGCCTTCACAGTGGGGTTCAATTTCACGGAATTCTTCTCTGGAAAGATATTTTAAATCCTGAAGTCCGTTTTCAACTCCTCTTTTATAGATATTATCTAGAAGAGGTAATTCTTCCTGTGAAGTAGCTACAATGATCTTCCCGCAAAGGTCATATCGTATGCCATGTTTCTCAGCAAAGTTGATGACTGAGTTATACCCTTCAATACAGTTTTTAGCTTTAAGGCTTCCCGGTTTATAATAAATCCCGCTATGGATTACTCCACTGTTATGTCCCGATTGGTGCAATGCCACATCGTTTTCTTTTTCCAAAATCAGAATCTTAGAATCAGGATTTTTCAATTTAGTCTGATAGGCTGTAGCCAATCCTACCAGACCCGCACCAATGATTATGATATCATAGTTCATTATCTATTATAATCTTGCATCAACCAGATTTCTGTCCAAACATGCTTTGGTATCGAAAACCACAGCATTTTCTTTTTTAAGCTGATCCAGATCCATTTCCAGAAACTCGTTGTGAGATACCGCAATGATTAAAGAATCATATTTTTTGCCTTCCTGAAGAGTTTCGAGAATATCAATTCCATATTCATGCTTTACTTCTTCTTTGCTTGCCCATGGATCATATATTTCTACATTTATACCATAATCAGCAAGCTCCCGGTAGATATCCACTACTTTGGTATTTCTGACATCCGGACAGTTTTCTTTGAATGTAACTCCTAAAATCAGGGCATTTGAATTTTTAATCACTCCTCCTTTTGCAATAAGAAGTTTCACTACTTTAGCCGCAACAAACTTTGCAATGGAATCGTTTACACGTCTTCCAGATAAGATAACATCTGGATGATATCCCAGCTGTTCAGCTTTGTGTGCCAGGTAATAAGGATCTACGGAGATACAATGTCCACCTACCAATCCTGGTTTATATTTAAGGAAGTTATATTTTGTTCCAGCAGCTTCTAATACATCATTGGTATCGATACCTACTCTGTCAAAAATTAATGCTAATTCGTTAACAAAAGAAATGTTTACATCTCTTTGTGCATTTTCAATAGCTTTTGAAGCTTCTGCAACTTTAATGCTGGGTGCTTTGTGAGTTCCAGCTGTGATGATTTTTTTATATAAATTATCTACTTCTTCAGCAATCTTTTCGGTAGAACCTGAGGTTACTTTTTTAACACTGGTAAGAGTATTCACTTTATCTCCAGGATTAATTCTTTCCGGAGAATATCCTACAAAAAAGTCTTCGTTAAAAGTAAGTCCTGAATATTTTTCAAGAACCGGTACGCATTCTTCTTCTGTACATCCTGGAAAAACCGTAGATTCATAAATAACAATATCTCCTTTTTTAATGATTTCTCCTAACATCTTTGAGGCTGAAATCAGTGGATTAAGATCAGGAGCATTATATTTATCAATAGGGGTAGGAACTGTTACAATGAAAACATTAGCTTCCGCAATATCAGATAACAGGCTTGTTGCTTTATAGCCTAAAGAACCATTTGATTCATTATATTTTTTCAGTCCGTTATTTAATTTATCAACATCAGCTTCAAGCGTTATATCCTTTCCGTTATTAAGCTGTTCAACACGCTGTGTATTGATATCAAATCCAAAAACAGGATAGTGATCTGCAAATTCAAGAGAAAGAGGAAGACCCACATAGCCCTGGCCTATAACCGCTATTTTATATGTTGTTGTCATTAACTAAGTTTATTTTTTATTTTTTGAAACCAAGATTGTTCTGTATGCTGGTTATAACCATAACCATATTTGTTACTATATCCTAAATTTTCCCTGCTCACATCGTTAAGCACAAATCCTACATTTGTAATTTTTTTCTGATCAATATTACGGTTGGCAAATTCCAACAATGCTTTTTCTGTGTATTTAGATCTGGAAACGTAAATAGTTACATCAGAAAGTTCAGCAATAAGGAAAGTGTCGGTTACAAGAAGCAATGGTGCTGTATCCAGAATAATATATTCATATTTTTCTTTCAATTCTGCAAGAAGGATCTCATAACGCCCGTTAGATAGCAATTCTGTTGGGTTTGGAGGAATCATTCCTGAATAGATAACATCCAGGTAAGGATTAAAAGATGATACATGAATAATATCTTCAAGCTTAGTCTCATCATTGTAAAGATACTCCGTAAGCCCGGCAAGTCCTTTTCTGGCAGGATTATATCGCTGAAGCTGAGGGTTTCTGATATCAGACCCGATGATAATTGCTTTTTTCTTTGGATTCGCTAATGTCAAAGCTAAGTTGACAGATGTAAATGTTTTTCCTTCTCCTTTTACCGTTGAAGTAACAAATACTACTTTTCCTTTTTTCTCTTTTGAAAGCATGAAATTCATATTGGTAATAAGAATTCTGAATGCTTCCGCCATAGGAGTAATATCATTCATTTTAACAATCTCAGAATCTCCTTTTTCAAGACTTGGAAGTTCACCAATAATAGGTGCATGTACTAGCTTTTCAAGGTCATGTTTTGTAACAATCTTATTGTTGAAAATAGTAGATAGGTAGATAATCAAAAATGGAATTAAAAGTCCCAAAAACAATGTTGAAATAAGGACAATCTTTTTATTAGGTGCAATAGGATTTGATAATGCATATGCTTTATCTATTATTCTCGCTTTAGGAGCTGTAATAGATTCGGCAATTGCTGTTTCTTCTCTTTTTTGAAGTAACAACAAGTATAAATTTTCCTTGATCTGCTGCTGTCTTTCAATACTTCTGAACATTTTCTCAATAGAAGGAAGTTTAGATATTTTATCTGAAACTTTATTCTGCTCACCAAGATATTCATTTCGTGCCAGCTCAAGACCTACTCTGTTTCTTTGCAAACTCTGCTCAATAGACTGACGCATTGTATTGATCTGTTTGGTAATATCTACCACTGTCGGGTTTTCTACAGTTGCAGACTCTAAAAATCTGTTTCTCTGAAGAACAAGCTGATTATAAGTAGAAATTCCTGCAATGGCTTCAGGATTTTTTAGTCCTACATTGGATGGTAAAGCCTGATACTGACCCTGTCTACTTACAAAACTGATCAAAGCATTAGTAAGTTCCAGCTGTGCATCTACATCAAGCTGTTTTGCCCTTGCAGCGGCAGAACTTTCCAGACTAATTTTTGCCTCTGTTTCAAGATCTGTAAGGTTATTTTTAGATTTAAATATTTCTTTTTGACTTTCTACATCTCCAAGTTCTCCTGTAAGCCTTTTAATTCTGTCTTCGATAAAGTCAAGTGTCTTCTTAGATTCCGAATTCTTATCTAAAATAGCGTCATTGTTATATGCTACAACCAAAGCATTAAGTACATCTTGCGCTTTTGTAATCTGAGGATAGTTCATATCCAGTTTTAATACAGTAGCATCTTTATTAATTAAGCTTACTGCCAGCGTGTTTTGCAGCATGTCTACTTTACCATCTACTGTTGCAATGTAAAGTTCAAGATCATTCAGATTTACTTCTTTTAAAGCAGTCGGATTATACTTAACATTTTTAGTGATGATAATATTAGCAAAAGGAAGTCCTATTGTCTTACCATAACCGGTAACAATTTCTTTTTGAGGCTTGTCTGTACTTACAATAAGTTTCTCCCCTTCTATTTTAAGCAGAACAGGAGTGAAAATCCCACCCGGCTTCTCATTAATTACCCTTACTTCAATGGGTGAAGTATCCTTATAAAGTTCAATTTTTCTGAGTTTAGACTTTGCAAAAATATCGGTCTGAAGGTTTTTATTAATGACTACTTCTTTCATTAATCTTTTTGACTTCAGCATCTCAATTTCATTAGCAATACTGTTTGTTTTCAGACCTCCTAAATTCGAAAAGTCAGGTAAAACGCCTAAATCATTGTTTATGGGAGACGATGAGTTTTTGGCATCTTTTACAAGTACTGTTGTCTGTACATTGTAAACAGGAGTCATAAACTTCAATGCAACATAGCCTATTACCAAAGCGATAAAGGCACTTAGAGCAAACCATGGCCATTTTCTTAAATAGGGTTTTACTATTTCATTAATATCAATATTCCTTGAACTATTTTCTACTTCTAAAGGTGTTGAAGACTGTTGGGTGTTCATTAATTCTGTTATTTCTTAAATAAACTTATTACTACTGCTATTGCTGTGATAGCTATAGAAGCTGCCGTAAGGTAAAGAGTTGTATTTGGATTTTGTTTTGCTAAAACATCTTTGGTATTGCTTGAGGAAACAATAATGGCATCCCCTTGCTTAAGATTATAATATGGAGAATTAATTAAATTAGCATCCTGAATATTGATACGGCCATGAGAAACGACACCATTTTCTGTTCTTATAACCAATATGTCCTCTCTTTTCCCGTATTGTGTCAGATCACCAGCCATACCTAATGCGTTTAAAACAGTTGCCTGTCCGTTGGCTATAGTATAGTCTCCCTGCCTGTTGACTTCTCCAAGTACTGTAACTTTAAAATTCGAGAGTCGGATATTAATTGTCGGATTAATAACGTATCTGGTCATTTTTTCTCTAAGTTCATCTTTAAAAGCAGTCAAACTTTTGTCTGAAGTATTCAGTTTACCTAATATAGGAAAATCAATATCTCCATTTGCATCTACGATATAAGTGGGTCCTGAAAGTACTGTTGATCCCTGATTAGGAGTATTTCCGCCGGCCATAGCATTTGTCTGGATAAGTTCTGAGGAAGAATAATTCTGATTAAAAGGCTTTACAACATCCATATCTTTGGCAGTAATCAGAATAACCAACTGATCTCCAACCTGAATTGTGTTTGTTGAATTTTTAGCAGAGGCATTAATTGCAACCTGTTCGATATTCTGCATATAATTTAAATCATTCTTAGCATTAGGATTTACTTTACAGGAAATCACTAATGAAGATGCCAAAACTACTGCTAATATTTTTCCTTTCATTATCTTGTTAAATTATGCAAATATACATTTATATTTTATCTATTTATCGAGGGCCTCATAGATTGAATTATTGCTTCGGAATTCCGGCACTATTGTTTTAAGAATCCTTACAACTTCCACTTTATCTCTTCGCAGGGAAGCCTTGGTAATTTCTTTAGTAAGCCTGTCTATATCTTCAAATCCCATTGAAGGATCTTTAGAAATCATAATTTTATCATTATGAGTAGGAAGTGTTTTTGCATCATCACTCAAGAGTTCTTCATACAGCTTTTCTCCCGGTCTCAATCCAGTGTAGATGATCTTAATATCTATATTAGGTTCGAATCCTGATAATTTTATCATTCTTTTGGCAAGATCAATAATTTTAACGGGTTCCCCCATATCAAAAACAAAAATTTCACCTCCCTCTCCCATTGTTCCCGCCTGAAGTACCAGTTCACATGCCTCAGGAATCGTCATGAAATATCTTACAATCTCCGGATGGGTAATGGTTACCGGCCCTCCAGCTTCAATCTGCTTTTTAAAATGAGGAATTACAGAACCGTTGGATCCTAACACATTTCCGAATCTTGTTGTAATAAATTTGGTAACGTTTCCTTCTACATTCTGAAGTGATTGCACAAAAAGTTCTGCAGCACGTTTGGAAGCTCCCATTACGTTAGTTGGATTTACAGCTTTATCTGTAGATACCATTACGAACCTGTTTACTTTATACTTGCTGGATAGTTTTGCAACAATCTTAGAGCCTAATATATTAACAAAAATAGCTTCATGAGGGTTTTCCTCCACTAAAGGTACATGCTTGTAAGCAGCTGCATGGTATACCATTGAGAAATTATACGTCTGGAACAGAGATTCCATTCTGTGATGATTGGAAACATCTCCTAAAACAAATTTGAAAGCGATATGAGGAAATTTCTCTCTCATTTCAAGTTCAATTTCATAAAGCGGAGTTTCTGCCTGATCTAAAACGACAATCAATGAAGGATTGAAAAGAGCAACCTGTCTTACAATTTCACTTCCTATGGATCCTGCTCCACCGGTTACCAATACTGTTTTATCAGAATGTCTGCTTTTGACTTTTTCGTTCTGAATTTTGATAGGCTTTCTATTTAACAAATCCTCAATTTGAAGATTTCTGATAGATCCACCCAGATCACTGTCTCTAAGCTTTTGTACAGATGGTGCTTTAAAGACGTTAAGATCTTTCTCTAAAAACAGATTCACCCATGAATTCATCTCATCTCTGGCCATCATTTCTTTAACAACAAGAACGCCGTCAATGATAAGATCTTCTTTGGTGTTTTCTTCTATTTTTTCCTTTTCATAAATAGGCTTTCCCAGCAGGGACGCCCTTTTGGAGTCTGTTCTTTGTGTCAAAAAGCCTACTACCTGATAGGGAAGACTTGGATTATCAAGAATAGCACGTGCAATGGCAATAGATTGTTCATCAATTCCCAATACGAGAATTCTTTTTTTCAGTGCACTTCTTCTGTATTCCCTTACAATATGAAAAAATTCTTTCACATAAAGTCTGAAAAGAAATAGTCCCATAAATGAAATTACAAAATAAAGCATCAGATAAGGAGTAAGGATAAACTTACTTCCTGTGATCCAGAAATAGCAGATATTTATTGTTCCGATAGCCAGCATTGTGCAAAAACAGGAAATCAGAAGCTTAAATAAGTCTATAAATGTGGAATGGCGGATAATCCCGGCATAGGTCTTGAAGGCATACATAAAAGCAGCATTTACAAGAATAATAAAAGCAAAAATCAGACTTTTATCATCATGATATATAAATTCCTGCTTGGTAATTTTTGCGATAATGTAAGTAGAAAGAAATAAAGATATTACAAGAATAATAATGTCTATTACAAGAATTATCCATCTAGGAAGATATCTTACGTCTGAGAGATTGACAACATTATCCCCTCCAAATATTGTTTTTCTAAGAGAATTGTACATTGTCTGTATTGGTGTTCATATTTAATTAAGGTATAATATCTAATTATCCAGTCAAAGATAATTTTGACACAATCATACAAAAATAAATAAATTTATTTCAATATGCTGAAATCAAAAATAAATTTGATGTTATATTTATAAAATCTAACAATTTCATTGTGGTACAGCTAAAGCCACCGACAAAAATCATACCATAAGAATACTTATAAAAATGACATTTATTTGTGAATATTCTTTATTTCAGCTGTTTTTAAAAAAATTATTTATTAAATCTTTATGTATCAATCTTTTTCAATGAACTGATTATTTTTTTACGAAAAGTCATAAGTCAAGTTTTTTTTTAAATTCGTTAATATTCAGTCAAAAATATCAATTATTTTTTCATATTCAAAACCTTTACTCATTAAATGTTTTATTGTTTTGGTTTTTTTTTGATATTCTTTCAAGCCAGTTTGTCTGGAATAGTAATCTTCAAAAATCTTTCTGATCGTCTTCTCATAGTCTGAATCATCAATCTCATCAAAACATGAGTTGATTAACCTTTCAGAAATCTGTTTCTGCTTCAGATTCATTTTAATTTTGGTCTTTCCCCAGTGCTTGATATAAAACTTACCTCTGATATAGCTTCGGGTAAATCTTTCTTCGTTCAGATAATTTTCTTTCAGGAGAAATAAAATAATATCTTCTTTCGCTTCCTCAATAAGGAGAAACTCTCTCATCTTCTGCTCCACTTCCGCATGACAACGATCCTGGTAAACACAGTAATTTACCAGTTTCTGTTTAATTTCGTCAAAAGTATAGGATTTCTTTTCCATTTGAATAAAAAAAGAATGAGCAGTCTGCCCATTCTTTATATGATATTGGAATGCCTGTTAGTAATTAAACAGGGCTTTACCTTCCATTAATTCGTTTACCTTTTTTCTTACAGATCCAAGAACCTCTTCATTTTTGATATTGTCTACTACATCAGAAATTAGTCCGGCAATAGTATCCATATCATTTTCTTTTAATCCTCTTGTTGTAATGGCTGCAGTTCCCAATCTGATACCCGATGTTGTAAATGGAGATTTATCATCAAAAGGAACCATGTTTTTGTTACAAGTAATATCAGCAAGTACTAATGCTTTTTCAGTTTCCTTACCGTTTACTCCTTTGTTTCTAAGGTCTACCAGCATCAAGTGATTGTCTGTACCTCCACTAACGATATCAAATCCTCTGTCGATCATCGCTTTTGATAATGCCTGAGCGTTAGATTTAACCTGTTTTGCATATGTTTCGAACTGTACATCCAAGGCTTCACCGAAAGCTACCGCTTTACCAGCAATCACATGCTCAAGCGGTCCTCCCTGAATACCCGGGAATACAGCACCATCCAATACCTGGCTCATCATTTTGATTTCTCCTTTTGGAGTTTTGTGGCCGTATGTATTTTCAAAATCTTTACCCATCATGATCATCCCTCCTCGTGGTCCTCTAAGGGTTTTGTGAGTAGTGGTAGTTACTACATGACAGTGTTCGAATGGTGAGTTTAATAATCCTTTTGCTACTAATCCAGCCGGGTGAGCGATATCTGCCCAAAGAGTTGCTCCAACTTCATCTGCTACCTCTCTGAATTTAGCATAATCCAAATCTCTTGAATATGCTGAGAAACCTGCGATAAGCATTTTTGGTTTTTCTCTTAGTGCAACTTCTCTCATTTGGTCATAATCAATAAGGCCTGTTTCCTGCTGAACTCCGTAAGAAACTACGTTATACTGAATACCAGAAAAATTCACTGCAGAACCGTGAGTAAGGTGCCCTCCCATTGAAAGGTCCATCCCCATGATTTTATCACCTGGTTTCAAAACGGCAAGATAAATGGCAGCATTCGCCTGAGAACCGGAATGTGGCTGAACATTCACATAGTCTACTCCGAAAAGCTCTTTAGCTCTGTTAATTGCTAAAGTTTCAACCTCATCTACTACTTCACATCCTCCGTAATATCTTTTTCCGGGATATCCTTCAGCATATTTATTTGTCAGTACACTTCCCATTGCTTTCATCACGTTTTCAGAAACAAAGTTTTCTGATGCGATAAGCTCTAATCCATGAGTTTGTCTTTGTCTTTCCTTTTCAATCAGGTCGAAAATAATATCCATTTTACTTTTAGTTTTTGAAATTTTCACCCCAAATGTACGGAATTTTCGTTGAGATTTCTCTATTGAAAAAATGATTTTTAAACACTAAAAAATGAAAACGCACATGAATAAATCCAATATTATGATGGTTATAACGGTATAAAAAAGTCTTTAAAATTCTTCATCCGAAAGCTCTTTATTAACGACAGCACCAGCAAAACTTCCCTGTGCAACTGCATTGGCTACAGAACGCATCATGGTCACATTATCTCCACACGCAAAAACTCCTGGAACATTTGTTTTCTGCATCATATCTACTTTAATAAATCCCTGTTCTGTCAGTTCACATCCCAGATCATCGGATACATTGATATTTTGTTCAAAAGGAATTTTGGCATATAAAGCCTGTAAGGGAACTTCTTTTCCATTTTTGAAAATAATTTTCTGAATGGATCCGTTTTCATGTTTTATTTCTCCAATTTCCTCCTCGTTCAGAATGATTTTATTCTGCTTCAGTTTTTCAATCTGTTCATCAGTAAGAACAGCTTTTCCATTGGTGAATAAGGTGAGGCTTTTGGTCAGATTAAAAATCAGTTTTGAAAATTCGTAGGCCATGTCTCCATTGGAAAGAATTCCGGTTACTTCATTTTTCACTTCATAGCCGTGGCAGTAAGGGCAATGTATAACAGAGATTCCCCAGCATTCTGCAAATCCGGGAATATCCGGCACAAGATCTTTTACTCCTGATGCCAGGATTAGTTTTTTAGCCTGAAATTTTTCACCGGATGAAGTTTCAATTTCAAAACCTTCAGTTGTTTTTACTGTTTTGACTACTGTTCCATTATAAAACCGGACCGTACTGTATTTTTCTACATCTTCTTTTGCCAGCTTTGCAATTTCTGCGGGTGTTTTGCCATCGTGAGTAACAAAATTATGGGAATGTGGCGTTTGTCTGTTACAAGGTTTTCCGTTATCAATAATGAGAACATTTCTTAAAGATCTTCCTAGTGACATTCCTGCTGATAATCCTGAATAGCTCCCTCCTATTATGATGGCATCAAAGTTTTTGTTTTCCATAGTTCAGTTGATAGTTGATAGTTGATAGTTGATAGTTGATAGTTGATAGTTGATAGTTGATAGTTGATAGTTGATAGTGCAAAGTTAACATAAAATCAACTAATGCAATAAGGTTGCAATAGCATTTATCTATTAACTTTATCCTGTCTACAAATCATCATTTTTTATTCTTATCGAAAACTACTTCCACTCATTTTTGACTTCATCAATTTCGTCCTGAATTCTTTTATTGACATCTATTTTAGCTCCCTGCAAACTGAAAATTGCGGTACCTCTTTCTCTTGCATATGGATTGGCAATGGAATCTTTTAATCGGGCAACTTCAAAGAAAGAACCGGATTCATTCAGTTCTTTTCCTGCTTCGGAAGCATCTTTTACCCTTATAACATTTTTATATTTTTTACTCAGATCTATCCAATTGATATAGTCTGCATGAAATGACATTGCTTTTACGTCAATTTTTGAATAATAATTAATAGCTCCTGTCTGTCCGTAATTATCACACAATACCATGGTATTTCCGGACTTTGACAATTTAGAATATTCTTTATCCACTTTTTGAGCCAGTTCTTTCCAGCCCTGCATATCGGCAAAATCCTGTGGTAAAGGATGATCTTTTCCATCTTCCCAGCGAAGCAATCCTAATTTCCTGTACTGTTCCTGATGGGATTCAATATATTCGGGACTTTTATTTGGAAAGGCGACATGATATAAAGGGAGAAATAATAGTATGGGAATGAGAATACTGACAGGTTTCAAGAATCTCTTCCAGCCGTTTTCAAATACATTTCCAAGAAAAACAGCTCCAAAAGCAATATATACCGGATAAAGTCCTATTGCATAATAATCTTTTGCTTTAAAAAACAAAAACAGGGTGATCGTGATAATATAGCTCCAGAAGAAAAATCTGAACTTCTCAAAAGGTTTATACAACAACAATGCTCCCCATCCTGCAATAATTACAAAAGCAACTCCAATGAAGAATAATACCTGAGATTTCATAAAATCCATCCTATTTACATGGACAAGCTGTTTTTCTGAAAGCTCTTTCATATGATGAATAACCGGAAACTGGTTCTGATACTGCCAGAGAAGATTAGGAAAAATAATGATTAAAGCTAAAAGCGATGCCCAATACACATGGGGCTGCATAAAAATCTTTCTCTGCTCTGTTAATAATAATGCGGGAACAAGCCCCAATAATGAAAAAGCAATATTGTATTTGTTTAATATTCCAATTCCGAAAATAACGGCTCCTATGTAAATCCATTTTACTTTTTGGGAATCAAAATATTTAATCAAACTATAATAAAGAAACAGCCACAGAAAAATTTCTAAAGACGTTGGCTGAAAGAGCATATTTACCCTGAGAAGTACTGAGAATAGAATCCCTGAAGCGGCAAGTATTTTAGCAAACAGGCTTCCATTAAGTTCTTCAACGATCTTCCATGTCAGCACAATGGTTAAAGCTCCGAATAAAGCGGGAAAAAATTTAACCCAAAATATAGAATTCCCCAGCATTTTAATGATCCAGGCCAGCCAGGAATTAACCGGAGGAACTGAGAGATATCCCCATGCAAGATGGTTCGCCTGATCAAGATGCAGGTATTCATCTCTGTGCAGCTCATACTCAGGACTTATCAGTGAGTATTGGAGCGCAAACTTGGCAATGATAAAAAGAATCAGAATCCAGTAGTCTTTTTTCATGGAGGTATCGTTTGGAGTTTAAAAGTAAGACAGTTTAAATCTCTTTTTTGTTACACTTACATTATTTCAAAGCTATTATTACTCATTTCAGTTTTAATCTTCTGAATATTGCCAGACCAATACTTAATTTCTTCAATCTTCTTAGGACATTCTTCCAGAGGAATCTTCTGACAGGCTACTAAATATTTCTGATATGTTTTCAAAATAGTATTCAGGTAGGTTTCGTAGTCTTTAGGATTTTTAGGAATATAGCCTATTCCATCACAGCCACAGCTATGAAAGCATTTTCCAGTTTTAAAAAGACTTTCTATGATTTTCCATTCTTTGACCGCTGTTTTTTTAGGAGCCTTGAAATCTTTTCCAAGATCAGCCATCACACTCGTGCATTCAGGACATTTTATCGTTCTGTTTTCAATCTCTGAAACAATTTTCTGTAACTCTTGTGTTTCTGTTTTTGTAAAAACGTATCCTATTTTACGAATTGATTTCCCACTCGGTTCATGATATATTTTCTCTTCTTCAATCCGACGTAAGATATCAGCATTATCAGGTTGTTTAAATGATTTTCGGCATTTAAAACATACATAGTGTGATTTATAAGTTTTCGCAGCGTATCTGCACATTTTTATGGATTTATCTGATTCAAATATAGGAATTTACTCCTGTAAAAGGTTTTGATATAAAAAAAGAATCCCGGAGAACAAAAATTCTCCAGGATTCACAGTTTAAAAGTGTATAGTGTAGTTTATTATTTTTTATTCGCTTTTTCTTTTAGTTCTTCTTTGTCTTTATCAGAAGGGTTCCAAACTTTTATTTCAGTGTCTTTTGTAATGTTTGATCCCGGAAGAATCTGAACGTTGATACCGTCACTTGCTCCCAATTTCAAATATACTTTCTTGAATTTCCCATCTTTTTGTTTTACTTCCACGAAAGCTACATCTTTTCCTTGTTTCTTTTCATACTGAACTAAAGACTCATCCAATAATAAAGCATTTTTCTGAGAACTTAAAACAATTTCACCATTTGCAGAAAAACCTGCTCTAATATACTCATTATTAGGATTAGTTACGTTCCCTTCTACCGGAAATTTGATTGTTCCTGCATTATCTTTTCCTTTAGGAGCAATCATCGTCAGTTTTCCCGGGAAAGTTTTGTTTTGCAGGGCACCGATTACGATATTCATATCCATTCCCTCACTCAGTTTTCCAGCTTGTGCTTCATCAATTTCACCTTTAAAGATCAGAACATTCAGATCTGCTACGGAACAGATTGTAGTTCCTGCGTTAAAGTTATTGGCTTCAATTACCTGGCTTCCTGCTTTTACCGGAACTTCAAGTACAGTACCTGAAGCTTTGGAACGGATTTCAGTGGTCGCTAATCCCTGCCCTTTAAGTTCAGGAGTCGCTCCTGTCTTAGCGATCTGTAATCTTTTTTGAGCAGTATTCAATTGCTGTTGGGCATTTTTCAAAGTTTGTTGTTGAGAAAACAACTGCTGCTGAGCGTTCAGATACTCCTGTTTAGATGCTACTCCCTGCTTGTATAGTCTTTCCTGCATTTCAAACTGCTTCTGCATATTTCCTACATTCATCTGAGCATTACTGATCTGAATCTGCGCATTCTGAACTTCCTGTTGAGATGCGTTTACTTCAGAGATGCTTGGAACGATTTTAACGGTAGCAATCAACTGTCCTACTTCTACTTTATCTCCTTCTTTTACTAAGATTTTATCTATAATCCCTGCGATATTGGGTTTAATTTCAATTTCTTCTTTGGGAACAATTTTTCCCGTCGCCATTACCTTATCATCCATATTCTGAACAGTAGGTTTACGGGTAAGGAACTCCTCACCTTCTTTAGAGTTTGATTTTATAAGATAGCCAAGCCCCGAGAACAATGCCACTGCAAATAAAAGCCCCAACACAATATAAATGGCTTTTTTCCAGGTGAATTTCTTTTTCATATGTATAGTTTATTTTTTATTAAATAGATTGAAAAATTTAAAGATTAAAAGATTGATTCTGTGTATTTATTAATCATTTATCTTTATTTTCAAATTGTTTGATTTTCAAATTAATTACTCTGTTCTTAATGCTTCAATAGGTCTGATTTTTACGGCTCTCTGTGCAGGAATCATCCCGATTATCAGTCCCAGAATCACCATTACAGCCATCGCAGCAAATACATTCCCATAGTTGACTGTCGGATTATAGAAAGGAAATGAATCCTGTCCCTGGGTAACCGCATTAAGAATCATCAGCACAAAAATTCCAAACATAAAACCTAATAATCCCGAGGAGAGTGTGATAACCACACTTTCCAGCAAAATCTGATTTCTTACTTCTGCCGGTTTTGCTCCCAATGCTCTTCTGATTCCGATTTCTTTAGTTCTTTCTTTTACGGTAATCAACAGGATATTCGAAATGGCAATTACTCCCGCCAAAATGGTAAGTGTACCCACGATAATTGTTAACAACTGCATTCCCGTAAGAAAACCTGTCAGTTTTTTAAACTCTTTTCCAAGGTTGAAACTTCCGAAAGCATTGGTATCTTCAGGTGAAACTTTATTTTTTGTTTTTAAAACCTGCTTTACATCTTCTTCTACAGAGTTCACATTGGCATTGGGCTTACTGACAATGGCAAACAAGTCAATCTGATCTCCTGCATTATACATTTTTGTATAGGTAGAAAGCGGAATGAAAGCCGTTTGGTCATTTTCAAATCCTCCTCCTTTTTTCACTCTGAAAACTCCAATTACATTAAAGAATATCCCTTTAATATTGATTGATTTCCCAATGGGATTTTCTTTTTTCTTGGCATCAAAGAAGTTTTTATAAATTTCTTCTCCAATAACTACTACATTTTTATTTCCAGAAACATCAGCATCATTGATATAGCGTCCGAAGATCAGTTTCTTTTCCGAAATCTTATTTCCTACGGAGTAGTCTCCGGTAAGTGAATAGGTCCCGTTCTTCCCGTTTCTGGACATAGATTCTCCCGGTGTTCCGGTAAAGCTTCCCCTTGCATTTTGTGGTGATATATAGTCTATGGCTGTCACTTTTCTTTTCAGCATTTCCATGTCGTTCAAGTTCAGGTGAACTTCCCGTCCCTTAGGAAATCCTTCATAAGGAATAGAGGTTTTCTGTGCCCAGAGAAATATTGAGTTGGTGGCAAAACCGGAAAACAATTTATCAAAACCATTCTCCATTCCTTTGGCTGCTCCAAGAAGGCTTACATACAAAAACATCCCCCATCCTACGCCGATCATGGTAAGAAATGTTCGGAGTTTATTATTCCTCAATGAATAATAGATCTCCTGCCAAGTATCTTTTTTAAATATGATATTCACCTTTTTGAATTATAAGTTATAAATTATGAGTTATGAATTTCATTAATCCGTTTATCTTTTTTCTGTAAATTACTCTGTTCTCAATGCTTCAATCGGTTTGATTCTTGAAGCTCTGTATGCCGGAACAAATCCTGCAATTAATCCTGAGAAAATCAGGGCAATGAATGCCATAATAATGGCTCCCCAGCCTACACTTGGACTTTTGATGAAGAATTCTTCAAGACTATCACCAATAAGGCTCAATGTTAAAACTCCTACTCCTACTCCAATAAGTCCGGATACCACTGTGATTACAACACTTTCCTGAACAATCAGACCTACAATACCGCTTGGTTTTGCCCCAATAGCCTTTCGTACTCCAATCTCCTTGGTTCTTTCTTTTACGATATACACCATAATGTTACTGATCCCAATAATTCCGGCAAGCAACGTTCCCAGGCCAATGAATCCAACAATTGCTGTAAGAACCGCCATAAACATAAATGTGTCATTCATGTTTTGGGCATTATTCCATACCCGTATCCCTTTTTCATCATCAGGAGAAACACTTTTTCTCGCTTTTAATTTATCTTTAAGCTCATCACCATATTTAATGGCCTGTTCCGGAGTCAGTTTATCATTGTATGTAATATAGGCTATATTTACTGTATCAGAACCTTTTTTCATCTGCTGTAAAGTCGTAATAGGAACAGTAATATGTCTTTCATCCCGATCTCCTCCATCATCTGAAAAAACTCCAATAACCTTATACATCGTTCCATTAATATCGAGTTCTTTTCCTATCGGGCTCCCATTTTTGATCAAATCCCTCTGAACCATTCTTCCAATAACTGCAACATTTAATTTCCTTTCCAGATCCATCGCTGTCAGATACCTGCCATCAATCATTTTTCTGTTTTCAATGACTTGCTCTCCTGGTTCAGCCCCATTAATCTGATAAAGACCACTTTCTTTTCCATATTTCACCATTAAACTGGCAGTATATCTAGGGCTGGAAGGTCCGGCTTTTTCCTTATCTGCATTAATTAAAAAGTCATAGTCTGAGTTATTCATTGTTATACTTCGATCAGACTGAAGGCCTTTATAAGCTAAAGAAGTTTTTCCTGTAGAAAAAATAATAAGATTTTTAGCATCTCCTGCAAACCCTTCAGAAAATGCATTCTGAAGTCCTTTTCCAATTCCAAAAAGTACAATGAAAATAAACAGCCCCAAAGCCACAGTAAAGCCTGAAAGCACCGTCCTAAGTACATTACTCCGGATAGAACTGAATATTTCCTGCCAACGATCTAGGTCAAACATAGTTTTTATTTTTTTACCTTGTAAAAAAGTCAATTAGCTGCGCTCTCAATTTTCTTCGAAGTCAATTAACGTTGTTGTCAATTTTATTCTTCACCAGACTTTAATTACGACCTAATTACTTTTTACATTTCTAATCTCTTTTCAACATTTTACTCAATAAAATAAATGTCGTTTTTATTAAATTTTCAATTTTTGTCAATCCTTGTCTTTCAATATAATTACAATCTATAACAATATCAAAACAAGAATCCAACTCAATAACCGATCCTCTGGCAATTTCAAAATACCTTTTCCTTTCCAGTTCAGATTTTCTTGAACATCCTTCAGTAATATTTGATACTACAGAAGTAGAAGCTCTCCTTATCTGGTCGATTATATTAAACTTTTCATTATCCGGAATTTTTGATAAAATTTTATAACATTCTATTCTTAATTCTCTGGCTGACTGATAAACATCAAGCTTATAATGGTTCAGATTTAAAAACATTTTTATTTTTTTTCATATTCATTTGTGTGTGCATTTTATAAATTATTTGTCCTCCTCATTGTAAAATTCATTTGCGAAGCAAAATTGACCATTCACTATTCACTTATAGTACAATCTGCTTAATAAACTCATCACTTTCAATAATCCCGTCTTTCAGTACTACATTTCTTTTGGTTTGTGCAGCAACATCCGGTTCGTGGGTTACAACGATAATTGTTTTTCCTTCATTATTGATATCCTGAAGAAGCTTCATAATATCATGAGTGGTTTTGGAGTCCAGTGCTCCTGTAGGCTCATCTGCCAGCACTACTTTTGGATCGGTAATTAAAGCTCTTGCAATAGCTACCCTCTGTTTCTGCCCTCCGGAAAGTTCACTTGGAAGGTGATTGGCCCATTGTGCCAATCCTACTTTCTCCAGGTATTCCATCGCTTTCTGATTTCGCTCTTTTCTCGGTACATTCTGATAGTACAGAGGAAGGGCTACATTTTCCAACGCCGTTTTATAATTGATAAGGTTAAAAGACTGAAAAATAAATCCTAAAAACCTACTTCTGTATTCCGCAGCTTTTACTTCAGATAAATGTTCGATAGGAACTCCATCCAATTCATAGGTTCCTGAATCTTTTTCATCCAGAATACCAATAATATTAAGAAGTGTAGATTTTCCGGAGCCGGAACTTCCCATAATAGAAACAAACTCTCCTTCAGAAATATTCAGATTAATTCCTTTAAGGACATGAAGTTTGCTTTTCCCTGTATCGTATGACTTATTTAAATCCTGAATTACTAACATTAAGTGATGTATGTTTTATACCCAATAAGTAGATGATATTTTCAAATTGTTACAAGAATAAAAATTTATTCAAATATTTTTTTGTTTAACACTATAAGCCTTTATTAATAATACTTTACAATATTTTGTTTAACTGTAACTTGGTATTTCCATCTATTTATCCCCAGGATTGCTGTCCAGCCTATTATTCGAGCCCCTTTCATGTAAATGTGGAAAACTTTTCAAGCTAAAAGTCAGCCTATTAGTATTTACCTCTTTCAAAATCAGTTCTTTTTTTCGAACTTTGCTGTTAGTTCTTTACAAGAAATACTGATTGAGGAAAGTGAATAACTTTAATTCACAATATACAGACAAACAAAAAGTTAAGTATTTCCGGAACGTTATCCACAAGGATCTAAATTATTTAATTATAAAGATATTTAATATGGGAATTTTTGATAAAAGAGTAAGCTATAAGCCATTTGAATACCCGGAGGTTCTTCAGTTTGTAGAAGCCATCAACAAATCGTTCTGGGTGCATTCGGAAGTGGACTTTACTGCAGATGTTCAGGATTTTCATTCGCAGTTGGAACCACATGAAAAGCATGCTGTGAAAAATGCGCTGTTAGCCATTGCACAGATCGAGGTGTCTGTAAAGACATTCTGGGGGAATTTATACAACCACCTACCAAAGCCGGAATTCAATGGATTAGGATCTACTTTTGCAGAGTGCGAGTTTCGTCATTCTGAAGCATATTCCCGTTTATTAGAGGTACTAGGATATAACGACGAGTTTCTTAACGTAATCGAAATTCCTGCTGTAAAAGGAAGAATCGAGTTCTTAGGAAATGCGCTAAAGCATGCTAATTCTGCGACTCCGAAAGAGTATGTTTCTGCTTTATTGTTATTCAGTATTTTAGTGGAAAATGTGTCTCTTTTCTCGCAGTTTGCGATTATCCTTTCTTTCACAAGATTCAAAGGATTCATGAAAAATGTTTCCAATATCATCGCATGGACTTCAGTAGATGAGCAAATTCACGCGAATGCAGGAATCTACCTGATCAACAAAATCCGTGAGGAACAACCTGACTTATTAACAGACAGCGATATTGAAGATATCTACACCTTAGTAGACGAATCTATCGCAAGAGAAGGGGATATCCTTAGCTGGATCTTTGAATTGGGAGAAATCGACAACGTTTCTAAAGAAGATCTTCTTAACTTCATGAAATACCGTGTAGATGACAGCTTGAAGAAAATCAATATGAAAACAAGATACAACATCACTCCGGAACAATACAGACCAATGGTATGGTTCGAGGAAGAAGTTTTTGCCAATTCATTAGATGATTTCTTTGCAAAAAGACCTGTAGACTATACGAAGCACGATAAGAGTATTACTGCAAACGATTTGTTTTAATACAGAGGCGCGAGCGAAGCGAGCGTCAAAGCAGTCAGTATTAGGATTACCCTTTTTCTGACAATATAGTGGAATTGCTGTTCATGAATAAAGCACAAATACAAAAGAAATGATCAATGTAATAGTAACCTATACGGTAAACCCCGAATTTGTTCCAAACAATAAAACCAATATCCAAAAGTTTCTGGAAGATTTCAAGAATTTAGATACTTCCACCTTTGAATATAAAGTTTATGTAAAGGAAGACGGTGTTACTTTTGTACATTATTCAAACTACATCAATGAAGAAGTTCAGCATGAAGTTTTGAATGTTCCGTCTTTTAAAGAATTTCAGAGATTAAGAGATGAAAGCGGGCTGAACGGTTCCCACAAAGTAGAAATTTTACAATCAATACTATAAAAAAACAAAATTCCGGAGTGATTCTCTCATTCCGGAATTCGAAAATATAACATCTATGGAAGAGCAAAATTCAAATATATGGTGGCTCAATGAAGAGTCTGAGCAGATGCTGAACAGAGGATATCTGTTGAAAGGTGAAACGGTAGACGGAGCTATCGACAGAATTACCACTGCCGCTGCAAAAAGGTTATACAAACCTGAACTTCAACCGGCATTCAAAGAAATGATCACAAAAGGATGGATCAGTTTCTCTTCTCCTGTATGGGCGAATATGGGAACAGAAAGAGGTCTTCCTATCTCATGTTTCAACACTCACATTCCGGACAGCATTGAAGGTATTACTCACAAAATGGGTGAAGTAATCATGCAGACTAAAATCGGAGGAGGTACTTCAGGGTATTTCGGAGAATTGAGAAACAGAGGAACCGCTGTAACGGATAACGGAAAATCTTCAGGAGCAGTTTCATTCATGAAGCTTTTCGATACGGCAATGGATGTTGTTTCTCAGGGAGGTGTAAGAAGAGGTGCTTTTGCTGCTTACTTAGATATTGACCACGGAGATATTGAAGAATTTTTATCCATTAAAGATATCGGTAGCCCGATTCAGAACCTGTTTACCGGAGTATGTGTACCAGATTACTGGATGCAGGATATGATTGATGGTGATATGGAGAAACGTAAAGTTTGGGCAAGAGTATTGGAAAGCCGCCAGCAAAAAGGTCTTCCATATATTTTCTTCACAGACAACGTAAACAGAAATAAACCTCAGGTGTATAAAGATTTGGGAATGACGGTAAACGCAAGTAACCTTTGTTCTGAGATCATGCTTCCATCTACAATGGAAGAATCTTTCATCTGCTGTCTGTCTTCTATGAACCTTGAGTTGTACGATGAGTGGAAAGATACAGATGCTGTAAAATTAGCAGTATACTTCCTGGATGCTGTATTATCTGAGTTTATTGACAAAACTGAAGGTAATTATTATCTGCAGGGAGCAAGAAACTTCGCCATGCGTCACAGAGCTCTTGGATTAGGAGTTTTAGGATACCATTCTTATTTACAGAAAAATATGATTCCGTTTGAAAGCTTCGAAGCAACTCAGTTCAATGCAAGAGCATTCAGACATATTAAAGATCAGGCTGAGCAGGCTTCAAGAGAACTTGCCAACATCTATGGAGAACCGGAAGTATTGAAAGGATATGGATTAAGAAATACCACCACAATGGCTATTGCTCCTACCACTTCAAGTTCTGCAATCCTGGGACAAACTTCCCCTGGAATTGAGCCTTTCTCTTCAAACTATTATAAAGCAGGTCTTGCTAAAGGAAACTTTATGCGTAAGAACAAATACCTGGCAAAACTTTTGAAAGAAAAAGGACTGGATAATGAAGAAACGTGGAGAACCATCATGTTGAACCACGGATCTGTACAACACCTGAATGAGCTTACTCCTGAAGAAAAAGCAGTATTCAAAACATTTAAAGAAATCTCTCCAATGGAGATTATTTCTCAGGCGGCACAGAGACAGCAATATATTGACCAGGCACAATCACTGAATCTTCAGATTCCTTCTACAATGCCTGTAAAAGATGTCAACTATCTTTATATTGAAGCTTGGAAAAAAGGAGTAAAAACACTTTACTACCAAAGAAGTTCATCAGTTTCAAAAGAAATGATGGTTAACTTCGTTTCATGTTCAAGCTGTGAGGCATAGGACCAAGTAATAAACACGCTATATTTACAAAAGCATACCGAAAGGTGTGCTTTTGTCGTTTTCAAAGAAATGCTCTGAGATTTTTGGTTTATATTTGTGTTTATTGTTTAATACCAAAACTACAGATATGAAATTCGGACAAGTAGAAGACCCTTCAAAAATAGATTTCACATTACCTAAAGATCATCCCAGAACTAAAGAAATACTGGCACTCAATAAAAAAGGTCTGGAAAACATTTCTATCGGATGTGCAAAATGGAACAAAACAGACCTTAAAGGGTTTTATCCTAAAGGAACTAAAGACGAACTGACCTATTATGCCACTCAGTTTAATTCTATCGAACTGAATGCTACATTCTACGGAATGCCAACCCCTGAACAGGTAACAACATGGAAAGAAAAAACTCCGCCAGACTTTAAATTTTTTCCAAAGATCACCAATACGGTTTCCCATTTCAGAAGACTGATTGATGTAACAGATCCGGTGACGCAATTTGCATCTTCGGTGATCAATTTTGATGAAAAACTGGGAATGGCTTTCCTGCAGCTTCATGATAATTTTAAACCTAAGGATTATGACAGGCTGGAAAAATTTGTAAAGGAATGGCCTAAAGAAGTTCCTCTAGCAATCGAACTCCGAAATACGGAATGGTTTACTGATGAGGAAATCCTGAATACTACCTGTGAGCTCTTTGAAGCCCATAACATCACCAATATCATTGTAGATACTGCCGGAAGAAGAGATATGCTTCATATGCGCCTTACAACCCCCAACGCATTTATCCGCTATGTAGGAGCCAACGCAGAAAGTGACTACGAAAGACTGGATGACTGGTTGAAGCATCTCACAAAATGGAAAAAAGAAGGACTTCAGAATCTTTACTTTTTCGTACATCAGAATATTGAAAAAGCCTCTCCTTTATTATCTGCTTATTTCATCAAAAAAGTGAATGAGGAATGGAAAACGGATATTCATATTCCACAAATGGCAACGGAGAGTACAGGAACCCTTTTTTAAATTTAAATGGAATAAATTCGGTATAAGTAACTTCCTTTTCATCATGAAAAAATTCGTACCTTAGAGTATAATGTTTTCCAATAATCATTATACTTTAAAAAACATAAATCATGGAAAAGGAAATTTGTACAATCAGTATTGCCAATAACTGGCTTGGTGATGAATATATCTTTTATGAAAATCATACCATAAAAAGAGTATATGATAATCACAGTTTGAATTCCAATAAGAGCGAATGGCTCGAACCTAAAGAAATCAGTAAACAGAATAAGGATAAGCTGATCAAAGCCTGTCCTGAAGAATTTAAAGAACGGATTATGCAGATTCTGGATTATCCTTAACAAAAAAGGTAATGAGTATTTGAAACTCATTACCTTTTTTATTTATTTTTTCTAAGAAGCAATACCAGATTGAGAAATATAAGCAGAAAGTCCAGTGTAATCCAGATTCCTAATTTTGTATTCTCATAATTATAAGCATCTACCTGCTTTTTGGCGGCATCAGAAAGTTTCATACTTTGATTAATATAATTCTGTACTTCTACAATCTGATCGATATTCTTATTGGGTACGGAATGCTGAGAAAAGTACACCAGGTTTTTCTTTCCAAGATAGCCTGCAATCCAGTATTCATCAGACTTATCCATTTTCAGGTATTCTATCCTGTAATATTCCGGACGTATTTTCCCTATATGCTTAGGTTCAAGGTTTGTATTTTGCTCTGTTTTGTTTACTTTGATCAGGTAAAAATCCAGTGCCTGCGGAAGTTTATTAATCACCTGCAGCCCTACAGAATTATCCACAAATGCCACAGCACTTTTCTTGATAAACCAATACGTAAAAACAGAAATTGAAAAAACTACTGTTACGATACGAAACAGCTTCGCCCACTTGGCCACACTTCCTGATTTAACCTTAAACAGGATCAGAGAAAGAACACAAGCCAGAAATATTATAAAAATAATGAGTGTCATATTCTACAAAGATACTTCTTCTCTCTATTTTATCTATATCTGAGGTCATTTTTTTAATTTTACCCCATCATGAAAAAGAGCTTTTTCTCTTTCTTTTTGTTCGGATTATATTTTCTAATCTACATTCCATTCTTTATAAAACTGATCGAGGAAATTCATCATATACTGATGTCTTTCTTCTGCCATTTCCTTTCCTTTTTCAGTATTCATCATATCTTTCAGAAGCAATAACTTTTCATAGAAATGATTAATAGTTGTCCCATTAGATTTTTTATATTCTTGTTTGGACATTCCCAATTTGGGTTTCATATCCGGGTGGTACATCAGGTTATTTTTAAAACCTCCAAAGTTGAATGTTCTGGCAATTCCGATAGCTCCTATCGCATCAATACGGTCGGCATCCTGTACAATCTGAAGCTCAATGGGAGGATTCTCCGGTGCCTGATCTCTGTTTTTAAATGAAATATTTTCAATCACAAATAATACCTTACGGATGATTTCTTCAGAAACGCCCTGTTCTTCAAGAAATGCTCTGGATATTTGGGGAGCAATGGTTTCATCACCGTTATGAAATTTAGGATCGGCAATATCATGAAGAAGAGCAGACAATTCTACTACTTCTTTGTTACAATCTTCTGTTTCTGCTATTTTAGCGGCCAGCTTCCAGACTCTTTCAATATGAAACCAGTCGTGTCCTGCTTCTGCTCCTTCTAATTTTTCTTTTACAAATGCTATTGTGTTGTTAATCGTACTTTTCATTTATCTATCAGTTCATTTAAAATAATATCCCAAAGCTTGTTGTTGTAACTTCTAAAAAAATTGACATGTCCTATTTCTTTTTTATCAGATTCTGAAACATTTACTAACCGGTAAGTTGGTTTAAGATTAGGATAGGTGTCATTTAATAAACTCAACACACCTTTCTCTGTCAGCCAGACATCATCTTCCGCCCGAATTACAAATACTTTCTGGGTCAAATTTTCAGAAAAGTTATCAATTTTCTCCAACAATCTGTTGGTTGATTTCTTGTTTAAAATTAAGGTTCTCCAGTCATATGCGCAATTTTTTGGAAGACTTTCTCCCAGTCCGAACCAATGGGCGGGAAAATATCCTAACAATGAAGTCGTTAACGGTTGAGCAATTCCAAAGCCTAAATAGGCTTCAACTTTTGTCATCCCTTTAAGGTTTCCAACAAAGGCATTTTGGGTTCCCACAAAAACAAATTCTTCGAAGATGTTGGAATCTTCATTCATTCCCAGAATCAATGCGCCTACAGAATGGCCTAAACAGTATTTTTGGTGCTCTTTAAAAGTTGATTTAATATATTGAGTTACCGATTTATAATCTTTGGAACCCCATAACCTCATAGAAGCATGAAATCCTCTCATATCTTTCGGTTTGGAAAGACCAATTCCCCGGTAATCATAAGTAATGACAGTAAATCCCTGTTCAGAAAAATAGCTGGCAAAAGAAAAATACACCTGCTGTTTTACCCCTGTTGCTGAATTAATCAGTAGTAATTTCCCATTATCTTTTTCCGGTTTAAACAAATGGGCGGTCAGCGTGACATGATCTTCTGTGGTTAGTATTAGTTTTTCCATAGTATAAAAAGAAAAAATCCACTATAAAAGTGGACATTTTACTTATATTTTTATGTTAAGTTTCAGACTTTTGATATGTCGTAAATAGCTTTAGGAAAAGAAATCTGAGATTCTCGGAAGTCCTGTCTGAGAGCCTTTACCTCCGGAAACTCTTGATGAGACTTCATTTCCGAATTTTACACATTCTTCGATAGAATTCCCATGGCACATCGCAATGGCAAATCCTGACGTAAATGCATCACCCATTCCCATTTTATATACTTTTTCATCCTTATCGTTTCTGTAATATTTCATTTCTGTACCATCAAAATAAATGGTGGAATTGGTATCATCTCTTACAAAAACTTTATTGAAATATTTTTTAAGAACCTCTTCTCTTTTTTCTTCCCCGAAAATAACGTACAACTCATTGCTTTTAGCAACAATAAAGTCAACCAGTTCTAAAATTTCTTCACTGACTCTCATTGCAGGTGAAGCGTATAATCCTACTTTTTTTCCGTATTTCTTGGCTTTTCTAACGGTATGCTCTACAACATCCATAGAAACCTCAAGCTGTACCAGCACAAGATCTGTGGTATGAAAATACTTATCTGCCTCGTCTATATGTAATTTGCTAAGGTATTTATTGGCTGCCGGTACTACAACAATAGCTGCATTTCCGTGGGAAGTGGTTACATAGGCCGTTCCCGTAGCTTCTTTATCTGTTTCGTGAACAAATCCTACATTCACATTTTCACTTACCAGATTTCTCATAATCTGCTGCCCAAGAGGATCCATTCCTACACATCCGATAAAGTATACACTTGCTCCCAGCCTGGCTGTACCTACTGATTGATTAGCGCCCTTACCTCCAAAATAACTATCTGACTTAACGGCTAAAACCGTTTCATTAGGCAAAGGGAATTTTTCGGTTTCAAGAACCAAATCTATCGATGAGCTGCCCACAACAATAATACGGGGTTGTTCTGATGAGAAATTCATTGTGTTTTGTATTAGCTTTAAAATTTATAACTGACAAAAATTGCGTCTCAAAAATAGCTAATTTAAAATTAACTTATTTCTATAAATTCAGTAATTATTTTCACTGGCTGCTGATCTTTGTTATACGCTATATAGCTGGCATAAAATCCTTCTCCATATCCGGTTTCAAAAGCAAATATAGTTCCGGGATGTTCCTTTGCAGGTTTAAGAAAGGCATACTGATCTATTGCGCCCTTTTCATCAAAGAAGTAGTCATGGAAAAATTCTTCGTAGATTCCCATAAAATCACCTCCTTTATTTTGATACAACCTCTGTTCAAGTTCGTTCAGACTGTTTTGGGTATCCACATCCATGAAACATCCCATCCCGCTTTCTACAGGATATCCGAACACTTCTTCTTTCGCAAGATCTTTTATATTCTGTCCTGCTGTAGTGGCCATTTTCCATTCTTTAATTTCAGAATTACTGAATATAATTTCGGCATAGGCTACACAGTTGCTCTCTCTTTCTTTATGTATCATTACAGAAAAATCTCCTTTGGGAAATTCCGTGGTAAAAGGAAGCATATCATTAGTGATCAAAGGATCACAGGTAACAATCTTTCCACTTGAAAGGTAGATCTTCCCTACTTCAAAACTTTCCAGCAACGGACTTTCTACAAAGTCTTTCGAGAATAGTTTTTGTATGTTTTCTATATGTGTCATTTTTATTTATTCTTTTAAACCATCAGGCTGGATACAATTTTCATCTGTACCCAGCCTGAGATTTCTGACAAATTTATTGTCTATATTTTACAAACTTTTCAGTTTCTCTTCAAGGATAAAAATATCTATACTTTTTACCAACTGCTTGTTTCATCAAATATTTTAAATAATCCTTCTCTATATGGTTGCTTTAGCTGCTTTATTCTGTTTTTCAAAACTTCCCAGCTTTCTTCTGAATATGATTCCAAAACAGCTTTCAATTCCTCTTTATTATTATTAACATAGTCTACAGGAACTGGAAAAAAGTTATTCCAGTGGGGCTTTTCTTCAGAATTTTCATAAAGAGCAACTGTTCCTATCCTATCATTGAGTTTTCCTTTTCCTTTATAAGGTAAAACCTTTATGACAGGAAACTTACCTCCAAAACCTTTGGATAGATTGGTAGTAACAGCAATCATTTTAGGTTTTTCAGAAATGACTATTGCTCCGTTAGAATCTCCATATTTAAAATGTTCTTTTTGCCTTCTCCAATAAAAAATATTTACAAGTAAAAGAATAATAAAAGCAAATCCTCCCCATAGCCATGAAACATCCCATGCAAAAGCTAACGAAAACAATAAAGCAATTAACAAATAAATAGGTTTATAGATGTATTTTATCAATACAAATGGCATTACTCTAACCCTTCCAGGATTTGAAGCAACTGTTCTACTATCTAATGTTAAAATATCTCTATTGTCATCCATATTTTAAGGAGTATTAAATATTTTACAGACTTTTCAGTTTTTCTTCAAGGATCGCAATCTTATCCTGAGCATCTTTTTGCTTCTTACGTTCTCCCTCTACAACTTCAGGCTTAGCATTCGCAACAAATTTTTCATTGGAAAGCTTTTTTTCTACTGAAATTAAGAACCCTTTTAAATATTTTACTTCTTCTTCAGTTTTAGCTTTTTCCTCACCTAAATCCAAGTTTTCACTTAAAGGAATAGAAACTTCAGTAGCTCCTACCAGGAATGTAAAGCTTGGCTTATCTGTTTTCTGCCCGAAGTGAATTTCAGAGATATTTGCTAATTTTCTCACTACATCTTCATTGGCAAATTCAGTAGCATTGGTATATACCTCAGCGGCTTCTCTTGGTGAAATTCCTTTTGTCTGACGGTAATTTCTAACTCCTGAAATCAATTCTGCTGCAGTTTCAAAATTCTTAATAATAGTCTCATCAAACTTTCCAGCTTCTTTCTGCTGAGCAATCACTAAAGCTTCATCAATACTTCTTTCCGAAATAGTCTGCCATAATTCCTCTGTAAGGAAAGGCATGAACGGGTGAAGTAACTTCATCAGCTCTTCAAAGAAATATATTGTTTTGTTATAAACATCCTTAGAAATTCCTTCTCCATAATTTGGTTTGATCGCTTCAAGGTACCACCCACAAAAATCATCCCAAATTAATTTATAGATCAAATGCAGGGCATCAGAAATTCTGAATTTCTCGAACTGGTCATTAATTTCGGCAATTGTTTTATTCAGTTTATTTTCAAACCATTCAATAGCCTGATTATCTGTAGCAATAGCTGGCTTATCTTCATGATTCCACATGTTGATCAGACGGAATGCATTCCAGATCTTCGTCATGAAGTTTCTTCCCTGAAGCATTAAATCTTCATCAAAAAGAAGGTCATTTCCTGCTGCAGAGCTCAATAGAATTCCTACACGTACTCCATCTGCTCCATATTTATCCATTAATTCAAGAGGATCAGGAGAGTTTCCAAGAGATTTTGACATCTTTCTTCTCTGCTTATCTCTTACAATTCCTGTAAAATAAACATTCTTAAATGGAACTTCTTTTCTGTATTCCAATCCGGCCATAATCATTCTGGCTACCCAGAAGAAAATAATATCAGGACCTGTAACCAGATCAGATGTTGGATAGTAATAGTTGATATCTTTGTTTTCAGGATCAAGCAATCCGTCAAATACAGACATTGGCCATAACCAAGATGAGAACCATGTATCCAATGCATCATCATCCTGTCTAAGGTTTTCTATCGTCAGAGTTGAATTCCCTGTTTTTTGTTTTGCCAGTTCTAAAGCAGCTTCTTTAGTTTCTGCAACTACAAAATCTTCATCACCTTCTCCATAATAGTAAGCAGGAATCTGCTGTCCCCACCAAAGCTGACGGGAAATATTCCAGTCACGGATGTTTTCCATCCAGTGCTTATAAGTATTTTTAAACTTCTCCGGATAGAACTTCACTTCGTCATCCATTACTACATCCAAAGCGGGTTTAGCAATTTCAGCCATTTTAAGGAACCACTGTACTGAAATCTTAGGCTCAATAACAGCTCCTGTTCTCTCAGAAGTTCCTACTTTGTTTACATAATCTTCTGCCTTTAACAAAAGATCTTTCTCTTCAAGTTCTTTAGCGATCTGCTTTCTTACATCAAATCTGTTCTTTCCGGCATAATGTAAACCATGTTCGTTAAGATTTCCGTCATCATCCAGTGCATCAATCATTTTCAGCTGATGTTTCTGTCCGATTTCGTAGTCATTGATATCGTGGGCAGGTGTAATTTTCAAAGCCCCTGTTCCGAATTCTATATCAACATATTCATCCTCAATAATTGGGATTACTCGGTTAACGATCGGTACAATTACATTTTTACCTTTCAGGTGAGCATATCTTTCATCATTAGGATTGATACATACGGCGGTATCCCCAAAAATAGTTTCAGGACGCGTAGTCGCTACTGAAAGGAATTCTTCTGAACCTTCAATTTTATATTTAAGGAAATACAATTTCCCGTTCTGTTCTTTAAAGATTACTTCTTCGTCAGAAATATTGGTTTTCGCTTCCGGATCCCAGTTGACCATTCTGTAACCTCTGTAGATTAATCCTTTATTATAAAGGTCTACAAAACTTTTGATAACCTGCTGCGAAAGTTTGTCTTCCAAAGTGAAGCGGGTTCTGTCCCAATCACATGAACATCCTAACTTTTTCAACTGCTCAAGGATGGTTCCGCCATATTTATTGGTCCAGTCCCAGGCATGCGTTAAAAATTCTTCACGGGTAATATCTGACTTATTGACTCCTTCAGACTTCAGTTTAGCAACAACTTTAGCTTCAGTAGCAATTGAAGCGTGATCTGTTCCCGGAATCCAACAAGCATTAAATCCGCGCATTCTTGCACGACGGACCAGAACATCTTGAAGGGTATTATTCAACATATGCCCCATGTGTAATATCCCCGTCACGTTTGGCGGAGGAATGACCACGGTATACGGTGGTTTGTCATTAGGCTCTGAATGGAAAAATTTGTTTTCCAACCAGTAATTGTACCATTTTTGTTCTGTTTCCTGTGGATTGTACTTTTCTGAAATCTGCATAAATTCTATTTCTTTGGCTTGCAATTTGCAAAAATAGTCTAAAGAAAAAAATTTTTAAGTATGAATTAAAATAATTTTTAACTTTGTTTCACAAAATTTATCTAACAAACGTATTAACATTCAAGAATATGAAAAAATTAATTGCAGGAATTGCACTATTCGGGACATTTGCTCTGGCATCTGCACAAACAATTACATTTGATAAAACAACTTTCGATTATGGTACTATTAAGCCTAATGCTGACGGTACAAGATTCTTTACGGTAACGAACTCAGGTGATAAGCCTTTGATCCTTTCAAATGTAAAACCGTCTTGTGGATGTACAACTCCTGAATTCAGCCAAGATCCTATTATGCCTGGGAAATCAGCTAAGATCAAGGTTGGATACAACACCGCTATTCCTGGCCCTTTCAACAAAATGATTGAGGTTTTTTCTAACGATCCCGCTAACAACAGAAGTGTAATCTACATCAAAGGTAACGTAGATGCTAATGCTCCTGAACCAAAAGTATTGACTCCTGCTGAGCAGAAAGAAGCTGCTAAAGCTGAGAAAAAAGCTGCAAAACTTGCTAAAAAAGCTGCTGCGAAGTAATCTCTACTCAAAAAAAATAAAAGAACCGTCTCCAATGAGGCGGTTTTTTTATTACATTTATGTTTGATTAGGTGGCAGATGATAGGTAATAGATGGCAGTAAATGTATTGACGTTTATCAAATATATTATCTAGGTTTTAGCTGAAGCCTTCGGATTTTTTTTAAATGGCTGGGCCAAAGCCCCCCTTATTGAATTTAAAGAACAAGATCTTTTAATCTTTTAATCTTTTAATCTTTTAATCTTTTAATCTTTTAATCTTAAAAATATATGGATACCGATTTCTCAGATGACTTTAAGGTAAATGGAAAATTTTCGATAAAAAAAACGTCAACTTCTTATAAAGGAAAGCTTACTAAAGAAGAAGGAGAGCAAATGCTGATTCAGGAGAAAGAAAAACTTCGTGAACTGCAGGAAAAATTATATGCTGACGGAAGCCAGTCTTTGCTTGTTGTATTACAGGCTATGGATGCGGCAGGAAAAGACAGTATGATAGAGCATGTTTTCGGAGGAGTGAATCCTCAGGGATGCAATGTGACCAGTTTTAAAACCCCAAGTTCCAAAGAATATTCCCATGATTTTTTATGGCGACATTATCTTGCATTACCACAGAAAGGAATGATTGGAATTTTCAACCGTTCTCATTATGAAAGTGTTCTGGTTTGTAAGGTGCACCATGAATATAATTTGAGCGAAAAAACATGGTCTTCCGTAAAAGACTTTGACAGCAAATTCTGGGAAAACAGATATGAAAGCATCCGGAATTTTGAAAAACACCTTTCACAAAACGGAACTACAATCGTTAAGATCTTTTTGTATGTTTCCAAGGATGAACAGAAAAAAAGACTTCTGGACAGAATTGACGAACAGGAAAAAAACTGGAAATTCTCTGCTGGAGACCTTCCGGAAAGAGCATTATTCGATCAATATATGGAAGCTTACGAAAACGCAATCAACGAAACATCAAAAGACCATGCTCCCTGGTATGTGCTTCCCGCTGACAGCAAATGGTTTGCAAGAGTAGCTGCTATCCAGATTATTATTGATACGCTTGAAAAAATGAATCTTAAATATCCTACACTTTCTGATAAAGACAGACAGGAACTTCAGGAATCTAAAAAACAATTGGAAAGCGAATAAATGAGGTTGGAAGATGGAAGCATCAAGATGGAGGTTTTAAAAACTTCACTCTTCCAGCCTCTGACTTCCAGCTTTTTAAAAAAAAATCACGAGAAAATCTATAAGCCGGATTCTGTACTTCCGAAGAAGCGCCTGTTATTTATCTACGTGGTACATTGCTGCAACACTTGAGCTGATTACCCCTCGGTTTTCAGGACGAGCCGCCCCTATTTCCATTGCTGAAAAGAACCGATATACTTACCATTGCACCGCAAAGAGTTTACCTGGTTTCACTACAGCCGAACTGTACTTGCTTTCTGTTGCACTTGTCCTACCCTCACGGGTGACGGATGTTATCCGCTTTGCTGCTCTATGGTGTCCGGACTTTCCTACCTCCCGTAAAACGGGAAATCAACAAGCCGATTTTCTCGCGGAGGCAAAGGTACGCAAATTTTGCGGTAAAAAGGTAAAAGTTCAGAAAGCCTCAATGGTTTTAAGCGCTATGTAAATGAGTAGATATATAAATATTTTTCTTTTGTTTTTGATGAGAATATAAATTACATGCTACAAAATTCAAAGCATGTTCACTATTCTATGGTTTAGCTTTTACGATTTTTTGTTATAATTTTCACCAATTACCACTTTATTATTATCTTCGTGCCATTATATATCTATGGATTCCAGAGAAAAAGAATTTGCGCAGCTTATCAAGGATAATCAGGGACTGATTATTAAAGTATCGCGTCTGTACACAAATTCTCTGGAAGATGAAGAGGATCTTTTCCAGGAAATTGTGTTACAACTCTGGAGAAGCTATGATTCCTTTAAAGGAAATTCTAAAATTTCCACATGGATGTACCGTGTAGCGCTCAATACAGCCATTACCCTCTTTAGAAAAAAAAGCAAAAGCCTTCCTACGAATGAGCTGGACATCAACCATAAAGATTTTGTGGAAGATGACGATGAAAAACAGCAGCAGGTATCACTTTTGTATACTGTAATCAAGACTCTTCCGAATGTAGAAAGAGCCATTGTCATGATGTATCTTGACGATCTGCCTTACAAGGACATTGCAGAAAACCTCGGAATCACTGAAGTCAATGCACGCGTGAAAATGAACAGATTAAAGAAAACCCTTAAAGAACAGATGGAAAAATATGCCTGAATTTGATTTAGATAGCTTTAAGAAAACATGGCAGGAACAACCTGTACAAGATAAATATGACAACACTGAGATTCTTCAGATGCTGAATAGAAAATCACGTAACTATGTGAAATATATTTTCTGGATCAGTGTTATAGAATTTCTGTTCTTTTCGGTATTGGGACTGTTTTACCTTTTCCCGGAAGAGGAATCAGACAGCTTCCGTAAAATGCTGGAGCGATTAGGGGCTCAGGAATCTCCTGAAGCTGAAAACAATTTTGGTCATGCTTATCTGGCTATAAAAGTCTTAAGTTTATTAATTACAGCTTATTTTGTATTGAAATTCTATCAGAATTACCGAAAAATAAAGATTGAGGAAAATCTGAAAGGGCTTATTACCCGCATCATTAAATTCAAAACAACAGTCAATGCTTTTATTCTCATCAGCATTGTTTTATTGTTAATATTCACTTTTGTACTGATCGCTTTCATCTTTTATATATTAGATTCTCAGAATATACAGCCTAATGGCTCCAACCTTACGATTGTTATTGTTGGAATTGCCGTAAGCTCATTGCTTGCAGTCTCTATGATCTGGTTTTATTACAGACTGGTATATGGAACAATTATTAAAAAACTTGATAAAAATCTAAAGCAGCTTAAAGAAATAGATTCTCAGGAAAATTAATATACATAGGCATAGTTCGGGATATAATTGCTAATTTTATTCCACCAAATCTTAAACTATGCCCTTATCTTATGTGTATGGAACTTCTGAGGTTTCATTATTAGGACAGACTATCGGAGCGAATCTTAAAAGTACTGTCGAAAAATATCCCCATCAGGAAGCATTAGTCTGCGTTCATCAGAATTACAGAGCTACTTACCAGGAATTTTACAATCAGACAACAGCTGTTGCAAAAGCTTTATTGTTTTTAGGAGCAAAAGCGGGTGACAGAATCGGAACCTGGTCTTCCAACCGTTATGAATGGGTACTTTTGCAGTATGCCACTGCAAGAATAGGAACTATTTTAGTGAATATCAATCCAGCCTACAGAACTCATGAACTGACCTATGTTCTCAATCAGTCTGAAGTTCGTTTTATTTTTTCTTCTTTAAGTTTTAAATCCAGTAATTATAAAGAAATGGTTGAATATGCAAAAGAAGTGTGTCCAACCCTTGAGCACGAAATATTCTTTGATGAAAACTGGGAAGAATTTGTTAATAACGGCCAGGAAATATCAGATGAAATGCTTCACAGTTTTGAAGAACATGTACAGTTTGATGATCCTGTTAATATTCAATATACTTCCGGAACTACCGGTTTCCCGAAAGGCGTTACCCTTTCCCATCATAATATTCTCAACAATGGTTATTTCATTGGTATCAGGTTAAAATACACTCAGCAAGACCGTGTTTGTATTCCGGTCCCTTTTTACCATTGCTTCGGAATGGTGATCGGAAATATGTGCTGTACGGCACACGGAGCGTGTATGGTGATTCCCAATGACAGTTTTGATCCGGAGATTACTTTAAAAGCTGTTTCGGACGAAAAATGTACTTCTTTGTATGGAGTACCAACCATGTTTATTGCTGAACTGGCAGTAAAAGATTTTGACACCTATGATTTTTCAAGTTTAAGAACTGGTGTGATGGCCGGTTCCGTATGCCCGCCGGAAATCATGAAGAAAGTGGAAAATCTCATGAATATTAAAGAAATGAGCATCTGCTACGGAATGACGGAAACTTCACCTGTATCTACTCAGACTTTAATAGGAACACCTCTGGAGAAACAGGTGAGCACTGTAGGAACTGTTCAGGATCATCTAGAGATAAAAATTGTTGACGAAAATGGCAGGACTTTAAAACGTGGAGAACATGGTGAGCTCTGCACACGAGGCTATTCCGTAATGCTGAAATACTGGAATGATCCAGAAAATACGAAGAAAGTACTGGATGAAGCCCGCTGGATGCATACCGGAGATATGGCAGTAATGGATAAAGACGGCTATATTACCATTTCCGGAAGGATAAAAGACCTCATCATTCGTGGCGGAGAAAATATTTCGCCTAAGGAAATTGAGGACTTTTTATATACCTATACCCATATTCTGGATGTTCAGATCATAGGGGTTCCGAGTGAAAAATTTGGAGAAGAAGTTATGGCGTGGGTAAAAGTGAGAAAAGGATTTACCCTCACTGCAGAAGAACTTCAGGAATACTGCAAAGGAAGAATTGCCCACTATAAAGTTCCGAAATACTGGAAATTTGTAGATGAATTCCCAATGACTATTTCCGGAAAGATAAGAAAGGTAGAAATGAGAGAAATTTCTATGAGAGAACTAGGACTGGAAAATGTAAAACAGATTTGATGGAAAAGTAAAAGATTCCATGCCCAAAAGGCAAAGAACGAGTCCATCAATTTATTATAAAAAGCAAAAAGCATTTCAGATTGAAATGCTTTTTTATATTTTAAAGTTCTTTTCTTAACCTTGCTACAGGAATATTGAGCTGTTCACGATATTTGGCAATCGTTCTTCTGGCAATATTATAACCCTGTTCTTTCAGAATAACTACTAATGCATCATCTGTAAGCGGTTTTCTCTTATTTTCCTTATTGATAACTTCCTGAAGATGGGTTTTGATCTCTTTGGTAGAAACTTCTTCTCCATCATCATTCGTTAAACTGTCTGAGAACAGATCTTTAAGATATACAATACCATTAGGGGTATCTGCATACTTACTTTTTACGACTCTTGAAATGGTAGAAATATCAAATCCTGTAATATCTGCAACATCTTTCAGGATCATTGGCTTCAGTGATTTTTCGTCTCCTGTGATAAAGTAATCCTTCTGGAACTTTACAATCGCTGTAATGGTCTGTAATAAGGTATTCTGACGCTGATTAATCGCATCGATATACCATTTTGCAGCATCCAGTTTTTGTTTAATAAATAAAGCAGCCTGCTTGTGCTCCGATGAGTTCTTATCATGGGAATACGTAGTCAGAATATCTTTATATTCTTCAGAAACTCTTAAAGTAGGTGCATTTTTACTGTTCAGCATAGGAATTACCTGGCCGTCTTTCACCTGAATAACAAAATCCGGGATAATTTCCTGATTGATTGTAATCGTCTGTGTATCAAAGTTCCCTCCTACTTTAGGAGATAGTTTTGAGATTTCATCCAGGGCATCTTTCAGATCATCTTCTTCAATATCATATTTCTGAATGATTTTGTTATAATGCTTATTGGTTAAAGCTTCAAACTGATGTCTTAAGATATTGGCAGCCAAAGAAACCGCTTTATCTGAGCTTACTTTCTTTTCAATCTGTAATAGCAGACATTCCTGCAGACCTCTTGCTCCCACTCCGGGTGGATCCAGTTTCTGAACATAATTCTCAAGGATATCTTCCACTCTTTCTTTTGTGGTATAAATTCCCTGCGAGAAAGCTAAATCGTCAACAATAGACTTGATTTCTCTTCTCAGATATCCGTCTGTATCTAAATTCCCGATAAGGTATTCTGCAATCTTCAGATCTTCAGCACTGATATTCACCAAATGAATCTGTTCTCTAAGATAATCATATAAAGACTGTCCTTCCGTTAAAAGACTCTCGTTATCAAATTCTTCATCATCCGGAGAATAGTTGCTGGATGCGGTTTTATAGCTTGGCTCATCGTCATAGATATATTCATTGACGTCGAAATCTGTTTCAATGCTTTCCGTACCCTCATCCTGATAAGCGTCTTCAAGGGAAGAATATTCATCTTCCTTAGAATCTTCTTTTGCAATTTCCAAAGCTGGGTTTTCTTCTAACTCTCTCTCCAACTCCTCTTCAAATTCAAGAGTATGAAGCTGAATAAGCTTCATCAACTGGATCTGCTGAGGGGCCAGCTTCTGTCCTAATTTGAGTTGTAAGTGTTGTTTAAGCATATTCTTATTTGCGTTTTAACATAACATATTCTACGAATTTAATAAATTTATTTGATAAAAAACGCATTTAGCATGATTTTTGCATTACTTATCCTAATATAATAAACTATTAAATAATAAAAAAAGCCTTAACTTGTGATTAAGGCTTTTTTTATTGTGTTAGAATTCAGCGCTTTTCGGCGTTCTTGGGAAAGGAATTACATCTCTGATATTCGTCATTCCTGTTACGAAAAGAACTAATCTTTCCAGTCCTAAACCAAAGCCTGCATGTGGCACAGAACCGAATTTTCTGGTATCAAGATACCACCAAAGTTCATGCTCATCTACGTGCATATCTGCCATTTTCTGTTTTAAAACATCTAGTCTTGCTTCTCTTTCTGATCCACCGATGATCTCACCGATACCAGGGAAAAGAACATCCATAGCGGCAACGGTTTTGTTATCATCATTCAGTTTCATGTAGAAAGCTTTGATTTCTTTCGGATAATCAAATAAGACTACCGGGCTTTCAAAATGTTTCTCAACAAGGTATCTTTCATGCTCAGACTGAAGGTCAGTTCCCCAACTTTCAACCGGGTAAGCGAATTTTCCTTTTTTGTTTTCTTTAGAGTTCAATAAGATTTCGATGGCTTCCGTATAGCTTACACGTTTGAAACGCTTAGCCACTACATTCTGAAGTTTTTCGATAAGTCCTTCTTTTGCTCTTTCTTTCTCAGGTTTTGTTTTTTGCTCTTCTGCAAAACGGTTGTCTAAGAATTCAAGATCATCTTTACAGTTATCCAATACATACTGGATCACATATTTTAAGAAATCTTCCGCAAGATCGATATTGTCTTCAAGGTTGTTGAATGCCACTTCCGGCTCAATCATCCAGAATTCTGCAAGGTGTCTTGTTGTGTTGGAATTTTCAGCACGGAAAGTAGGTCCGAAAGTATAGATTCTTCCTAATCCCATGGCTGCAGTTTCTCCTTCAAGCTGTCCTGAAACGGTAAGGTTTGTTTTTTTACCGAAGAAATCCTGTGAAAAATCAATTTCTCCTTCTTCAGTTTTAGGCATGTTGTTCAGGTCAAAGTTGGTTACTCCGAACATTTCACCTGCTCCTTCTGCATCTGCTCCTGTAATAACCGGAGTGTTGATATAGAAGAACTGGTTTTGGTTGAAGAATGAGTGAACTGCAAAACTTACAGCGTGACGCACTCTGAATACAGCTCCGAAAAGGTTAGTTCTGAATCTTAAGTGTGCCTGCTCACGAAGCTTTTCAAGGCTGTGTTTCTTAGGCTGAAGAATCGTACTCTGAAGTTCTTCTGTAAAGTTATCTCCTAAAACAATAATCTTTTTAGCGATAATTTCCACAGACTGTCCTGCTCCCTGGCTTTCCACCACTTCACCTACTACTTTCAGAGAAGAAGCAGTACTGATATTCTTGATGATCGCTTCATCAAAATTTTCGAAATCAACAACTATCTGCAAATTATTAATCGTAGAACCATCATTAAGCGCAATAAAGCGATTTGCACGGAAGGATCTTACCCATCCGTAAACGGTAATGTCATGATGTAATACTTTCTTGTAATCCTTTAGGACTTCTTTGATCGTTTGCTTTTTCATTTGTTGATGATAAATTTTTTATATAAAAATTAATGTCTGCAAAGTTACAAAAAAACAGCGCAACTTAATGATTGCGCTGTCTTTAAAAATCATTTAACAGGTATTTAGACTTTCAGTTCAGGAAATTTACCTTTTTTCATCTGCCAACCCTTCTTCATTTTCAGGTTACATTTCCACTCAATATTGTCCTGAACTTCAATAAAATCCGTATTGACCCGGAATGAACACACTTACATTATCACCTTTAGAAAGAATAAATTTGATTTACTCTGAGCTTTCATGGAATTAGTTTTATTGAAATGGTTATTAGTTTTTAAGTGCTAAGTTCGTGGTAAATTACCAGGTCATACATCCATTTTTAGACTATACTATACTTTTAAACATTGTTGTGGATTCAACGGATTTTAATTTTAACTGTTTACGATTTTTTAAATGATCACTACACTTTTACATCTCTAAATTCTGAACAAATATTTCATTCTTTACATTTTGTTTTTTACTGGTTATTATTTCTCATTTCTACCAGCTTCGTTAATAATTTTGTTATCCAGTTCCTAGCCCTGATCTTTTAATTAACCATTAGTTTGGAATGATATCTTGTACTGTGTACATACAAAATAAAAGGTTGTGTTTTTACCTGAAGCAAAGATGCAGGAAGTAGAATAACGATACAAGTGAATGCTTTATAGATTCATAAATTTATATACCTAAAATCATGAATTTATAAATAATAAAATATTAAAAATCAATTAATTAACCCTGATTCAAAGACATGTTTTCGATTTCTTTCAGATAGATAGAAAGTGGTGTTCCGGTGCGTTTTTTGAAGGCTAAAGTGAAGGCCTGTTCATTATTATATCCTAATTCTTCGGCAATAAAAGGAATTTTATAAGACCTGAATTTTCTGTCATTGGCCAATCTGCTGATGGCATAATCAATACGGAGATCGTTGAGATAAGTAGCAAAGTTTTTTCCTTTGTAAGTATTGATAATTTCCGACAAATATTTCGAGTTTGTTTTTATTTTTTTGGCAAGACTTCCCAATGTAATTCCCTTGTTCAAAAACTGATCATTGTTTTCAAATATTTCAAGTTCTTTTAAAATATTCTGTGCAATATCTTCAGAAATAGTTCTGGATGTCTTGTCCTCAGAATTTTCCGTATTTGTTACCGGAAGAATCTCAGAATGAATTTCGATTGGGGTTTCCGGCTCTGCATTTTTCCCTACCCTATTTTCATTAACGGACTGAATAAGATCCTGAGCAATCTTTTTATAATTTTTCTCAGATTTTTTATATTTAAAATAAACGTTGATAAACAACAGGTGTGATATCAGTAAAAGACTCAGCACAATATAAAACAGACTCTTTCTTTTAGTCAGTTCATTGGTAATACTTTCTTTCTCCTGCTGTAGTTCCGGAGTATCATATCTTCTCGGAAGTTCTCTGGAAATATATCTGAACTGATTATCCAGCACTTGATCCACCTTTAAAAAGCGATCTACATAATACAGCTGTTGTTCTTTATCACTGTTTGCTTTATAATAATCAATCAGATAAGTGTATACATCCCTCAGCTCCGGATAGATATAACTTGTTTTAAGAACCAGAGAATCTATTTTCCTGAAAAAGCCTACTGCTTTTTCTTTTTCCTGAAGCCCCGCATAGGATTTCCCCAAATATAAAAGAGTATAATTCTGATCTCTTCTATCATTATTATTGGTAAAGAAATATTTTTTACACTCTAATAAACCGTCAATAGCTTTCTGATAATTTTTTGAATGCAGATTATAATATCCTAATAATCCAAGATTCTGATGATAACGGTAAACATCTCTATTTTTCTTGGAATCCTGTAAACCTTCCTGTATCAATGTATAAGCAGAATCCATTTTACTGATCTCGATATAGGCATCTGCCAGATTCAGTTTGAGAGAATTTATCTCATCTTCATTCATATAATCAACATCATAAGCATAGTGCCTCAGGACTTTTGCTGTCTCCTCATGTTTTCCTATATAATTATTCAGATAGGCAATATTGATATGTGCCATGGCAATCTGCCTTTTATTTCCTTTTTCTTTTGCATATTTCAGTCCCAAAATATAATTATTCAATGCAGACTGGAGATTATCATTTCTAAAATAAAGGTTTCCTTTTAAAAGATAAGTTCTTGCCGGATAGGTATTTTCTTTAGAATTTTGTGTAATATGTTGTAAGCTGTCAAGATATTTTAAAGCATTAGGTAAGTTCTCTTCGAAATGAAGCATAACATATCCCTCAGCAATCTGAGTTGTATTTTTTTCAGATTTTGCCTTTTTAAGATAACAATTGGCAATACTTTTACTGTTTCCTTCTCCTATACGGCTTTTATAGAATTCTTTACTCAACTCTTCATAAGTCCGTTTCTCTGGAATATTCTTTTCTATATTATTGGTCTGTGCCTTAAAGAACACATTTCCAATAATCAAAAACAGTAGTAAAGATTTTATTTTCATCATTCATCCTAGCTATATTACAAAAATATTATTTTTCTTCAGTAGATACACTACTCCTTTTGCTTTTTTCCATGTATTCATCCATATTTTCATTAAAATTTAAAATAATTCAACAAAAAGTGAATACATGTTAAAGATTATACTCATTTCAAATATCATTTCCATTCTACTTTACCTTCCAGATAATATACTTTTCCATTGTTTTCATACAAAAGATCGTATCCCTGAGATGTCAGGTAGAAATGACAGACTTTCATCTCGCCGTTTCTGTCTTTAAATTGAATAATAACAGGACACATTTTCGCGCGGTCCAATCTTTTTACAATCAGATCAAAATTTTTCCGGATATTTTTTTTACCGTAGAGAGATAACATTCTGTCATCAATAAAACGGACATACTTCAAAGAGGAAAGCGGGTAAGTAATTAACGTAAAAGGTTGTCCCGCCAGCTTCGCCGCATTCTCATTAAAAAAGTTTGTGATTGAAATACTATCCTGTGTAATTTTTTTTACCACACTTGATTCATATTTTTTCCCGTCATTAAACTCCATACTGTAGATGGCTTCCATTTTAATAGCAAAACCTTTCCCTGATTTTCTTAAATCTGTAAGGTCTGTAAATTCTTTTCCCTTTTTGATCACAATCAAAACATTTCCTTCTCCAAAATCACAGTCATAATATTTTTTATAATCAAAAGACTCTTCAATATTGGTCTTCAATGTATCTGTTGCAGTATTTTGTGAAAAAATAAGTACCGGAAACATCAATAAAAATAGGATCAGTTTATCATTTTTCATGGCTGAAGTATTTAATGGTTTAAAATCATTTACTTAATTTTTTGAGATATTGATAGTGGGAAACAACAGCTTTCACAATACTTTTCTCATGGTATGGAAAATTATTCCTGGCAGCTGCTTTTCGGATCGCCGGAGTAATAATGGTATAAACCGTGTGTGGTAAACCGGGAAAAAGATGATGGGCTGCGTGGGAATTGAATCCACCAAAAATCCAGTTAGCTAATCTGCTGGTTGGGTAATAATCCAATGAAACGGCTAACTGATGTTCATAATAATCATATGGCAGATACCCTTTATCATCCGCTTTGGGAAAATCTGTTTCAAGACTCAGGTGAGAAATGATCAGGGTCAGCACAAAAAACAATGAAATTGTCACATGCATGATGATAAAAGATGCAACAATCGTCATCACCGGAATATCAGTAAAAAGCACAGGCAAAATCAACATATAGCTGAAGTAAGCTAATTTCAACAGGATAACTTCAGCCACAGACAGTATAGAATGTCTCTGATTTCTGAGATTGGCCAATTCTTTTTTTCTGACATATATAAAATCTTTGATGACAATCCAATGCAAGGTGTAAAAACAATACAGTATGGTAGCATATAAATGCTGATAGGCGTGGATTCTCCTTTTGGGATGATGTGCAGACAACCGTAAAAAAATATTATCATCAATATCTGCATCACAGCCATCTACATTAGGAAATACATGATGGGATGCAATATGTCTTGTTCTCCACAATCTTGCATTCACTCCCTGCATGTTAAAGGTGATATAATAAATAATCTGATTCACCTTTTTATACCTGGAAAATGTGTTGTGTACACAGTCATGAGCACAATTAAAAGCCAATAGTATTCCCGTAAGACCCAGGACAACATAATTCAAAGCTACAGCCCAACTCTTATCTTCCATATAAGGATTAAAAAGATTAGCATATAAAAACAGGAAGCTCAAAGAATAAAACAGAAATTTCACAATCATCAATCTGCCGGCCTTTTTTGTCACTTCATCTGTCAGTAATACTTTCACCTCTTCACGCAATTCTGAATAAAAGGGAGAGGTTGCCTTTTTAAATCTGATTTTTGGTTTCATAATCATTGTATTAATTATTTAAAAGACGAGATTAATTCCCAAACCATATCGGAATCCTTTAATAGGAAAAGGCTTATAGGTGTTATATTCAAAGTTGTATCCGAATTCTGCACACAAGAAATGGTAGAAGTTGATTCCTGCTTTAGGCGAAACCGCATAAGGTGAAACTCCCACACCTGCATATAAGGCTGATATTTCTACCCCATCTTCAAAGGAAACCACTTTTCTGAAATAATCAAATTCGGGAATGACCAGCAGCCTTCTTTCGTCCCACCAGTTAAAGTGGCCTCTTAAGCTGTAATAATTCTTATCACCATCAGTAAGTTTTGTTCCTATTGACAGGAATGCCTTATTATCCAGTGAAGTTCCTTCAATTCTGGTGCTGAGAAGAATGACCAGCCATTTTTTCTCTTTGATTTCTTCAAATTGGGCTTTCAGAAAGCCACATAGAAATATTGCGGTGATGACAACGAGCCTTTTCATAACGCCTGATTTGTTTTTTGTTTCTTAAAATTCCAGTTGATAAGAGGGAGTTTTCTCCTTCCGTTTTCATTCCATCCGCCAATCTGTATTCCTCTGAAATCTTTGCATTTATTATACAAACCGATCTGTATTCCTCTGCATTTCTGCCCGATATTGGCTAATGGTGCTACAGAAACCCCTTTCATCTCATGATGCAGATTAAAAAATGGAGAAACAGACATGCCGTTCGTTACCGCATAAGTATGCACATTACTCGATATATTGATCTCAAGACCATTGGTGACCGTGGGTTCCATGTTGATCAATGAAAGCTGAAGTCCGTTAATGGTATTCATCTTTTCGCGGGGAAGAATTACATAATCATTATTAAGATTCCAATGATCCGGCTGTAAAGTAAAAAGCATTAATGGAGGAAGGAAAATACCCATAACGTTGAATCCCATTCCTAATCCATTTACTTTTTTAGGTTTAAAATGATCTTCTTCATCATAATATTTAAATAGAATCCCATTGATGTTCCGGACATTCTTTGAAGGCGAAGCTGCAATCAATCTTGGTTTCAAAGAATCTGCTTTTACACTGTCTGATGCATACATCAGGCTACTGAATAAAAGAACTGCTGCTAATAAAATTCGTGTTTTCATAACTCGTTATTTTAAAATTACAGTTCAAAATTATCAGCGAAGGGCTCAGTTCCGAATGTGAAAAAAAATTAAAAAAAATACTACATTTGTGAAAATCACAAAACTATGCACCAGGAAGCTCTCCTCAAGGAAATCCGAAGAAAAATCGGTGAAAAATCTTTAAATGATGAAATTGCCAACATCCTTAATATCAGCTATGATGCAGCTCACAGAAGAACTTCTTTGAAAGCGAAGTTTAGTTTTGAGGAAGCTCTGGAACTAGCCAAATACTATCAGATCTCACTGGATCAGTTTCTGGGAAAGGAAAACCAGTTGGTAGTCAAAAGAACACAGCCTGTAAAAACTACCGAAGATCTTCTCAACTATTTCGAGAACTCTTTACAAATTTTAAATGTTTTTCAGAATATTACCAATTCTAAAGTATTTTATTCAGCAAAAGACATCCCGTTTTTTTATACGATTTCAGATTCAGTGCTGTCCCGTTTCAAATTTTATGTCTGGATGAATCTACTGAATCAGGATAAATTCTTAAGTCCTTTTCACGAATTTAATATGGAGTACCATTCTGTAAAAAATGAAATGCTGAAAGATCTTTATGATAAACAAAATGTAACGGAAATATGGAATGACACCACCATTATGAGTGCATTGAGGCAAATTTCATTTTATTATGAAATGGGATTGTTAAAAAAGAATGATGTGGATCTCATTCTGGAGGATCTGAGAAAATTACTGGAAGGACTCGAAATCAAAACACTGGAAAAAACTAATTTCCAAATATATGTGAATGATTTAGTAATTTTAAACAACAGTATTTTATTCAAAAATGAAGAGCAATGTTCTTTTTTTGTTCCTTTCAGCATGTTCGGATATATGATGACCAATGATAAAATCACCTGTGAAGATTCTCTGAGCTATTTTGAACATCAGATCAAAAACTCAAGATCACTGAATGAATCCGGGAACAGAGAGAGGAAAATGTTTTTTAATAAAATGTATGAACAGATTGACCGATTAAAACAAAATTTATCATGAATACGCTTCGTAACGGCGAATATTTTGGAGAAACCAATCAAATGGTCAATTTAGAAGGATTAACCATCACTGATACGGAATATACACATCCTTACGTAGACTGGCATTATCATGAGAATGCTTACTTTACCTTCCTGCTTCAGGGCAATATGAAGGAAGGAAATAAAAAAGAAACTTACAGCTGTTCTGCCGGAACATTATTGTACCATCATTGGGAAGATCCGCATTACAATAGTAAACCTGATGTTTTTACAAGAGGTTTTCATATCGAGCTCTCCCAAAGCTGGTTTGACCGTTTTGATATTCAAAAAAATAAAGTGGAAGGCAGCATTAATATAAAAAATCCAGCCTTGAAACTATTGGTGTATCAGATGTTCAAAGAAACCAAAACTTACGATATTTCTTTTGAACTGGCCGTTAATCAGCTGTTAGTAAACCTTTTCAGCCAGTTAACCCATCAGAAGGAAAGTTCGGAAAGAAAACCCGTGTGGGTAAGCCAGATTAATGAAATTTTACATGAAAGCTTTACAGAAAACCTCAGTCTCACTGAACTTTCCAATATACTGGACATTCACCCTATTCATCTCAGCAGGGATTTCCACAAATATTTCCACTGTAATCTTGGCGAATACCTAAGAAAATTAAAACTTAATAAATCTCTGGAACTTCTTGCGCTACCTCATACTTTAACAGATGTTGCTCTGGAATGCGGTTTTTCAGACCAGAGTCATTTTATCCGGTGTTTTAAGGAAAACATTGGAATTACCCCTTTGAAATACAGGAATCTTTTGAAAATTCATTAAAATTTATCTGAATTTAAATGATATAAAATTACCATTCACGATTTGGATACATCATTCCCCGATTCGGCTACATTTACCCTTCTGTAAGTTTCCATCTTTGTACCATCATTTAAACAAAAAAATATTTACAAATGGAAACAAAAAAAGTATGGTTCGTGACAGGAGCTTCAAAAGGCTTAGGATTCGAGTTGGTAAAAAAATTACTATCCGAGGGATTTCAGGTTGCTGCCACAAGCCGTACCGTTGAATCCCTGATCTCCACTATCGGAGAAACATCAGTAAGCTTCCTTCCACTCAGCGTCAACATTACAGACAATAATGATATAAAATCTGCCATTGAAAAAACGGTTGAACATTTCGGACGAATTGATGTGGTTGTCAACAATGCGGGATATGGACAGATCGGAACGCTGGAAGAACTTACCGATGAAGAAGCAAGAGAAAATTATGCTGTGAATGTTTTCGGAACATTGAATGTGATCAGAAATGCTATGCCTTACCTTCGTGAACAAAGATCAGGAAACATCTTCAATATTTCTTCTGTTGGGGGATATTCTGCTAATTTTCCGGGCTGGGGAATTTACTGTTCTACAAAATTTGCAGTGGCCGGATTTACGGAAGCACTGGCCGAAGAAGTAAAAGATTTTGGAGTTCATGCCACTGTGGTTTATCCCGGATATTTCCGTACCGATTTTTTAACTAAAGATTCTGTAAAAACACCTTCAAATCCTATTCAGGCTTACGAAGCGGCAAGAAATTCTGAACAGGCACACCTCAATGAAATCAACGGAAACCAACCCAATGATCCAGAAAAGGCAGCTGATGTTCTCATCCAGATCAGTAAAGAGAAAAATCCTCCTGTACATTTATTATTGGGTGTAGGAACGATGGAGTTTCTCAATAATAAAATTGATATTTTAAAGAAAGATGCTGAGAAATGGGAAAGTTTGACTGTTTCTACTGCCATTTAATTTGATACTATCCTTCGACTCCGCTCAGGGTGACATTCCTAATACTTGATGTTTCAATTTATACAGATGAATTAAATATAAAGTGTTACAAAAGTCAGTCAGCGCGGAGCCGAAGACTTTTTAAGATCATGCAATACACTTTTTACAAAAACAACTAACTTAGCTCTTATGAAACAACCCGTTCGTTTTAATTCTATATCAGATTTTCATACTTTCTGTGGGCTTCCTAATCCTGAGCATCCGTTGATCAGTGTGATAGATTACAGCAAGGTTCGTTATATCGTTGACAATGAAGAGCTGAAGTGGATTCAGTGTTTTTATTCAATTGGTTTGAAAAAGAATGTCACTCCAAAATTCAATTATGGACAACAGCAATATGATTTTGATTCAGGAGTGTTGTGTTTTGTTTCGCCACAGCAATATTTAAGTCTTGAAATCAATCCGGATATTGAGGTAGAACCCACAGGATTTTTATTGCTCATTCATCCTGATTTTCTGTGGAATACTTCGTTAACCAGAAAAATAAAATCATATGATTTCTTCAGTTATCAGGTAAAAGAGGCACTTTTCCTTTCTGATAAGGAAGAGAAAATCCTTGTAGAGATTTTTAAAAATATTGAACGCGAATATCAGTCCAATACGGATAAATTTACCCAGGAATTGATTATCGCCCAGATTGAATTATTGCTGGTTTACTCTGACCGTTTTTATGAACGTCAATTTTTCACCAGAAAAAAATCAAGTCATGAATTATTGTACAAATTCGAAGATATCCTTTCTCAATATTTTGAAAACGGAAATCTCCTTGAAAATGGTATTCCATCTGTAAAAACCATTGCCGAACAAATGAATATCTCTCCAAACTATCTGGGAACACTGCTCCGTTTGCATACGCAGCAAAATACACAGCAGCATATTCAGAATAGATTAATTGATTCTGCCAAAGAGCGTTTGAGTACCACAAACTTATCGGTAAGTGAAATTGCTTATGAACTGGGATTTGAACATCCGCAGTCTTTCAGTAAACTCTTTAAACAAAAGACGAATCAGTCTCCGGGAGAATTTAGAAAACTGTTCAATTAGAATAGATCGCAAATAATAAAACAGTAATGTTAATTTCATTCTATTTTACCATGAAGAAGTTTGTTACTTTTGTTTAAATACTTCTAGCAATGAAACCTGTTCTATTATTGATCTTTATTTTTACATTTTATCTTTATCACGGACAAAACAAAAACATAGTCAATCCAGAGAAAACTGAGAATCCGATTCAAAAAAATAATGTTGGTAAGATTGTTTTCGTTAATAAAACTATAGCTCTTGAAAATCTGAAAGATTCGGATATTCTTAATTCTACAATATTTCATGAAAACGGAGATCTTGCCATTCATGCTTTCTTTGATAACTCTCTTGTCAACAATCTGCATCAGCTTGAACCCAACTGGACAGCAGAAGAACTTCTCAAAAAAGGAAATTATCAGTTCTCATTTTATGTGGACGGAAAGCTGATTTATACAGAAAATCTCAATACAGGAGCAGGTACAGCAGAAAATAAAAAACTCAAAACGACATTGCGAATTCCTCTTCTCAGCAGTAAAAATGAAGATTCATGGGGAAGGTATTTATGGATGCGTTTTTATATGGCCCATAATGGAATTGATGCACTTTCACCGGGAAACCATGTTCTAAACATTGAAATCCGGACTTATCTCCATGTTTCCACAATCAAAACAGGACCTGTTATTGCAGAAGGACAAATCAATCTTACTGTTCCTTCTCAAAATATTACGGAGCAGCAAATCGCTATTCAGCCTATTCAATCCAATAGCGGATGGAAGATTTCTCATGAGAAAATCAATACGGAGATCATCAAATCTCTGAACAGGAAAATTGCAGAAAACAGGTTTAAAAACATAACAGGAATTGTCATTATCAAAGAAGGAAAATTACTTCTTGAAGAATATTTCAACGGCTCCGGAAGAGATTCTCTGCAGGACACCCGCTCAGTAGGAAAATCATTTTCTTCGGCATTAACAGGAATTGCGATCAAAGAAGGATATTTAAAAAGTGAAGATCAAAATCTGAAGGAATTCTATAACCTGAATCAGTTTAAAAACAATTCTTCTCAAAAAGAAAATGTTACCCTAAAAAGCTTATTAACCATGAGTTCCGGATTTGATGGAAACGATGAGAATTATGATTCTCCCGGAAATGAAGAAAATATGTATCCGACTGAAAACTGGGTAAAATTTACTCTGGATCTGCCGATGACTGAGAATACGATAGGAAAAAACTGGAGTTATTTCACAGCCGGAGTTGTGTTAACCGGAGATATTTTAGATAAAACAGTTCCACAAGGTCTGAAAAACTATGCAGATAAAAAACTATTTCATCCTCTTGGAATTACGAATTACAAATGGCAGTTTACTCCACAGCAAAAGCCTTCTCTGGCCGGAGGATTACGCATGAGAGCTCTTGATTTTGCAAAATTCGGGCAGCTGTATAAAAATAACGGAATCTGGAATGGGAAAACGATTCTGACTCAGGATTGGATTAAGAAATCTTTCACCAATTACTTCACAGATAATCCTGATTTTGAAGGATATGGATATTTATTCTGGAGAAAAGTTTATACAGTAGGAAACAATAATTATGAAGCTTTCCAGTCCAGTGGAAATGGAGGGAACAAAATTATTATTTTTACGAAAATTCCTGTTGTCATCGTGATTACAGCGCAAGCTTACAACAAGCCTTATGCCCATCAGCAATCCGAAAAAATAGTACAGGATTATCTTTTACCCGCATTAAAAATGAGTAATGAATAATCAGTAATGAAAATAGTAATGTGAAAATAGTGAAAGAATAGCTTATTGCTTATTGCTTATTGCTTATTGCTTATTGCAAAACTATTCGTCTTTCTTTGAAGGAATAAGAAAAACATCAATAAGACCTTCAGGAAGTTCCATTTTGATGGTTCTTTCTTCTCTGTCAACTTCAAGAATCCAGTCTTTGATCATAGGAATAACCACTTCTTTTCCATCCAGATTGGTAATGAAATATACCTGTGCTGTCTGATCGTTTACAGATCTGATCACCCCACAGTTGCTATCATTTTGATCAAAAATTTCAAATCCGATGATCTCGTGGTAATAGAATTGTTTTCCTGAAAGTTTAGGCAGTGAAGTAAGCGGAAGGTAAACACTTTTACCCAACACCTGATCCACCATAGCCTCAGAAGAGTTTTTGAATGCAAGATTCAGAGCATCCAGTTTGCTCCATGATGATTTTTCAATAAAAAATGGAACCAATAATCCGTTGATTTCAACGAATATTGATTCCAATTTATTGTAAAGCTCGGGTTGATCGGTATCCAATTTAAGGATTACGTTACCCGCAAGTCCATGTCTGCGTGTGATTTTACCTAAAAAATAGCAATCTTCTTTACGCATAACAGGGTTTGTTCTTAAGCTTCAGTGTTTTCTTCAGTTTCAGCAGCAGGAGCTTCTCCTTCTGTAGCTTCAGCAACAACTTCTTCAGCAGGTGCGTTGGCAGCTTCTTCAGCAGCTTTAGCATCAGCTTCAACTTGTGCAGCAGCAGCAATTCTAGCTTCGTTTACTTTTACTTCAGCTTCTAAAGCAGCTTTCTTAGCGTCAGCTTTAGCAGTTGCTAAACCTTCTACTTTACCTTGTACTTTAGAATCTTTAGCTTCTACCCAAGCATTGAATCTTTTTTCAGCTTCAGCTTCGTCAAAAGCACCTTTAGCTACACCACCTTGTAAGTGTTTTTTGTAAAGAGCACCTTTGTAAGATAGAATAGCTCTAGCAGTATCAGTAGGCTGAGCACCGTTGTTTAACCACTGTACAGCAGAATCAACGTTCAATTCGATAGTTGCCGGATTAGTAATTGGGTTGTAAGTTCCTAGTTTTTCGATGAATCTACCATCTCTTCTAGCTCTAGAATCTGCAACCACGATGTGGAAAAAAGGTTTTCCTTTTTTACCGTGTCTTTGTAATCTGATTTTTACTGACATAATGTTTGAATTTTACGGGAACTCGTCCCAGTTAAATATTTAAGAGTGCAAAGATAAACAAAAATTCTAATTTAACAATTAATAAATATAACAATTTATCAATCTAATAGGGAAACAATATTTTGGTCCTTTTTTTAACTGATTGTTACATTGGTAAATTTTCAGATTGTTATATTAAAACCATATTATATTGTTCCCATATAGAAAAGTCCCAGACATTTCTGGTTTTCTTCAATGGTTAAAGAGTTTTTCAACTCCTCTACAATTTTAGGAGAACTCCAGTAGCATCCGATATTATTTGCAGTACAGGTAAGATACATGTTCTGAACTGCCATTGAGGTAGCCGCTATTTCTTCCCACTCAGGAACCATTCCGCTGAAATTGACAACAATGGAAACTACAGCATCAGCTTTATTGATTTTAAAACCAATATCGTTGTATTTTTTCTCTAAGAAAAGCTGTTCTGATGTAACTGCCTTATAGATGGCCTGCATTTCTGAAGCCAACTGTGCTTTTTCTTCTCCTTTGAATATTTTGAAACGCCAAGGTTTGGTACGTTTGTGATTGGGAGCAAATGTGGCAGCATTTAAAATTTCCTCCAACACTTCCTGAGATATCTCTGTATCAGTATAATCTTTTGGAAAAATACTTCTTCTTTGCTCTATGATTTCTTTTAAAATGGATGCATTATTCATACCTGCAAATTTACAACATGGAATTCAATCTCTTCCATTTAAAATGTTAAGTATTTACTTCCTGATGATGATTAACGTTTTCAGGATAAAAAAGACTAAAAAAAGAGTATAGAAAACCATTTCTCATAAGGTTTCCTATTCAAAGCCTGTATATAAAGATTTATATTCTACAATACTTCAACAATCTTCTGATGGATTTTGTTTAAAGTAAATTCATCACCGCTCTTTCTGCCCATCATCTCCTTAGCCATAGGACTTTCCGGAGATATGGCATAGAACCTGTCTCCTTCAAAAAAGAATTCTCCCAGTGACACAGAAATATAAAATCTGGCTTTATTGGTAATAACCAACGAACCGAGCTGTACTCTTTCAGTGGCCGTATTGAGAACTTTTGCCATATTTCTTTTAAGATCATTCAAAGCTCCCAATTGTCGCTGCATCTGATAGATCTCCTCCTGCATTTCTTCTCTCATGCTGTCATATTTCGGAGTTTTTTTGATGTCACGGCTGGCTTCCAGGGTAAATTCGATAAAGTTTTTCAATTTTTCAATTTTCTCTGCGATGGTAGTCTTTACAAAGTCTCTGATATCACTTTTTTCAAATACAATCTTCTCCATACAATCTATTCTTTATATAAAGATAATATTTTTAGAATAATATTTCTTTGGCTTTACAAAAATAACGCTTACAAAAATAAAGGAGAAAGAAAATGGGATTCAGTTCCAATAATGGACTGCAATAAAAAAGCCTTGTAAACTTTACAAGGCTTTTTATTATTTTTCAGCAAGTTTTTTCAGATCGCCCAGCCCCTGGCTGAACATTTTGTCCATATTGCCATTCATCAAAGGTTTCATAACCTTCATCATGGGAGTCAGTTCATTATCTATCATCCAGGTTACTTTGGTACCACTTCCTTCAGGAACCAACATGAAATTAGCTTTCATATCTCCTTCAAAAGGTTTTATAAAGTGAAGTTTTGTACTCATTTTCTGGTTCGGTATCAGTTCAGTAATGGATTGCTCTCCTTCACCTACATTTTTATCTCCTTTCCAGTGATAGGAATCTCCTACTTTATCTCCGTTTCCGGAATAGGTAATGACAATGTTTTTATCCGCTTTGGAGAAAGGATCCCATTGGTTATATCCTTTTAAATTCCCTGTATAGCTCCATACTTTTTCCTGTGGTGCATTGATTACAATAGATTTTTCATAGTGGTAATCTTTACTGAAAGTGAGCATGGCAATGACAGCATAGATAATAATCAGTACGATGATGGTACCAATAATTTTTAAGAGTGTTTTCATAGTCTATACATTTAAGGTTATTTATTTTAATGATGACTTTTAAATCTGTTCTCAAAATTAAATATTCCCACATCACTCCCTCTTTCCATATGACAAGATTAAATAAAGATAAGGTATTTTTGTCATAACCCGCCAGTGAGGCATTATTTTTGCGCGTTTCAGCTTTGATTCCCAATGAATCATTAAATTTACCTTATATAAAAAGATCAAAAATGAATATTTTAACAGAAAAATTTAACACTCCATACCATTCGGCACCATTCAATGCCATCAAAAATGAAGATTATCTTCCGGCATTTCAGGAATTGATTCAAAAATCTGAAGAAGAAATTGAGGCCATTGTCAACAATCCTGAATCACCTACTTTCGAAAACGTAATTGAAGCACTGGCCTATTCAGGAGAGCAGTTGGATGTAGTATCCAATATTTTTTTCAACTTAAATTCTGCGGAAACCAGCGACGAAATTCAGCAAATTGCTCAGGAAGTTTCCCCGATCTTAACAGAATATTCTTCAAAAATCTCTCAAAACGAAGCCCTTTTCAACAAAATCAAAAAAGTATATGATGAAAAGGAAAATTATAATCTCAACGAAGAGCAGGAAATGCTTTTGAATGAAACCTACAAAGGTTTTGTAAGAAGCGGAGCTTTATTGAATGAAGAAGACAAAGAAAAATTAAAGAAAATCAGTATGGATCTTTCTTTAAAGTCTTTACAGTTCGGACAAAATGTACTGGCTTCTACCAATGCCTATTTTAAACATATTACCAATAAAGAAGATCTTGCAGGAATTCCTGAAGCCATCATTGATCAATATGCGGAGGAAGCAAAAGAAAGAAATCTTGAAGGCTGGGTAGTGACGTTACAGTATCCAAGCTATATTCCGTTTATGACCTATGCCGAAAACCGTGAACTGAGAAAGGAACTCGCCTTAGCCAATGGTAAAAAATCTTTTGACGGCGGAGAATATGACAACCAGAATCTGATTAAAGAATTGCTTACTCTTAAACAACAGAAAGCTGAGCTTATCGGATATAAAAACTATGCAGATTTTGTTCTTGAAGAGAGAATGGCTAAGTCTCCGGTAAAAGTTATTGACTTTTTGAATGAACTTCTAACCAAAGCAAAACCTTATGCTGATAAAGAAATTGAAGAATTAAAATCTTTAGCAAAAGCTGACGGAATTGAAGAAATGCAGAGCTACGATCACGCATTTTATGCTGAAAAACTTCGTAAAGAGAAATATGACCTGAATGATGAGGAACTGAAACCTTATTTCCCGTTAGATCAGGTACAGGATGCTGTATTCGGGTTGGCAGAACAACTTTTCGGATTAACTTTTGAGGAAAGAAATGATATTCCGAAATACCACGAGGATGTAAAAGTATATGAAGTAAAAGAGAACGGGACTTACAAATCTCTTTTATACGTTGATTATTTTCCAAGAAAAGGAAAAAGAGCCGGTGCATGGATGACCAGCTACAAAAATCAGTACAAACAAAACGGTGAAAATTCCCGCCCGCATATTTCCATTGTCTGCAACTTCAGCAAACCGACAAAAGATATCCCTAGCTTACTGACATTCCAGGAAGTGACTACTTTGTTCCATGAATTCGGGCATGCTCTTCACGGAATGATGGCGGATACCCAATATCCTACCCTTTCCGGAACATCTGTAAAATGGGATTTTGTGGAACTTCCATCACAGTTTCTGGAAAACTTCTGTTATGAACCTGAGTTCTTAAAAACGTTTGCAAAGCATTATAAAACAGGAGAAGTACTTCCTGACGAAAAAATTGAAAAGATTGAGCAGTCTAAAAACTTTATGGAAGGCTACCAAACATTAAGACAATTAGGCTTCGGACTTCTGGATATGAACTATCATACGAAAGTTGAAGAATTACAGAATGAAAGTGTAAAAGAGTTTGAAGATAAGTATACCAAAGCAACCACACTTTATCCTTCAAATTCAGAAACGGCAATGAGTCCAAGTTTCTCTCATATTTTCCAGGGAGGATATTCTGCAGGATATTATTCTTACAAATGGGCAGAAGTTCTGGATGCTGATGCTTTCCAGTATTTCAAGGAAAACGGAATTTTCAATCCTGAGATTGCGGCCAAGTATAAAGTATTGCTGTCTTCAGGTGGAACAAAAGATCCAATGGAGCTTTATAAAAATTTCAGAGGCAGCGAGCCGAAAGTAGAGAGCTTATTGAAAAGAGCATTTGGATAGGATGTATATATTCAGATTGTGACAGAAAAAATAAATGTAAAAAGGACGGCGATTGCTGTTCTTTTTGTTTTAAATTAGTCGATCAATAATCTCAAACATTTCCTTATTTCATATGAATACCCAAGAACAAATCCAAAATTATATCCATAGCCAGCCAGAACCAAAACGTAATGATATGCAGGAACTTCATCAAATCATTCTTGAGCTCATGCCGGAATGCCAGCTATGGTTTCTTGATGGTAAAGACAGTGAAAATAAAACCGTTTCTAATCCTAATATCGGATATGGATTGTATACCTTGCAATATGCAGGTGGAAAAACAAGGGACTTTTACCAGATCGGAATGAGCGCCAATACAACCGGTATCTCAATCTATGTTATGAACATCAGTGATAAAAAATATTTATCCGAAACGTATGGAGAAAAAATAGGTAAAGCCAGCGTAACCGGATATTGTATTAAATTTAAATCTCTGAAAGATATCAACATTGAAATACTGAAAGCAGCGATACTGGATGGACTTAAAGAATAAAAAATACTGAAATTCTTTTTACTCTTAAAAAAACAGCATATCTATTCTAAGAAAGCTAAATTTGTACTTTATAAATAAACATCCATTCTGTAATTTTAAATAATGAGCAGCATAACACTAAGATTAGAAAACGTAAAAAAACTTCAGGCTAAAAGATGGGAAAATGAAGACCATTGGGACACCTTAAACGATCTATTGGTCAAAGAATTAGATGAAATTTTGCTTATTGAGCCTAAAAATACGGCAGCTTTAATTAGTATTGGTGCTGTTTATTCTGATATGGGTGAAAATGAAAAGGCCCTGGCCTACTTAAAAATGGCATTAGATTTGGGTTCTAAAGACAAAAATCTTTTTGTAAACCTGGCCATTGTGCTTATTTATATGGAGAAACATCAGGAAGAGTATCTGGAATATCTTGAAGAAGCCGAGGATACCATTGAAGATCCTCTTACTTTTAAAGCGTATTTTGATCCTCAGTCCCGGTAAAAAATCAGTTCAATTAAAAACTTAAAATCATGTTACTAGCCATATTACTTCCTTTCTTATCTTTCATGGTCCGTGGAAAAGTTCTCACCGGAATTATCTGTCTGATTTTACAGATCACTCTGATCGGATGGCTTCCTGCTGCAATCTGGGCAGTACTTTCTTTAAATAATGCAAGAGCTGATCAACGAAATGATAAACTCATTAAGCAATGCGGGAAAATAAACGCTAGACGCATGATCTGCAATTGAAAGTTCTATAATTTAAGGACTTTATTTGAATGCTGTACTTCCTTTTAAGTAACAGAAAAATTGCAAGCTATGAAAGAAAATAAATACGACCAGCCGTCATTTTTCGACCAATATGAAAAAATGCTTCGTTCTCAGATAGGATTGGAAGGAGCCGGAGAATGGCACACATTGAAAAATATGCTGCCGGATTTTCAAGGAAAAGATGTTCTTGACCTTGGCTGTGGTTTCGGATGGCATTGCCGCTATGCGATAGAAAACGGAGCTCAATCAGTCATCGGAATTGATCTTTCAGAAAAAATGCTGGCTAAAGCTCAGGAAATTAATAATATGAAAGGAATTCATTATGAAAGAAAAGCTCTGGAAGAAGTGGATTATCCTGCTGAAAAATTTGACATCATATTAAGTTCTCTCACCTTACATTATGTAGAATCATTCGATACCATCGCTCAGCTTATTTATAAATGGCTTATTCCTGGCGGATCATTTGTATTTTCAGTAGAGCATCCTGTTTTTACCGCAGAAGGTGGCCAGGATTGGCTATATGATAAAGACGGTCAGAAAATATGCTGGCCTGTCGACCGATATTTTATAGAAGGAAAGAGAAACACTACTTTTCTGGGAGAAAATGTAATCAAATACCACCGTACTTTAACTTCTTATTTAAATACATTATTAAAACATGGCTTCACCCTTAAAGAAGTTATTGAACCTGAACCAGTTCAGGAAATGCTTAAGGAGATTCCGGAGATGAAAGAGGAACTCCGCAGACCTATGATGTTAATCATCTCTGCTGTAAAATAGTTTTTAAAATATCAATATCATTTTTTTCAGGACACAATTACAAACAACTATATTGTATAACATAGTAATAAAAATAAATCATATCTTTGTATAACAAATTACATACTTATGATTATTAAAAAATTGATAACCGCTTTTGTTTTGCTGCCATTTTTAACTCAAACAATGGAAGCACAAACAAAAGGATATGAAAAGAAAATTGACAGTATTATCCAGACTGAATTTGGAAATAAAGAGGAACCGGGAGGTGTTTTTTTAATTTCTCAAAACGGAAAAAGTCTCTATCGTAAGGCATTTGGAAAAGCCAATCTCGAACTCAATGTCAATATGACATCGGATCAGGTTTTCCAGATCGGATCAATGACCAAACAGTTTACTGCTGTGGCGATTCTGATGCTTGAACAGCAGGGAAAACTTAATGTTAATGATCCCGTTTCGAAATACATCAAAGATTATCCTAACGGAGATAAAATTACCATTCACCACCTTCTGACCCATACTTCGGGAATTAAAGATTTTACGAAAATAAAATCTTTGCCTTCTATTGCTCAAAAAGAAATGAAGCCTGAAGAAATGGTCAATTTTTTCAAAAACGAACCTGTCGACTTTGCACCAGGAGAGAAGTTTGATTACAATAACTCCGGGTATGTCGTGTTGGGATACATCATTGAACTGGTTTCCGGAACTTCTTATGAGGATTTTATTAAGAAAAATATCTTTGATAAAGCAGGAATGAGCCATTCTTATTACGCTTCCGACAGAAAAGTAATTCCTCAGAGAGCTTACGGCTATCACAAAAAAGAACAGGGGTTTGTGAATAAAACCGTGATTAGTTTCAGTGTTCCGTTTTCTTCCGGTTCGTTGATGTCTACCGCAGATGATATGCTGAAATGGCAGCAAGCTCTGAATCAAAATACTTTACTGAATTCAAAAGAAACCCAAAAAGCTTTTCAAAAATATAAGCTGAACAATGGTGAAGAGTTTACCTATGGATACGGATGGCATCTGAAAGAAATTAACGGAACACCTGATCGTGAGCATGGAGGAAGTGTATTTGGATTTAAAAGCATGGGAGTTTACATTCCAGGTGAAGATCTCTATGTGATAGGGCTCAGCAATTGTGACTGCCACTCTCCTACAGAAGTTACCCGAAATATTGCTAAGGCTGTTTTACAAGAAATCAAAACCTCAGCAAAAAAACCTTAGTTTTATTTCCTGTTTTTCATTTCAGGAAGAACATAGTCCGGAACCTTAAAAATACAGGCCACTACAAAAATCAAACAGAGAATATTAATCAGTAAAGTAACGGAAAAGGCATTGTGATACTGCTGTACGGAAGGTTTTGTTCCCAGAAAATAATAGAAAATACTTCCTACAGCAACAATCCCGACTATAGCAGCAATCTGTTGAAAAGTATTATAAACCCCGGAAGCATTTCCAACAAGTTTTTCAGACATTCCTGACAAGGCAATAATCGCCAGTGAAGGAATAATAGATCCTATTCCCAGCCCATGCAAAAATAAAAGCAGGCAGAAAACAGGAAAACCAGTCTCCATTCTGAATAAAAATAACTGAAGCATAAGAATCAAAATAATAAAGCTAAGCCCTGCCATCAGGGCCTTTTTCCCATATTTCAAAATGAGTTTTACAGAAATGACTGAAGCTAAAATAAAACCCAATCCCTGAAAAACAATGATCTCTCCTGCCTCTAATGGACTCATCTTTAGTCCATCCTGAAAAAACAGAGACAGAATATAAAAATAGGAATCCAGCATAATAAAAAAGAAAGAAACCGCCACAATTCCCAAATTGAAATTTTGATAACGGAATACTTCAAAATCAATCAGATAGGAACGTTCATTTTGGATTCTCTTCTTCTGATTTTTTATAAAACTGAATAAAATTCCACCAGAAATAATCATTAATGAAACATTTTTGAAATGAAGACCTTCATGTTCAGACATTGTTAAAGCATAAGTTGCACAGAACAATCCTGCAGAAAGAATGAGAACTCCACCAGCATTGAAAGATTGTTTTACAGGCGTTTTAGATTCGTTCAATAATTTCAGGCTAAGAAAAATAGCGGGTAAACAGATGGGAATATTCATCAGAAAAATAAGTCTCCATGGCTCTTCCATAACAGTCAAAGATGAAAAGTATCCTCCGAGAAACTGTCCCAAAACGGTTCCAATCCCGATAGTAATTCCATACCATCCCATCGCCTTGGTGCGTTCCTGATGACCGGGAAATAAAATCTGTATCATGGAAAGTACCTGAGGCGCCATCATGGCAGCACTGATTCCTTGTACAAACCTTGAAATTACCAGCTGACCAGCTCCTACAGAAACTCCGCAGGCAATAGAACTTATCATAAAGGCAATCAATCCGAAAATATAAATCCTTTTTCTTCCGTACAGATCTCCCAATCTGCCTCCTGTAATCAGTAAAGAAGCAAATCCTATAAGATAAGCGGCAATCATAAACTGCATTTCTCCATGAGAAGCATGAAGGTCACGTTGTATGGAAGGTATAGACACATTGATGATAAAAATATCCATGATTGTTAACAACTGTCCCAACAGTATCACTAATAATTTCAAATACTTATGTTTCATTTTTATATAGATATATCTATTTTTAAATAATTAAAAAAAATTAGGGCAATAAACCCTGAACAATTTTTTTTATCTCGTCAAAAGAATCAGTTTGTTTGTTGATCGTAGAGGTAACAACAGCTCCTTCGATTAACAGAAAAATATGATCTGCTATTGAATCTGTGTCAGCCAGCTTTGCCTCTGTTCCATATTCATTGGCAAGTGTTCTGATCAAATCCTTTTGCTTTTCTTTATGCTGTATGGCAAAAGTGGAAACAGAAGGATTGCCCTCTCCTATTTCGGAGACAATTTTAATGAAATGACAGCCTGCAAATTTTGAGGCCTGCTGCAATTTTTTTCTGTAGTCAATAAGGGCAAGAAGTTTTTCTTTCGGGTCTGAAATCCTGGATATACTGTCTTCATATCCTTCAAACCAGCCAAGCTCCTCTTTGATAAGATAGGCCTGAAGAAGATCATTTTTGGATGAAAAATGATTGTACAAAGATCCAATGGCAATATCCGCTTCTGCAATAATCTGATTGATTCCCGTAGAATTATACCCTTGCTTATAAAATAATTCTGAAGCAACCCTGATAATCCTCTCGCGTACTTTTTCTTTTTTCATCGTGAAAATTTTTACAAATGTAGATAAAAAATAGATAAGTCTATCTATTTTTGAAATTGAGATAAAAACTTTATTTTAGATTCAGGAAATACCATCTGCCATTTAAACTTCCAATCATGAAATCACTGTCGCTCTTTTTGATATTTATATTGCTAACCGTATCTTGCAGTCAATCACAGAAACCTAATGCTTTAAAAATATGAAATCTTCCAATCCTGTCGTCTACTTTGAAATTCCCGTGCATGATCTGGCGCGAGCTGAAAAGTTCTATTCTGCTGTTTTCAACTTTAGTTTTGAGAAAGAAATCATAGACCGCTATGAGATGGCATTGTTTCCATTTGAAGAAAAAAACAGTGGCATTACAGGTGCATTAGCCAAAGGAGATGTCTACAAACCTTCCAAAAATGGTGTTATTATTTATTTTAAATCAGAAAATATTGACCAAACATTGGAAAAAGTTCTACAACAGGGAGGTTCTGTTCTTTACCCCAAAAGGATAGATGAAAAATACGGTTTTGCAGTAGCAGAATTTGAAGACTCGGAAGGCAACAGAATAGCGCTGCATGAAACAGTAAAATAGCCATACCATTCATTGCATATTATTTTTTTTCATGTGGTTGAAGCATATTTTGTATATTTAAATAACCATTTGAAATCTAATTTGGTAAATACCTATGGCGGAAGAACTGTATTTCATCAAAACCAATCCCATTATTGCCAAAATAAATTTGTACAATAAGCTCAGCCGTGAAGAAGAAAATATTCTGAAATTCCTTGCGCCTGAAGCGAAAAATACCCTTGAAACAATTAAAGAAAAAGTAAAAGATTCTGTTGAAGAACTTAGCCAGGAAGAACTTCTGCTTATTTTTCAATGGTTTCATAAGGTGTATTCTTCAGATCATGAGGAAACCAAAACACAGCTTTTCATCAATGGTATTGATCTTTTTTATGAAATTCCAACTAACATTCATGCCGAAAATTTCCTTCAGATTCTTTCAGATTATGAAAAACTTCTGAAGCAGGATATGAATTATATTGTAGATTCCAAAAATTTCAATCAATTCCTGATCTATGGGATTTTTCTGACAGAGATTATCAACAGAGAACAGCATCCGGATAATATCCTTTGTGAATATCTGAAACCGGATAACCAGTCTTTATATCTTCTGGCTGAAGACCAGTGTAATTTGAAAGATTTTGATCCTGCCATCATCCCGGATCTTCAGCATTATTTTACTGATCTGTATGATCTGACTAAGTTTTACAAAGGTTCTATCATCAAACTTGAGAATCAATAAAAAGAGGCTTCTTAAACCTCTCGCAGCATTTCAGGATTTTTCATGAGATACTCTAAAGCTTCTGTCACAGCCTGTTCAGGACTTTTAGGATTGAATCCTAATTCATTTCTCGCTTTAGAAATATCAAAATCCTGTTGTAATCCTGAAAACATGGCAATATCTTTTCGGGTAAGTACGGGTGGTTTTCCACTCAATTTTGCGGTAAGTTCCATGAGACCAGCAATCGTAAACAGGATTCCTTTGGGAACGGAACGGGGAATATTCAGCTTCAGTTCAGGATAGAGGGTATTGGCGAGAATAGTTGTATCCGTGATCGTCATGCATTTTTCATTGGCAAGAATATAACGTTCACCCGAACGTCCTTTTTCAGCGGCCAAAAAGCATCCTTCTGCAACATCCTTCACATCAATCCAGTTCAGCGTAATTTTAGTGTCTACCGGAATTTTTCTATTCAAAATTAATTTGAGAACTCCATAGGAAACATTTAACGGTAAAAATGCCTTACTACCAATCATCGCAGAAGGCATCACCGAAACTAATTCTATTCCTAGTTTTGAAGCCAGGTCAAATGCCAGTTTCTCCCCGTCATTCTTAGAGTTATAATACATATCTCTGCGATCCGGATTATAACCATTGCTTTCTCTGGTAGGTAAATTTGTATAATTGAGAGCAGCAATAGAACTTACATATATTATTTTTTTTACGCCTGCTTCTGCGGCTGCTTCAATAGTATTCCGGGTACCATTGATGTTTACTTCATAGATTTCCTTTTTAGGATCTTTAGCCCATAATTTGAAAGAAGCGCCTACAGCATAGAATGTTTCCACTCCCTGCAGTGCTTTTACAAAAGAAGCTTTATCGGTAATATCCGCTTGTACCAGCTCGCAATCCAATCCTTCAAAAGGTTTTTTGTTTTTTGTATTTCTTACAGCAGCTCTTACCGGAATCCCTTTTTCAAGTAAAAATCTGACTAAATTATTTCCCAGATGTCCATTGGCTCCTGAAACAAGACTTACATTATTCTTTGTCATTACATTAATTTTAATGCTGCAAAGTTCATCTTCCCTATTCCAGAACCACTTGACTTTTGTTAGTTAATTATTTTCCTCCGGATTCTGCTCAGGCTTTCCGGCTTCATTCCTAAAAATGATGCGATGTATTGAATAGGAACATTTTGAATGATGCCAGGATAATCATTCATGAGTTTCAGGTATCGCTGTTCAGCATTTAAAACAGATAACTCTCTGGAACGTTTTTCATTATAGGTAATCGACTGTTGGAAAATTGAAATACTAAAATCCTTCATCGCCTGGCTTTGGCTGATCAAATAATTCAGGTTTTCTTGGGAAATTCTCAAAAGTTGAACATCGGTGATCGCTTCTAAATTATTTTCAGAAACTGTACTGTTGATATAGTCTGAATAAGAAGTAAAAAATCCAGGCGGACAATTGATATGGGTGGTTACTTCATGACCATTTTCATCGGTATAAAAAAGTCTGAGGTAGCCTGAAACAATATAATATAGATATTGAGGTATTCTTCCCGCCTCTTCTATAATCGTATTTTTTGAAAATGATACAGGCTCAAAATATTTTTTGACTGCTTCCGTTTCTTCCTGACTCAAATCATGGCCGGAATAAATATGTTGTAAAAGCTTGTCATGCATTGAACTGAGTATGTTTTAATCTTTCACAAAAATACCAAAAGAAAACTTCAATATTTATGAACTTAAAAAATATTTACCTGTCTATGTAACATACTGGATTCAACAATTGTCTTCTATACATAACCGAAAGAAAATCTGCTGCTGAAAAAGGAAATAAAAACACTACAGGAACGAGTACAGAACCAGGATAAAAACTATAACACAGCCAGCAGTCTCCTTTTACGATGTGGAACTGTTGGCTCTTTTATTACCCTTCCGGAGAATAAGAAAGTAATATCCCATTCCACCTGCAAAATAAGCCACGCCATCCCAAAAATCTCCTGTAAAATGAGGGGATAGTTTCGGGCAAAGCACTTCAAACAAAAAAGACAGATAAAGCACTGAAGTCAATACAAATTTCAGATCAGGTTTCCAGTGATAGCCCAGCACAGAATTCATGATATATTCTATCAGATAACAATACATAGGAACAGTAATACAATCTGTAAAATGATCATTGATAACGGGAATAAAAATTCCGTTTCGTCTCAGCAGAATAATGAGTCCCCAAACTGCCAATCCCATCAGGAACCAAAATGAAATTCTTCTGCTCATCACATATGCAGTACTGCCATTATGATCCCAAGAATTACCTGCAGGATTTTTGATATAACTTCCTGGGAGTCTGTTGTATTTTCTTTTTCAGTTTGATCTGCTGATTCATAATTGAACTTTTGCTTCCCTTCCATTTTGATAAGATTTAATCCTGCAAATATATTAAATTAGAACAATTGTTCTAATTTTAAAAATATGATTTATATCCGTTCTGATATTCTTATCTTTGGATGATGAAGACCAAGGATAAAATTCTGTCTAAAGCACTGGAATTATATAATGACAAGGGGTACAACAATATTACCACCAGGCATATCGCAGCTGAACTCAATATCAGTGCGGGAAATCTGCATTATCATTTCAGGCATTCGGAAGACCTCATTAAAATCCTTTTCTCTGAGCTTACTCTGAAAATGGATGAGCTGCTGAACCAAATGAAAAAAACAGAGGATAAAACGCTGGATGATCTTTATCAGTTCACTTATTCTACCTGCAGAATTTTTTATTCTTATCGTTTCATCTTCATCAATTTTATAGATATTCTGAATCAAAATCCCGACATCAAAGCCAGCTATGAAGGGATTAATTTCAGCAGGAAAGAAGAATTTCAGCAGATCTTTTCAGATCTTCAGAAGAGCAATATATTTCAGAAAGATGTTCCTCATTTTATTATAGAGGGTCTTGTTGAACAGATTTTCATCATTGCAGATAACTGGCTTACCCACAACAGGCTTATATTAAAACTCAGTCAGAAAGAAGCCATACAGCACTATACACTTCTGCAGATGAATCTTTTTTATCCGATTCTCAATAAAGAACAGCAAAAACTTTATGAAGAACAATATATTCAACAGTCATAACATGACCGTCAGAAAAGGGATGAATGATGATCTCCCGGAGATGCTGCAGCTTTTTACCGCAACTATAGACGAGATATGTAAAAAAGATTATGATCTTCAACAGCTTGAAGCATGGAAATCCGGTACAGAGAACAAGGAAAGGTGGATGAAAGTGATGAGAGATGAACATGTTTTGATTGCTCTCACCGAAAATAAAATAGTAGGATTCTGTACTCTTGATCAGGGAAATTATATTGACCTGCTTTTTGTACACAAAGATTATCAGCATAAAGGAATTGCCTCAATGCTTTATAATTTGATTGAAAAAGAAGCCCTGCAGCATCATGAGAGAGAACTTACTGCTGATGTGAGCAAAACAGCCAGACCCTTTTTTGAAAAAAACGGTTTTCAGGTTGTTCTGGAGCAAACAGTGTATGTAAAAGGAATTGCGATGATGAATTATAAAATGGCAAAAACACTTATCTTTTAATGTTAAGATTGATGGAATTACAACCGGAATATAATGAGTATAGAATTTCAGTTCCTCAGGAATTTGAAAATGTATTTACTCATTTTTATTTTGCTGAAAATACTTCTGAAATATCAGTAACCAAAACACTTTTGCCAACTTATCAGACGATCCTGTTATTTTGTTTCGGAGAAAGTGCCACGATGTCTACACGGGAAAAAACCATCATAAGTATTGATAAATGTATGGTATTCGGTCCGGTGAGACAAGCTTTTGACTATACGCTTCCGGCAGGATGTTCTATTCTTGTCGCCAATTTTAAAGATGATGCATTCTTCAGATTTTTTGGAAAAATATCCATTATGCAATCGGTAAAACATCCGGATGAACTATTGAAAGAAAACTGTTTTACAGATCTGTGGCATCAGCTGACAGCATTACATTCTACTACAGAACAAGTGAATCATATCTTAGAATTCTGCAGACCTTATCTGCAGGATCGGGATATTACCAGCCAGCTTCTGAGCAACTTTGAGAATGATCTTCTAAACCCTGTTAAAGTTATTGCTGAACAGACTCATCAAACAGAAAGAAACATCCAGCGAAAACAGAAAGAGCAGTTTGGGTATTCTTTAAAAGAGCTTAACCGTTACAACCGTTTTTTAAAAGCCATCAAAATCATTGAAGAGGAAACCGAAAAACAAAATCAGGTTAAATGGTTTGTCATCATTGATGAGTGTGGTTATTATGATCAAAGCCAGCTTATTCATGATTTCAAGCATTTTATCAATATTTCTCCTGCTCAGTATTTAAAATTCCAGCAGGAGATCTGCAATCCAAAATCGAAATAGGTTATTTCGTTTTCTTACAATTTTCGAAGCGTACACCAGACTACTTTTGTCTCATTAATCTAAACAATCAAAGTAATGAGACATTTAATCATTTACGCACACCCTAATGATAACAGTTTAAATCACAATCTTTTAAACACTGTTGTAGAAACACTCCAATCCCGTAATCAGGAAGTTATTGTGAGAGATCTGTATACCATCGGTTTTGATCCGGTTCTTTCCTTGGCTGATATGCAGGAACAGCGTTTGGGAAAAGTATCAGATGATATAAAAATTGAGCAGGAGCACATTTCATGGGCAGAGCAGATTACCTTTATCTATCCTATCTGGTGGACAGGTCTTCCTGCAATCATGAAGGGCTATATAGACCGCGTTTTCAGTTATGGTTTTGCTTACCGCTATGATCAGGGCATCCAAAAAGGGCTTTTGAAAGGCAAAAAGACCGTTATTCTCAATACTCATGGGAAATCTCATGAAGAATATGAAAAAGCAGGCATGGATAAAGCTCTGACATTAACTTCTGATCATGGTATTTTCATGTACTCCGGACTGGAAATCATCAGACATTTATTTTTTGATAAAGCAGATAAAGCTTCTTCTGAAGATCTGGAAATCTGGAAAAGTCAGGTTAAAAATTTATTTTCCGAACCTGTATTTAACTATTAATTTTTACTTAATGAAAACATCTGTAGAAAAACAAGATATCAGTCCTGTTCTATTGGGTTCTTATAAACTAACGAAAAAAATAATAAAATACAGTTTTTATCTCTTTATCCTCTATTTTGTTTTTAAAGGATTTATGGCATGAAATTAGCTTCAAAAATCGCAAGTAAAATTGTTTTGAACCATTATTTTAAGCCATTAAGATTGATGGATGGTTAAGTTTTTATTTAAAAACAAATCTTGTTATAACCCTGCAATGCGTCTTAATGGTTTAAATATTGGATCCTCAGGAAATTCCTGTATATTTACCCAAAAATGAAACATCTAAACAGTATATTACGTCTTCCATTCTTCAGTGAATATTACACTCCGGGCTATCGTTCGGGAAGACTTTCTATATCTGTAATCCAATAAAATAATCTAACGTATATATAGAACCCGGACAGTCCCTGTCCGGGTTTTTTCATTTTAAAACTATTCAACATGATTCATTCATTACAAGAAAATGTGGCTATTATCCTGCCTGAAAATGGGCTGGAAGAAAAACTAGCCCAAGCCAAAAAGGAAAATAGAAAACTTTCCATCAAGTTAGGATTTGATCCTACGGCTCCTGATCTGCATCTGGGACATGCCGTGGTATTAAAAAAACTGAAGCAGTTTCAGGATCTGGGACATCAGATCATCATTGTGGTAGGAAGTTTTACGGCCAGAATTGGTGATCCTACCGGAAAAAACAAAGCACGAAAACCTTTAAGTACTGAAGATGTACAGCACAATGCCCAGACGTATATCAACCAACTTTCCAAGGTCATTGATGTTCAGAAGACAAAGATTGTCTTCAATTCTGACTGGCTGGACACACTGGACTTTTCTGAGGTAATCCAGTTACTTTCAAAAGTTACCGTTGCTCAGTTGATGCACCGCAATGATTTTAATAAAAGGTTTACAGAAAATACTCCCATCGCCATGCATGAACTGGTATACCCAATTCTTCAGGGTTTTGATTCTGTAAAAATTGAATGTGATATTGAAATGGGCGGCACAGACCAGCTTTTTAACTGTACCATGGGAAGACAGCTTCAGGAAGTACACCAGATGCCAGCTCAGATTGTGATGTGTATGCCATTGCTGAGAGGTCTTGACGGAAAGGAAAAGATGAGCAAATCTCTGAACAATATTATCGGACTTACGGATGAACCTAACGAGATGTTTGGAAAAACCATGTCTATTCCGGATGCATTGATTGAAGAATTCATCAACCTGGCCACCGATTTTTCGATGGAAGAAAAAAGAGCACTTTTTTCCGGAATAGCAAAAGGGGAAAATCCCATGGATATTAAAAAACAGATTGCTAAAAACATCATTACCCAATACCACGATGCTGCTTCAGCAGAAAATGCAGAACAGTTTTTTATCAATCAGTTTCAGAATAAAAATTTTGAAGAGAAAAAGTATGAGCCTGTTTCTATAAGTTCTTTGGGAAAGATTAAAAACAGGATATCTCTTGTTGAACTTTGTCATCATCTTAAAAGTGACCTCAGCAAATCGGCAATCCGGAGACTGATTGAGAATGGAGGAATTCAAATCAATAACAGTAAAATAACAGACTCTAATGAAGAAATGGAACTGATCCCTCAAACCAAAATAAAGATCGGGAAAAGGGGCTTTTTTGAGCTGATATAAAAGCGGGAAGATGGGAGCTGGAGGAGGGAAGTTTTTGAAAGACGATGAACTTATAAAGTTTTTTGATAGGAATATTTTTAAAACAAAAGCTAAAATTAAAAAACACAGAAGTTCTTTACAGTCCGAAAATAACTTCCAGCTTCCCTCTCCCATCTTCCATCCTTCAACTAATTTCAATATCTTCGTTTTCTAAAAACTATTTTCCAATGAGCTACATCATGGTCGACATAGAGTCAGACGGCCCGATTCCAGGAGATTTTTCCATGGTCTGCTTCGGAGCAGTACTTGTGAATGAGGAACTAGACACCACCTTTTATGGAAAACTGAAGCCGGTTTCTGAAAAATTCAACCCTGATGCTTTAGCGGTTTCCGGTTTCAGCAGAGAAGAAACAATGAATTTTGATGATCCGGAAAAGGTAATGCTTGCCTTTGAAGACTGGATTAAAATACATTCTAAAGGCAGACCAATATTCATCAGTGATAATAATGGTTTCGACTGGATGTTTATCTGCTGGTATTTCCATCATTTTATCGGACGGAATCCTTTTGGCTTTTCTTCGAGGAGACTTTCTGATCTTTATTGCGGACTGGAAAAAGATACTTTTGCCCAATGGAAACATCTGCGTAAAACCGAACATACCCACAATCCGGTAGATGATGCCAGAGGAAATGCCGAGGTTCTGCTCTACATGAAGGAAGAGATGGGACTGAAAATAAGTTTTAAATAACCTTTACAACTTATGGGAAAAGACACTTCAATTTATATGTTTGACAGTGAAAAGGCAGCAGTGAATCTCTATGAGGATCTACAGCACAGACTGTATCATACCCAAACATTCAGAGATTATATTAACGACAGAAAAAAGGCTCTGAATAATGATAAAATCAGCTTCGACAGAATACTGGAGACTATCAAAAATGATATCAACAATATTACGCCTGAAGATATGCTGGAAATCACGTTGTTCTTTAGAAGTCAGATTGAGCCTCTCTTTCATCATGATTCCTGGGAAGCAAGGAATGAATATTTTGAAACATTATATCAATATTTAGGAATTTTTTGGCTTTACGAGTTTCCTAATGCTGCTGCATATTATGGCTATATGCATCAATACGAAAATTACACTGAGTTCTTCCCCATGAGCATGCTGAAGAATTATCAGTCGGGTATCAGGATCTGCTCAGAAGATTTTCTGCTCTTCAACGATTATGTAATTTTGGTCACAAAGGAAATTCTTGACCGGAAAATACATGATCATGAGCATAAACTGACCGCAGAAGAGGAAAAAATCGTCAACACAATCAAAAAGGAAAATCAAGATAATAGCCTGCTCTTTGAAATCATTGAAGAGGAAGTACAGTTTCTTGCCAAAGTATTTTATCCCAGTGAAAAAAGTCCTTATAGTCATTCTGTTCTCCATTCTTATTCTTTCTTCCGGAAATCTATAGAAATGAAATCCAGAATTGATGCAAAAAAAAATCCAAAAATTCTTATCTTACAGTCTTATTAATGCTGATATAGCCTAAAATTGGAATTCTAAAAAATATGAGTACTTCCCTTATTTACCGAAAAGCTACTGACAACGACATCGATTATCTTCTTGATCTGAGAATGAAAACCATGAATCCTCATTATGAGACTTCAGGACTTTCTACCGACAGAGAAACCACCCTGCAAAGGGTTCTGTACCAGTTTGAAAAAGCAGATATTATTCTTTTAGACAATCAACCCATCGGACTGTTAAAAGTAGACCGAACATTTACTAACATTGAGGTTCTGCAACTTCAGATTGATCCCAGCCAACAAGGTAAAGGTCTTGGAAAAAAGATTTTGTCAGATATTCTGGAGGAAGCTTCATTAGCAGGAAAAACGGTGTCATTAAGTGTTTTAAAAACCAACAAGGCACAGCATCTTTACACAAGTCTTGGATTTAAGATTACCGGGGAAGATGAGTATTCATATTTTATGGAAACGGAAAGGCAGTAAATAATTTTTTTAAAATTTTTGGCTAAAGCGGTTGGAAGACTCTCTTTGATTTAAACACAAATCTCACAAATAAATGAGCACAAATAGTCACAATCATCTGCAGATCTGAAAATCTGAGATTGCTTCACTACGTTCGCAATGACGGTTTACTGATTTGCCATCGTTACATAGATCAGCCTTCCGCCTTCTTCTGCAGACAGCAGTATTTTTTTACCATCTGTCAGCTCAACCATAGAACCGGGTGGAATTTCTTTCTGCTCAGTGACATCTTTCATTCCTGATAAGCCTTGATTTACCAATACCCATTTTCCCTGGTGGAATGTGAAATACCCTACAGGCATTTTATCCTGCATTGTCAGGTTTTCATTTCTTATCACTTTCCTGGAAACATGCCATTTGAATAAATACTGATTATGATAAACCATCAGCCTGTGATTTTCCGGTTTCCATACCTCATCATCAAATTTGAAGTATAAATCTAATATAGGTAAAGTACCCTGATGCGGAGTTCCACAGAACGGACACTTCGGATTGCTGGTATTATCAAAAACATACCATTTTTCAGTACAGCCGGAATTATGGCAAGGCTGTATCAGATCTACGGTTTTCAATAAAGCGGTTTCCCATTCGTTGGCAGTAGGCCGCCTGATGGGATCATGTAATCCGTCTATAAATGTTTTGCGGAACAATTCTGAAATATAAGGTCCCGTAACGGTATAAGGAATCTGCTGAGGATCTCCCCAGAATGCATCCCATTTTCTAAGATGATCAGATTTTACCTGGTTGGAAGAGTTTTCCGGGTGTTCTACAAACATTGCTTTTTCACCCATGGATAATATTTCGTCATTTTCGGAATCCAGATCCCAGATTTTCCCTCCACGGAGCGGGTGTCTTCGTAGCAGATACATATAAATCAGGACAGCAAGGGCATGCAGATCTGTTTTTTGGTTAGGCAGATGTCTGTTTGAATCCTGAAGACTCAAATGTTTTGTTTTCAACACTTCAGGGGCAATAAAATCTGCTGTTCCTATCACTTCCGGCGGAAACAGCTTTGGAACAACAAGCCCGTCAATATCAATAATACAGGCAGATTTTGTAACGGGATCCACCAGAATATTATTATAAGATAAATCGGAATGTGCCAGCCCCATCTGATGCAGTTTTTTCACTCCCCGGCTGATGTTCACCGCAATCTGAAAATAACTCAGCCAATCTCCGAGTTCTGACTGATCCAGTCTTAAAGGATATTGTTGATTTCTGAACATAGGAGCTGTAAACCATTTTCCCACCTTATCCTGTCCCCGGATATTATCTGAACCGATATATCCTTTGGCAAAATAAAATTTATGATGGTAAACAGGCACCACAATTCCTGTGAGTTTATCTCTTTCAACAATATCGTAAGGCCATCTGAATATTTCGTTCAGAAAGTACTCTGGGGCATTTCCATTCTGTATGCTCTGCAGATAAGTAGAAACAATTCTCTTGATCCTTTCTTTTTGTCCCTCATCTAAAGGACTTCGGTAGAAAGCCACCACATATTCTTTATCGAGAGAAAAATAAACATCTTTCACTCCGCCCCTGATAGGGTTTTCATCTACATATTCATAGGATTTGGCTGTGTCCAGAACAGAAACAACTTTAATGGTCTTTTTCATGGGTATCAATAGATTATTGCCAATGTACGGTCATCGTGATTTCCTCTGCTCCAGAAATCACTCCAGATTAAAAGTTCTTCGTCAATTTTATCATCATTCATAAAATCAGCTTTCGTCCGGTCATCATTATTTCCGGCAAGGTCTTCAAAAAGTGATTTCCAGCTTTGAGTGTCTTCCAGTTTATTTTCTGTGATAAATTTAGGATCATAAATACCATCGGTCATCAGCACGAGGTATGAAAAATCCTTAACACAGGTAATCCTGAAGCGGGAAGCCATTGTATTGTTGAAAATTTCTTTCATGGTGATAAATCGGGTACCTCCACCCAACTCTCCCACATCCATTCTGTTTAAAAGTTTAACTTCAGAAAAGTGGGTATTGATGAGGTTAATTGGGCAGTCTCCTACTCCAAAACTTAGAATAACATATCCAAAACTAAATTTTTTAAGCAATGTAAAAATAAGCGTTGCATGCAGATCATTCACAGAAAGGGAGTTTTCTGCTGCTGTCTTTTCTAATCTCTGATAAACAGATAAAACAGCTTCGGATAAAATATTTATAACATTTTGTTTGGCTTCCGATTGTTCTTCATTAGAGGATTGGGCAGCATATAGACGATTGATATTATTTTCAATCTGATTTAAAATCTCCTCTGAACTGAAAAACTGATTGATTGTTGTTGTAGCCAGTTTTGAACCTTCTCTTGCTGCTGTTGCCGAACCTGCTCCATCAGAAATCGAAACAATATTCCAGCCTGCAGGGAAAGTATTTACGGCAAAATCATCTTCACGGAATTTCCCTTCATGCGCATGGGAGCGTCCTCTTTTGGAAGCCACAACAATTTTTTTATCTGAAAATGAACCTTTGAAAGAGGCTTCTTCAGATTTATAAAAAACGGCATTTTTATCACTTGGAAGATTTTTCCATAAGTCTTTTGGATCTGCGTTGACAAACAGTTGAATTTTCTTTGTTTCAATCTGGCTTTGATCATGTATGTGATAAAACTGAACGTCCAGATGGTACATATTGTTGGTTACAGGAGTTCCTGAAATGGTATTGTTTTCAAAAGTAAGTCCTGCTTCTTCGAGATTCCCGATATTCTGAATTTTGATGTTCGGAAAATCGTCCATGTCAAGAGGGAATTCATAAAACTGTTTAACACTGGCATTCTTCAATACCCAATGAACCTCTTTGAATTCTTCTTTTTCTTTATAAATAACAGCTTGTTCCACAGTCTTCGGTTTAGATTCACCGGCTGATTTCCGGAAAAATTTACCCATCATTAGCCCAAAGTTCGGTTAATATCAAATCCACCTCCGGAAAAACCGTAATAATCCGAAGTTCCACACCATGGACATTTACTGTATCCTTCTCCTCTCAGACAATGAATTCCTCCGCATGAGCAGGTAGCCAGTGCAATGGGATTGGCACAGTGAGGACATGAAGTTCCTCCATCCAGTTCTTCTATATTGATTTTAAGGTGGGTTTTCTGGTTTGAAGAAAGCCTGTAGTACGCTTTTTCATCAATTTTATAGGCACCATCCAGTCTGTAGTACCGTGTAGCCATTCCCGGTATGCTGGATTCCGCAAATGCTTTTTTAAACTTCATCAGATAAAGCTTTTCAGTTTCCTGGCATTTTCCGTTCAGTACAACAAAATTATTGTCCGGAAATTTCTGTTCCATTTCAGGATCTACTTTTTCCAGAATAAGGGAATCAATTTTAGATAAATTAATGCCTTCTTTTTTTGCTTCTGTAACACTCTGGCTGGTTGTTTTAATAGAGTCCGTTACCCACTTGAAAAACTCTTTATAGGAATTTTCATCTGAATTATTGAACAGCAAAACATGGTCTGCCAGAGAACCAAGAAGTTTATAATTGGTATTTTCCCCTATGGATACAGCAATCGTATTGGATTTTCCATTGTATTTGGTATTCCATCGTTCAATGGCTTTGGTAGCATCATCGGTAGGCACTCCGTCTGTAAACAGGAAAACAATAGGTTTCCAGTCGCCTTTTCTCTCATAGGTGGTTTTCACAATATCCCTGTCGATACAATCCATTACTTTGATTAAGCCCTGTGAAAGTGACGTTCCACTTCCAATTGGAATCTTAGGGGGATAAAAGCTGATAATATCCTGCATTGGAGTAATCACTTCAGCTTCTCCTGCAAAGCCAATAACAGAAATGTAAACAGTTTCGAGTGAATAGGGATCTTTTTTCAATTCCCTGATGATATTGGCGATACCTTCCTGTACCTGCTCAATAGGTTCTCCTACCATAGATTCGGAGATATCTACTAAAAAATAAATAGGCAGTCTTCTCATGGTGTAAAGACAATTTTTTAAATAATAATATTAAGTTCCGATGGTGGCGGAGGTAAGGTGATATTTTCTCCCGTACTCTGAGAATGTCCTCCCTGTGTAATGGAAGAACTCACCCATTTGAAAAAGGAAGAAAGCGTAATGGCATCTGTAGTATCCAGTTTTACCACATGATCCGTCAGTTCTTTCAGAAACTGCTCATCTGCTTTCGGACCAGCTGCACACCCTACGATGGCTCCAAATTCCAAACCTCTGATCACAGGGATCATTTGTCTGTATTTCTGGATATCGGAAGGTTTTCCATCCGTAAAAATAAAAAGCAGCGGCTGCCAGTCTCCTTTTGCATCGGCTGATTTTTTTACGAGTTCTTTCCGAACCAGTTCAGAAACCATTTCCAAAGCGGCTCCCGTATGGGTTGGTCCACTATCCGGACAGGTAATTTCCATAGGATAAAAACTCGCCAGATCTGTTAATGGTATCATGTTTTTAACCTCTCTATCGAAAGTAATAACACTTACATGTAAACTGTCCATCGCCTGCGGATCTGCACGCAGCATGCTGATAAGGCCGTTGAAACCGTTATTCAATGCCTGAATAGGTTCTCCGTTCATAGAACCTGAAGTATCCAATAAAAAATAAGCTAATAATCTCCTGCTCATTATAGACAAATATTAATTCTGAAGCCGGCGGAGGGAGTCGGAGACTTCCAAGCCGGCTTTTATTTGAGTTGAAAAAAAGTGAAAATCTAGTTGGAATAAGCGTACTGCTGTCTCAGAATATCGATAAAATTATCTGTATTATGCGCCTCACCTACAGCACGAAACTTCCAGTCACCATTATGTCGGTATGCCTCTGCAAAAACCATTGCACATTTTCCGTTCATACTTGAATCTCCGGAAAGGCTGTATTTTGTAATTTCTTTTCCTGAAGCATCCACCGCACGGATAAATGCATTTTCAATCATTCCGAAATGCTGGTTATTGGTTCTTCCCTGATAAATAGTAACAATGAATACAATTTTCTGATAGCTTTGATCCAGCTGATCCAGCCTTACAATAATCTGCTCATCATCTCCATCTCCAGCTCCGGTTCTGTTATCTCCTGTAAGCCAAACATTCCCGCTTGGGTGCTGCATAGAATTGAAGAAAACCACATCTCCCTGATAAAGTCCCATCTGTCTTCCGTCATTAGTCTGAACGGTTCTTCCAAGATTAGCTACTTTTCCGTTGCCATCTAAAAGAAATGCTACTGCATCAAGGTCATATTCAGCTTCTTTACTGAACAGTTTCCCAAAGAATCCACTGCTTTGTTTTCTGACATCCCATCCTAAACCGATGGTTACTTTTGAAAGATCATAAACGCTTTCTCCGCGGTCATTCTTTCTTAAATCTATCGTTTGTCCTTTCTGTAAATTAATTGCCATAGTTATCGTTTTTGTGTATTTGATGATTTATTTGATGATTTGTCCTTTGTAGTATTTCTCAAGAAAGAAGCCCAGATCTGCTCTGTATCCTATTCCCGAAGCTTCAAACTTCCAGCTTCCGTTTCTTTTGTACAGCCTTCCAAATTCTACTCCTGTTTCAATGGAGAAATCTTCATCCAGTTCATATTTTGCAATTTCCTGATTTGAATGATTATCTACTACTCTGATATAGGAGTTTCTAACCTGTCCGAAATTTTGTCTTCTTCTTTCAAAATCTTCAATAGTAACCACAAAAAGAATCTCTTCCACTCTTGAATCTACTTTATCAAGATCTATAACGATCGCTTCATCATCATCACCATCGCTGTTTTTACCACTGGGATCATCTCCTGTATGGGTAAGCGCTCCGTCCGGAGAATTCAGGTTATTGTAAAAAACAAAGTATTCTTCACTTACTAATTTTCTGTCAGAATCAATCATGATTGCAGAAGCATCCAGGTCAAAATCGTAGCCTGTTCCTTCATTCGGATCCCAGCCTAATCCAATCGTCATTTTCGTTAATCCTATCTCGATCTTTTGCCCTTTCTGTAGATTAATTGCCATAGTGTTTTATATTATGATTATTTTTTGCATTAAGATAGAAGTGATTTACGAATTGACCAAATTTATTGATAAAAAAATGATCTATACAGCTTCATTAAAACGATTTACGTCACAAAATGACCATAAAAAAAGGTTCAATTAAAAAATTGAACCTTGTATTGTATAAATGTATTTTGAATTACTTTTCAAATTCTTGATCCGAAACAGCAGCATTTCTTGCTTTTGCCAGCATAGGAATGGAAATCAGTCCCATCACCAGCATAATCACAATCTGCAGTGGTAAAGAAATAAAGGAATAGGTAAGCCCCATTTCCCCTCCAAAATCTGCGCTTTTTCCTACTGAAATAAAAAGGGCCATAAAACCGTACTTCATCGCAAGATTATAGGCTCCAATTCCTCCACTGGCTGGGATAATCATTCCCAATGTTCCCACTACAATAATGAAAAAGCCGTCTGCAAAGGTAAATCCTGAGGTTTCAGGAAGAGCAAAGCAGACAAGATAGGCTGCCAGATAATAGCAAATCCAGATTCCTAATGTATAAAGGATGAATTTTCCCTTTTCTTTTAATTTAAAGATAGAAGTTAATCCTTGAAAAATCCCATCAATAAAATTAACGACCTTTCCTAAAAACGGAATGCCTGAAAGTTTCTTTTTAAACACAAAAAACAAAACTGTTCCTCCTATCAGAATGGAAAGGATCAATACTATTTTATTAGGATTAATATTCACTCCGGAGTTTTTATAGAATGACAGAATCGCATCATATTTAAACAATAAAGTCAATCCTAAAAATCCCATCATACAAACCAGATCCACTACTCTTTCCAAAATGATTGTTCCAAAAGATTTGTCTACCGGTACTTTTTCCACTCCATATAAAGCTGTAGCTCTCGCTACTTCACCACTTCTCGGAATGGTAAGATTCATCAGGTACCCAAATGATATAGACCAAAGGGCATTGGAGTTCGAAATTCTGTGTCCCATGGGTTCCAGCATCAGATTCCAGCGGATGGCTCTGAACCAGTAAGCAAGAAGACCAAATACGGAGGCAAACAATACCCAGATATAATTAGCTTTAGCCAGTGACTTTTGAATGACTTTAAAATCCAGTCCCCTTAGGGCAAGCCATAAAAAAAAGCCTGCAAAAGCAAGCGATATTACGATTGTAAGTATTGATTTTACCGGACTTTTTGATTTTTTCTCCATGTCCTACGTAAGAAGGTTTGTTTTTTCATCCGGGAAAACGATCTTCGGCTGGAAGTCTTTTGCCTCCTCCGGGGTCATCTGAGCATAAGCAATAATGATGATGATATCATCTTTCTGTACTTTTCTTGCTGCAGGTCCGTTCAGACAAACTTCTCCTGATTTTCTTTTCCCTTTGATTACGTAGGTATCAAAACGTTCTCCGTTATTTACATTCACGATATAGACCCTTTCTCCCACTACCAGACCGGCAGCTTCTATAAGATCTTCATCAATCGTTATACTCCCTATATAATTAAGGTCAGAGGCTGTTACTCTCACCCTATGAATCTTAGACTTGAAAACTTCTATTAGCATGATGCAAATTTATTAATAAAAATTAATAAAACAGGTCTTTCCTATCATTTAAAAACTCCCACAAACACAGGGGTTTAATTTCACAAAATACAAGAAATATAAAAATTACTTATAAATTTAATAATCATATGATCAAAAATGTTAATTGTTTATATAGAATTTAGGATTTAATAAATACAAAAAATAATATTAACTTTTTGCTAAAGTCAATAAACATAAGCATTTGGCATGATTTTAGTAACCTGTAACGTAGATTTTCTGTGAAAAGTGGAATTATCATATTTTAACTGATTTGAGTGAAAAGCAAAAAAATTTTACAAGTTTTAATAAAAAAATTGCACAATTAGAAAATAGTACTATATTTGCTATAATTACGAACTAACTTTAATATTAAAAATTATGAACAAGTCTGAATTAATCGACGCAATCGCAAAAGATGCAGGTATCACTAAAGTTGCAGCAAAAGCTGCTTTAGAATCTTTCATCGGTAACGTTACAACTACTTTAAAGAAAAAAGATGGAAAAGTTTCTTTGGTAGGTTTTGGTACTTTCTCAGTAGCTGAGAGAGCAGCTAGACAAGGTATTAACCCTGCAACTAAAAAACCGATCAAGATCGCTGCTAAAAAAGTTGCTAAATTCAAAGCTGGAGCTGATTTATCAAATGCAGTTTCAGGTGCTAAGAAAAAATAATCATTCAGATTACGAAAATTCAAGGGCTGTTTCTTAGAAACAGCCTTTTTTTTGTTTTAAAGATGATAGAGAATTAAACCATTAAGAAGTTTTAAGGGCGTAAGAATTATTAAGTTGTGGCTAAAGCCTCTATCATTATGCATAATAAAAATAAGCGGGCTAAAGCCCGCTCCTATTGAATTACAGAGTTTATATTTTCAAGTGGTTTGTCTCATATTAAAAACCACCACTTCTAATTTCTAACTTCTAATTTCTAACTTCTAATTTCTAACTTCTAACTTCTAACTTCTAACCTCTGATTTTCCTATTAAGGTGCCAGTCTTGAAATTTTCCAGTCGAGATCTTCAAGCTGATAAATAATCCTGTCATGAAGACGGTTGGGTCTTCCCTGCCAGAATTCAATTTCATAAGGTCTGGCAAGATATCCGCCCCAATTGGCAGGTCTTGGCACCTCAGTATTTTCATATTCCTTTTCTAATTCTTTCAATTTTTCCTCTAAAAACTCCTTGTTAGGAATCACCTGGCTTTGCGGAGAAACAACAGCTCCCAGCTGGCTTCCTTTTGGTCTTGAATGAAAATAACCGTCACTCAGATTTTCTGCTACCTTTTCAAGATCCGCTTTGATAATAATCTGCCTTTCAAGATTGGGCCAGAAAAAATGCAGACATGCTTTATGATTATTTTCTATTGCTTTTCCCTTTCTGCTGTTGTAGTTGGTATAAAAAATAAACCCTTCATGGGTATATGCTTTAAGAAGTACCATTCTCGTTCTCGGACATCCATCTTCCTCTACTGTAGAAACCGCCATAGCATTAGCTTCTGAGATCATCGGGCTCTCACTTGCCTCCAAAAACCAGTCTCTAAACTGCTCAATTGGATTTTGTTTTATCTCACTTTCAATAAGTTGGGATTTATCGTACACTTTTCTTTTGTCGTGCAGGTTTTCCATAAATATTTTTTATTAAATTTGAGTATGAATCACTCATACAAAGGTAAAATATTAATCTCGACACCTGACATTTCCGGCGATATTTTTTCAAGATCGGTGGTATTGGTTATTGAACATAATGAAAGTGGTGCATTTGGTTTGATATTGAATAAAAAGAACAGCCAGATGAGTAGCAAGTTCAAAGATTTTTTTGACTTTAAAATTGAGGTTTATGATGGAGGTCCTGTAGAAAACGACAAGGTATTTTTCATCGTAAAAGGTAAAAGAGTCACAGAGATCTATACAGACATTACCGATGAATACTACCTTACAGAAGATATTGAACGGATCATTAACGCTGTTTTAAGCAGTGAACTGGATATTAATCATATCAAAATATTTTCAGGGTATTCCGGATGGTCTTCGAACCAGCTGGACACTGAGGTTCAAAGGAAAATGTGGACCGTAGTGGATGTTTACAATCTTGATTATACGTTACCCAATGATCAGACGCTTTGGAAGTCTATCATGCAAAATCTTGGAGGAGAATTTCTTCTCTGGGCCAATTCACCTGAAGACATCTCATTGAACTAAAGGCCTATTTTTCGTATCATTCTGATAATTAACAAACTTTAAGATTCCTTTAACCAATTTTAAACAAAGTTTTTCCGTTCTTTGAAAAACCAAAATCACTGATATGAAAGGTATTACATTACTTGCTTTATCAATATTTTCTACAGCGTTTTTATCATTTACTCCTATCAACAAAAAGTACATTGTCATAGATGCCGGCCATGGCGGAAATGATTTTGGGGCTACCCATGGTGAAATTCTGGAAAAAAATATTTCATTAAGTGTTGCTAAGGAAATACAGAAGATCAATGAAAGCCAGGATAAATATGAAGTTATTTTAACCAGGGATTCAGATAGCGCTCCTACTCTTGCCGAAAGAACAGATATGATCAATAAGCTGAACCCAGAAATGGTCATTTCTCTTCACGTTAACAGTTCTCCTCAAAAAGAAAGATATGACAACGGATTTGAAGTGTATGTTCAGAATTCTGATGTTTCAAAGGAGTTAGCCGGAAAAATCTATAAAAAATTTAATGCCCGTAAAATTGAAGAGCGTAATCTTCACATGCTAAGAGAAACCAAAGCAGCTGCTGTATTGGTAGAACTTGGGTTTATCAATAATTCTGATAACAGGAATTATATTACCAGTGAAAAGGGGCAGAAAGAAATTGCACAGAAATTTGTTGAGATCATCAACGAATATTAAATAAAAATAACAATTTCTGATTTACTCAGAATAAAACCCGGTAAAGGACTTCTGGAACTTTGTTGTTTACCGGGTTTGTCAATTTCTATTGATTAAAACTTTGTTTCCAGCTTTCTACCAATTCGGAGAAGCGGGTCGTTTCAAAAGTCTTATTTCTTATCTTACCTACAGAAAATATACCTTTCTCATCAGAAATCATTAAAATTTCTTCAGCTTTCTGAGATTCGAATGCGATAATTTCGTGTTCCTGGATATCCGCAAGATTATTCTTATGTAAAAAAGTAACAAAATTTTCCATCAAAGGAGAAATGTATGCTCCTTCAGTCTGCTTGGGTACTTTGATAACATCACCTTCTAAAAAGAGAAGATTTCCGGCAGTGGTACGTGCAATTCTTTTGTTTGGATTCAGAAGAATAACGTCGTCAAGGTCATTTTCCTGCGCATAGATCGCTCCGTAAATATTTTCCGGACAGTGAACCCTGATATTGCTCAGAAGATTGTTATTAACGTTAATTTCTTTAGTCAAATCCAATTCTAAAGGTCTTTGATGAACTGCAAGCACATCAGCCATTTCTGTTACTTCATAAAAATAAGAAACAGAAGATTTTGCCAATGTCACGCCATCATTATTTCTGAACACCTGGAAATTGATAATTCCGTTCTTAACTTCTTTCTCCTCTATAATTTCTTTTTGAAAAAGGGTCTGGAAAAACTCCAGCGTGTAAGTCAAAGGAATATTCATTCTCATCTTTCTCATGGAAGCCATCAGGAAGAAATAACATTCTTCGTCCATGATCAATCCACTATTTCTTACAAAAAAAGAAACCTTCACTGAGTCGCCCCAAAGAAAAGCTCTGTTCTTTACATTTAACTCGTCTGATGTAAAATATTGATTTTCCAATTTTTGATGTGATTTATTTACAAAAAAATAATGAACGATAAATCGTTCATCAGTTTTATCATTTAATATTGCCCGGTATTATGCCGCACCTAGTTTTATTCTTAGGTTCTCAATAAGATTTTCCCAATACATTGCATTTTCCTCTTCATCACCTTCTTCACAGAAATCTGTAATATTTAAAGCAAGATCTTCTGTAATATCATCAATTGTGATAGTCATTTCAAAGAAATTTTTTGTTCCTTCATCTTCTTCCCATCTGAAACGCACGAAACCTTCAGGCTTATATCTGATCAAAGTGGCCTTCTCAGCAGGTCCTCCGCCCCAGCTAAAAAAGAAATCATCGCCTTTCTCTGTTACCTCATCCGCAAACCATTCAGACAATCCTTCTGCAGTCGCCAGATATTCATATAAAATCTCTGATAAACAGTGCATTGGAAATTCGTAATGGACTTTATGTTTCGCCATATAATCTTTGTTTTATCGTCCCGCAATATATAAATTAATTTTTTTATTACGCAAAAAAACAATTACTTTTTTATAGAATCAGTATGATATTTATCACGGGATTCAAATCCTTATTATGTTAAATATTAGGGCTTAAAACTGCCATGCAAAACATAAAAAAATCTCTCCTTCCCGGAGAGACTTTATCTTTAATTTTCATTCAGTATCTCTAGAATAATCTGACATCCTTCTCTGATTTCGCCCAGAGATAATGTGAGAGGTGGAGAGATTCTCAGGTATTCATTTCTGTACAGCTGCCAGAAAACAATAAGTCCTCTTTCCATGCATTTTTTTGCCACTTCCAGTGTATATTCAGGAGTTCCTAAGTTCACGGCAAGCATCAGACCTTTACCGTTGATATTTTTAATTTTAGGATGAACCAAAAGTTCTCTGAACAACTTCTCTTTTTCTTCTACTTCATTCATTAAACCGCTTTCCAGCACTTCTTTTAAAGTAGCATAACTTGCTGCTGCAATCAATGGGTTTCCTCCAAAAGTAGTAATATGACCTAGCTTTGGTGAATGTGAAAGGGTTTCCATAATTTCTCTGGAACTCATAAAAGCTCCTACAGGAACTCCTCCTCCCATTCCTTTCCCCATTACCAGAATGTCCGGAACGATTCCAAAGTGTTCGAAAGAGAATAATTTCCCTGTTCTTCCAAATCCTGGCTGTATTTCATCTAAAATCAAAAGTGCTCCTACTTCTTCGCATCTTCTCTTCAGTTTGATCAGATAGTCGTTATTGGGCACCAGAAACCCTGCTGCTCCCTGAATGGTTTCAAGGATAACACATGCTGTTCTCTCTGTAATTTTATCGAAGTCATTTTCATTATTAAATTCAATGAAAGAAACCATTGGCAGTAAGGGACGGAATTCCCTTTTGTGGGTTTCATTTCCGGAAACGCTCAACGCTCCATGGGTATTTCCGTGATAAGAGTCTTTAAAGGAAACAATTTCTTCTCTCCCTGTATATCGTTTTGCCAGCTTCAAACTTCCGTCAATGGCTTCAGCACCACTATTGACAAGATAAGTAACTTCCAGTGGATCCGGAGTAGCTTCTGCCAGCAATCTGCATAACGCTGTAGGTTTTTCCTGGGCATATTCACCATACACCATTACGTGAAGGTATTTATCAGTCTGCTCTTTGATGGCATTCACAATTTTAGGATGCGAATGTCCCAAAGTATTGGCAGAAACTCCTGCTACAAAGTCAAGATATTTCTTTCCGTCTGTTCCATAAATATAGCTTCCTTCTGCTTTTTCAACTTCAAAACCTGCTGCAAACTTTGTGGTTTGTGCCTGATATAGAAAAAAATCTTTATGCATTTCCATTGTCTCCAAAAATTTCAGCAAAGCTATAAAAGATTCATTACATGCTAAAATTAATATATAAAAAAGACCAGTGCTTACTGGTCTTTTCTATTATTTTCTGGTTCGTTTAGGCTTTTTAGCTTCTTCTTTCGCTTTTTCGTCATCTATAGCTTTCTGAGCTTTATCGAATAGCTCACTATCAGCTGTATATTGTATTTCTTCGTTATTCGGAGTGTCTACAAGGATATCCTGCCATTTTCGGATCCGGTCTTTGGTATTCCAGTTAAAATCCGGGAATTTTCTTTTCGAAGGTTCTATCATACTCATAGGATAAGTATCTGATACAGCCCCAATACTACATGAAATTATTTGTAAAGCTCTTTCTTCAAACAATGCTCCGATAATTCCACATGTTGAAAGGGTGATCCCTATTCTTTCCTGTTTTTTTGTTTCCTGATCGGTATCATCAACATATACAATAGCCTGGGCATTCCCCACTACTCTTGCCTCTTTAATTGCATTTTTCTCATAGTAAACCGTCATGAATTTTCCTTTCACCTGGTTGAACTCATCTTTCAGCGTTAGTGAGTCTACTTTACTGATGGCAAAGGCATTTCCGATGACTTTTAATGAATCAATATCTTCCGTCTGGGTATTGAAGTAAGCTTCTACTTTATCTCCGGTAACCTGTTTTTCACCACTCCAAAGAATCGGATTGGTATACATATGCATAATTCCGTCTGTTTCATTGAAGGCAATAGAGTCTGCTCTTCCCTGTGCATTGGATTTATAAATACGGGCCTTTTTGAAGGCTCTCAGGTAACTTTTCTTAACTTTGATATCCAATGAGTCCGGTCTCTGATAAGAGATTATTTTTTCTGCGGCAAAATAAATGGAGTCTTTTTCCATTACTTTTACAGCATAAGGATTTTTAGTCATCATTGCGGAGTCTTTTTTCTCAAAAATCTCTCCGTAACCTCCTTTTATATATCTTTTTTCTTTAGGATCATCCAGGGTTACATTTCCTGTTGCTTTACCGAATCCGGAAATCTGATTGTAATACATATCATCACCGGTAAGAATTTTCTCATTATAATAAATCCTGGAGTTTTTGGTTAGAAAAGCTTCCTTGGAATCCATTTTATAAGTTCCCTTTTCGGTATAGATTCTGTTTCTCGGATTGGTTTTACTGGTAATAGTTGTAGGACCTAAAAAATCCGCAATTTTTGTATTTTGATTCTGCTTGATGTTGGGACCCTCTATGGTATATTGAGGGGTTTCAATTTTCACATTTCCGGTAAGATCCACCACGCGCGTATTCAGAAAGTAAGTTCCTACTTTGGCATAGGTTACATTCTGCCCGTCAGAGATTGTTCCTCCTGTATTAAAATAAGCCTGATTAGCCAGCCTGTCATAATAGAGGATATCTGTTTTTATGGTTTGCTTAGGATCGGTTAAGACCACATTTTTTCTGGCAACACCTTTTTGGGTATTGGCATCATATTCCATTTCTCCTGCCGTGATTACAGAGCCGTCAGTGTTTTGAAGTCTTGTATTGCCTATTGCTTTTACAAAGTTTTCCTCATTATATAGAATGACTTCATCTGCTGTAAGAATAGAGCCTTGGTGTTCGATCTGAACGTGACCGGTAAAATATTGATTCCCGTCGTATTTTTCAGGATCTTTCTTAATTTCGTCCGCGTGGATGATCTTTACTTTATCTTCAGGTCTTACCTGTTTAGGCTGAGCCGGTGAAGGAGCCTGCAAATAAGGATCTCTCTTCACAGGAGTTTTATCCTGCGCAAAACTTAGCGTAGAAATAAAGATTAACAGAAAAAAGGCTATTCTCATTAATTAGTCATTCTTAGTGCCATAGAAATATAGCGAATGAGAATCAATTTTTACGCCAAATGCTTCTTCAATGGCTTCTTTGATTCCTTGGATTCTTGGGTCGCAGAATTCAATAATTTCTTCAATCTCTTTATCAGAGTCTTTTTTGTAGATCACCAGGTGGTCATGCTGTTTGTCAAAATAAGACTTTTCATATGATGAAGAGGTCAATGTTTTTTCTCCGAACTGATGCTTACGGATCAAGCCTGCATCAAGGAAAATTTCAATCGTGTTGTAAATGGTTGCTTTGGAAACATGGTATTTCTTCTGCATCATCAGAAGATACAGATCATCAACATTAAAGTGATGATCCATATTATAAATCTCTTCCAATATCGTATATCTTTCAGGTGTGTTTCTGAACCCTTTTTCTAATAAGTAGTTTCTTAAAACATCCTTGATCAAAGCTATATTTTTTTCTTTTTGTATTGTATCCATTAAAAAAATTATCTACAAATTTATTGAATTTTATTTAAATAGATATTATGGTTAAATACTAGAGGATTAAGAATTGTGACGGAAATACCCGGATTGCTCAATCTTATTGTCATACACTGTAAGTTCTGTGATCGGTGCAGACTCCACTTCAACGTTATGGGAAGATACTCCCCAGGCCTTAAAGTCGTCACTTCCGATATACTTCACAAAGTTGTAAATATTAAGGGTAATCTTCTGTTTAACAGTTAAAAGAATATCGTTGATATAGGTGTTATCTATGATCACATATTTAAGATCCGGTGGTATATCGTGAGCTCTTAAAGAAGGATGGCTGCTTCTTGAAGGAATGGTTCCGTCTGCCATTAAATCTTTAAGTACCATGTTGAAATAATCATTGATTCTACGGTCTACTTTGAATCCTAAAAGGAAATTGATCTTATACACTGTACCCGGAAGAATTTCATCTACGGTATATCTGAAGGTATATGGATCTTCCTGGTTTACGATGCTCAGGATAAAGTAATGATCTGCTCTTTTTGGCTGCTTTTTGATGATGGAATAGATAATTTTTGATTCTACTTCATCATTTCTTTTTGCTCTGCTCAGGTAAGCAAGATTAGTAGCGTATTTCGGAATGGTTTCATCCAGCTTCATGTCTTTAAGGATAGACACATACTTTTCTATTTTCACAAACTGGATAAATCTTGTTTTGATCAGTCTTCCGTTATACCATGCATACATAGAAACCCCGATAGAACCTGCCAATACAACAGTAATCCATCCACCTTCCATGAACTTGATAATATTAGCACTGAAGAAACCTAATTCAATAGCCATATAAACAAAGGCAAAAAATAAAATTAATATTTTGCTTACTCTTTGTTTCAATAGCCAGAAGACTAACAGGATGGTAGTCATCAGCATTGTCACTGTAATGGAAAGTCCATAAGCGGCTTCCATTTTTCCAGATTCCCTGAAATGCAGCACAACAATAATACAAAGGATAAGAAGTCCCCAGTTGATTCTTGGGATATACATTTGTCCTTTCACCCCGGAAGGATAATCAATTTTCTGATTGGGCCAAAGGTTTAGAGACATTGCTTCTGAGAATATGGTGAAAGAACCTGTAATTAATGCCTGGCTGGCAATAATTGCAGCAGCTGTTGCCAGAATTACTCCCGGAATAATCATCCACTCTTCCATGATTCCAAAGAACGGGTTTACCACAGAGAATCCTGGTTTGTTATAATTAGTCAAAAGCCATGCTCCCTGTCCAAGGTAATTAAGAATAAGCATAATCTTAACGAATGCCCAGCTTACTCTGATATTTTTAGCCCCACAGTGTCCTAAGTCAGAATAAAGGGCTTCTGCTCCGGTTGTACAAAGAAAAACAGCTCCTAAAATAACAATGGCACTCGGTGAGTTGACAATAAGTTTATAAGCGTAATATGGATTGAATGATCTTAAAATCTCAAAATTCTCACTCAAATGCATTACTCCCAATCCTCCTAACACAAGGAACCAAACAACCATCACAGGACCAAAAAACTTTCCGATAAAGCTGGTTCCGAATTGTTGTACCACAAAAATGGCGATCAGGATTCCGATTGTAATGGGCACAACAGGAGTGTGAGGATTATAAATTTCAAGACCTTCAATAGCTGACATTACCGTCAGTGATGGGGTAATTACTCCGTCCGCAATAAGGGCAGCAGCACCAACAATTGCAATGAGGTACAACCATCCTTTCTTAAGGTTTCTTACCAATGAAAACAAGGCCAGAATTCCTCCTTCGCCTTTGTTATCTGCTCTCAAAGCAATGATCACATATTTGATTGTAGTCTGAAGGGTAAGCGTCCAAATAATACACGAGAGTGCTCCCTCTATATATTCATTGAAAGGCATATTGCTCCCTTGGGATCTTGCATTCACAATTGCTTTCATTACGTAAAGCGGAGAGGTACCAATATCTCCAAAAACTATTCCTAGAGACACTAAAACTCCAATAAAGGAAAGTTTCTTTATGTCGAAGTGGTAACCATCTTCTGTAACTTCTGCCATATCAGCTTAATTTATTTTAAAGGCGCAAATTTATACTAATTTTATGACGTCAAGAATTTTTCTTCATGAATATAATAAATGAAAAAACTTCCTTTCGGAAGTTTTTTTCTATAACTATTTTACGTACATCGCTTTTTTGATTTCCTCTTTTACTTTTTCAAGTTTAGGGAACCATTCTGCAAATAATGCAGCAGAGTAAGGTGCAGGTGCATCAGGAGTAGTAATTCTCTTGATAGGAGCATCTAAATAATCAAATGCTTTTTGCTGTACCATATAAGTAATTTCAGAAGATATAGAAGCAAATGGCCAAGCTTCTTCTAAAATAACCAGTCTGTTTGTTTTCTTCACAGATGCTAAAACAGTGTCAAAATCAAGAGGACGAACAGTTCTAAGGTCGATAACTTCTACAGAGATTCCTTCTTTAGCCATATCTTCAGCAGCCTGTAAAGCCAGCTTCATGATCTTACCAAAAGAAACCAAAGTAACGTCTGTACCTTCTCTCTTGATATCTGCTTTTCCTAATGGTAAATAATATTCTTCTTCAGGAATTTCCATCTTATCTCCATACATCTGCTCAGATTCCATAAAAATAACCGGATCATTATCCTGAATTGCAGTTTTCAACAACCCTTTCGCATCGTAAGGATTTGAAGGTACTACTACTTTAAGGCCGGGAATGTTTGCAAACCAGTTTTCAAAAGCCTGAGAATGGGTAGCTCCTAATTGACCTGCAGAAGCTGTAGGACCACGGAAAACAATTGGGCAATTCCATTGTCCACCACTCATCTGACGGATTTTAGCCGCATTATTGATAATCTGATCAATTCCTACCAATGAGAAATTGAATGTCATATACTCTACAATGGGTCTGTTACCATTCATCGCAGCACCCACAGCAATTCCTGTAAAACCAAGTTCTGCAATTGGGGTATCGATTACTCTTTTAGGACCAAACTCATCCAGCATTCCTTTTGAAGCTTTATAAGCACCATTGTATTCTGCAACTTCCTCCCCCATTAAAAAGATGGATTCGTCTTTACGCATTTCCTCGCTCATTGCCTGTGCAATTACCTCACGAAAAGTATATTCTGCCATATTTATTCGAAAAATTTAGACTACAAAAATAGTGTTTTTTTATTATACACATCATAAAAAGGCTTCTCATTTTGAATGGAAAGCTTTAATATTAATTTTATTTAAAACGGTTTTTCTTCGTGATTACACAGTTATTTGCCGTTTATCTAAAGCTATGAAGAAATTCCAGGTAATTCTTTTGGATACAAAAAATGACATCTCATTTCTGAAATGTCATCTAAATTCTATTTAAACTTAAATTAATTAGCTTTCTCCCAAACCTGGGTTCTTCCTAATAAAGATAATCCTAAGTAACCTCTTACATTCAGCTTATCACCGCTTCTTGTAATGGTACATTTATAAGTTTTTCCGGTTTTAGGATCCGTAATTGTTCCTCCTGTGAACTCATCACCGTCTTTTTTCAATCCTCTGATGATTTCTAATCCTAAAATGGGTTTTCCTTTTCTGTCATCCTTACAAGCTGTACAGTTTGGATCAGCTGGCTTTATCAACAACTGGGAAACCTTCCCATAATATTTACCATCTGATTTTTTGTACACTTCAACAATAGACTTTGCCTGTTTTGTTTCATCATCTATTGTTTTCCACTTACCTTCAATCTGGGCAAAAGTAAGCACACCACAAAAAGAAAGTGCGAACGTTAACAATATTTTTTTCATATTTCTTATAGTTTTAATTTTTATACAATATTCTTATCTACGTATTGATAAAAATATAAATTAATTTTCAACGAACAAAAACTTTTATTATACAAAGCATAAAGAGGTTAAAAAAGTAAACCAGTTTATTTATAACTTATCTTTTCTATCTTAATACAGCTTCCTGTTAATCACCCTATCCATATAATCCTGATACCAGGCTTTCGCAGTTTTCTTCCCAGCTTCCACTTCGGGGTTTTTAACCTCATTGATCAGATTTTTCTCAAGACTCAGATCAGATTGATTATACACTCCGATGATTTCTTTTCCATCAAAACGATAAATATAGTTTCCAATCATGAACTGATCTGTACTTCCATCTGAATTGACAACAATAAAAGGATATTTTTTATCACTTACCAAACTTCTGCCCCAGCTTCTGATGGGTTTGTTGTACCCAATAAGATCTGCTAATGTAGGATAAATATCTGCCTGTTGTGCTATATCCTGACTCACTCCTTTTAACTGATATTCAGGATTCGGAGAATAGAAAACCAATGGAACAGCATAGCGGTTCATGGCTCTTTCGTATTCCGGATAGTACACCTGATTGGTATGATCTCCTGTGAAAACAAAGATGGTATTGTTGTACCAAGGCTGTTTTTTAGCCGTTTCAAAATATTTTTTGATCGCATAATCCGTATACTGCATCGGTTCATGAATTTCAATTTTCCCTTTTTTAAATTTCCCGTTATACTTTTCAGGGATCTTAAAAGGGTGATGTGATGAAGCAGTAAACACAGTGGTCATGAAAGGCTGTTTCTTCCCGACATTTTTAGCAAAATACTGAAGGAATGGCTCATCCCAGATTGCCCACATTCCGTCAAAATCTTCATCATGATTGTATTCTGTTTTTCCGAAATAATGTTTAAATCCTAGAATATTTCCAAATCCAAGGAATCCCATAGATCCATTTGGGGCACCATGATAAAAAGAAGTATCATATCCCAGATCATTACAAACAGAAACAATAGACTGAATTTTCTGATTGGAATACGGAGATCCCGTAAATGCATCGGTAAGACTCGGAATTCCGGCCAACACACTGCTCATTCCATGAATAGACTGTCTTCCGTTCGCAAAAGTATTCGGAAAAATAAGACTCTGCGTCGCTAAACTATCCATGAAAGGAGTGTAAGAAACATAATCTTTAATATTTTTATCTTTATTAAAAGCTCCCGAATATTCTCTTCCGAAAGATTCTACAATGAAAATAACGATATTGGGACGGTTCTCTACTTTTCTGTCATACACTTTATAAGGCTGCACATTTTCTTCAATATATTTTTCATCTACGAAATGAACTTCCTTAAAGTTATTGGTATTTAAAGTCCTGAAAAAAGAAAATGTACTGTTAAGAACCATATTTCCCTGCAGAGGATTTGTTACAAAACGGGTAGCATCCACCATATTAATAGGTCTTGTACTGTGTTTAAAATCTCCTCTTATTCCTCCCACCACTAATACTGCCGTAATACACAAAGTAAGAATGGAAGTAATAAAGTAAGGAAGCAATTTCAAAGGTTTCACCTCTTCTACTTTCACTTTTTTGTAAAGGAAAACCCATAAGATCATCAAAACAACAAACCAGATCAGCACAAAAGGATGCTCTCCAACAGAGATCATCAGTGTTTTAGATACATTGGATTCATGTTCGGCCACTTGAAATACTGCCGAAGTAAGCCTTGCCTGAGAAAATTTATAGTAAATAAAATCTCCGAAATTCATGGCATAAGCAATACCGTTGGTAATGAAATACAGCCAGAAAAGAATTTTCTGAAAAACTTTCTTCGTATTGATTACTAAGGGTAATAAACTAAGGAGTATAAATAGTGCGTTGACATACAGAATAGCGGTGGTATCAAAAGCAGTACCATGGAAGGCCAGCTTTATATATTCTGAAACAGAATCAACTTTAATCAGATCTTTATTAAAATACCAGAATAAGAGTCTGGCAATCTGATAAAAAACATAGGCTAAAAAAATCCTGTAAACTAATGCCAGAACTTCCTGTTTTCTAAATCCTTTTAAAAATTTCATGGAGCAAATTTACATCAAAATCACTTTAATGCATTTTTTAGTTCAGATTATTTTGAGTTAGAATTTTTAAAAACTGTAATTTTGTACTTATGGATTTTATAAAGAATAATCTGGCCAATGCCTTAACCCTGGCTAACTTATTTGCAGGTTGTGTAGGGGCAATACATTTAATTTTAGGAGATTATCAGACTACGGCAATCTGCCTTGTGCTCTCTTCAATTTTTGATTTCTTTGACGGCTTTGTAGCCAGAGCTGTAAAATCAAACTCCAATCTGGGGCTTCAACTGGATTCTCTTGCAGATATGGTGAGCTTTGGGGTAATTCCAGGACTTACGATGTATAAAGCTCTTGAACCTTTTGGGGCAGAGCTGCTGGGAATTCATTTTCCGTTTGAGATCAAGTATCTGGGATTAATCGTTACCGTATTTTCCTGCCTGAGGCTTGCGATCTTCAATCTTGATGAAGAGCAGCGTTATTATTTCAAAGGATTGAATACACCTACAAACACCGTTTTATTGTTCGGTCTTTATTATGCCTTTAAAGAAACCGGAGCTTTCAGCTTTTTGTTTAATAATGAATTGCTGTTGATTCTGCTCACTCTTCTTACCTCATGGCTGCTGATCAGCCCGATTAAGATGATGGCCATGAAGTTCAAATCCAAACAATTAAAAGACAACTATCCTAAAGTAGTATTACTGGTAGGAGGAATTGCTATTCTTGCTATATTTCAGGTAGTAGGAATTCCTATGCTTGTTATTTATTATATATTGGTGTCTCTTATTTTTCAGGGACAGTTAAAATAATTTATTTAAATAAAACACATTTCAAATTATTAATGATCAACATGAATTTAAAACTCCATAAACCACTTTGTATTTTTGACCTGGAAACCACAGGAACAAACATCGGAAAAGACAGAATCGTTGAAATCTGTATTTTAAAAGTAAATCCGGATGCCTCCAGAGAAAGCAAAACATGGCGTGTAAATCCGGAAATGTCTATTCCCAAAGAAAGCAGTGAAATCCACGGAATTTATGATGAAGATGTAAAAGATGCTCCTACCTTCAGAGATATTGCTTCTAAAATTATGGAAATGATTACCGGAACGGATTTGGGAGGATTTAATTCCAACAGATTTGATGTTCCTCTTTTGGCAGAAGAACTTTTAAGAGTAGGAATGGATTTTGATCTGAGTAAGTTCAGATTGGTAGATGCACAGACTATTTTTCACAAGAAAGAACCCAGAAACTTAGGAGCTGCTTATCAGTTTTACTGTGGAAAAACATTGGAAAATGCCCATTCTGCAGAAGCTGATGTTATGGCAACATTTGAAGTTCTGGATGCTCAGGTGGGAAAATACGATGATATTCCGAATGAAATAGCACCGCTAAGTGAATTCACATTCCATAATAAGAATGCAGATCTTGCCGGATTTATCGGATATAATGAAAAAATGGAAGAAGTTTTCAACTTTGGAAAATACAAAGGCCAAGGGGTGAAAGCCGTGTTCCAAAAAGATTTAGGATATTTCGGATGGCTTCAGAATGCTGATTTTCCGTTGTATACCAAAAAGGTTTTCACTAAGATTCAACTTTCAAGCAGATTTTAACTATGTCTGAACTGGTTCGTTTTAAATTTTATGAAACTGCCCTGGAAGCCAACAGGGACAAGCAGATACTGGCCGAAAATGGCATCAACAGTTTCATTGCAAATGAGCAACTGATCCAGTCGGATTGGCTTTTGTCACAAGCTGTAGGAGGCATACAGCTTCAGGTATTTGAAGATGATCAGGAAAAGGCTCAGCAAATCCTGCAGGATTATAAAGAGAATGAGCAATATTCATTGGAAGTGGAACACACCATTGAGGATCCTGAATTTGATTTTGTCTGCCCGAAATGTGGTTCCAATCATATTTACAGGGATGACAGTGCGACCAGCTTCTTTGGGATTTCTTTTCTGACAAGTCATAAATTCAAATGTTATTATTGCGGGAATGAATTCACTCATTAAAGCTTGATATGATCAAAAGGATTGGAAAAATTTTACTCATCATTGTTCTTGGCTTTTCCGTTTTCATTATAGGAAAGTTCTTTTTAGTATGGAACAGTGTAGAAGTAGACAACAGTCTGAGCCAAAAAGATCTTTTCAAAGCATTTGACACACAAAAACAGCAAACGCTTTGGGACACTGGAGATATTAAATCCAATGATTTCAAAGTAAAAACGAAAACCGATGACCTGAGCCCGGAATATTACTGGTGTTCTATCCATAAAGACCCCATATTGACCGTAAGACTTTATGCCGGAGATGGTTTTAGCGGCGGTGGTTATGAAATTACTATTTTACAGAACAGATATAAAATTTCACCGTATTCATATACAGACACTATCAAGCCTTTTGATTTTTTGAATACGGAAGAATATTATAAAGTTTTGGACACCAAACTTATTCTGAATAAGGAATCTTATCAAAAAGGAGACAGTATCTTCGGATATACCGAACTTAAAATTCAAGAAGGGTACGGCCCTGCAAAATACATAGTAGAAGGAAAAGGATATTTTAAAGGTAAAGTAAATTAATTAAGTTATGAAAATAATCTGCATAGGAAGAAACTACAGCGAGCATGCGAAAGAATTAGGAAACGAAATTCCTGAGAATCCTGTTATCTTTATGAAGCCGGATACAGCCGTTTTAAAAGGAAACGATTTTTACATTCCTGAATTTTCGAATGATATTCACTACGAGCTTGAAGTGGTAATAAAAATTTCAAAGGGAGGAAAATACATTCAGAAAGAATCCGCGAATAAACATTATGAAGAAATAGGTCTTGGAATCGATTTTACTGCGAGAGATCTTCAGAGCGAACTGAAATCAAAAGGGCTTCCTTGGGAACTTGCCAAAGGTTTTGATGGTTCTGCCGTGGTAAGCAGTTTCTTGAAAAAAGAAAATTTTAATCTTGAGAATCTTCAGTTTTCATTGTTAAAAAATAAAGACAAGGTTCAGGATGGCAATACGAAAGATATGATGTTCAACTTTGATGATATTATTGCTTTCGCTTCCCAGTATTTTACGTTACGAGTAGGTGACCTGATATTTACCGGAACTCCAAAAGGGGTTGGAAAAGTAGAGGAAAATGATATTCTGGAAGCTTATCTACAGGATGAAAAAATCCTTGATATCCGAATATTATAAGTATTTAACATCAGAGTCTGGCAAATTTTTCCTATCTTTAGGTAACAAAATTAGAGGTTATGATAAACATTGTATTACCCGTAGATTTTGGGGACAAGACAGACCAATTGGTAGACGGTGCCATAAAATTTGCAAAACAGCTTAACGGCAGAATTTACCTGATCCACGTAGCACCATCAGATATCGGCTTTGCCATTGGTGATATGGGATTTCAATATTTCCCTGAAGTGGAAGCCAATGAAATCAGAGAAGAGCTGGTGCAGCTTAATAAAATTGAGCAAAGAATCATCGGCCATGATATCGACTGTGAGCACCTGTTAAAACAGGGACTTGCCAAAGATATTATTCTGGAACACGCAAAGGCAAAAAATGCAGATTATATTGTGATGGGATCACATGGCAGAAGCGGAATTTATGATGTATTCGTGGGAAGCTTAACAAAAGGGATTACGAAAAGTTCAAACATTCCTGTGCTGGTACTTCCAATTCACGACTAAGAAAAAGAAATTTTAATCGTTAGTAATAAAAAAACCGATCAAAGCATATTGTTTGATCGGTTTTTTACTATATAACCAATTAATTAACCTTCTTTTTTGTAGATATTCGGATCGTAGTAAGGGTTCTTACCTTCCGTTGGAGAATAATAGTCTTTATCTTTGTCTCCACCTAATGTTACTACAAGTACATAGCACCAGTAAGTAAATAATACACAGCAAACTGCAAACAAAATCCAGTTTAAAACATTACCGAAAGTATCAAAGAAACCGAAAGTCCATTTGAAAACTTTACTTAAGAATAGAAAGAAAGACGTCATTATTTTCCTTTTTTAAATTAACTTTGTACAAATTTATAAAAAATGTTTAAATTACTTTCAAAAGAAAGCAATATTTTTTCAATTCCTGTTTATATTGGTTTTCTTCTTTTAGTAGTCGTAATATTTAACATACTGAATTTCAATACTTACGAAGCTATAATTGCCGGAATAACTTTTCTGGGAATTGCTTTGGGATATTTTTGTTTTCATAGTATTGCCCTTAATTATCAGACCCATCTGCCTTTATTCCTGTATACATTTTTCATTTTTGGGTTATACCCCGGAAATCTGGATATAGGAATTGCTGTCTCGCTGCTTACGAACTCGTTTCTTATTCTGCTTCTGACCAGTGCAGATGAAGATATCAGAAAAAAATCCTACGTATTGGTAGGAGCTATTGTAGCGCTGAATTTTATTTTTCTTCCTACGACATGGCCGATGGCTGTTTTTGTGATTATCCACGTCATTGCTACCTCCGCCAAAATCGGGTTGAATCTTTTCAGATTTCTTTTAGGAATTGTTCTGATTACGTTCAGCTATTTTTCTGTCATGTATTTCGTTCAGTTCACTTCATGGAATATCGATTATTTCCCATTTGGAAAAATGAAACCGGTTACGGATTACACAGAGCTTTTACCATTGATTCCTGTGGTTCTGATGCTTATCTATGCGGTATATGACCATTTTAAAAACTATAACAAGAAAAGTCCGATAAGCAGATATAAATATACTTTTCTGCTGGTATTTTCTGTAGCGCAGCTTATTTCCATCATTTTATATATGAATAAAAGCTATGAATATCTGCTGCTTCTGGCATTTCCTTCAAGTATTATTCTGAGCAGGATGATGAGATTTTTACCCAAATACTGGATGCGGGAAGCCAGTGTATGGCTTATTATTATTAGTTTACTGACCTTTAAAGCAGGTACAGTTTTTGATTTATTTTAGAAAATTATGATTCAGATAGACGATAAATTGATTTCAGAGGAAATTTTTTCCGAAGAATTTGTTTGCAACCTTACGAAATGTAAAGGTGCATGTTGTGTGGAAGGAGATGTGGGAGCTCCGTTAGACAAAAACGAGCTTGAGATATTGGACCGTATTTTTGATCAGATAAAACCTTACCTTACCCAAGAGGGGATTAAAGCCCTTGAAGAGCAGGGAACATGGACTACTGATCCACACGACGGAATGTATGTTACTCCAATGGTGGAGAACCGCGAATGTGCCTATGTAACTTTCGATGAAAAAGGGATTACCAAATGTGGTATTGAAAAAGCGTACGAAGATGGTGCCGTGGACTGGCAAAAACCTATCTCCTGCCACCTTTACCCAATCCGTGTTACAGAATATTCAGCGTTTACCGCCTTGAATTATCACGAATGGAATGTATGCAGCGATGCATGTACACTCGGAAAAGAACTTCAGGTTCCTGTTTATAAGTTTTTAAAAACTCCATTGATCAGAAAATATGGCGAAGAATTCTACACGGTTCTGAGCGAAGCTGCTGACGAATGGAAAAAAGAATACGGTTCTTAACCGATATGTATTTTAATACAAAAACAAAAACCGCAGAGAGATCTGCGGTTTTTTATATTGGATAAAAAGCTGATTAAAAAAGCGGTTGTTTATTTAAAATCAGCATCTGTAACTCCTGAATTGATTACCACTTTCGTCGTTTTAATTGTCATTTTCTGACCTCCGCCTTCAGCATCTACTTCAGCAGGGAATTGTATTCCATCTACCGCCATATAGCTTTTAATGGTTGCTTTACCTTCTCCAGCATCCGTTTTGTACAAAAGTCCGGTTGCTGCATCGAAATAAAATTTTCCTTTGTCTGAAGACAAAACATTATAGTCTTTTCCGTCTAATTTCTCTGTACTTGCAGTCTGGAAATTAGAAGCATCAAAAGCCAGGGCATCAATAGGTTTTCCTTTCTTCAGCTCGGCAATTTTATCAGCAGGAATATCTGATTTAGTTCCCATCTGATCAAAGTAACCTTTCTCACCGTCAAACAACTGAACCATTTCTTTTCCCATGAAAGATTGTACAGACTTGAATTTATTTCCTAATTTCTTAGTCGTCATTTGAATTTCCATTCCCTGTACCGCAACCGTGTTATCCGTAATGGTAGATTTCACAGCGTCTAATTTATCTTTTCCACCTAGTGCTTTGAAATAATTATCAACAATTTCTTTAGGTGTCTGTTTTGATTTTACAGCTTCTGTTTTGGCAGATGCAGCCCCTTTTTTCTGAGCTGCTGCAGGCACTGAGAATAGTACAGCGCAGAAAAACGGAATGATGATCTTTTTCATATTTATATAAAGTTTAAAGGGTAAATATAGGAATATTGGCGGACATACAAATAAATAATGAGTAATGAGCAATTAGCAATGAATGATAATTGAGTGATAATGAGTGATGATGAGTAATAAATAATGAATTTTTAGGTGTGGATACATCATAAAAAAACCGCCAAAAAATTGACGGTTTTCAAATATTTATATCGGAGTATAATTATTTCTTAAGTTCTTCTAAAAATTCGTCGTGAGAAATTTTAGTTTCTTTTTTGCTTGCTTTTTCAAGAATTACATCTTTCAGTTTAGCCATAGCAACTTCAGAAGAAATTTGTCTTACCTGCTCCTGGTCTTTCAACATTTCAACAGCATATTTTTGAATTTCTTCATCCCCTAAGTGGTGGATTCCGTAGATTGCCAATTGGTTTTTCACCAACTGCTCAGCCTGACCTAATACATCAGCGTAGTCAAGGTTGATTTCGTTCTCAGTCATCAATTTACCTTCGATGATCTGGTATCTCAATTGGTTTTTCTCAGCTTCAAGAATTTCTTTAGCCTGATCTTCAGACTGGATGTTCTGGTTAGAGAATAACAACCACTTCACAAGGAAAGATTCAGGAAGTTTTACTTCTTCTTTCTCCGTTACTTGCTCCAATACTTTATTCACGAAGTGAACATCAGCATTCTGTTGGAAGTACTCGTCTAATTCAGTTTTCACTTTATCTTTAAGTTCATCTTCAGACTTGATGTTTCCTTCTCCGTATACTTTGTCGAATAGATCCTGGTTAAGCTCAGCTAAATCTAATGAATAGAAATCTTTTACTTTTACTTCTAGTTCATTGTGGTGTAGGTGCTCAACTTCTTCTTTGCTGAATCCTAATTCTTTAGCTAATTCTTCATCACCTGCAAGAGTTTCTTTTGTAACTTTTACAGATCCGTCCATTTTCAACCCTTTTACCAATTTGAAAGCTTCTTTGTTTTCAGCAGTAATGGTAAGGTTTTTTGGGTGGTGGTGGTGCTCTCCTTCAGCATCTTCTTCCACAACCTGAGAAACTTCTAAAGCAATGTAAGAATCTTTAGTGATTTTATCTTGAGGAACCTGCTCAGCGAAACGCTTCTGCATGTTTTCAATGCTCTTACCGATTTCTTTATCAGAAGCTTCTACTTTGTAGTGAGGAGCTTCATATTTAGCTAAATCTATAGTGAATTCAGGCTCAAATCCTACTTCGAAAGCAACTTCTAATTGATCAGCGTTGTAATCTAGTTCGTTTACTGGCTGAGGAATAGGCTGACCAACTAATCTTAATTTGTTTTCATTAACATAGTTGTTCAATGCATCAGAAACCTGTCTGTTGATTTCTTCAAATGCAATACCTGCTTCATATTGTTTTTTAACCATACTTAAAGGCACTTTCCCTTTTCTGAATCCAGGAACTTGCGCATTTTTAGCATAATTAATCAACTGCTTCTCTACTTTTTCTTTGTAGTCAGATTTTTCCAATGTTACTGTAAGCAATGCACTTACGTCATCATGGTTTTGTGCGGTAACCTTCATTATTGATTAAAATTTTAGGTTGCAAAAATATGAATTTTTTATGAAAAAAACCCATTTAAAATCAACTTATAAAGCCAAATATTGTTAAATAAAAAGCCACCGGAACATTCCGGTGGCCCAAACAAGATTAAAGGATATATTAATTCGTAATATTATAGTTAGCCTGTGCATCTGTTTCACCTCCTGTATGAGTTCCGTAAATCACTCCATTTCCGCTCACTGCAGAAGTTTCAGAAACCGTTACCGGCTCATGGAACAGGGTAAGAACCAATTGACTAGGTGCAGAAGCATTTTTTACAGCCGTATTTACGACCCATTTTGTTTTCAACCCTACGCGGTTTCCGTCTCCTCTTGTAGAGCTCGCATCATCTGTACGGGTTAAAGTGATATCTGAGTTTGGAAAGTTATACACTAAGAAATGTTCATCTTTTGCATCTTTGATTTCCTGAGTGGCATCTTCATCACCATTCTTGAAAATTACTTCCACATTATAGGTATGCCCGTTGATCAATTTAACATTTGGATTGGTAGTACTGTTCACCTGATAATCATACACCACCGGCGTTCCTGTAGCTACATCGGTAACTCTTAAGAGAACATCTGAAAGTTCTTCCTGAGGAAGGTCATCTGCTTCGTCATCGCTTCTGTTACATGAGGTTAAGCTTAATGAAACTGCGAAGAATAAAAGTCCTAAGATAAGAGTCGTATTTTTAAAAATATTTTTCATGTTTTTGATTTTAAATAATTAAAATTGATATTTAAGAGTTAAAATAAAGTTTCTTCCCATTTCGTTGGAAAAGAAACGAAGTCTGTTCAGATAATCTCTGTAAGACGTATTGAATACATTTCGGACTGAAAAATCAATTCCGAAATTTTTAGACAGATTCACCCCTGCCTGAAGGTTCCAAAGCGAATATCCGTTGGGAGGCGTAGAGATATCTACTTCTTCATTGTAAGCATTTCCATCTGAATCGAATAGTCTGATTGGAACATTATAAACCGGAAATCTTGTCTGCTTCAGATAGGTATTGTTACTTACTGAGACATAAAAGTTTTTCCATTCTTTTTTATTGAATTCCAATGAATTGTTAAAGTTCGGAGGCATCATGAGGATAAGGGGTACATTATGGGTTGTATCCTGTCCATACACATAGGAACCGCTTCCCTTATAGGTCAGATTATCTGTAATTTTCAGCTGAGCATCAATATCAATTCCATACATTTTTGCATTGATTTGCTGATAGTTGTAAACTACAAAAGCCCCACCCCATTGCGTATTCTGATATCCTGTAGGAATCTGGTTGATGAAATTCTGAGTATAAAAGAAATACGGGTTTACTGAAATACTTAATCCTTTTAAGACATGTGCTTTAACGTCTGCCACCAAATTAAACTGGTTTCCCGTCTCGCTTTTCATTCTCATATCTCCTCTTTCAATAATGGCTGCGGAATGGTGAAGCCCGTCTGCAAAGAGTTCGGCAATATTCGGAGATCTTGAAACTCTTGCATAGTTAAATTTCAGGTCAAAATATTCAGATGGATGATAGACAATCCCTCCGTTTACTGAAATGTTATTATAACTTAAAGATGGGTTGGTAAGAATTCTGTTTTGGTTGATTCTCACGACAAAGTCTGAATAATCTGCGGCATATTGTTTATTCCAGTCGCTCAGATCATACCATTTTGTTACATCATAATGATCATAATCGTATCGCCCTCCCAGTTCAAGATCCAGCTCAGGTGCAATTTTATATTTTAGTACGGAATAAATTCCTGCATAATATCTGTCATAGTTCGGGACAAGACGCCTTGCCTCGGTCTGAGTGTTGGAATAGTTATTCTGATATCCTGCATTAATCCCTGTTTCAAGATTCCATTTTCCTCTTTCGATCAGGTGGTTCACATTCAGATCATTGGTGATCAGCTCAAGATCCAGTGCAGGTTTTTTGCTAAGTGTTTCTGTACGTCTTATATCATATTCTTTTCTATGATTGTACTGGAAGCTATAGGTAGCCGTGATCTTTCCAAAATTTTCAAACCTTTTATAAGCAGAAACTTTAGCAATATGATGCTCGATTTCCTGTTTAGGATTATCGATATCATAACTAAAATCTCTTTGGTAGATTGGTTCTGATGAAGTAAGAGCATTACGCAGATCTTCAGAATTCCCTACGTGAGAACTTCTAAGAATCCCGACTGTGCTTTTCGTCAGATAATAATCAAATGAAAAACCTTTTTCAAATGTCATCTTCTGAACACCAAAATTAAATCCGGAGCTTTCAAGCCCTGTATTCATCAAGCCATAATCCGGAGCTTCAAGATCACCCAGTTTTTTATAGCTTCCATTGGTTTTTATGCCCCAGCCGTTTTCCCAGGTTTTGGCCAGTTTTACATTAAGATCAGCTCCTCTTCCGTTAGAAATTCCGGAAAGAGAAACATTTCCCATGATCGTATCTTTTTTAGGTAAAACCTGAGGCTGTAAAACAACCACTCCACCTACCGCTCCGGCTCCATACTTCAAAGCCGATGCTCCTTTAATCACGTCAATATGTTCAAAATTATTGACATCTACGTTAGGTGCATGTTCTACACCCCATTCCTGTTCGGCAAGCTTTACCCCATCATTCATAATAGAAACCCGGCTTCCATAAAGTCCATGGATAATAGGTTTTGCAATATTATTTCCTGTTTTAAGAACGTTAACACCGGAAATATTGGTTAGTAAATTTCCTAAGTTTTCGGTAACATTTCTTGAAATCATTGATTTATCAAGGGTTTTCACCACCATGCTTCCGTTGTTCTTGTGACTTCCGTGAACCGTCACTGTTTCGATGTCTCTCACGTGATGTTCCAGTGTAATCACCAGCTGAACATCCTTATCAACTCCTATATTTTCAGTATAATCATTGCAATCAGGATGTTGTGCAATGAGTGTATACTTCCCTGCAGGAATTTTGTCAAAAGAAAATTGACCTTTCTTGTTTGTTTTAGCTGTAAAGTTCCCGATTTTGATTACTGCATTTTCCAGCAATGTTTTATCATGAAAATCATGAACGGTTCCCTCTACAGTATAAGTTTTTTGTGCACTTGTAAATACTGATCCGCAAAAGATCAGCAGCAGGCAATATATCAATTTCATTGTAAATAGATTGATTGCGTACCCTTTTTCAATAAGGTACATTTTTCGTTAAAATTTGTGGGAAGGGTTGTGTTTGATTGTAAAATGTATTAATGATGAGAAGTTAGAGGTTAGAAATGAGAAGCTAGTAACTGGACATTATTTAATATTAATTACAAACTATCAGTTGTTTTCCAACAACTTAAAACTTTAAACCTAAAACTTTAAATTTTTAAGCATTAAACATTGAACTTAAAGTATCAAACTTTAAACCCTATAGAATCTGTGAATTATGAAAGTGCGGGCGGTCCCCGAAGCTGAAAAGTGAATTTGGTCTGTGACCAGATTTTCTCCTGGATGGCGATGATTTGTTCTACTTCATGGCTGTAATGCTCAAAAGTAAAATTGAATTCTTCAGGAGCTAATGTATGTCCGGTAACCAAAAAGTGGCAGGCCAGACAGTCGCCAGCTTTCTCTTTAGTAACGGCTTTCGTCATCGTATTCTCGACTTTTTTAAGATGAAATGCCTTAAAATAATCTACTGAATCGTGGTGGTGAAAGCTTTGAGAAAGCAGCGCAAGGAAATATACTCCAAACAATAGCTTGGAGATAAAACTCTTTAGGTTTCTGCTTTCTTTAAAAATCATGGTTCAAAATTATGAAAATAATTTAATTGTTTCCTTAAAGTTTTATTAAATTACTTAATGACTATTGATAATATGTAGAAATGAGTAAGATTTTGTTACAAAAAAATGCTTCATAATTTTTAGTTAATGAAGCATTTATATTTCGTTTAATCCAGTTGGGTTCCAAGATATTCCCATTCCTGCAAAGCAGTATCCAGCTCTTCCTTAGCTTTATTATATTGTTCTAAGGTTTCATCTGAAGGATTTTCTTTGGCAAAAGAGGCTTCCATTTCTTCTACTTTTGTTTCAAGCTCAGAAATTTTCTCTTCTACTTTCTTGATTTTATTCTGAATATTTTTTTGTTCTTTACTTACAATATTTGAAGACTGACTGCTTACAACAGGTTTTTCTTCCACTTTCTTTGGCTCTACCTTTACTTCGCTATGAAGTTTCGCCTTTTCTGCAGAAATCTCTCTGATGGTTTCTTTTTGTCTGTATTCAAGATATTCATTGATATCCCCAAGGAATTCTTTCATTTTCCCATCACGGAATTCGTAGATCTTATCACAAAGTCCCTGAAGAAATTCTCTGTCGTGCGAGATTACAATTAGGGTTCCTTCAAAATTCTGCAGCGCCAGCTTGATGATTTCCTTAGACTGGATGTCCAGGTGATTGGTAGGTTCATCCATGATCAACGTGTTGAAAGGACGAAGCAATAGTTTACAAAGCGCCAGACGGTTTCTTTCTCCTCCGGAAAGTACTTTTGTTTTCTTAGTAACGGCATCACCCTGGAAAAGGAAAGATCCTAATAAGTCTCTTACTCTAGGTCTTGTTTCTTCTGTTGCCGCATCTTCTGCTTCTTCCAGAACCGTTTTATTGGGGGTCAACACCTCTTCCTGATTCTGTGCGAAGTAACCGATGTTTACATTATGACCAAGATTCCAGGCTCCTGAGTAATCTTTAATATCTCCTGCTAAAATTTTAGCTAACGTTGTTTTTCCTTGTCCGTTCTGTCCTAAAAGAGCAATTCTGTCTCCTCTCTGAACGATAAAATCTACATTGTCAAAAATCTGTTTCTGCCCATATGCTTTTCCAAGATTTGCAGCTTCGAAGATTACTTTCCCCGGAACCATAGACTGTACGAAACGGATATTGAATTTTGAAACGTCCTCGTTATCCACTTCGATACGTTCAATTTTATCTAATTTCTTAATAAGCGACTGTGCAAAAGAGGCTTTGGTAGCACTGGCACGGAACTTATTAATATTGTCTTCCATCTGCTTGATCTCCGCATCCTGATTCTTTTTAGCCTGAATCAGTTTTTCACGGCGATCTTCTCTCATGACAAGATATTTAGAATAGTTCGCTTTATAATCGTCAACTTTTTTATTGTTGATATCAAAAGTACGGTTACAAACCGCTGTCATAAACTGTTTATCGTGACTTACCAGAACAATAGCTCCGGGATAGTCTTTCAGGAAGTTCTCCAACCAGATGATGGATTCCATATCCAGGTGGTTGGTAGGCTCATCGAGAAGCATAATATCATTCTTCTGAAGAAGTAATTTTGCCAATTCAATTCTCATTCTCCATCCTCCGGAAAATTCATCAGTAATTTTCTGGAAATCGTCTGCTTTAAATCCTAAACCAAATAACACTTTTTCCATGTCACCTTCAAGATTATAGGCATCATGGTTCATCAAAAGGTCGTTCAGTTCGGTCATTTTATTAATCAGATCCGTGTAAGAATCGCTTTCATAATCTGTTCTGACAGTCATTTGGTGATTCACCTCTTCAAGCTCATCTTTCCAGGCATTAATCTGTTCAAAAGCCTGCATGGTTTCCGCCCATACCGTTCTTCCTTTTACAAAATCAAGATCCTGCTTCAGGAAACCAATGGTAACACTTCCTTCCGTCACCACCTCTCCTTCGTAGAAATTAATTTCTCCGGACAGCATTTTTAATAAAGTGGATTTACCCGCTCCATTTTTACCTACCAGACCTACTTTATCATCCTTTTTAATGGTGAAATTGACATTTTGAAATAAATAATTTCCTGAATGATGTAATCCTAAACTTTGAACCGAAAGCATCTTAATTAATAATTAGTAATGAATAATGAATTTTCGGGTGCAAAAATACGGAAAAAGAAATGAATAGCCCAGAAATAAAAAAACTGGCCAGTTTTGAATTGTTTTCTTTCTCAATCAAAAGGCAGGTATAGTTCCTGTAAGAGATTTTAGTAAACAGAAATTTCCTCCATTTTGAGAGGAAATTTTTATTATATACATTAGTGTAATCACAAAGAAATAACGATCCGTATATCAATCAATTGATTTTCATTATTTTATTCAATCAAAAAAACAGATTGAATTTCAATGCTTAAAGTATGCTTTAATTTGTGTGTGGAATCTAATACTTCACAAGTATTAACGAATTACATTTCATTACTCTAGCTCAATAGGGTTATGTCCTTTTTTCTCTGCTTCACTTATTTTTGATTTGTTTTGCCCTTCTGAAAATACAGTACCCATACTTTCTAACTCACGTTTTGCATTGGCTCTAAAATTTGCTCTTGCATCTGCTAATTCTTCTTGTGTGACTAACTTAGCCCCTTCGTATCGTACTTTTTTTATTGTGACGGTTTTGTCTTTTAATTTAGAACTAGATACTGCTTTTACTAATTCATAATCATAATCTCCCGTTTTATCAATTATTTTTACGATTAATCCGGGGAGACCACTGAATTTGTATGGACCATAGGGAAAAGGAATTTCGGTTGAATACCAAGCTACCCAGTCTCTACCTTTATAATTTACTTCTGCTTTTTTACAGTTAATAGAGTTAATTACTTTTGTCTCATTAACTAGCTTCCAATTACGAATTACCGGACTATTATACGATAGCAGAGTCATCCCGACTGATTCGTAAAATTCTGAATTTTCATTTGTTTGGATAATTAAAAAGTTAGACCTTGAGGCAGGAATACCACTTAAATCAATAATATTACTTTTTTTATTATATGCTGCTGAAAAAGCAGAATCAAATTTCAGTTTATTTTCACTACTGAAAAAAGAACGTTTATCGGTTATTTGTAATGAATATAATTCTTTTATAACGTAATCTCGATTTAGATTATTAGGCTTATACTGAAGTAAGTAGGTAAACTCACCCCTTAACGAATCACTTATAGCTGTCTGAGAAAGCGAAATAGAGAAAATGAATAAAAATATAATTGTTAAAGTGTGTTTTTTTATAAAACTCATAATGTATCATTTACAAGAAACGTTCAAAAAAACTTCGTATACACTCTTTTTTAATTGTAATTAAACAAGTAACTTTTCAAAGGTAAACACAAACTATTTTTTGAACGACTTCTTTTTTAGATTAATTTAATCAATCAGTTTCATTCTTTATAATTCAGTTAGTTAAGGAGTATATGGACTGTCATACATACAGTAATTACTTTGAATATTGGATCCCCAAGTATTCCATTGACCTTCAGACCAATCTTGGCAAGTATATGCTGATGTGCAAGATACTATTACTGTTCTACATTCAGCAAAGAATGCTGCTTTTGCTTTAGTCCTAGTATCTTTTTTTGACAAGACGGCTTTTTTAGTAACCGTTGTAACTTCTTTTGCTTTAGAATTTACTTTATCCAAGTTTCCTTTTGCACTTGCAAAACCTGCTATACCAACCATAGCAATAAATAATAATTTTTTCATGATTGTAATAAATTTGAGTAGCTAATATAAGAACATAAATCAATCAAATGAGAAAAATTCAATTATGTTAACTAACTCATTTAATGCAAATTAAATACTTAAAACATAAATATATAATTTATTAAATTATATCTCATGATATAATGAAATATTTAAAATAATATTGAATCATGTATAGAATAAAATATTTTTACAGTTGTTGATTTACAGTAGCTACATTATGAGAATTTTGGTTTTATCCGAATGTGAAGAACCTTTTTTCTATTCAGATTAGCCAAACTTTTTGCTTAGCCCCAACTTTTGCATCTGTTGCCTTTCTTCACTGTATGTAATATATAAAACATAAAAAAGGAGACACCAATCAGATGTCTCCTAACCTAAATTTAAAACTGAGAAGCTTGGGCACTAATTCTTCATTTCATTTAATATAATAGTTGCCGGCGTTTTTAAAATAGTACGAACCCAGATATCATTATTGGGAACGCTTGTCCCATAAAGGAAATCAGCAACAAAACTGTCTTCCGGCAGGTGAAGTTCTACAGAAAGTCTTGTCTGGCTTGCCTCATCTACAGAGGTGCTGCTTGAGACATTGAGTCCGTTGTTGATCAACTCAATATTAATTTCCCGCTGAGTTCTGTACTGGAAACTATCACTGTACAGTCCAAAGTTTGATGAGATATGGGTATAATCTGCAAATCTTCCAAAGTCATATATTGGTTTTTTGTTGATGGAAAGGTCTTTTAAATATTCTTTCATTTTGGTATAAAAACGACTAAGAAAGGAATGTTTATTATAATCTGTTCCAAAATATGCTTCATTCTCTGTATTAAAGATCAAGGATTTTGCATTGGTTTCATCCATCATCAGTTTTCCATATACTTTTGACAGATCATTGTATACTTTATCACGGCACACATAAGCCTGTGAAAGCCCATTAACCGTTTCTATTTTATATTCTGAAAGTAATGCTTCCCAGATTTTATTTCCATCAACATTGGTTTTTTCATTTCTGATATCTGAAACATAGTTATGCAGATCATCAACACTCATGAAATCTGTAGAAATATAAACAGATTGTGGTCCTTCCAGATATCCACCACCTATATCAGCATGATCTCCGGGTACAAAAATTTCTTTCCAGACGGATGACTGATTTTCAGATTTCTGATCCTGCATGATAACCGAGTTTTCAAAAAAACCGGTAAGCGGAAAGAAAAACCTGCTTTCATTGACTGCACAAATATGCAATGCATTCTCTACCTGTACAGGCATTTTCATATTATAGGTATTAAAAGGTTTAGACTCTACGGTATCAAAGACGCCCAAAAATTTTATTCTGCAATTTCCCACCGCATAATACGTTAAAAGCTGGTTACAGAAAGTTCTTGCCAGCATGCCTCCTCTTCCGAATCCGTATATATAAAAATGATATTCTGTTGTCTTATCACCAGCAATCTGCTGCACAAAATCGCCAGCTTTCTGAAGTTTATCATCGGAAGAATATCCTCTTCCATAGGGTGGATTTGCACAGGTTGCCATAGCAAAGTTACTATCTTCATTGCCTGTTACAGTACCGATTCCTTCAATATATATTTTTTCATCTCCAGTGAATAAACTGTATAATTTATAGATGTTGGTAAACGTACCATAATAGCTTTCATTATTATTCAGTGGTTTATCCGGTGAAAGAATATTTACCCCATTATTTCCTGTTCCGTCAAAGAAAATCCCGACGGAAATCACTCTGCTGCCATTCATGTTCTTACTTTAATTTTTTATTACAGATCTTGTTTGTGTTTTTTTCAATTAACATCCCCAAAAGAGACATTTCAAAATAACAGAAGAAAAACAAAGCGAGCTAGAGTGAAAAGTACCAAATAAAAAAATCCGTATTTCTACGGAATCAAATTATATTTTTTCAAGAGAGTAAATATTATTAACAATGGCATAGATCACTATTCCCACTGTATTTTTAGCTCCGATCTTTTCCAGGATACGCTGCCTATGGCTCTCTACAGTTCTTGGGCTGATAAAAAGTTTTTCTCCTATTTCGTTGTTGGTAAATTCCTGACAGATGAGTTTAACCACATCTTTTTCTCTTTCGGATAATTCATCTTCTGTTTCAAAAAGAGAATTTTTCTTGGCAGAACTGTTCATGTAAGTAAATAGCATCTGATGGTCTTCAGCCGTGAAAAAGACTCCATTTTTATCCACCATTGTAATGGCATCAATGAAGGTTTTCTTATTTGAATTTTTTGGAAGAAAGGCAGATACACCCAGCTTGACCATATATCCAAGAATAGAGGTTTTATAATGGGATGACAGGATAATAATTTTAAGATCAGGATATTTTTCCTTCAGGATTTCTACCAGTTCAAAACCGTTCATTGGTTTCATCTGAACATCTACGAGAGCAATATCAGGAAATTCATCTTGTGAAAGTTTTCCGAGGGCTTCTATAAAATCGGGACCATTATCCGCGGTAAGGTTCACCGATATATTTTTTTCATTGGACAGCAACATTTTTACCCCTTCGAGGATCAGCTGTTCATCATCAATCAGTGCTAGTTTGATTTGGGAACTCATGATATTTTGGAATTTTTATGATTAAACGACTTCCTTTGTTTGAAAATGTTTTTTTCCATTTGTGTGTGGCATTCATTGATTGGATGCGGGATTCAATATTTTTAATTCCCATTCCTTTTTTTACTTCTTCATATTCAAAACCCTGTCCGTTGTCGGAAATCACCACTGCCATATTTTCAGGATAATCCTTAATGTAGATCCAAAGATCAGTGGCATCCGAGTGTTTGATTACATTCGTAGTAAACTCCTGAATAATCCTGTACAACTGTACTTCCACAAAAAGATCTTTCTTTTCGTATCCCGGCATTACCTGCAGGGAAATATTAATTTTATGGGAAAGGTTGGCTATTAATTCTTCAGCGTATAAAACCAGTCCCACTGATTCCAGGTTTACGGGGTATAATGAATGGGAAATACTTCTGGCAGCATCAATCAGGGAAGACATCTGACCATAGATATTTTTTTTGATAAGCTCATCACCCTGGGTATCAAGGTTATTGAGCCATAAGGAAAGAATATTGAGCCGGTTTCCGATATCATCATGAATCATGACTGCAATTCTTTTTCTTTCTTCTTCCTGGGCTTTGATGTTTTCCAGTACTAATTTTTTCTGATGAAGAACTTCTGCCTCATGCTGTACATTTTTCTCTTTAATTATTCTGGTTATAAAAGCTCTGTAAGCTAACAGAATAAAGGATACTATAACTGTTATGGTAACAATTATAAGGATCAGCAGATTGATATTTAAAGTTACTTCTTTAATTTGAAAAAAGTGTATAAAAATGAACAGTACAAAATACTCGAAAGAATATTATTGGCACTGAGAATAATATAATAATCGTTTTCTGACAGATTCGCTATCTGATGCTGGATGATAAAGATAAATACAGAGACTGAGTAATAGAAGAAAATACTGGCATCTACAAGTAGAAAACGGTTCTGCAAAGATGTATTCTTAATCTCACGGATCAGGGTAAATCCGGAAAGACAGATAATGATAATATTGGAAACCACTTTTGCTATATCGGCATTTCCGGGATAATCAAATCCATATTTCGAGATCATAAAACCTGCCGCGATCAGTGCGGTACATCCAAGAACAGATTTTGGTAAGTCCAGTTTTCTGATAAATAAACCAGTCAGCAGAAAAAACTCTCCTGCAATATATAAAGGATAAAGGAATGACGTATCATTCAATCTGAAGATATAAGGCAGCGCAAGATTCAGCAGCTCAATAAAAAAAAGAAAAGCAATACAATGAAAATACTGCTTTTCTTTATGATTTAATATGCGGTATTTTGCTGCTCCCAGCAGTATAACAGATAGGAGCAGTGCATAATTCAGGAATAAAATTGCCTTATAAAGTCCAGCCATTCCTTAGTTTATCGTTTTTAAAATTCACCTCCAACTTCTACATCCGGAATACGGCAGATAGGCGGACATGGTTTTGCCCAGTCGTAAGTATTGGAAATTGGTTCGGCTCCAAGTTCTGCATTCCTAAGATTTTCACGGAAAGAGATAAAGATAAGCGTTACCAACATTTTCCCGTAAATATCATTGTATTTGATTCCAAATGAACAGGTGATACCTGCTAAACCATCATCTGAAAGGCAAAGGTCTGCTGTAGGAACATAGAATTTTCTGAAAATTCCACTTCCTTGATTTTCTCTGGTCTCTTTATAAAACCAATCCATCCCTTGATTTCTCCAGCGTTCAATAGCATCTACAGCTTTATCCTGCTCAAGAATTGGGGTATTGGAAACCGGAAGTCCCATATTGGCATTTTTTTCCATGCTCTCAAGATCTTTAGACAGAACCGCATTTCTAATAAGCGTATATTCCTGGATTTCCTGGAGTCTCAGATCCTTTTCCAGCTCGGTAAGGAAGCTGTATGGATATTCTTTTACATCTATTTTTACCCCATCATTGTTCATAGGATAAAAGATAAGAATCAATCGGTCTCTGTAAATTCCTACTGCCGCACAGAAGTCTTTATAATCCTTAAACTCCTTCATCCATTCAAGGTGTTCTCTGGAAATATTAAAAACATAGTTGGTAGGGATAAGTTTTTGAATTTTGGAAAAGTCAGAAAGGCATGCTTTCCACTGGTTTGACGCTGCTCTACATTCTTCTACAGGCAGCATATAGTCTACAATGTTTAATGTTGACATAAGCATAGTTTTTAGTCGTATAAAAATATACAAACTAAATATGCTATGCAAGAGGATTTTAATTAATAATTTTTCACAGTAATATGATAACAGCTCTGCTGCTTCTCTTTGATGTAATATATTCTACCGGCTTTCTCGTAATACTTTAAAACTTTCTCCAGAGCTATTTCCATTTTGGGATTGTATTTCAGAACATTGTTGAATCTTACGTAAGAAATGTCAAAAGAGTTGCCGTAGTTGTGAGAACTAATCCCCAGAGAGGCATTAGAATTCACTCTTCTCAGCCTGCACTGGTCTTCAAGAGTTCTGGTAATGGATGAAACAGTAAATGTACCACCTTTTGTATCCTTGCTGAACTTGGAACCTATTTTCTCAAGAGTTGTTTTTGCCTTGGATACCATATAAGGTCTGCTGTAATCAAGTCTCTGAACCTGATATCCTTTGCCGGATTTTTTTATTTTGTGGAATTTTCCTTTGTTGATATATTTCTGTACGGTTTTGGAATCTTTCAGTAATTGTACCCCAAAACTCTTTGATGCATCAAGATGAGGTTTATAAAGTGGCGTAGGCTCAACTTTCAATACAGTGCCAAGATCATAGCAGGGAAAAGCTTTTTTAGCTGTCTGCGAATAATGTAAACTATAAATAAAAGGTACAAAGACCACACAAAGAAACTTTCTCATTCACCATCCTTTAAAATTACAAATGAAAGATAAAACATTTATGTTATATCTTTCAAAACTGACGATAATACTCTCTAAATAAATCCCAAACAAACTTTACACCAAATTACAGATTTTGCAATTTTTGTTCCCACTTTTTTGAAATATTTTTTCAGTTTTTGCTTTTTACTTTAAGATTTAAATTTTACATTTGAGATACTTTAAACAATAAACAACATGATAAAAAAACTTTTCGCTGAATTTTTCGGCACATTTTGGCTTGTTTTCGGAGGGTGTGGAAGCGCTGTTTTCGCAGCTGGTGTTCCAGACATCGGCATCGGACTTTTAGGCGTTGCTTTAGCCTTCGGTCTTACTGTTCTTACGATGGCTTACGCGGTAGGCCATATCTCAGGAGGGCATTTTAATCCGGCAGTTTCTTTCGGACTTTTAGCGGGAGGAAGATTTCCTGCAAAAGACCTTGTTCCTTACATTGTAGCCCAGTGTCTGGGAGCAATTGTAGCAGCAGGATGCCTATATACGATCCTTAACGGTGCCGGAGCGGTAGAGTTCTCAAAACCCGGAGATTTTGCCACAAACTTTTACGGTGAAGCCGTTTACAATGGAAAAGCTTTCAGTATGGGAGCCGCATTTCTTGCTGAGTTCTTACTCACTGCTTTTTTCCTAATTGTAATCATGGGAGCTACAGACAAATGGGCTAACGGTAAATTTGCCGGTCTCGCCATTGGTCTTGCTCTTACTTTGATTCACCTGATTTCTATCCCGATTACGAATACTTCTGTAAACCCTGCAAGATCACTTTCTCAGGCAGTCTTTATGGGAGGCATTGCTATGTCACAGCTTTGGCTGTTCTGGGTAGCCCCTATTTTGGGAGGAGTTGTAGGTGGATTGATCTATAAGTTCTTACTTCAGAGAGATACTGCTGAAATTGCAGATTAATTTTAAAATAATATCCCATTATAAAATCCTGTCAGGCGGCAGGATTTTTTTATTTTCTGATTTTGAATAAATTGCTTTGAAATTCTTTGTAAACGCAAAGATTTTATGAAGGAGAGCTTTTATTCAAGGGAACAAAGTGGTTTACGACTACGTCGCTGATGAAGCTAATTGTAATGTTTGTTTAGTAAGAATCAATGAAATTGATTCCTTCTTTGCATCCTTAAGACATATCAATAAGAAATTAAACTTTGCGTTAAAAAAAAAATTTTTGATCTTATTTCAGTTTTTTGATTTCAAAAGGGTTTTTGAAGATCAGTTCTTCATGTTTTCCTTTGATTTCCATTTTACGCTGGAGAAGATTCAAAGCCATTTTTCTGATAAAAAGATCTTTATCATTCAGCTTCCAGTAAGAATCTTCATGAAGCTGTTTAGGGTTGCGGATCAGATAAAATTCAGTTTCCCAGGTATCAACATTATGATAGAATTCAATGATTCCGCAATGTTCAGGGATAAGTTCTGCATCTACCATTCCCATCGGGAGCAAGAAACTGAAAGCATTACACATATAATCTCCACAGGAAATTTTATCATGTTTCAGAAATTTTTCTCCGGTATCTTTATTCAGGTATGATTTTTTGAAATCATTTTTAAAATCACTTTTTGAAAGTTTGATCTCTATTTCATGACTTCCCCCATCTGAATCTATGATCAGAATATCCGCTTCCCAATCTGCCTGAAAATAATTCGTCAGTACAATTTCTTTTTCAAAATCGCAGTGTGAATGGATGTAGGCGTGTATAAGTTCTTCTATTTTGAGCATGAATATAATTGTACAAAGTAAAATGTATAATGTATTTATGATAATGCCGGAATACAAAATTGACAAGCAAAGCGAATTGACAATTCACCATTGCTTTCTTTAGTTTAAATCATCAACTCACCAGCAGACTGCATCCTCTGATATCGGAATGGTCTATTCTTCCTAATACCTGAAATTTATCACCTACTATTTTTCCTAAATCCTGTGTGGCAATAAATGAACAGGAATGGGTATTGGCAAGATCAATAATGTTAATAGCTCCTGTACGTCCTTCTTTTTCGTAAGCTAAAGGATCTTCTGCGTTCCGAACCATAATTCTCATCCAGTTTGGACATTCATATTCGTTATTTCCAAGGGAATAAGCCTGTGAAAGCAACTCTGTCATAGAATATTCAGAATAGATTTTATCTGTTTTAAGCCCTTCCTGCAAGATTTTCAACAATTCATCCTTTGTCATTTCTTCCTTTCGTCCTTTCATTCCTCCGGTTTCAATCACCACTAAATTTTCAGGGAATTTCAGAGATTCTTCGCTTTGCTCAGAATGACAGTAATCAAGAAAGTCTAATAAGGCAAAAGAAACTCCGAAAAGAATAACTTTTTTATCCTGCAGTGTATTCAAAAGTTCAAAGAGTTCAGAATGATTATAAAGGAAATATCCGTTTTCCGGTTTGGCAGATTTCTTCATCAGATAATCTACCATATAGATCAGTGATGAATTTTGTTTCTCAAGATAACTTGGGAGTAAACCCAGAAAAATAAAGTCTTCCGGTTTTCCGATAAACTGCTCAAAACTTTTATAAATGCTCTCTTCATAAAGATCCGGATCTGCTATAAAATGTTTGGAAAGATTCATCTGGGTAGTTCCTGAACTCTGAAAGAAAAGATCTGCAGCAGCATTTTTATCCAGGATCTGATGGTTTTTAAACATTTCAATAGGCAGGAAAGGAATTTTTACCAGACTGTCTACCTCAGCGGGATTAACCTTCAGAAAATCAACGAATTTCCTGTATATTTCAACATTTTCATATTGATAACGAAATGTTTTCAATGATGCATTCAGGAAATCCTGTTCAGTCTGTATGTTGAATATATTATTTAATTCCATAACTTTTTTCAACCCTGCTACCACCTCATTACAAGATAGTTACAAAGGTAATGTATTGATATTAATAATTTTTTAATGTATGAAACCTATTTTGGTAGACTTATTGCAATTATCTAAACGGAATATGGATTAAAAACAGGAATGGGTTTTCCACCCGTTCGAAAGTTACCTCTTTTAGGGGTAATTTTTTTTTGTTTTATTTTTCAAAAGTCCTGAGTTCAAAATCCTTTTCAAAAACCCCATAAGTGAAATAGGAAATCCAGTCTCCAAGGTTGATATATTTTGCATTCTGTTCAAGATCCAGCACCATTGGCAAATGCCTGTGTCCGTAGATAAAGTAATCAATCTTCTGCGTTTTCAGCTTTTCTTTGGAATAAATAATCAGAAATTCTTTATCTTCTCCAAGGAATGCTTTGTCTTCTTCTCCGGAGATCATTTTATTTTTTTGGGACATATATAAAGCAATTTTCATTGCAATATCCGGATGAAGCCATTTGAAGAACCATTGAGCCACAGGGTTTGTGAATAGTTTTTTCATTCTTTTATATCCTTTGTCTCCAGGCCCTAATCCATCTCCATGAGCCAGCAGGAACTGCTTCCCTCCCATTTCAAAATATTGTTTCTGGTAGAATACCGTGCACCCAATCTCTTCTTCCAGATAATCTTTCATCCAAAGATCATGGTTTCCGACAAAGAAATAAATATGAATTCCCCGGTCTTTCAATTCTGCAATTTTTCCAAGCACGCGCACGTACCCTTTTGGAATAACATGCTTCCATTCATGCCAGAAATCAAAAAGATCACCCATTAAAAATAAAACCTGAGCATCTTCTTTGATCTCGTCCATCCAGCGTATGAATTTCTCCTCACGCACCTTACTTTCCTTGGTTGTAGGAGCTCCAAAATGCTGATCCGAAGCAAAGTATACTTTTTTTCCAGGTTCTAAATTAATTGTTGTTTTTAGCACTTTCTGAGTTTTGTGGGATAAAATTATTGATTATCTTCTGCAAACCATTCTCCATAAGAGTTTTCTGTCTCATGAAGCTTAAGATAAGCTAAAGAAATTCCTTCAGGAAGTCTTGATTTGATTTTAGCAGCAATGGCATATAACATGTTTTCACACGTTGGCTGGAAGCTGCAATAGATTACTTTATGTCCCTTCTGCTCAAGATCATCTCCTAATTCTTTGTGAGGAGACAGGGCATTAACAAGAACCGCATGGTCCCATACATCTACGATTTCAGACTTTACGATACTTTTAATATCTCCGAAATCTACCACCATTCCATTTTTAGGATTTTCAATATCATTGATCGGTTTTCCTTTCACTGTTACAAACAGCTTATAAGAATGTCCATGCATATTTTTACACTTCCCATCGTAGTTGTAAAGTACGTGAGCCGTTTCGAATGTAAAAATTTTTGTAATACGTATCATAGTACAAAGATATGATAAAACAGCTTAATACAGAAGAGACTGTTTCTATTACAACGATTTTACCTATTCTTTTTAATCAATTTTTAACGTTAAATTATTATCCTGAGATCCATCCACATTCATTGCATTGGAAGGTACAGAAAGCCAACTATTTTTATTCATTATAAATTTAAACTGGTAAGTCTTTCCTTTTTCGAACTTAGATGTTGGGATTGACAGTTCAAAAGTATTATTCTTTTTCAGACTCATCTGAAATACTTTATCCTCAGGATTCCAGTCATTAAAGGAGCCTGCCACTGAAATATTTCTGATCAGCTCTGTGCTTTGTTTTTCAGGAAACTGATAGGAAAAAATAACAATATCTTTTTCTTTTCGGTACCCGTAAATTTCTTTTTTACGTCCGGGATGAACAAAAGATTCGGTTCTTGTATATTCCTCTGCCAGCGTATATGGGTTCAGCAGCTGTTTATCCATGATGCCTGCAATCTGGTTCACCATGGTATAAAAAACCGGAAAGGTTTTATATCCACTGGACATCAACACAATAGACATATTCTGGTCCGGATAAATTCTGTATGCACTAACATTTCCACCAGAAAAATGATATGATTTTATGTTATTAAAAGTTGACATATCCCAACCGTGGGTAAATTTGATATCTTTATTTTTATATTCAAAAGGTTTCCACATCAGGTCTTGCGTGGACGGTTTCAGGAAATCATTCTTACTAAGATGAATACTCCATTCTAAAAAAGCAGGCAGCGTAATTGCCAATCCATTGGCAGAGTGAGCCCTTCTTCCTTCCACAAAGGTGGATTTATCATAGTGACGGGTATCATTGTTGTAGATATACTTTACAATTCTGTTCGGAATTTTCTCCATAGAATCAGAGGAGAATACCACTTGATGTCGGGAGTCTGAAAACTGATTTTTTGTGATATAGTCTTCAAATTTCTCACCCGTTATTTTCTCAATAATCATGGCGATCAGCATGTAATTTGTCTGATTGTATCTATAATCACTTCCTGTTTCAAATTCCATTTTTTCTTTTGATAACCGCTCAATAACTTCAGCATTGGGAGCATCTATGGAAATATCACTGAAACGAATCCAATCCGGCAGTCCTGAAGAATGAGAAACAAGATTTTTTACCTGAACATTTTGCCAGTCTGTTGGTACATTGTCAATATATTTTGAAATTTTATCTTCCAGGGATACTTTCCCTTGTTCAACAAGCTGAAAAAGGCCGATATTTGACATCAGTTTGGTAGTAGAATATACCCTGAACATGGAATGGGAATCTACTTTTTTATCATTTTCCAGCGTTTCTGTTCCATAATATTTCTGAAAAGTTACTTTATTATCGGTTACGATTCCTACCGCTATTCCCGGTATTTCATTGATTTGAATAACCTTTTTTATATAGTTATCAATAGCTTTTGACTGTTCTGCTGTCTGGCTGTAACCCGTAAAGAAAAAACTTGAAAATAATAGAGTTAAAACAGATGATTTCATAAAGATGTTGGTTTGATGTTTCCTTATTAAAACAACTGTGTTTCTTATTATATTACATTAGGAAAAAGTTATCTGGGGTTTATGGTTTTAACTTGTCTGTTTCAAAACCTAATTCATTCAAATAATCAAATCCGTTTTGTATTTCCATTGAATTGAAGCCCGACCATCCTTTTTGTAAGCCCAATAAAATAAACTGTTTGATGTATTGTGGCTTATTGAGATTTACCTCATCTTCTGAACACGTGATTTTATTCATCAGCTTCACCCCTGATTTTAAAGGCTGTCCCATAATATAATCATCCACAGTCATACATTTGATGATTAAAGGAGTTTGTTTTTGTCCCTTAAAAAAAACTTTTACAGTCAAAGTATTAGTTTTAGTTTCGGAATGATATTGATCAGAAACTGAATACAAGTATTCTACTGCATTGATGGTTATTTTTCTTAACTTACTTTTCATTACCTCTTTTTTCTACCAAGCTATTTCAAACATTATTTTATCGTTTTTTCAAATCTATTAATGACTTTGTACTCTTTGTCTTTAATCACAATATCATAAATTCCTTTATCCAGAATTAAAAAACGATTGTCTTTGGAAGTATTAATCTCAATGATATCAGCGGGAATTCCTTCTTTTTCAAACTCTCCTTTTCTGTATGCTAACACCAAAGCCGGATAGCTGGAAACTTTAGAAACCGGAATCTTATAAAATTTTCTGTTTTTATTCAGCATCCAATCTGGTCTGCCTTTACTATATTGTGTGACGGGATGAATGATTTTAATATCGGTATACAAATCTTTGTCTTCACCATTATATATTCCCTGGTTTTCATCTTTTAAAACAACAGGAACAGTATTACGTACCAATCTTAAAAGCGGTTCATTATACTTCAGATTGCTTTTTTCTGAAAACTGAGTCTGATCAATGGTAAACGGATTAATCCCTGTTAAATCCGAAAGCCTTCCTGCCATTGTTTTCTCCCATGATTTATGAATTCCTTCATAAGCATGTTGATATCCGCAATAGATCAGATATTTTCCATCTTTATTTTTCTGCATAAAATTGAAGATATTTTGTGCTTCTCCAATTTCCCTTTCTTTATTATTTCCTTCAGCCTCGTATGGAAATAGGGTAAACCCAATTTTCAGAGCATTATAAATAAAATTCCCAAATTCCGGTTCTTTGGAATAATATCCACTGCTGAGGGTTGCAAACTTTTCGCTGTTTAAAGAGTCATTCGCCAATGTTTCAATTCCTAAATACCGATATCCTCTCTCATATAAACCCTGAAGTAAAGAAGAGGCAAAGTTTCTGTGGCTTGCATTGTGATGAGCTTCATTAATGATAACAATCTGTTCATGGACTGCTTTTTCCAAAATATAATCTTTTGCCTTAACAGGATTTAATTTTGTAAACTTCAAGCTATCTGTGACACTTAGTTTTTTAACCCTTAAAAAAGTCATATCCCAACTTTCTAGTGCAGGTTTATATTGTCCGCTTATTGAATAATACGTTGCTGTCATCTGGCTTCTCCATGACTGACTTTGAGTGGAGTCTGCCACCTTTTTTTTAATATCATCGGTAAACCAGTAGGGATTTTCCTGACTATAACTTGCTATGCTCAGCAATAGCAAAGCCAGTGAAGAAAAGAATTTCATGTGTATTTAGTTTTTGAATTAATGTTTTACTGCTAAAAAAACTTTTCCAGCCAGTCATGATCCAGACGTTTGATCTTCTTGGTTTCAGGATCAAACAAAATCCAGAGTGTACTGGAGGCCACCACAAGTTCATCATTGCAATAAAATTCAACTTTCCTTGGCTGCCTGGCTCCCTCAGGAGTCATGGGATAAGTTCTTACCGTGATGATATCATTCAGATAAACCTGCTTTTTATATTGAATATGATGATCCAGAAGCATCCAGGCATCGTTGATATATTCGGTTTTATACTTTAAAAGATCCCAATGCTCAGCGGCTACTTCTTCCACCCAGTGCACATACTGTACATTATTCACGTGGTTATTCTGATCAATATGTTCTTCTGTTACTCGTATCTGTTTTTCGTACATTAAGTTCATTCTCCTGAAAGTTTACTCAAATTTATCATTTTAAAACAGAACTGTCTTCATCCGGCTCTACACTTTTGTGCATAAAAAAACGGAATCATGCGTTATGATTCCGTTACAATATTCAGTATAATGAAATTCTTATTTTTTCCCCGCAGGTTTTGCAGGCGCTGCTGTAGCTCCTAATTTACTTTTCACAAGAGCAGTGATATCCTCACTTCCATCGTTGTAAACAAGATTATTAGATTCCTGTGATGCCACATCAAATATATAATTCAGGCCTCTTTCTTTGGCAGCAGAGGAAATAGCAGATCTTACTTTTTGCTGTAGAGGAGTCAGCAATTCACTTTGTTTAGCAGCAATATCTTTACCTGCCTGTGCTCTGGCCTCTTCTATTTTCTTACCAATACCTTGCAGTTCTGTTTGTGCAGCGATAAGTTCTTTAGTCACCGCTTCTTTATTAGCTTCACTCAGAGTTTTCTCTTTATCTTTTGCTGCTTTCAGTTTGTTCTGATATTCAGTAATCAGTTTTTCAATTTCAGTCTGCTTGGTTTTAGTTAGATTATCAATAGTGGTACCTATAGTTTTTGCTTCGGGTAAACTTGCAAAAATTTCATCAGTATTTACGCTTCCAATCTTCTGTTGGGCTTTCGCAGCATTTGCAGTAAGTGTTAATCCTAATGTAATAAAAAGTACTTTGATTAAATTCATTTTTAATATTTTTTTTCGTCCTCAAATATAATTCAAATTTTCATTATTTATCATGGGGATTTTTCATTTATCATTTCATTACCCGAATGAGACTTAAAACCGAACTTAATCACCATCAATACAGAAAAACCTCCCCACAACAGAGAAGGTTTAACATCAAAAAAATATGGAAAAAATGACTAATGGAATTGTGCGGTTTCTGTAGAATCTTTCATCGCTACGGTGGCTGAAGAGCCATTGGTAACAATATTCTGTATTTCATCAAAATACCCTGTTCCTACAAAAGACTGATGCTTCACTGCTCTGAATCCTTTCTGCTGTAATGCAAACTCACGCTCCTGAAGCTCTGAATATCCCGCCATTCCTCTTTCTTTATATGCTAATGCCAGTTCAAACATAGCTGTATTCAGCGCATGGAATCCTGCCAGCGTAATAAACTGAAATTTATACCCCATTTTAGCCAGTTCCTCACGGAAAGTAGACATTTCTTCTACGCTCAGCCTTGCAGCCCAGTTAAATGAAGGAGAACAGTTGTAAGCCAACATTTTCCCAGGGAATTTTGCATGAATTCCTTCTGCAAATCTTCTCGCCTGCTCCAGATCAGGATTTGAGGTTTCCATCCAGATCAGGTCTGCATACGGAGCATAGGATAAACCTCTGTCAATCCCCTGTTCTACTCCGTTTTTCACTACATAAAATCCTTCGGAAGTTCTTTCTCCTGTTACAAATTTCTTATCTCTGTCATCAATATCAGAAGTCAGTAAATCTGCAGCATCCGCGTCTGTTCTTGCAATAATAAGGCTCGGAACTCCCAGTACATCGGCAGCCAGACGGGCAGCAATCAGTTTATTTATAGCTTCCTGAGTGGGTACTAATACTTTTCCTCCAAGATGTCCACATTTTTTTGCGGAAGAAAGCTGATCTTCAAAATGAACGGCTGCTGCACCGGCTTCAATCATTTGTTTCATCAGTTCAAAAGCATTCAGGTTTCCTCCAAAACCTGCTTCTGCGTCTGCAATAATGGGTACCAGATATTCTTTATTTCCTGTTCCGCTCACAGACTGTACCTGATCTGCTCTCAATAAAGCATTATTTATTTTCTTCACAACAGAAGGCACTGAATTGGCAGGATACAATGACTGATCGGGATACATTTCACCTGATAAGTTAGCATCTGCAGCTACCTGCCAGCCTGAAAGATAAATAGCTTCCAGTCCGGCATCTACCTCCTGTACCGCCTGATTGCCTGTCAATGCGCCAAGTCCTGCCACATAATCCTGGGTATTTAATTTATCCCAGAATTTTTTGGACATTTCTGTAGCAATTGTGTAATCTATGGTATAAGATCCGCGAAGTTTCAAAACTTCTTCTGCTGTATAAGGTCTTTTCACCCCATTCCAGCGTGGATTTGTCAGCCAATCTTGTTCAATAGCCTGGATTTGTTCTTGTCTTGTTTTCATAATATTTGGATTTTGTTTGATTAGGTTTTAGATTAATTTTGTTACTAGTTTCTGATTCCATGGTTAATTGGTTTTCAACCAGCAACTATAAAACCAGCAACCAACATTTTTCCTAAATAAAAGGATATGCTTTAAGGGTCAGAAATTCTTCAAATTTTTCAGAAAAAATCAATTCATTGAAAAGTTCTTTGGCAAGATTAAATTTCCCGTTTTGGAAACGAAATTCCCCCACATACTTTTCAATATTGTCCATTTCTTCTTTTTCCCACTGCAAAATCATACTTCGGGTTAATGTTCTGTCATCACTCAGTACAGCTTCGTTTTTTAGCCATTGCCAGATCTGGGTTCTTGAAATCTCTGCAGTAGCAGCATCTTCCATCAGATTATAAATGGCAGCAGCACCCGTTCCCATCAGCCAGCTTTCAAGGTAAAGAATTCCTACATTGATATTTTTTCGGACGCCTTTCTCTGTGATCTCTCCTTTGGGAATTTCCAACAGATCGCTTTCCGTTATATGGTATTCAAATTTTTTCTCGATCTGATTTTTAGAAGGCATATATTGGTCAAAAATTTCTTTAGCAACAGTCACTAATACCGGATGTGCCACCCAGGTTCCGTCATGACCGTTTTTCACTTCCCGTTCTTTATCATTTCTTACTTTCTCAAAAGCAGCATTATTAGCTTCATCATTATCTTTTACAGGAATCTGCGCGGCCATTCCACCGATAGCATGTACATTTCTTTTATGACATATTTCTATCACTCTTTTTGAATAAGCACTCATAAAAGGAGAACTCATGGTCACCTGATCTCTGTCCGGAACAATAAATTCAGGAAGATTTCTGAACTTTTTAATGTAAGAGAAAATATAATCCCATCTGCCACAGTTCAGCCCTGCGCTGTGTTCTTTTAATTCAAATAAAATTTCATCAATCTGAAATGAGGCAGTAATGGTTTCGATTAAAACAGTGGCTTTAATAGTTCCCTCCGGAATTCCCAGATAATTTTGGGCAAAAACAAAAACCTCATTCCACCAGCGTGCTTCTTTATAATGTTCCAATTTTGGAAGATAAAAATAAGGGGCACTTCCTTTTTCCAAAAGCGGTGTTACATTTCTGAAAAAATACATTCCAAAATCAATCAGTGAACCGGAAGTTTTCTCCCCACTGATTTCAATATGTTTCTCCGGAAGATGAAGACCGCGTGGACGAACCTGTAAAACCGCAGTTTTTTCATGAAGAGTATACGATTTTCCTTTTTCGTTGACAAAATCAATAGTCCGGTTAATCGCATCAGAAAGATTAATCTGTCCCTGAATACAGTTTTCCCATACCGGCGAAGTGCTGTCTTCAAAATCAGCCATAAATGTAGACGCTCCGGAATTCAGGGCATTGATAATCATCTTACGGTCCACCGGTCCGGTAATTTCTACTCTCCTGTCCAGCATATCGTCAGGAAGCGGAGCACATACCCAATTTCCGTTTCGGATTTCTGCTGTTTCTTTTAAGAATTCAGGAAGTTTTCCTTCATCAAGATGCTCCTGTATATTTTTTCTTTCTTCTAAAAGTTCAAGTCTTTTATGATTGAAGTTCTGATGGAGTGCAATCAGAAAATCTACCAAATCAGGAGTAAATATTTCCTCAAACTGCTTCTGCGCCTTAATTTCTAATTGAGTCTTAGTTTCCATAACTTATTGATTTTGTGATTTGATGTTACAAACATAAATAAAAATTTTCACAAATAGCGAACGTTCGCTAAATTTATTTAAAATTTATTATGCGAATAATCGCATCTATTTATTTATATTTGAGTAATGAATTCAGAAAGCGACTTTATCAAAACAGTTTTTGGGTTAAAACTGAAACAGCAGAGACAAAAGAAAAACTGGTCTCTGCAGGATCTTGCTGTAAAGACAGGATTATCAAAATCTTACCTCAACGAGATTGAAAACGGAAAAAAATATCCCAAGCATGATAAAATCATTCAGCTTTCTGATGCTTTGAGTTGTACTTTTGATGATCTGGTTTCCACCAAGCTTGATAAAAGTCTTGCTCCTTTCAATGAAATTCTGCAGTCTGATTTCTTTAAAGAAGTTCCACTGGAACTGTTTGGGATCAATAAAAACAACCTGATCAGCATTATCAGTGATGCTCCTAAAAAAGTAACTGCTTTTATCAATGCGCTGATTGAAATTTCCCAGAATTATAATTTGGGAAAGGAAAGGTTTTATTTTGCGGTATTAAGATCATTCCAGGAGTTGTACGATAATTATTTCCCGGAAATTGAGGAAAAAGTAAGGGTATTTATCCTGGAAAACCAGTTACAAATCGGAAAAAATTTAAAATCTGAAGTGCTGGAAAAAATTCTTATAGAAAAGTTCAGTTATACCATTCAATCTGAAGATTTTGAAAAATACGGAACGCTGGATAATCTCCGTTCACTTTTTATTCCGGAGAAAAAACTATTGCTCTTGAACCAAAAACTAGAGAAGGATCAAAAAACTTTTATCCTTGCAAAAGAAATTGGATTCAATGTTCTGGAATTAAAAACCCGCCCGAACACTTATTCCTGGCTTGATTTCGGCAGTTTTGAAGAAATTCTGAATAACTTTTACGCTTCTTATTTCGCAGGAGCTCTGCTAATTTCAAAACAACCCGTTATTGAAAAAACTTCTGAGTTCTTTCAGCAAAACACATGGGAACCTAGCCATTTCGAGAACCTTATCAACAGCTTTACCCGCTCTCCCGAAACTTTTTATTACCGGCTTACCAATATTCTTTCGGCTGAAATGGGAATCAAAGATCTGTTTTACTTATGTCTGGTAAAAAAGAAAAATTCATATAAAATTCAGATTTTAAAAGAGCTCCACCTGAACCATCAGCAAGCTCCTCATGCCAACGCAATGAACGAACATTATTGCAGGAGATGGATTGCCGTGAAAAACCTTGATGATTTAAAAGAAAATGAAACCCTGACAGATGCTCAGATCTCACATTATAAAGATCAGGGAATAAGCTATCTGGTTATTTCCACCTCACAGAGAAATCCTTTTTCGGATGGAAGCAACAGAAGTTATTGTCTGGGGATTTTATTGAATACTCAGACGATCAAAAAAATAGGTTTCATCAAGTCTCCTTCTTTAAAAACGATCAATGTAGGTGTGACCTGCGAATCATGCAGTATTGCCGATTGTGAAGTAAGACAAGCACCTCCGGTAAGGCTGGAAAAGGAACATTTTAACCTGAGTATGAAAAGCTCTGTGGAGAAGATCAGGAAGAGGTTTGAGAATTAAAGGGTGAAGAATGAATGGTGAATGGTAAATCGTCAATTCGCTTTGCTTGTGAATTTTTAATACTGTTATGAAGTATTCTTTTATGAACTTTTCCGCCTTCAATTCACTTACGAAGTAAAATTCACCATTGACTTAATTGACTTTTATTTCCTATCTTAGTGAAAACACACTTATGATATTAGACTTATTGTTTCCGAACCGTTGCACCCATTGCAACAGAATCATTGATCCTGAACTTTTGATATGTGATCTTTGCCTTACCCAGATTCATTTTACCCATTATGATTATTTCGAAAACACTCCGATCAAAGAAAAATGCAGTTTATTTTTTCCGGTTGAAAACGCATTTGCTTTAATACAGTTTGAAGAGAAAGGCTTAAGCCGGCAGATTGTTCATGAGCTAAAGTACAGAAGCAGGGAAAAGGCAGGAAAAATTCTTGCAGACTGGACTATCGAACGCCTGGAATTCAAGGATGAAAAACCTGATTTATTGGTGAGCGTGCCCCTTCACCCCAGGAAACTTAAGGAACGCGGATATAATCAACTTCATTTATTCACAGAAACTTTATCTTCATTTTACAACATTCCTTTTAATCATCAACTCATTAAAAGAAATCATTATTCAAAAGCACAGGCTTTAAAGGATAAACAACACAGACTGGAATCTGTCCATACATTCTCCATCACTCAACCTATTACCGGAAAGCATATTCTTTTGATTGACGATGTTTTCACTACAGGAAATACGGTTTCGTCTATAGCATGGGAGATTCTCAATGCAGGAAATAATAAAGTGAGTGTTTTGGTAATGGCTGTGGATGTTTAATGTGGGATGCGAGGTTCGAGGTTCGAGGTTCAAGAAGGAAAGATATAGGGTGAAAAATTCAGAGTATGAGGTACAGAGCTATGTTCAAAAATATTCTCAAACACTAAAACCCTAAAACTCTCCCACACTCTTACCCAAACCATTTTCATCATTCAATTCTTTTTCCTAATTTTCCGGAAACTAAACCACTATGCCAAATCTGCTTTTACTGCACGGAGCCTTAGGTCACAGCGACATTTTCAAACCTTATCTGAATACTTTATCCCAATATTTTACGGTATACACTCCTTTGTTTTCAGGACATGGAGATCAGGAACTTCCGGCAGATGGCATTACCATTGAAAAATACACCCAAGAACTCTCCGAATACTGTAGAGTGAATAACTTAACAGATGTATCAATCTTCGGACATAGTATGGGAGGCTATGTTGCCCTTTGCTACGCAATGGAAAATCCTGAAAATGTAAATTCTATTATAACACTGGGGACAAAGTTCGACTGGACTGAGGAACAGTCTTTGAAAGAAAGTAAGATGCTTAATCCAGATGTTATTCTTGAAAAAATTCCGCAGTATGCCCAACTTTTAGAATCCCAGCACGGAGCAAAATGGAAACAGCTTCTTCCGGCTATTGCTGGTTTAATGATTGATTTAGGTAAAAATCCTCCTTTGGAAAACAATCTTGCTACGATTACTACTCCAACTCAAATTATGGTGGGAGATAAAGATAACATGGTAACTATCGAAGAGAGCACAAGGGTTTACAAAAGTCTTCCCAATGCAAAATTGGCCGTACTCCCAGACACAAAGCATCCTATAGATAAAGTACGACCTGATTTATTATTGAATTTAATAAAAGATTTCTGGAATCTTTCTTAAGTTATCTCTGAAGTTTTTCTCCGTAGCTCAAGTCTCCGGCATCTCCTAATCCTGGAGTGATATACCCTTTTGAAGTCAAGTGTTCATCCATTGCTCCTACCCAGATATGCGCTTGAGGATATGCATTCTGAATGGTCTCTACCCCTTGTTTTGATGCAATTGCTACAACAATATGAAGCTGGGTCGGATTTCCATTGGTTAGCAGGTCTTTGATCGCTTCAATTAAAGAAGCTCCTGTTGCCAACATGGGATCTGCCACAATCAGAGGTCTTCCCTCGATGCTCGGACAAGTCAGATAATCCTGTTTGATAGAGAAATAATCGTTGGCATCGTGTTTTCTGTAGGCTGCTACAAAACCACAGTCTGCTCTGTCAAGATAGTTCAGGATTCCTTCGAATAATGGAACTCCGGCTCTCAAGATAGTTGTAATAACGGGTTGTACAGCAATTTCTCTGCTTTTTATTGTATCTAAAGGAGTTTGAATTTCAACTTCTCTGTACTCCAGTCCTTTACTGATTTCAAAAGCGGCAATCTCCCCGATTCTTTCCATATTTCTTCTGAATCTCATTCGGTCATGTTGAATGTCAACGTTTCTAAGTTCGTTGATCCATTCATTGACAAGAGAAAAGTGTTGCGATAAAATAGTAAGCATGAAAATTTATTTTTTTAATTTCAGTTAATTGATATTAATTGCTGCAAAATTACAACTAAAAAACGAATTGAAAGTTTGGGCTTGAGGAGAAAATCTGCTCTAATTCAATAAAAAACTCCGGCAAGCTTTGCTTGCCGGAGTTTCTGATGAACACTTGTTCTCATTATTTTTGTCTGAAATACACTTCAATTGGAACTCCGGTAAACCCGAATTGTTTTCTCAACTGGTTTTCAGTAAATCTTTTATAAGGTTCTTTCACATATTGTGGAAGGTTACAGAAGAATACAAACTGTGGTGACGGTGTAGGAAGCTGTACACAATATTTGATTTTAATGTATTTTCCTTTTAGTGCCGGTGGCGGTGTCTGTTCAAAGATCGGAAGCATTACTTCATTTAGTTTTGAAGTTTTAATTTTCTTCTTACGGTCTTCGTAAACCTCCATGGCTAATTCTACCGCTTTTAAGATTCTCTGCTTCGTTAATGCTGAAACGAATAAGATTGGAATATCCTGGAACTGACCAATTTTATCTTTGATTGATCTTTCGAAATCACGCATCGTATTGGTCTGCTTGTCTTCGATCAAATCCCATTTATTCACAAGGATCACAATTCCTTTTCTGTTTTTCTGAGCTAAACCGAAGATATTCATATCCTGAGATTCCCATCCCTGGGTAGCATCTACCATAATGATTACCACGTCAGAATATTCAATAGAACGGATAGATCTCATTACAGAATAGAACTCAAGGTCTTCGTTTACCTTAGACTTTCTTCTCATCCCTGCAGTATCTACCAATACAAACTCATGTCCGAATTTATTATATAAAGTCTGGATACTGTCTCTGGTAGTTCCCGCAATATCAGTAACGATATTTCTTTCAACATCCAATAAAGCATTGGTCATCGTAGATTTTCCTACGTTTGGACGGCCCGCGATAGTGATTTTTGGAAGCCCTTCAAAAGGATCTTTATATTCTGTAGTGGGAAAATCTTTAATGATATCATCTAACAAATCTCCTGTCCCGGAACCTGTAGCTGAAGAAAGTGTGTAATATTTATCAATTCCTAACTGATAGAATTCAGTTGCAGGAAGCTCTTCTTTTGCAGAATCTACCTTGTTGATAACGATATAAATCGGCTTGTTGGATCTTCTAAGAAGTCTGTAGATTTCGTAGTCTGTATCAGTAAGTCCTTCTTCCACATTCATCATGAAGATGATAGAAGTTGCTTCATCCACTGCCAATTGTACCTGCTTACGGATTTCCTCTTCAAAGATATCATCTGTACCTACATCATAACCTCCGGTATCAATTACTGTAAAGTCTACTCCATTCCAGTCGGATTTTCCGTAATGACGGTCTCTGGTAACACCAGCTGTAGAATCTACAATAGCTTCTCTTCTTTCTAATAAACGATTAAAAAGCGTGGATTTTCCTACGTTGGGACGTCCAACGATTGCGACAATATTTGACATAAAAAATGTTTAATAATCCTTTTGCTTTGCTCAGGATATGTTATTAATGGGTTACTCCAACTTTTGGAGCCCAATTTTTTGCAAAGATAAGGTTTTATTATTTAACAGCACTTCAAGGATGGAAGCCGGAAGAAGGAGGCTGGGACGCTCTATTCATCGGAGAATTCATAAGAGTCATTCACTTTAAAACTGAACAGAAAATATCTGGAATGCCACTATTCTCCTTATAAAAGCAGATTATTTTTAAATTTTTATTGAAAAATAATTATTTGTATATCAACAAGTAAAGGGATTTGCACTCTCATTATGTTAACTAATCTTTAATTTTGATTTTCATATTTAAAATAAATTCTATAATTTCGCAACATAGAAACAGACCTATAGTGTAACGGTAGCACTCCGGTTTTTGGTACCGTCAGTCGGGGTTCGAATCCCTGTGGGTCTACAAACCATCCTTTTTAAGGGTGGTTTTCTTTTTTAGATCTAAATCTGAAATGAACGGCAAATCATCTTTTGTTATTTATATTGAAATTAATAAAAAAGGCAGCCATACATGCTGCCTTTCCTTATTTTCATTTTATCTAAACTTTTGGATGCACTCTAAATAACAAATTTTAATATTATTCATTAAAATACTCTTCGAAATATTTATCATTTTCAGGATTGTTTAGTTCGCACTCTACAATAATAACTTTTTTGTTTTTTAAAGTATTTAAATTAGAAAATACTTTATTAAAATTATCTATTAAAAAACTGATTGACTCGGAAGGAAATCCAATATTAGTAATTATAATAGTATCTTTTTTCTGATCCACAAGGATTTTAAGTATATCAATATGTAGTTTACCTAAAATATCATCAGTTCGAAGCTCAATATTAGTTAACTGATTAAAAAGTCGGATTAAATTATTACGTTCTTTCTTTCTAATTTTGTCATAAAAAGAGGTAATCATTAATGCATCTCCATAAGCAAAGTTTAAAAAAACATACTCATTTTTATTTTTTAAAAATTTCAATTCTTTTAAGTTTATTAATAATATTTCATTCATTATCTAGTTGGTTTTACTGGAAATTTATATGTTTTCGGTACATATCTAAGTGGATTACTAGTATCTCGTGTAGAATGTTCCATTAAAATGTCTAAATACTTGTAGCTTCCTGTTTGTATTTTATATTGAATTGCAGCATTAATCCTATGATTACCTTCAGTAAAGAAGAATGTTTCATTATAATGATAAGCATGTTTTCCTCAATATTTGTAAGAGTTTCTAATGCCTTTTCCAGTAGCTTTGGTATATTAATTTTGTTCTCTTCCGGCTTATCATTTAATTGTGTTTCTTGTTCTTCAATCTGCTCTTTATATTCTTTTTCATTTCAAGATATTCTTCATCGGTATTACTTCGAAAAGCAGTTTATTTCTTGCCAGAGAAACCTTTGAATTCAACCTATCAATTTCATCGGATATCTTCTTTCTTTCATCCTGTGGGGCTTTTATAAACTTCTGATAGTTATGCAGAAATACTTTTTTTATGAGTTTTTGTGCAGAGCTACTCATTTCCAATTGCTTTAATCCTTCTTCAAAAACTGAATTGACCAATTCTGCTCTATGGCGGAATCCACAGGCCCTCTTTCATAAGGAATTTATATCCGGCGGGATATTGTTAAATATTTTAAAATATCAGGCTGAGTAAAAGCAATATGATAAAAATGGACCATTTTTAACGTCTTAATATCATCATTATAATCATCCTTTATAAGGTACCACCACTCTCATCCTTAAGTGAGTTACATCTTATTCCTTCAAAAGAAGTTACTCAGGTACATTTCAAACGCCTAATATGATTTTCGATATTTTAAACAGTCTAATTTCTACTTTTTCTCATACACACATCCATTATTTTTGTTCGCATTAAAAAAAATAGAGCATTGAAAATCAACACTCTATTTCATCATCAATACGTTTAAGATTACCCCGTTAAAATATATATAGGACATTATCTAAATTATTGTTATTTCACACAACGATTCTTATATGAAAGCCCAAGAAAAGATGTGAGGTCTGTTATTGGAACCTCCTTATTTGAAGAATCATCAAACTTTTGAACAGTACCATCTCTCCAATGAGTAATAGAGCTTTTTAATACACTCATTTTTGTAGTACAATTGATCTGTACATAAAACTCAGTAAATGCTATTCCCGGATTATTCTTTATGGTTTCTTCTATTTTGTGCCATACATAAACTTTATTCCCATCCTTTCTTTCTAACTTTTCATATATTTTGCTGTCATATTGCCCTTTTGTCAGAAATTTATACTCATTTATTTGTTGGGCATATATTGATAAAGATACAAGCAAAATTATCACAAATAAACTTTTCTTACTTATTATATTTAATTTATATTTCATTTTATTAATAAGTGTTTATTATTTTTCCAGAATTATATCATTAATTTTTGTGCTATCAACCTTTATAGGTAATTCATTAATTTTCCATCCATTTAAGGGAATTGAGGAAGTATTGTATATCGGATAAATATCTAAAATAACATTATTTACAGGTTCTATTGAATCAAAAACTAAAAGATACCTTTGTCCCCTTTTTAAATCTAAATTTATTGTATTAGTATATTTTATATTATTTACAAAATATTCATAATCCACACCTATTCCATTAGTGTTTTTGTGATGCCAATCACTTACTACTAATGCTGAAGTGTATTTTTGTCTATTTGATACATTTTTAAGACCATTCACTGAGCTAAAGTACCAATAACCAATCACGACTATGACGATGAAAATTAGAATAAAATGGAAGTTCTTACTGACTATCTTGTTCATTTTTTTATTTTATTTTCTATAATAACATCTGTTGTATTAAAGTAAATTCCGGGTAAAACAGTTGTACCAAAGTAACCACTAAGGTAGCCATTTGTCAAACCATTATAATTTCCCACTCCCATTCCAAAAATACCAGTTAATGCTTTTGCGCTATTTACCTCAATATCTTTCATAAATCCTTTTTTCCCACCATCATAATATGAAGTACCAAAGTTATTAAGCATATTACCTCCGTAATTTAGCCAATTCACTTTGATAGCTCCAAAACCTTGCCCACCTCCTATAAATGCATTAATACCAGTTTGTTTCCAGTCAATACTCCCTTTTATAGTTTTTTGTAACGTCATATCTGCAACTCCTCTTATTAAAGCCCCTTGCAGATAACTAGCTGCTGTTTCTCCTCCAAGTGTAGCAATATAGGACCCCACAAATGGTGCGGCTAAAGCACCTCCAAACATTAAATAGAAATTTCGTTCTACTTTATCCGCTCCTGTTCTTGCAACTTCACTATAATAAAAAGCTCTATTTTGTTGAAAATTCCATTCCCCAAGTGCACCAGTGAGCTTACTCATCATAAGATAACTGTTGTAACCATAATTTTCAGAATCATTCCATGTAAATCTATTTCCATGAGCATTTATAGTAACTGGGATAACATTTTCCCAGTTACCCATTGTAAAAGTACCATCATACCCTACCGTAGAATTATAGGCAAGACCAGTGCCACCACTACCTGTAGGTCCGTCCTGATAGCTGGTAAATCCTCCGCCATCACTGAACCAATAAGAGTTTGTACCTTCTGGAGTTGCATTCCACATAGCCGCTACGATTTCGTCTGTTGAGTACCTGCCATCAGGATCAAACATATTAATAGCATTATTCATCACATAGGCATAAGGGCTGGTAGAATGATAGCTTTCTGCCAGCTGATCTATACCATTCCATCTTCCCAGATCCGGCATGTACTGTCTCCAGCCATAATCCAGATTCCCGGTACCTTGTAATTCTTTACCATTGTAAAGATATTTAAATTTATTATTACTTGTATCTCCTGTGTTGTAACCGGCATGTTTTAATCCAAAAGGATAATAATTATTTTCCTCCAGAATTACAGGCTGTCCAACATTACCTTTAGTATAAGACAATCTTATATTTCCCAAATGGTCTTTATACTGGTACACATATCTGCTGTTCACAAAATCATAGTATCCTTCCTCATTAGCCAGAACAAATGAAGTCTGTGCGCCTGTAGAGCTGTTGGCAGTGTACTGAAAGCTTCCCAGATAATCTGTTACTTCCGCATCTTTGGTCATTTGTACTTTCGTACCATCAGAAGAATAAACATATTTCAGCGTTTCTGTCTGGGTTGTAAAAGGAATTATTGAAGGAAGGTTCAGAAAATTATAAGAAATTTTTTCCAGTTTCTTATCCAGATGCTGTATAAGGTTTCCATTGGCGTCATACCTCATTACTGCTCCTTTTCCGCGGGCAAGTGGATACCCACTTAAGGCATTTCCTTTTCCTGACTCTGCCACATATTCCAGTTGGTTTCCACCACTTAGATAATTATAAGTAAGGTCATCCATCACCTCAGCTGTTCCATTGACTGCACTTCCCGTTCTATTCATTGAAATGATATTTCCACCCGTATCATAACCTATAACCTCACTATATTCTTTAGAATAAGGATTGGTTGCGGCTTGGAAGAATCCTGCCAATAATCTTGATGCTCCGTCATACACATAACCATATCTTCTTAATGACTCATTGGCACCGGAAGCTGTTTTCCAATCGGTTTCTACAATACTTCCGTTGTATTTCGGTTTCACTCTATGGTGGCTAAAAGAGTTGTTAGGCATTTCTACTCCCTCTACAGTATTATATTTTACTCTGTAGGCAAATAACTTACTTCCCATGCTGTTGATATCGGAACCATTAATTCCGGTAAGCCATCCATGGATATTATAAGTATAATCAATGCTCTGAAGTGTACTTCCTGTCTTCTTATTAGTTATCTGTCCTAAATCATTATAGGTATAGTCAGAAAGAAGTTCTTCTTGGTTGGATCCAATCTGCTGATAATGCTTCAGCAGGAAATTCTGAGGACTATATTCAAATCTGTCTTTTACCGTAATTTCAGTATTAGATGTATTTTTTGAATGGAAAGTATAGGACTCTTTTGTTTTCCCTGAAAAATCCAGTAAAGCTTCTGTACGAGTAAAACCACCCAGATGATTGACTTTATAGGTCCCGATCAACCTTCCCAAAGTATCATACCACAGTACCGATGAGGTCCATTTTTCATTTTCGATATTTCTTGTGATAGATACTGTAGGAAGCATTTTAGTACTTCTTACAGATGATAAACCATTGACAGTAATGGACAATGGTGCAGGAGCAAGGGTGTTGGTTCCTTGTATTTGTTGAGGCCTATCAGGCACCCCCAAAGGATACTCATCATAATAATTAACCCCTAAAACGGTCAAGCTTCCGGTAGGAAAAGCTTCCTGAGTATAGTATATGTTAAGATTATTCTGATTAAATGATGAACTGCTGGGCTTTTCATTATTAAGTACATTAACTGAGATATTATTCAATGCCACCTGAATATCAGATCTTGAAGCAGTGGAAGGAAAGAAACCATAGTATAAAGACCTTCCAAAAGCATCATATTTTGTGAACATCCAGCCCTTTTGTCCAAAATTGTTCGTAGTGGTTCTTAAATTTCCATCCTGTCCAAGTACTTGTCTGTTCTGTTTATCAAATACAAAATATTCCCAGTCCTTCCCCGGCACTTTTTTCTCAGCAAGCCTATTGTATTGGTCATATTTGTATTGGTAACATAACGTATTCAATACTGCCTGAATTTGCGCTGTAGTATTAAATACGGCTGCCTTAGGAGGAATTATAAATGCTATATTTCCAGTCTCATTATATACATAGTACGTATCAAGATTCTCCTGTAAACCATCTACAGTAGTATTGACCTGACGGCTCAGCATTTTCTTTCCTTGTGAGTTGGTAAATATTTGTGTTTCGTTCCCATCCTCATCTTTAGAAACGGTCTTAAATAAGGTGCCTGCCTTATAATATCCTCCAGAAGTATAGGCATCATCTGTTCCCGATGATAAAGAAACATCATAGATACCTGTTAATGGATTCCAAACTGTTACAGCCCGAAATCTCTTAACTTGCCCATCGGTATTGAGTGCGTATTCCATTTTTTGAACGTGTGTTCCACTTATCTGCCATTCTGTTCCAGGCATTGCCTGTTTCTCCGGTCTTCCCAATGGAGATTTTTCATAAGCTGCTTCCGAATAGGCATTGGGAACGCCATAATAAGTGTTTACAGTATTTCCATTCGTTGCTGGTAAATAAGCTCCATTCTGTGAATCTGCGGGTAAAGGGAGATAAGATTTAGTTTGTCTTCCTGAAGAATCATATGCAATAGGAACTACAATGTCTTTTGCTGACGGAGATCCCTTTATCGCAATATTCTGAATAGGCCTTCCCAATCCGTCCATATACTGTACAGTCTGGATCTGGGCAGCACCAGCCTGTTCTGAGGTAACAGCTTCCATATAAGTTCTGCTGTAAATATAGTTCTCACTCTGCGTTAAACTTTGCGCCTTGCCCAGAACAGAGAGAAAAAGAGAGAATGACAATATAATATTTTTCATACTGTTAGATTTAAGATATTAAGGTTGTGGCTTGTTGTTGTACTTATATTCCTTTAGAATATTTCCATTTACATTGGCTACTGTTTTCAGCCTTCCGCTTCTATCATACTGATAAATCTCTCGAATACCATTAGGAGGAGTGGTAGTGGTAACACCTATTAAAGGATCATAGGTATAGGTTGTAATCTGAAAATTTTTCAAAACAGCATTACTTCTGAACAAGTCTAATGCTTTAACAAGTTCTGTTTCAGATGGGATATCTTTGTCAGCATTGGATTTTAAAATAATATCATCTGCCAGAGTTCCTATATCTGTGAGTCTGGCTCCTTCTATTTTTGCAATAGGCATAGTTTGGTTATATCCCCAGATTAAGACAATAGGGAATCCATTTCCTGAATTCTCGTCAACATTTACCATATATTGACGTATATTCCCGTAGCTATCATAAACCTCATATTTTACAGCTGTTTTACTACTTCCATTATCTGTATTGCTGACCTTTAATGATATTGGATCAAATCTTCCCGAATCAGTATAGAAGTTTTCTGTTTTAGCTGCAGCTTTTCCATCTATCTTGGTCTCTGTTTCCAGTGGTACAGAAAAAATATTGGCATCCATCATCTGTGTTTTATTTTTATCTGCTGCATACCTGATCCAGCTTTCTGTTGTGATGCCGTCAGAAGATATTCCTTTCATAAATCCTGCTTTAAAATTGACAGGATTAAAACTTATTTCACTTATAGTCTTTGCAAAGACATTCCCTGAAAAATTTTTTGTAATGGTTTTTGTATTCTTGATGTAAGCAGGCTTTGTATAGATTTCTGCATTACCATCATATACATCTATTTTCAGATCAGGAAGGTTTTGAAGGGTCTCAAATTCTGTCTCATATTCTAAAGAAGATAATAGCTGATTTTGGACATTATATACCTCTTTCTTTTCTAATACACCGGATTTTGTTATTGGATAGTATTGCCAAAAGCTGGTAGGGTTGCCATCCACTGTATATGAAGTTTTTGAATAGTCATCCGGATTTTTGAAATAATAACGCACAAAACCGTTTTCTCCGTCACTTACTGATACATTTTTATACAATACATAGCCAGGGAAAAAATTATCACTACTTTCAGCTTCATTTCTGAAAATATACCCACTAGAGCTAATGGGATCACTGAATGAACCATAGTTATATTGTTCTGTTTTCGATGGAATAGTCTCCGTACTGCTCGTGTAATATTTAATATTTTTGAGTCTGGGGCCATACTTATAAGTGCTGGTTTTATTGGGATAAGTACCATTCTTCAGTTTTATCTGAGACATTAGAAGCTGTGCTTTACCTCCTGTCCCGGAAACATTTATTGTATAAGTACCTGGTAATAATTGATAGATGGATGCCTGGTTAGAAATACAAAATGTATTCATTACTTCATTATTTTTTTTCAGCGTATAGGTCAAGTCAAAATGATAATGCCCTCCTGGGTGAGGATCATTGCCTTCTGGATCTGGCTGATCATTGGGATCAGGGGTATCTGGAACCCATATTCCAGGGGGGTAATATTCACTGACAAGAAACTGTAATGCTACTGATTTTGTTACTCCCGGAGTTCCTGTAACAGTTAAAGTATATGATAAGCTCTGATTGGTATCTACATTAAGTACCGGAACTAACGGCTCCCAATCCTGGACATATGGATCACTTATTATTCCTGAACCCAATGCATTTTCCAGATATTGTGGCGTATTTCTATTGAAAAAGTAATCATGCGCCTCATAGTTATATTCCACGACTCCACCCATAGGATAAACAATTCTTTTTAACAATCCAGGCATTTGGTAAGAGTCGAAATTACCAGGTGTGGAAACAGGCTCAGGATAACAAGGATAAATAAACTTCTCATTAAGAGCATCCTGATAAGGGTTGTATACAAAACTTGTTTTTTCAAAATCTATCTGGTCTTTGTCAATCTTTATCAGTTTTGTTAGCAGCCTTCTTCCTTTCTCTTCGGTATTATCGGAAGGGGAGGAAGGATAAAGTTGAATCCAGCTGTAAGCGAATTTATATCCCGAAATCAAACTTCCCCATATATCTTTCAAAAGAATTTGTGAGATACTGTAGGGATCATTCATTGTCTTTTCCTTTGTTGTGTCATACTGATAATCTATATTCACAGATCCTATGCCGTCAGCATTTATCTTTGAAAGTTTACAACTCCGATATACAATAGGAGAAGTCCACTCTTCGGTAGCATGCTTACTGTCTTTTCTGTATTCGAAGCTTGCAACAACCGTATTATCCGGCATTTTGATCTGGCTTAAAAAGAAGGCTGATCTGTACGTTGTAATAGCATCAGCATTACTACTCTCACTATAATCTTTAAAAACATACTGATACCCGCCTTCATCTGTAATGGTAAAACTTAATACTGTAAAATAGATCGGTGCTGCGGTGTCCCTGATATAGGTTATTTTTACTTTATTCGCCGAAAGGCTTTGAATATCAATGCTACCAGTCGATGCATTTTTGTTAAATTTGAATTTTCCTGAAACTCCCGGTAAATTATAATAGTAAACATCATCAAAAATTTCCGGGGAATTACTCGATGGATTATTACTGTATTGAACCTCATTTAATGCGCCTATAATTTCTCTCGAAATAACCCCACCTGCAAAGAGAGACCAGCCTGTACCAGCTTCTCCTGCAGGTTCCAACGCTTTTACATTCATAGAATTATAAGACAGTGATAGTGGCAAAGAAATATTCTTGGATCGAGTAGGAAGCTCAAGCAAAGGAATAGATACGTTTGATGTACCACTAGCTATTGTAGCTGGGGTATTATTATATGCGGCTAAAGAGGATACTGATGCCACAGGATGGGCAAAGTTTCCAAAATTAATTTCCGGTGTCTGAGCCCTTAACATATTGGAGATTAAAATTCCGATCAATATTCCGGTAAAGTGTAACAGCTTGTATTTTATATTTTTTTTCATAACATTATTTTTTGATGAGCTTAGCATTTGCTGTTTTATTGTTATCAGTTTTTATGGTCACCAGATAAGCTCCCTGAATGAGTGCCTGAGTATTAACCTTAGTCACTCTATTCTTTGTTTTAATACTCTGAAGCTGTCTTCCGCTCATGTCATACAGCAGAATATCTGCATCTTTAAAATCAAAGCCAATTTCTATGTAAGCATAATCGGAAACTGGATTTGGATAGATTTTGATATCATATTTTTCAATTAACTGATCCACCTGCTTGTCACCAAGCTTTACAATCTTCCAGTTTTCTTTACCCAGCTCTTCTGCACTGGTTCCTGCCAGAATAATGGAACCATCTCTGTTGAGTTTTAAATCAGAAAGTCTTTCTTCCTTCTTTCTGGATTCTCCTTTGACATGTTTTCTCCACTGTTCATTTCCGTTTTGATCAAGGTACAGCATCCAGAAGGTTTCATCATCAGTTTGTATTCTTCCTTCAGCCTGAGTGTAGCCTCCTAATAGAATGCCTTTGGAATATTTATCATCTGCTGAATGCAGAACGCTCATACTCATTAGAATATCACGATTTTTGAAATTATAAGACTTCTGCCATTGTTCATCCCCTCTTTCATTTAAAGAAATCAGCCAAAGATCTGTTCCTTCTTCTAGTCCAACAGTTTTATTTCCTGATCTTTCTGATCTGGATTCTCCTCCAATGATGAAGCCAGTTGAAGTTAAGGCCAGGGTTCTGATATGATCATCTCCTTTCCCTCCGAAGTTCTTTTCCCATTCTATTTTTCCATCTTTTGAAAGTTTTACAATCCAGTAATCACCTTCACCATAGTTTTCAGTCTGTTTAGCAGTCTTATCTTTGGAATCACTCATAGTATGGCTTCTTGAATAAATTCCAACTAAGGCTCCTCCATCACGGGTGGGAATCATCTTTTCAACTTCATCAAGTCCACGTCCTCCTAATGTCTGTTCAGATAATATTTTTCCATCTTTATCAAGCCTTACAATCCAGACGTCCTTAGAACCATAACCTTTAGAGGAATTTTGTACATTTCCAGCTACAATAAATCCCTGATCTGTAGTCTGAATTACAGCTCTTGCTTCTTCATTTGAAGAGCTGCCCAATGTTTTTTGCCACAATTCGTCACCAAATTCATTGATTCGAATTAACCAAATGTCTGATCCTCCCTTAGAATCATCCTTTTTATCCAAACCTTTGCCTGAATATGAAGTTCCAGAAATCAGAAAACCGCCGTCCTGAGTAGTAACAGTTGAAGATAAATAGTCGTGATTGTTTCCTGAAAAATATTTTTCAAAAACCTGTTCTCCTTGCTGATTAAGTTTTACAAGGTGAAAATCATAACCGTTGTTTTGTCTGCTGTTCTGTTGGAGTTTATCACTGTGAATAGAACTTCCTGTGACAAGATATTGTCCGTCAATTGTTGTTGTAATCTGGCTTAGAAAATCCTGCGAATTGGATTTAATATCTTTCTGCCAAAGTACCTCCTGGGCAAATATGCCCGAAATAGTGCATAGAGATAATGCACACATGTAGAGTTTTTTCATACTTGTGTTATTAATGTTAAGTAAATGTTGATTTATTTATTGTGTATATAGAAATACACAAATTGCTGAGTAAAATTATTGTTTCATGGTTATGTTTTTAGCACGTTCAAAATTAGGAACTTTTAATCTTTATCTCAAAGAAAATTTATTAACTGTCTTTAATAAAAGCAAAGATATACCTGCAAAGCGACAATACTTGTCGTATTATATTTTTATAAAAAACTTTAAAGTAATAATATTGAATTCGTAAACTTTTGATAAGTACTCTCCCACAATGTTTCTTTAAAATTTTTTATATCTCATTACAATGACGAAAATAAAATAGTTTCTAATCAACTACAATTCTTTTTGTTGCGATTTTTCACAAACACATAAATATCTCATTTACAATAATTCATACATTTAAATTATTCACAAATATGATAAATCCTCTATAATATTTTTCTGTTAAATATTTTGTTCATCTTTTACTCTATCTCATTATGAATTGGTCAATAAGATATTTTGTAAAACAAAAAAAGACAGCATTTCTGCTGTCTTTTTACTTTTCATTTTTATTTATTAAACCAGATCAAACCTGTCCAGATTCATCACCTTTGTCCATGCTGCTACAAAGTCATTTACAAACTTTCCTTGTGCATCGGCACTTCCGTATACTTCTGCGATTGCTCTCAATTCAGAATTGGAACCGAAAACAAGATCAGCACGGGTGGCGGTCCATTTTGGCTGTCCTGTTGAACGGTCTGTTCCCATATATAACTCTCTGTCATCCGACATTGCTTTCCACTGTGTTCCCATATCTAAAAGATTTACAAAGAAATCGTTGGTAAGAGCTCCCGGACGATTGGTAAACACTCCATGCTTTGAACCGTCAAAGTTGGTATCCAAAGCACGCATTCCTCCTATCAGTACTGTCAGTTCAGGGGCAGTAAGTGTTAACAATTGTGCTTTGTCAATCAATAAAGACTCTGTAGACACTGTAAATCTTCTTTTCAGATAGTTACGGAATCCGTCAGCAATGGGTTCAAGATAGCCCATAGATTCTACATCCGTCTGTTCCTGAGAAGCATCCATTCTTCCCGGAGCAAAAGGAACTTTTACGTCCTGACCTGCATTTCTTGCAGCCACTTCGACTGCGGCATTACCAGCCAGTACAATTAAATCGGCCAATGATATTTTTTTACCTCCGTTTTGAGAATCGTTGAATTCTTTTTGAATTCCTTCCAATACTCCTAATACTTTATTTAATTGTGAAGGATTGTTCACTTCCCAGTTTCTTTGAGGCTCCAGCCTGATTCTTGATCCATTGGCACCACCACGCTTATCACTTCCTCTGAAAGTAGAAGCAGATGCCCATGCTGTAGATATCAGTTCAGCGTTGCTCAATCCTGAATTTAAAACTTTTGATTTTAATGCTTCCACATCATTTCCGTCCACCAATTCGTGGTTTACTTCAGGAATAGGATCCTGCCAGATCAGTTCTTCCTGTGGTACATCTGTTCCCAGATAACGGGCACGCGGTCCCATATCTCTGTGCGTAAGTTTAAACCATGCTCTTGCAAATGCATCGGCAAACGCATCAGGATTTTCATAAAAATGTCTTGAAATTTTTTCATACACAGGATCCAGTCTCAACGAAAGGTCTGTGGTAAGCATTGTTGGTTTATGCTTTTTGTCAGCATCAAATGCATCTGGGATAATATCTGCTCCATCCTTAGCTACCCATTGGTGAGCTCCGGCAGGGCTTTTTGTCAGTTCCCATTCATTTTCAAAAAGATTTTTAAAGAAATAATTACTCCATTGAGTCGGAGTTTCAGTCCATGTTACTTCAAGACCGCTGGAAATAGCATCTCTTCCGCTTCCTGATTTATAACTGCTAGACCATCCAAGCCCCTGTTGTTCAATTCCTGCTCCTTCTGGTTCTTTACCTACATGATCTGCAGGTCCGGCTCCATGGGTTTTACCGAAAGTATGTCCTCCGGCAATCAAAGCAACGGTTTCTTCATCATTCATCGCCATACGTCCGAAAGTATCACGGATATCTTTAGCGGCTGCAATCGGGTCAGGATTTCCATCCGGACCTTCAGGATTCACATAGATAAGCCCCATTTGTACGGCAGCTAATGGATTTTCAAGATTTCTTGAATGAATGTCTCCATCTGCATTATCATCGGTAGGAAGAACTGCCGAGTGACCTTCTACAACACCTTCCGAACCGTGGGCATAACGTAAATCGCCTCCCAGCCATGTTTTTTCTGATCCCCAATATACATCGGAATCCGGTTCCCAGACATCTGCACGCCCTCCCGCAAATCCGAATGTTTTAAAGCCCATGGATTCAAGAGCGATATTCCCTGTAAGGATCAAAAGGTCTGCCCATGATATATTTCTGCCGTATTTCTGTTTAATTGGCCATAGTAATCTTCTTGCTTTATCAAGACTCACGTTATCCGGCCAGCTGTTTAATGGGGCAAAACGTTGCTGCCCTGCTCCTGCTCCACCTCTTCCGTCACCTACACGATATGTTCCTGCACTGTGCCATGCCATACGGATAAACAAAGGACCATAATGACCGAAGTCTGCCGGCCACCAATCCTGGGAATCTGTCATTAATGCGTGAAGGTCTTTTTTTACAGCCTCCAGATCAAGGTTTTCAAATGCTTTAGCATAATCGAAATCCTTATCCATAGGATCAGAAAGGGAAGAATGCTGGCGCAGAAGATCTACTCTAAGCTGATCAGGCCACCAATCAGAATTTTGGGTTCCACCACCTGCAACACTCTTCTTCATTGTTCCGTTATGAAACGGGCATTTACTGATGTCATTCAAATCTTTTTCCATTGTCGTTTATTTTATTTTTTATGTTGATTAATTTAAATTCTCTGTTGTAAGAACATGACAAACCTACAACGTTTGAGTGATATACACAATCTATTAATTTTTATTTCAACGATAGTTAAAAACTATAAATGAGTATTTTCGACAGCTTTTGCGCTGAGACATAATTGTGGTATTAAGTTAGTCATTTTTCAGATTAACTTAAATAAAAACAGCGGGATACAAGCCAATTTAGAATTACTCAACGTAAAAAAAACACGCTATTTCAACAATTTCTAAAAGTACTTCCAGTTTCCATCACCCAACTTCCAGCTTTATCTCACTAAAAATAAATTATTTATCTTTATGTTACCAAACATGAACATCTGCTATGAAAAAAATAATTGTTGTCATTCTTGTTGCATTTATTATGATTCAGTTTTTTCCCATTGATACAACAAATCCTCCACCTACCCCAGGCATGGATTTTTTGAAGATTAAAAATACTCCGGAGAAAATTGCGCGTACTCTCAGAACCTCTTGTTATGATTGTCATTCCAATGAAACAAAGTACCCTTGGTACAGCAAAATATCTCCCGTCTCATGGTGGGTAAAAAATCACATCAATGAAGGCAGAAAACATCTTAATTTTTCTACCTTTGCAGTATATGAACCTAAAAGACAACTTCATAAACTGGAAGAATGTATAGAAATGGTTGAGAAAAAGGAAATGCCGCTTGAATCCTATTATTTGGGACATCAAAGCGCTAAACTTTCGGATGAACAACGTACAGACCTTATTCAATATTTCAAAAAAGTAAAAGAAGACACTGAGAGAGGGATCATGTTTAATAAATAAAGTCATGGAAAATTGGGAAAATAAACATATTGTTTTTTTTGACGGAGATTGCGGAGTTTGTAATTTCTGGGTGCAATGGATTTTGGAGCGTGACAAGAAAGATCAATTCATGTTTGCTTCGCTTCAGTCTGATTTCGGACAGCAGTTTTTGTCTGAAAGAGGATTGGAAACCCGTATATTCAATACCATGTATCTGTGGAAACCTGGAAGATATTATCAGATCAAATCCAGAGCTGTACTGGAAATCGCTAATTTGTTGGGAGGAGTTTATAAACTTTCCTTTGTCGGGAAAATTCTTCCTTCATCTTTAAGTGATAAAGTATATGATATCATTTCCCGAAACAGGATGAAACTGGCTAATCAGAAATGTTATCTGCCGGATCAGCATCAGAAGAAAAAATTTATTCAGGTATAATTTTCTTTGTCTGACAAAAATTTCTTTCAACATAATCTAAAATATCATTCCGTAAGAGTCTCCAACACATTAACATTAAAGATAATGCATTGTAGAGATTCCTACGGAATGACAAATAAGACGTATAATTGCTTTTGTTTAATGTTTAATGTTTAATGTTTAATGTTTAATGTTTAATGGAAATTAAACTGAAAAACAGTCTTTTACCAGCTTAATCAATTATCAATTATCATTCATTACTTATAAATTAAGCGACCACACAGAATAAGAATTTGGCGGGCACTGGATTTTCACCCACTTATCTCCTTGTGTTGTCGGATACCAGCTTGAACTTCCGGTGAAGTCTTTGATCTGCTGGCTGCTCCAGTTGGTTTCCACCCATCTTTCCTGCCAATTTGAGGAGGTGTTGATATACACAACAAGTCCTGGATTTCCATTATAACCGTTACGTCTCGCAATATATTCATCATTATCGATATACAGGATAGAAGTAGTTCCGGTAGCTTTATTGTTATGGATCCAGATCAGGTTATTCAATCTTTCTTTATTTAACCATTCTTCATAGTCTCTGTAAAAAATTGTGGGATACCCTTCATGGGTTAAGATATAGGCATATGCCGGCATTTTATTGTAAATGATATCTGTATCATGATTGGCTACAAAAGTAACTGCTTTGTAGGGATTTCTTTTCCACATCATATCATCATTCAGAACATTTAAATTTCCATTATCAAAAGCTTCATCCATTTTATAATACGCAGCAAAATCAAATACAGAGCTGTTGGCATTATTGGCCCACCACTCCAGTGTATTTACATTGGAATCCCATAGTTCTCCAACAGAAAATCCTCCTACATTGGAATTCCAGGTATTCACTACCCAAGGTCCGAATCCTTTAACGTAATCAAACCTCCAGCCATCGAACTTCATCACATTTTTATAATATTTACCTACAGAATCATCTCTTCCCCAAAGCCAGTCCTGTACATGGGGATTGGCGTGACATAAATCCGGAAAACCTCCAAAGGCTCCTTCATCATTATTTCCATAGGCATTTTTATAAAAATCATTATAATTTCGCTGAAACTTCCCTGATGCAACGCCTGAAAAATTGGTCCAGGTGTTAGTCCCTGTAAAAGGGTTGGCTTCAGATTGCCCGCCACTGTTGTGATTGATGACAATATCTGCATACACCTGCATATTTTCAGTATGTGCTTTGGTAATTAATGCTTCCAGTTCGGTTCTTGATCCGAAACGGGTTTCTGTGCTTCCATTCTGGTTAAAATTTCCGAAATCATAATAATCCGTAGGATCATATCCCATAGAATAGGCTCCGTTCTGTGCTTTTGATGCAGGAGGCAGCCATACAGCACCAATTCCGGCATCGGACCATGCCGTTAATTTATCTTTAACAGTATTCCACCAATTGCCTCCTTCCGGAACATCCCAGTAGAATCCCTGCATCAGAACTCCACCGCCGGGACCTGCTACAAATTTACCCTGCATAGCCCCGGACTCATTTCCAGTACTGAAAGGCCGACCGTCATGATTCGTTACATGTACTGTTTTGTCATGAACCTCTTGCTGCCTGGCAGGTTCCGTAATCATTTCATCTCTGTTCTGGCAAGAGCTCAATAGCGCCAAAGCCAGCAGAGAAAGGAAAAAGTTTGTTTTTTTCATCGTAATAATTAATTATCAATCTATTAAACAAGATACAATTTTATTAAAAACAAATTCAAATGAATGGGAAATATTTTCATTTTCTATAATAAATCAAGAAGAAAGGCCATTCAATTTTTCATTAAAAAATCATAAATTTTTAAGATTCTGGAAACAATTTTTCTTTTAATCCATATATTTGCATACTATGGAATACAATACCCAAAAAACTCAGCTTCATATGCCAGAATATGGCAGAATTATACAACAGTTGGTTGAGCGCTGCAAAGAACTTCCTACCAAAGAGGAAAGGAACGAAATGGCTATGGCAATCATCGATTTTATGGGTCAGAGAAACCCACAACTTCGCGACGAGGAAAATTATAAACATAAACTTTGGGACCATCTTTTTATTCTTGCTAATCATGATCTGGATGTAGATTCTCCTTATCCGTTCCCAACGATGGAACAGCTAGCAGAAAAACCTAAAAGAATGGAATATCCAAAACTTCAAGGTGACTTTAAGTTCTACGGAAAAAGTATTCTTCAATTGATAGAAAAAGCAATCGAACTGGAAACGGGTGATGAAAAAGAAGCCCTTATCGAAGTGATTGCCAACAATATGAAGAAGTCTTATAATGTCTATAATAAAGAACATGTGACGGATGATGTTATTTTCCGCCACCTGAAAGAGCTGTCTGAAAACAGGTTGGATCTTACCGGAATAGATTCTCTTGAGAAAAGTAAGATTTATTATACCAATAATAATAACAACAACCGAAATAACAACAATAACAACAGGAATAACAGCAATAATAAAAATAATAACCAGCCTAACAAGAGAAGGCATAATAACAATCATAAAAACAGAAAATAATGAGTGGAACATTTCAGATAAGAGGAGGAAAAAGACTGCAGGGTGAAATAACTCCACAAGGAGCCAAAAATGAGGCTTTACAAATTTTATGTGCGGTTCTCCTAACGGACGAAGAAGTAAGAATCAAAAATATTCCTGATATCCATGATGTTAACAGACTGATTGAAATTCTTGGAGATTTTGGGGTAAAAATTACTAAAAACGGACAGGGAGATTATACTTTCAAAGCTGATCAGGTTAATTTTGATTATATTAAATCTAACGAGTTCAAAAAAGACGGAGCAAAATTACGTGGTTCTATTATGTTGATGGGTCCAATGCTTGCGCGTTATGGAGAGGCTTATATGCCGACTCCGGGAGGAGACAAAATCGGAAGAAGAAGATTAGACACTCACTTTCAAGGACTTGTAGAATTAGGTGCTGAATTCAATTATGATGAAGAGGAATATTTCTATTCTTTAAAAGCTAAAGAACTGAAAGGAAAATTCATTTTACTGGAAGAAGCTTCTGTAACCGGAACAGCTAATATTGTAATGGCAGCGGCTCTGGCAAAAGGAAAAACAAGAATCTATAACGCTGCGTGTGAACCTTACCTTCAGCAATTATGCAAAATGCTGAACAGAATGGGTGCTAATATCTCAGGAATCGGATCAAACCTTTTGACCATTGAAGGGGTTGAATACCTTAGAGGAACTGAGCACACTATGCTTCCGGATATGGTAGAAATCGGTTCCTGGATTGGTCTTGCAGCCATGACGAAATCTGAAATTACCATTAAAAATGTAAACTGGAACCAGCTTGGTGTTATCCCGAATACATTCAGAAAATTAGGAATCGAACTTGAGCAAAGTGGTGATGACATCTACATTCCAGCTCAGGAACACTATAAAATTCAGAAATTTATTGACGGATCTATCCTTACGATTTCGGATGCGCCATGGCCTGGATTTACGCCGGATTTATTATCTATTATTTTAGTGGTAGCTACACAGGCAAAAGGAAGTATCCTGGTTCATCAGAAAATGTTTGAATCCAGATTATTCTTTGTGGATAAGTTAATTGACATGGGTGCTCAGATCATTTTATGTGATCCGCACAGAGCTACAGTAATCGGCTTAAATCAGGAGGCTCCGTTAAGAGGAACAACTATGGTTTCCCCGGATATCAGAGCAGGAAATGCACTTCTTATTGCAGCCCTTTCAGCAGAAGGAAAATCTATTATCCACAACATCGAACAAATCGACAGAGGATATGAAAATATTGATGGAAGACTAAGAGCCATTGGTGCGGACATCGAAAGAATTTAAAATTATTTTATTTGATAATACGAAAGCGTTCAGGGTATTCTGGGCGCTTTTTTTGTTTTACCACCCCGTCAAAAATTCTTTGAATTTTTGCCACCCCTCCGGAGGAGGGGAATTTTGTCCCGGTTAACGATTGATCTTTTTAATGTGTTTATCATCTGCTTTTGTAAAAAATAAAAAGTGCCTGGTAAAAAACCAGACACTTTGAGTAATTAAAACTATATGAATCTCACTTAAAAATAGGTTCTGCAGGTATATTCTACCGTCGTATTGATAAGTTTATTTTTATTCAGATAGAATTCAAGCTGCTGAAAATCTTCTGAATTGACATTAATATATAACTGTACGGAACCAAAACTATATCCGTTCACGTATTCTACATTAGCTGACAACACTCTATGGCAAATGCCTAATTGATTATAGATGGTATTCATTAAATGTTCAAATTTCATTTTCCCATTCAACTCTACTTCCAATAACAATTCTTTTTTAGGCAGGTTTATTTTATTTTGTAAAACCTGCAGGCCTGGATTAGGTGTAATCATCGCTAAACATTTTTTGGTTAAACACTCTTAGATCATATCGCGCTCTGCATTTAAATCTGTGACAAAAATATAAAAAAATATTAGTCCACCAAATTAGTAGACTAATATTTTTAAAAATTTAACATAAAAAAAAGAAGCCTTATAAGCTTCTCTCTCTATTTTACAGTGTATTTATTCTTTCTAATTTCTCTGAACCCGCAAGGCCATTAGGATTACAACCATCCTCTCCTTCAGGGACTTTCAGATTTTTTTTGGTGTAAAATTCTTCCCAGAATACATTTGTTTTTCCGGTCTTAGGATCAATAAATGTCATGGGTTCCAGTTTGAAAATATGTTCTTCCCGAAAAGCTCTTTCCACAAAATCTGAACAGTAATATGAATTTTCATCCAGAATATAATTGAAATTGTAAGGTTTTCCAAGCATGGAATGTGCCTTTTTAATAGCTTCAGGAATTGCTTTCTGGTATTCGGGCTTTAGACGATAGACAATCACTTCCTGCCCTTCTTCTTTCTGATCTTTTATAAAATCATGGAAATCCTGTTTCTGAGAACCACCTTTAGGCGCAGCATGCAGAACAAACATTCTGTTCCCTTCTTTTTCAAGAATTCCTATATGATCAAATGAAGCCGTTTTTTGTTTTTGAGTCACATTATTAATCGCCCCGGAAAGTCCGGATTCTTTTGCTGTGACAAAAAGAAGATCTCCATTTCTAAGCTGTACATTGCCAGAATGAGTATTTTTACACTGAACCAACAGGATCATTAAGCAGCACAAAAGTCCTGCAACCATAAGTTCTTTAATTTTTGGGCTAAAAGATTTTCTAAATTCAGACATGCTATTATACTTTCGCTGTCAAAATTACAAAATAGAATTCATTACATTTGTGGGAATATTGATCTATTCTTCACACCAAACATTTCCAAAATCTTATGCCACATATTTTATTAGTTGAAGACGATGACAGGCTTTCAAAATTGATTGCAAAAGGATTTCAGGAAGCTGAATTTGAGGTAACAGTGGCTTACGACGGAGTTACAGGTCTGAAACTGGCAATGCAGACCCATTTTGATCTGGTGGTTACCGATATTGTATTACCCAAAAAAGATGGCCTTGAATTTTGCCATGAAATCAAAACATTAAAACCTCATCTTCCGGTCATTATGCTTACTGCATTGGGAACCACTGATGATAAACTGGAAGGATTTGATGCCGGAGCAGATGATTATCTTACGAAACCTTTTGAAATGAGAGAACTGGTAGCAAGAATTAAAGTTCTCCTGAAACGTTTTTCGCAACAGCTTCAGCAAAAAGTTTTTATTCTTACATATGAAGGTATTGAAATGAACCTGGAGCAGAAAACAGTAAGCCGTGATCATACCCCGATAAAATTAACACCGAAAGAATTTAACCTCTTAAAATTCATGCTGGAAAATTCAGAAAGAGTTCTTTCCCGAAGTGAAATTGCAGAGAAAGTGTGGGAAACCCACTTTGATACGGGAACCAATTTTATTGATGTATATATTAATTATCTCCGAAAGAAAATTGATAAAGATTTTGAGGCCAAACTTATCCACACCAAAGCCGGTATGGGATTTATTCTGAAAAAAGACTACGAGTCAGGCATTGTACAATAATCATGAAGATGAACTAAAAATATCCGGATGAAAATAAGAACCAGACTTACGCTGCTTTTCACCTTAATTACGGCAATGCTTTTAGGGATATACAGCTTTTCGATTTATTATTCATCCAAAGAAGCCAGGGAGAAATCTTTTTACAGCGAACTTCAGAATGAAGCCATTGCCAAGGCTGATTTATTCTTCAGAAGCTCACTTCCTGAACAGGAAATGCACAAGCTTTATAAGAACAATACCAGAACGCTTAATGAGGTTCAGGTAGCCATTTATGATATCAATAAACAACTGATCTATCATGATGATGCCAAAGTAGATTATGTAAAAGAAACCCCGAAGATGCTTTCCCAGATATTCCAGAAAAAAAGGATCACTTTTTTTTTAGACAATTTACAGGTAATCGGGATGGTGTATCATTATGAAGGAAAATCGTATGCTGTAACTGCTGCTGCTTATGATCAATACGGATATGAATATTTGACTCATCTTCTTACCATCAGTATTATTTCATTCTTCAGTATTTTGATTCTGATTTATCTGGCAGGAATATTTCTTTCCAAAAAAGCATTGAGCCCACTCAGTGAAATGGTCATTCAGATAAAAAAAATTACTGCCGGAAAGCTAGAGTTGCGCCTGAAAACAACAAAAGAAAAAGACGAACTCAATGAGCTTGCCCAAAACTTCAACGGAATGCTGGAAAGGCTTGAAAATTCTTTTGATTCCCAAAAACATTTTGTCTCTAATATTTCACACGAACTGAGAACACCTTTATCAGCTATTATTACTGAACTGGAACTGGCCTCCGAAAAAGATAAATCCAAAGAAGAATATCAGGAAACCATTCAATATGCACTGGAAGATGCCCGCAATATGGTAAAACTTTCCAATAGCTTAATGGATCTTGCAAAAGCCAGCTATGATCCCAACGAGATCAGCTTTTCAGAAATCCGCCTTGATGAAATTCTTCTGGAATCTTACACCAAAATAATAAAAGAAAATCCCGGCTATAAAGTTTCATTAAACATCGAAGATTCATTAGAAGAACATCAGCTTATCATTCAGGGAAACGAATATCTTCTGCAGGTTGCTTTTAATAATCTCATCGACAATGCGTGTAAATATTCACCGGAACATACTTGTTCAATAGATGTCAGAACCCATTCAGACGTTCTTAAAATCCGCTTTACCAATACGGGAAATAGTATTCCTCAGGAAGATTTACCCCATATCTTTAAACCTTTTTACAGAAGTGAGACTCCAAGACAGGAAAAAGGCCACGGAATAGGACTTTTCCTTACTGAGAAAATTATTTTGCTCCACCATGCAAAAATTACGGTACTATCAAATCATCATGAAACTATTTTTACCGTGGAGTTTATGATCAGTTAATGAATCAAAAACTTCTTTCAAATTTATTTGAATCTTAACTTCCCTTAAAACCTTAATTAGCTTAATGGTTTAAAAAAGTAATCCCTCTACTCGTGAGAAAGAGATTTCTTATTGAAAACGGTTGTTCCTATACTGGCTGCAATGACGCATGCAATAGAAATCCATTGTAAAAAAGATAATTCTTCAGCCAGGAAAACCAATCCGGAAAGTGCGGCAAATGCAGGTTCCAGGCTCATCAGAATACTAAAAGTTTTTGCAGGAAGCCTTTTCAATGCCATAATCTCCAGCGAAAAAGGTAAGGCACTCGAAAGAATAGCCACCCCAAGCCCTTTTACAAAAATATTCGGAGTAAGGTTGAAAACAGCACCATCCCATATTGTAAATGGAATAATCACGAGGCTGGCGAATATCATTCCTGTCGTAACCGCGTCTTTTCCATCCATTATGTTGGAAACCTTCCCGCCCATTATGATATAAACTGCCCAGAACATTCCCGCAAGAAAAGCAAGCCCAAGTCCTATTAAATCTACATGATCATTCTGCCATGGAACAATCAGTAAAATCCCGACACATGCCAGCAACGCCCACACAACATCCAGCAGTTTTCGGGATAAAGCCAGCGCAAGAAATAACGGACCCGCAAATTCCACCGTGACAGCCAATCCTAATGGAATTCTTTGAATGGCCATATAGAAAATAAGATTCATCGCAGCCAAACCTATTCCGTATATCGCACAGTATTTCCATTTCTGTCTGTCAAACTGTAAAAATTTCGGACGATTAATCAAAGTAAGCAATACAGCAGAAAGTACAATTCTTAAAGTAACCGTACCAATAGCTCCGATAGCAGGAAAAAGCTGTTTAGCGATGGAAGCTCCGCCCTGTACACATATAATAGCTAACAATGTAGCAGGTATTGCTATGTTTGATTTTTTCATTTTTAATTCAAAGGTTTTGGAGGGAAATCTCAGGGATTAAACAAGCTCTTATTTTGTATGACCAATGGTGAAATTCATCATACAAAAACCAGCCTCCAAATGTATTGAAATTTTATCTCTTACCATGGGTACAGTTTACACATATTAATAGGATATAATAAATAATTATTCCTTGTAGAATCATCAAAAAAATACAAAGTAATTTTCTCTAATGATTTTCTAATAACATTCTAAAGCTTTTCTAACGGTAAAAAAAAGCAGTCATTTCTACTTTTGCACAGTAAAAAATAAAGCATATGGACCCAGATCCTTACCCTAATTATCAATCTTAAAAGCTTTAGTTGTATTCACTTTTCTATACAGCTGAAAAGCTTTGTAAAAAACAGGAAAAGGTATGAATACATTTGAATTTACCCTTCGTTTACTGACCGCATTCAGCCTGGGAGCAGGAATAGGCTTCGAAAGACAGTGGCGCAAAAAAAATGCAGGCCTCCGAACCAACACTTTGGTTTGCATTGGCTCAGCAGCATTCGTATTGATTGCCATCAGAATTGGTGGGGATGCAGCCGGAAGAATCACCTCTTATATCGTTAGTGGAATAGGCTTCCTTGGCGGTGGAGTGATCATGAAAGACGGCCTTACCGTGAGAGGATTAAATACGGCGGCCACTTTATGGTGCTCAGCAGCCATAGGCGCATTGTGTGCTCTCGGATACCCTATAGAAGCACTCATTACTGTAATCTTCATTGTCTCTACAAATATATTTCTGAGACCCTCATTATCCTCACAAAAAGAAGCCAGGAGCAAAAAACTGGTCAGTACCAAGAAAAAGAACGAAACAAAAGCAACAATCAGCAATAGCACTCAATTTTATTAAGGTCATGAAAAAAGTAATCTTATTTCTTATCAGTCTCTTTGTAGTCTCCTGTAAAGACAATACACCTCAACAAAACAAAGAATCTGAAATAATAACCCGTGGCGAGCAGGTTATCATCCCGGAAAACAATCCTGTTTTCAAAAAAATCAAAACACACATCGTTACCGAACAGGAACACAGCGATGGTGTAGTCTCGGCCGGAACAATCCAGGCGATCCCTAATCATTACGCAGAAATTGCAAGTCCGTTTTCCGGAAGAATAACCCAATCATTTATTCAGCTGGGACAAAATGTTTCTGCCGGAAGCCCGCTCTTTGAAATCCTTTCTTCCGATTATTTTTCGGTTCAAAAGGATTATACAGATGCATTGAATGATGTACAGCTTGCAGAAAAAAATTACAGACGCCAGCAGGACCTTGTGAAACACGGCGTAGGTATTCAGAAAGAACTGGATGAAGCAGACACGGATTTTAAAAATAAAAAAACATCTCTTTCCAATGCCTCTTCTGCTTTGAAGGTCTATAACAGCAAAGGCGGAGGAATAGGAAGTCCTCTTATTGTAAGAGCGCCCATCAAAGGAGAAATCATTTTCAATAAAATTGTAAACGGCCAGTATCTGAAAGGAGATGCAGATCCTGTAATGATTATCGCAGAATTATCAAAAGTCTGGATTTCCGGTGATGTCAAGGAAAAAGACATCCGTTTTGTGAATACCGGAGATCAGGTTTCTGTAAAAGTAAGTGCCTATCCCGACAGAAATATTACAGGAAAAGTATATCACGTCAATGAAATTGTAGATGAAGATACCCGAAGCATAAAAGTCCTTATTGAATGTGATAATCCCGACAGAAAACTCAAACCGGGAATGTACGCTACCGTCAATTTTTCCACAACGCCTGAAAAAGCTGTGATGATTCCCGTAACCGCTTTAATGCAACAGGATAATTCCCAATATGTATGGGTAAAAACAGGAAAGCATCAATATGCGAAACGTCCCGTGACAACAGGAGAAACCAACCAGAAAACAGTAAGAATCATTTCAGGATTAAAACCCGGAGAAACCATCATGACGGAAGGAGGAATTTATATGCTTGATGCGAAATAATGTAAAATGATGCGAAATCAGAAACTATGAAAAAATTACTTACAATCTCTATACAGAAGAGATGGCTCATGCTTGCTCTCTTCCTTTTACTGGGGTTCTTTGGATATTATTCCTGGACCAGATTATCCATAGAAGCTTATCCTGATATTGCCGACGTAACTTCCCAGGTGGTAACACAGGTTCCTGGACTGGCCGCTGAAGAAGTAGAGCAGCAAATCACCATTCCCTTAGAAAGATCACTGAACGGTCTTCCGGGAATGCATGTAATGCGCAGCAAAAGTACGTTCGGACTTTCCATTATCACTATGGTTTTTGATGATGGCATAGATGATTACTGGGCACGCCAGCGTATTCAGGAAAGACTGACAGATGTGGATCTTCCTTATGGTGCACAGCCCGGATTAGATCCCCTCACCTCTCCTATCGGCGAAGTATATCGTTATATTATCGAAAGTAACAACCACAGCCTTCGGGAATTGACGGATTTGCAAAAATTTGTCATCATTCCCAGGATCAAACAGGTTTCAGGAATTGCTGATGTAACGAATTTCGGGGGAATTACCACCCAGTTTCAGATTGAGCTGGATCCACATAAACTTGAACAGTATAATCTTTCCCTGTCAGAAGTAACAGAAACGATTTCCAAAAACAATGTAAGTGCCGGAGGAAGTATGCTTCCCCGTGGAAATCTAGCCTATGTCATCCGCGGAATAGGATTGGTAAAAGATTTAAATGACCTTGGAAAAATTGTAGTAAAAACACAAAACGGGGTTCCTGTTTTTTTGAATGATGTAGGAACTCTGAAATACGGAAACCTGGAAAGAAAAGGAATTCTTGGCTACACAGACCGGAAACGTAATTATTCTGAAAGCGTGGAAGGAATTGTTCTTTTACTGAGAGGTCAAAACCCTTCACAAGTATTGGAAGGAGTGCATGAAGCAATCGAAGAACTGAATAACGAAACACTGCCTCCCGGTGTAAAGATCCATCCTTTCCTGGACAGAACAGACCTTGTAAAAACAACGCTTACAACAGTTTCCCATACGCTTACTGAAGGAATTGTATTGGTTATTATTGTACTGATTATATTTCTTGGAAGCTGGCGTGGAGCATTACTGGTGGCTATTACCATTCCGCTTTCATTATTATTTGCTTTTATATTAATGCATTTCACCAATATTCCGGCCAACCTGCTTTCACTGGGAGCTATTGATTTTGGAATCATTGTAGACGGAGCTATTGTCATGCTTGAAACCATTTTAAAGAAAAGGGAAGAAAATTCTGAAGAAACACTGGAAGAAAAAACGATAACCCAAAGAGTGATTGAAGTGGCAAAACCTATTTTCTTTTCAACCATTATTATCATTACAGCATACCTTCCATTATTCGCTTTTGAAAGAGTAGAAAAAAAATTATTTACCCCCATGGCCTTTACTGTAGGATATGCTCTATTGGGAGCACTCGCCGTAGCATTACTTCTGATTCCGGGATTAGCGTATGTAATCTATCGCAAACCCCAGAAGATCTATCACAATAAATGGCTGGAGAAAGTAAGTACCGCCTATGGGAAGAGTATTGAAAAGATAATGCAGGCTCCCAAAAGAGTGATGATTCCTATTACAATCGCCTTAGTATCTGCCGGAATTCTTTCCTACAATGTAGGAAAAGACTTCCTTCCGGAGCTGGATGAAGGTTCTATCTGGCTTCAGGTACAGCTGCCACCCGGAATTTCTTTAGCTAAATCAAAAGAAATGAGTAACACCTTACGTGCCCGTACTTTAAAACATCCTGAAATTACTTATATGATGGTTCAGGCAGGACGTAATGATGACGGTACCGACCCATGGACAGCTTCCCATTTTGAAGTTTCAGTCGGGATAAAACCTTACAGCGAATGGCCTGCAGGAAAAACAAAAGCAGACCTCATCAAAGAACTTGCAGCTGATTATAAAGATATGCCTGGATTCACCGTAGGATTTTCGCAGCCTATGATTGACGGAGTAATGGATAAAATTTCCGGAGCTCACAGCGAATTAGTAGTAAAGGTGTATGGAGAAGATTTTAAAGAAACCAGAAGAATTGCAGAAAATGTACTTTCAACTTTAAATAAAATTCCGGGTTCCGCAGACCTTGCTATTGATCAGGAACCTCCATTGCCTCAATTACAGATTATTGCCAACAGAGACAAAATTGCTCAGTATGGCTTGAATGTAGCTGATGTTGCCGACCTTATTGAAGTGGCATTGGGAGGAAAAGCCATTTCCCAGATTTTTATTGGCAATAAAGTCTATGATATTTCATGCCGTTATACGGAAGACAGCCGTGATACTCCGGATAAAATCGGAAATCTGATGCTTACCTCAGCTTCCGGAGCTAAAATTCCTTTATCTCAGGTAGCAGAAGTGAAGTTAAGTACTGGTGAAAGTACTATTACCCGGGAAATGAACAAACGACACCTTACCGTTAAGCTGAACTTAAGAGGAACGGATCTTTCTTCATTTTTGAAAAAAGCACAGGATAAAATTAAAAAAGACATCCAATATGACCATGAGAAATACCAGATCAAATGGGGCGGACAGTTTGAAAATCAAAACAGAGCTTATTCCAAATTGGCGTTTATTGTTCCGCTGGCATTGGCAATTATGTTCCTGTTATTGTATGGTGCATTTGGAGACTTCAGACAGGCTTTGGTACTGATGTCTATTGTTCCACTGGCATTATTTGGCGGAATGCTGGCACTCAACATACGGGGAATGTCCCTGAATGTATCTTCGGCAGTAGGATTTATCGCATTGTTCGGGGTTGCCATTCAGAATGGAGTTATTATGATTTCTCATATCAACGATCTGCGAAAGAAAGGATATGAACTGAAACATGCTGCTATCAAAGGAGCAAAAGACCGTTTCAGACCTGTATTGATGACGGCAACGGTAGCTGTAATTGGATTATTCCCGGCATCACTGGCTACAGGCATCGGTTCGGATGTACAGCGTCCACTGGCAACGGTAATTGTCTATGGGTTAATGTTCTCTACTATTTTAACACTTTTTGTGCTGCCGGCTATTTATTTTATGGCTGAACGCCGCCACGAAAAACAAAATTTGAAATCAGATGAAAATTAAAGTTCATATTATCATATTATCTGTAGTATGGTTTAGTATTACAGAGATAAAGGCACAGGAAAAAGAGGTTTTGCAATTTGAAGAATACCTGAGTCTTGTGGGAAATAAAAATCTTGGATATGCTTCTCAAAAATACAATGTAAGTATGGCTGAGGCTGCCATTCAGACCGCTAATATGTTTCCTGATCCCCAATTGGAAATGGAAACCACCAATAATGGGGTGAATCAAAATATGGGCTATGTCTATGGCACATCAATCGGCTGGACGCTTGAATTGGGTGGTAAAAGAAAAGCCCGGGTAAATCTGGCCAGAAACCAATCTGAACTGAGCAAAATACAACTGCAGGATTTCTTCAGGAATCTTCGTGCAGATGCCAGTTTAGGATACATTGATGCTTTAAAATCAAAAGCTTTGCTTGAAGTACAGCAGGATTCTTATAAAAATATGCAGCAGCTGGCAAAATCCGACAGTATCCGGTATCGTTTGGGAACCATATCATTAGTGACTTCCAAACAGAGTAAACTGGAAGCGGCTTCTTTACTCAATGAAGTATATCAGGCTGAGAGTGCAGAACAACAGGCTCTCACCAGTTTATCAGTATTTCTTGGCGACAGCAAAATAACAGGCAGAGAGGTTGCCGGAGATTTCAATACTTTCAACAGGGATTTCAGTATTGACGATCTAACCTTACAGGCTTTGAATGAAAGAGCCGATTTATTGGCAGCAAGACAAAATACAGAAGTAGCTAAAAGCCAGATCAATCTTGAAAAAGCCAACCGTATTATCGACTTAGGCATTAGTGCAGGAGCAGAACGCCATACAGAAGCAACCAACGAAATTGCACCTTCTCCTACCGTAAATGCTGTAAAAATGGGTATCAGTATTCCTTTAAAATTTTCCAACAGAAGAAATGCAGGATTGAAGATCGCAGAAATGGCGCATTCTCAGGCAGAAGTTGAATACAAACAAATCGAACAAAGCATAAAAGCAGAAGTGATGCAGGCCTACCAGCAATATATAGCAACTCAGAAACAGCTCAGGCAGTTCCAAAACGGAATGCTTTCAGAAGCACAAAGTATCTTGGAAGGAATTACCTACAGCTACAAAAGAGGAGAAAGCTCTATTCTGGAAGTGCTGAATGCCCAAAGAACTTACAATAATATCCGGAAAGATTATTATCAGGCTCTTGCAGATAATGCCGCTGCTTTGATTGAACTTGAACGGAAAGCAGGAATCTGGGATATTCATTTTTAGAAAGGAAGAGGGAAGCTGGAGGATGGAAGTTTCTGAAAGCTGATGAATAAATACATACCATTTAATTAACTTTTAAATATTTATCAAGCTCAACATGAAATGACAATTGGTGATTTTAAAATACAAATACTACCTCCAGCTTCAAACTTCCAGCTTCCAGCATAAAAAAAGCTCTGAAATCAAGTAGATTTCAGAGCTTTTTTTATTTCTTATACTGAGATTCATAAATTTTGATCCAATCATCAGCAGTCATTTTTTTACTGAGTTCAGCGATCAGCTCAAAAGGAATATCTTCTACTTTTTTAAAACGTATGCATGATTTACCCATATCCAGCTTTTTTTTGGAATGTTTAGGGTATTCTGCCACAAACCAGTCGAGAAGCTCCGGTGTGGAATACAGTCCCATATGATACAGCGCTATAAAATTCTTCTGAGAAGCTACGCTTAAAAATGGCAGTGGAGTTCCCGGTGTACAGTGATAACCTGCAGGATATGTTTTCAAAGGAACAACCCAACCTACCATTCCATAATTTGTGGCCTCTTCGAAACCTTTAGGAAGGTTGTCATTCACGGTATCATAAAGCTTTTTGAAGGCTTCCTGTCTTTCTTCAGGAATTTTTGAGATATAATCCTCTATGGAAACTGACTGAATCTGCATATGGTAATTTTTTCTAAAATACGACTATTTTTAGATTATTATTCAAACAAATCATAAAAAAAGGCAGCCACACGAATGCAACTGCCTACAGAAATTATTAACTCAAAAAATTTTATTTCTTAATGGCTTTTACTGTTGATTTTGAGCCATCTTTAAAGTTCATTGTTACTAAATATAAACCAGCGTTCAATTCAGCTAACTGAAGTTCTGTAGTTGGGTTATCAATAGTTTTCACTACTCTTCCCGCTACATCTGTAACAGTTACAGATTTAACATCTTTGATATCTGCAATATGAAGAACATCTTTGAAAGGATTAGGATATACATTCACTTCTTTTTTCTTCAGATGGGTTTCTGAAGTTGATAATGAAGTAGCTACTTCAAAGGTAAAATCAATGAATTCTCCTCTTGAGATCGCTGAACAAGGGTTTGATGGTGCTGTACTGTTATAATCAGTTACTACTCTCATTCTATAACTTCCAAGAGGTGTTCCCGCAGGTACCGTAATAGTTCCGGAAGCATTTGTTATATAAGTGTTAGTAACAAACATTCTTTCTGAAGCTTCAAAAGTTAAATTATTATTCCAGTCTACCCAAACTGCAATTCCACATGTAGGACCTCCTGCGGTGAAAGACACTGAAGTGTCAGATCCCGGAGCATTGATGATCTTGTTATTGCTTGCTACTAAATTTTGATATCCACCTGCAACACTTGAACCGGATGAATACGTCATATTTACCAATCCTCCGGTAGAACTGAAGTCAGACAGCCATGAGTTCTGTGAAGTAGATGAAGGCAGACAGTAACCTGTTCTGAATGCTGTAACATCACTCCAGATACTTTTGTCACTGGCACTACATACAGATCTTACCCATGCATAGTAATTCGTATCAGTAGATAGAGAGCTCAGCGGTGCTGAAGTCGTAGCAGAAGTTGCAGAGTTGGAAGCGTTCAAAACAGTAGATGCATCAGGTGCAGTATTCGTTGTACTGTAATATACTTCATATCCGTTGGCAGGAGCAGAAGCTGGTGCCGTCCAACCGATCGTTGCTGTATTCATTGTCACGTTTGATGATGTAACAGCAGTTGGCTCAAGACAAGAAGGAATATCCTGAACCGTAATATTATCAATATAAATAGAACGTGAAGAACCTCCCAATCCATGTTTAAATGCCAATTGCAAATCAGAACCTGAAGGAATATTAACGGTATATTGTGTATGAGTAGTAGTTAAGGTAATAGGAGCTCCAATCTGTGTAAAAGAAGCAGGATCTGTAGGATTCGAAAGTGTTCCCACTAATAATGTATAATTACTTCCTCCTCCTTTTGCATAGAATCTTACACGCTTCGTACCATCTGAAAGGTTTATAGTAGGAGGAGCCACTAACATTTGGCTGCCTGTAGTCCCACTTGAATTATTCATATAATAAGAATTAGGTGCTGAATAGCTATTGGATGCTGCTACATATCCATACCCTGCAAATGAGGCACTCTCCAGATATGCCCAACAGCTTGGAGCATTCGTATTTGAAGAGGAACCTGTACTTGTTGTATCAAAGTTTTCTGTATAAGGAACCGTGAAAGTAGAACAAGCTGTTTTAAATGTTCCTGCAAAAGACCATACACTTTGGCTGGTTGCAGTATTACAGTTGGATCTCACCCAATAATAATAGGTAGTATTTGAATTAAGACCTCCAATAGTTGTACTTGTACCTGTTACCCCCGGATAAGTAGGCGTTACTGAGCTTGCCGGTATTGTACTGGAAGTACTGTGGTATACATCATAGCTGGCAGCACTGCCTGTCCATGAAACTAAAGCTGAGTTTGCTGTGATTCCGGAAACGGCCTGTAATACAGGAGGTGCACAATCAGAATAGGCATCTGCTGAAAAAGCAAAAATATTCGGTATCCCTGAACCACTAACTTTAGTTACGGTTACACTTTGTACTAGTTTTGCCTGATTTGCTGCATCTATTGCCAATTCAGCCTGATATAATCTTGGATTGGTTCCCCCTTCAGGAGAAGGCACATCATCACCACTGGCTGGAGTAGCCCCCGGCTTTTTAATCCTTCCTATTCCCTGTATCGCAAAATTAGATCCATTATACCAATCTGAAAGACTTATACTTGAAAACGTCTGCGAACTGCCATCGGTAAAATTAACCACTACACTTACCGTAGAAGTACCACTTCCACTTACAGCAAGCATATAGAGTTTGATCGCTGCCTTTGGTGTTGTAAATGCCAAAGTTCCGTTATCACTGGTTGCAGCCAATCTTAGAGAATTATTTGCATTTAAACTTGCCAGTTGAAAGCTTAATCCGGGAGTTGTTCCCACTACAGAATTAATGAGCCCATCTACAGGAATACCATACGTAATCGCTGCACTTGTAGAGGTCAGCTGAAAATCTTTCGCTACAAAAGCGTATGAAACTCCATCTACGTCATTATTTGTAGAAATTGTTGAAGAACCGATACCGTTTGCAATTACATCAGCGGTTAAGCCTGAAGTAATCGGCATGGTCTGATAATTTTGAGCCAGGAGTACACTGGCTGAAAACAGAGCGACAGCAGGTACCACTCTAGAAAATAAATTTATTGCCATTTTAATCACATTTGTGGCGAAATTTAGTAAAAATAACAATACAAAAAAGTTTTTTTTGATTAAAAAATAAAATAATTTCGAAAAAGATCAAATATTAATATTTAACGCACACAAAAATTAACAGAAGTAAAAAAAAAATTAAAGAACATTCTCCTATTTCTTAATTGACTCTTAATTTTATTATTGAGAAATTAAATCCTATTTTTGTCATACAAATTTTTTGAACAATGCCGAATATTTCAAACAGAGCACTGCATATGCCGCCATCGCCGGTAAGAAAACTGGTTCCCTTTGCGTTACAAGCAAAACAGAAAGGAATAAAAGTATATCACCTTAATATTGGACAGCCTGATATTGAAACTCCGGAAACAGCGTTAAATGCTTTAAAAAACATCGATTTAAAAGTATTGGAATATGCGCTTTCTGAAGGAAATATTGAATACAGAAAAGCCCTTACAGAATACTACCATTCATTAGGTTTCTCAGATCTTACCCCTGATAACTTTATTGTTACCAATGGAGGTTCTGAAGCCCTGAACTTTGCTATCTCTACTCTATGTGATGAAGGGGATGAAGTGATTATTCCTGAGCCTTACTATGCCAACTACAACGGTTTCACCAGTACATTTGATGTGAATGTAGTAGCAGTACCTTCTACAATTGACACAGGTTTTGCTTTGCCTCCTGTTGAGGAATTTGAGAAAAAAATTACAGAAAAAACAAGAGCAATCATTATCTGTAACCCTGGAAACCCTACCGGATATCTTTATACGCGTGAGGAGCTTCAGAAACTTGCAGAAATTGCTTTGAAATACGACATTGTAATCATCTCTGATGAAGTATACAGAGAATATGTATATGACGGAAAGCAGCAGATTTCCATGCTTGATTTCCCTGAATTAGCGGAAAACTGTATCATCATTGATTCAGAATCCAAGCGTTACTCTATGTGTGGAGTAAGAATCGGATGTATGGTGACTCGCTCCAACAAAATCCGTAATGCAGCCATGCTTTTTGCACAGGCAAGATTAAGCCCGGTTCTTTTGGGACAGATTGCAGCAACAGCAGCACACCAGAACGATGGCCCTTATATCAGAGCAGTAAGAGAAGAATATACCCACAGAAGAAATGTATTGGTAGATCTTTTAAATGCTATTCCTGGAGTTATCTGCCCTAAACCAAGAGGTGCTTTCTACTGTGTTGCAGAGCTTCCGGTAGATGATACTGAAAAATTTGCTCAGTGGCTGCTTGAAAAATACGCTCTTAATAACGAAACCATCATGGTTGCCCCTGCAGGAGGGTTCTACAGCAATCCTGAATTAGGTAAGAAACAGGTGAGAATTGCCTATGTTCTGAAAGAAGAAGATTTAAAAAGAAGTGCTGAAATTCTTAAAGAAGCTTTAAAGAAGTACAGAGAAGAATTCAGTCTGTAAAATATATACTATGCCGACAACAAAAAAACTCCATCTGAAAATTCTGTTTTCGATTCTTTTGCTGTCGGCATTTTTTTCATGTGATTCCAAAAAGACTGAACAGTCGGCACCCCACAGAAATCCACACGAAATTACATTCATCAGTGTATCTGATATTGGGGGAAACCTTGGAAATTACAGAATTATCAAAGCCACAAAAGATTCTGTTTTTGCAGAAAAAGGGATAACGGCCCAACAAAGCCATCAGGCATGGGCATCTGCTATCAATCCCCAAGTCTGGAAAAAGCTTGTATCATCAGTCCATATTGTAGATCTTGATCATATAAAAAGTTCTCCCAGCCAACAGTCTGTAGACGGAATAGATGAAACATTCCAGATCCGGACTCCGAAAAAATCCCATATTTATGTAAATGCCTACGCAGATACTTTACATTACAAACAGCTACAGCAACTTAAAGAACAACTAGACAAGATTCTTCCCAAAGAATACAAATAAAACATGCAGGAAAATTTTTCATTAAAACCTTATAACACATTCGGTGTTGAAGCCAAAGCCCATTATTTTACTGAAGTCAGTACTATTGATGAATTAAAAGAGGCACTCATTTTCTCGAAGACGAATTCCCTTCAGCTTCTCTTTTTGGGAGGCGGGAGCAATATTCTTCTTACCAAAGATTTTGACGGTCTTGCTATCCAACTGAATTTAAAAGGAATTTCCGAAGAACACATCAGTGAAAATGAAGTATTAGTAACCGCAAAAGCAGGTGAAAACTGGCATGAATTTGTGATGTACTGCCTGCAAAAAAATTATGGAGGACTTGAAAACCTGTCTTTAATTCCGGGAAATGTGGGAACTTCTCCTATGCAGAATATTGGGGCTTACGGAACAGAGATCAAAGACGTTTTTGTAAGCTGTGAGGCATTGGATCTGGAAAATCTTGAACTGAGAACCTTCAGTCTTGAACAATGCAGATTCGGATACAGAGATTCTGTTTTCAAGCAGGAAGGAAAAGGCAGATATGTTATTCTTGGAGTCACTTTTAAGCTTACCCAAAAAGAACATCGTATCAAAACCGAATATGGAGCCATCCAATCCGAACTGGAAAATCTTGGCATTAAAAACCCTACGATTCAGGATGTTTCCAAAGCGGTAATCCATATCAGACAAAGCAAACTGCCGGATCCTAAGAAAATCGGAAATGCCGGAAGTTTTTTCAAGAACCCAACAATTCCTTTGGCTCAGTTTGAAGCATTAAAACAGCAGTTTGGAAATATTCAGGGCTATCCCAATGGAAACATGGTAAAAGTACCCGCAGGATGGTTAATTGAGCAATGCGGATGGAAAGGAAAGCAGATAGGAAATGCAGCTTCCCACCAACTTCAATCATTGGTGATCATCAACGCTACAGGAAAGGCTACCGGAAAGGAAATTTTTGATTTTTCTACAGAAATCATCAATTCTGTGAAAGAAAAGTTCGGAATAGAACTTGAACGGGAAGTGAATATTATTTAATCTAAAAAATATAAAGGCTGATTCATATGAATTCAGTCTTTTTTTATTTCTTATTATCTTTAAGTATTGGATAAACGCAAAGTCGCAAGGATCTTTTATTTTCTTTGTTATTATTTTAAGGCCAGGAATTTATCTTCGATAAAATTTAATACTGTTCGATCTTTGTGCTACAAAAGGATTAACATTATCTTATTTCATTCTCACCCTTGCTGAAAACCTCCGATTTTCTCGCGCCTTAAAACGGCATATTATCCAAAACCTTTACGCCTTTGCGCTTACCCAACAAAAATTAATTCAGAATCAATTCATATCCAGTCTCCGGAAAATCATTATTTTAGCTTAAAAATTACAATTCGTGATGAAAATAGCTATTCTTGGAGCCGGAAATATGGGACTTTCTTTTTCAAAATCTTTTTTGAAATACGAACTGATCAAACCTGAACATCTTCATCTTATTATCAGAAATCAGGAAAAAATCTCCAAAATAGCTGAAGAATTTCCCCATTCTAAAATTTCTACGTTTGAAGAAATTCAGGAACTCAATGCCGATTTAATCATTATTGCCGTAAAGCCTCAGGATTTTCATGCCGTTGCTCAAAATATTCAATTTACCTTCAAAGAAAACCAGATGGTTCTTTCCATCATGGCAGGGATTAATATTGAAAAAATTCAGAAATCGCTGAATCATCCATTAGTAGTAAGAGCAATGCCGAACTCTCCTACCCTTTTGGGAATGGGAATTACAGGCTATACTGCGGCCAACGGAATCTCTTTCAGTCAATTAATCAGTATAGAAAGATTATTGAACAGTACCGGAAGATCGGTTTATCTTGAGGATGAAGAACTTCTGGATGGTGTTACCGCTCTTTCAGGAAGTGGTCCTGCCTATTTTTATTATATCATCGATGCCATGATTAAAGCAGGGGTTGAAATGGGAATTGAAGAAAACCTTTCCAAACTTTTTGTAAAACAAACCATGCTGGGAGCGTATCACCTGATTAATAATTCTGACAAAAATCTTGAAGAACTGATTAAAGACGTTGCTTCTAAAGGCGGAACTACTGAAGCTGCTTTAAAAACGTTTGAAGAAAACAATTTCAAAGAAATTCTGAAACAGGGAATTCTGAATGCCGAAAAGCGCGCGAAGGAACTTAATAATTAAATCTTTTATCAATAGCGCTGCACAATATCCATCCCAGATACACTCCAAAAGTATTCAGGATAATATCATCTACTTCAAATATTCCCATTCTTGTAAAGTACTGAAGAGCTTCTACAATTAAGATACATGAGATAAAACTAAACATCAGTGGCTTTAATTTTTTCAGCTCGGGAATCATCCAGCCCAGAAATCCAAAAGGAATAAACATAATAATATTGCCCAAAACAATCGTCACAATATCTACCGTCTTGTGTGGACCCTGAATAAATTTTATCGTAGAAAAAACAGGTTCTACCGTGATAAGATTTTCCTCGTACTGAAATCTGCCCATTCCTAAAAACATCAGATAGAGCAAAAGCAGACTATAGGGAACAATAATGATTTTATATATTTTCTTTAACATTGAACTGCTAATATATTCATTTCAAAAACATTAAATTTGTGTATTAAAATAATTTAATGAAATACGTTCTACTTACACTTATTTCAGCAATGCTGCTGTCGGTTTCATGGCCAACTTATGGAGTTCCGTTTTTTATATTTTTTGCTCTTGTTCCTCTTCTGATGATGGAACATGGAATTTCAAAATTCTCAGATTACAAAAGGAAAAGCTGGGTCGTCTTCGGATTATCTTACTTATGCTTTGTGATCTGGAATGTAGTCACTACAGGATGGCTGTATGGCTCAAAAAACCCTGATGGAAGCCACTCTATGATGGCTGTATTATTCCCGGTACTGGTAAATTCCTTTTTATATTCTTTGGTATTCCAATGTTATCACTGGTACAAAAATGCTCAGGGAACCTATTGGGGATTAGGATTTTTAATTGCCATCTGGATGAGCTTTGAGAAGTTTCATTTGGGATGGGAACTGACATGGCCATGGCTGAATCTGGGGAATGTATTTTCAGACTACCCAAAGCTGATCCAATGGTATGACACATTAGGTGCTACAGGAGGAAGCTTCTGGATTCTTTTGGTTAATGTTTTAATATTCTATACGGTAAGAACCTGGGAAGCCGGAAGAAAAAGAAAAGATCTGATTAAAAACTCTGCTATCGTAGGGGCTTTAATTATCTTACCGATGATTATTTCAGTAATCAAATACAATAGTTTTGATGAAAAACCTGTCGGGCAGGTAAGCGTTCTGATGCTCCAGCCGGATCTTGATCCTTATGCTGAAAAATATTCGAAAGACAGTCTGACGATAGAACAGGATTTATTGGCTCTTGCTGAAAAAAACTCAACAGGTAAGATTGATTACTATATTGCTCCCGAAACAGCGCTTCCTGGCAGAGGATCTATTTCTGAAACAGCGTTTGAAAAGAGTTTACTTTTAAATAATATCAAAGGATTTTTATCCAATCATCCGGGATCTGTTTTTGCTACAGGAATTTCTTCCCACCGTTTTTTTTATAATCCGGCTGATTTACCTAAAGAAGCCTATCAGATCAACAGCGGTGTTTGGGTAAGCAGCTATAATACGGCGATTCAATTGGTTCCTAACCAAAAAGTTCAGGTTTATCACAAGGGAAAACTGGTGCCGGGTGTAGAAATATTCCCTTATATGAATGTTTTAAAACCATTGTTGGGAGATGCCATGCTGAACCTTGGCGGTACCGTAGCCTCTTTGGGGACAGATAAAGAAAGAGTTGCCTTTTCAAACCCTTACAATAAAGGGAAACTGGCACCAATTATCTGCTATGAAAGCATTTACGGGGAGTTTGTAACAGACTATGTAAAAAAAGGAGCTAATTTCTTAGGCATTATGACCAACGATTCCTGGTGGGGCGTTACAGAGGGACACAAACAACTTCTATCTTACGCGAAATTAAGAGCTATCGAAACCAGAAGAGAAATTGCCCGTGCGGCCAACAGTGGGATTTCAGCACATATCAATGCTAAAGGAGAGATCACCGCAGATACTTTCTATGGTGACCAAACAGCCTTATTCGCAAAGGTAAATCTTTATGATACCATGACATTCTATACCAGAGCCGGAGATATTCTTTCAAGATTTTCCCTATTTGCATTAGGATTTTTATTGTTCTATTACCTGATTGAATGGTTTAAAAAGAAAACAAAGAAAGCGTAGTTCCCAAAGGTTAATTGATTTTAATAGATAGAAAAGTGAAAGAAAAATTATTCAGATACAGATATTCTGTCATTTTCCTACTATATTGCATTACAGCATACTATCTAAGTAGGAATGCCGATCTTGTATTTGAATGGAAGATAATCATGGAAGATTTTTCCGTTTATCATGATTATTATTATCTGGGTAAACCTTCGGCTTATATGCCACCTTTATATCCTTATTATTTACTTTTAGTAGAAAGTATTGTCAAGACACCGAATTGGGTAATGATTTCATGTGTTCTGCAGGCTGTCATTTTATTTTTCTCTGTTTTATTACTTGTTGTGTCTTTTGAAGAAAATGCGATAAAAAAAAACAGCTACTTCTTTGCTTTTGGGTGTATTATTTTTTTTCCGCCTATTCTTTTAGGCGCTACAAAAATCAGTTCATTTGCTCTTACATTATCTGTATTCAGCATTTTCTTTGCACTGGTATTGAAATTATCACAGAAGGTCACTGTAAAAAATGTAATATTAATTTCAATATTTTCAATAGCCGGGCTATACCTCCGATTTGAATTTCTGTTTTTAATGATCATCTCAGCAATTATATTGATCGGATATAAAAAAATAAAATATTACAACCTTGCACTGGTGTTCACATTTATTTTCATTACATATCTTCCATGGTGTATAAGGAACTATGAAAAAACAGGAGTATTCCATTATTCAACTTCTCTCAATTATAATTTTGCAAAGGGCAATAATGAAAAATATGATATTTTCTCAAGTGAAAACCTGCCGTATGATCCAGCAAAAAAAATATTATTAACCGATGAATATCTCCGTCAGAATTTTACAGATGAAAAACAAATAGATCAATATCTGAAACAGCTTAATAAAAATTTTATTTCGGAGCATCCGGAACTGTTTATTAAAAACAGTTTAAAAAAAATAGGAATTAACTTTTTAAATTATTATCCGGGAAATTATAATTTTTCAGGTATTTACATAATGTACCTCTATTCTATTATTTTAATGGTTTTTAGTTTGCTTTTTATTTACACGATCATTCAAAAGTTAAAATTAAGATTTTCATTTGATGCTGTATATACCGGAATCATTTTTATTTTTTATTTATTGTTTTATTCAGTAGCGCCATTACCAAGATATTTCCTGTTATATTTTCCTTTATTTTTTCTTTTTGTATTTCAGAACTTCAATGATAAACTCCACTCATATTTACTGAAAATCAAAAAAACAAACAGATAGAAAAAAGAAAAGCCAGCTGGACGCCTGGCTTTTCTCATTGATAGAAGATAGAATTGATTCAATTACTTAATCGTAAGTTTTCTGGTGGTTATTTCGTTTTTTATCTTCAGTTTTAATAAATATACTCCTTTAGGTAAATGAGAAACATCAATAGACTGATCTCCGTTTACCTTAATATTCAGTTTTCTTCCGTCCATCGAATACATTTCGGCTTCTGAAACTTTTTCGCCTTTGATATACACTTTATCTGATACCGGATTAGGATAGATAACAAGTTGCTTTTCAGGTTTGATGTCCGCTGTTCCCAGCACACTTTGAGCAGAAGCATCAGAATACACTTTTGAAGCATCAATAGATTTTACACTCCAGTATACATTCTGAATGGACGGATCAAGATCCAGAAACCATGAGGGTGTGGTTACTACATACTTAGCAATATCATGAGCTCCCTGTGTAGATCCTACGGTAATTTCATAACGTAAGGCATTCACCGGAGTTTTATCATCCGATGCTCCACTCCAGGTAAAATTGAACCTGTTTCCATTTTTCGTCATATTCAGCTGAGTAGGTGCTGAAGGTTTTGCATTGGCCGCTGTAGCATTATTTTTAAATACTTTCGTTAGTGAAGGCAGATCAGAAGCAGCCCAGTCGAATCCACCCAGTAAGATATCCAGATGATGATCGTTATTAAAATCAAAAAGCTGAACCATCCCCGGACCTCCCAGTTCATGGATGCCCGTTACGATTCCTTCATTAAATGTATTATTGGATGCATTATAGATATACGTTTTCACAACGGCATTATAGTTTTCATTCCCGGAAATAATAAAGTCGTAATACCCATCATTATTAAGATCACCAACACTTAATGCCGCATCTGAAATATCCCCTACCGCAATGGTCTGAGCATTCAGTGTACCGGTACCATCATTCATTAAAACGGCAAAATACCCATCATCATTGGCATCCCTTCCAATCACCACAATATCCTGGAAACCATCTGCATTAAAGTCTGCAAAATCCATTTTCCCTACTGCTACGGGAGCAAGATCCTGGGTATGGGTCAGAACCCCTGCCTGATTCATGTATACTTTGGATACTGGATCCCCGTTGATATCCGATCCGATAATCACAAGATCCAGAAGATGGTCATTATTAAGGTCTACCACTTTAAAACTTCCGCTCTGAGTTCCATCTACCCAGTTTTCTGTCAGAACAAAATCAGTCCCTGTATTTTTATAATAATCCAGGCTATTTCCGAATCCTCCTCCATGGGCATATTGAGTTCCATTAATGGCATAATCAGGTTTCCCGTCATGGTTAAAATCAAAAACTTCCAGAGAACCATATATTTTACCGGGTAACTCTGCTTCTTTTACAAATCCTGTCCCGGTATTTTTGAATCGGTATTGTTTATAATTAACAACATCCCAATAGCTGAGTCCTGTAGAAACAATATCCATCAGCCCGTCATTATTATAATCAATGAACTTAATATCTCCCAGATGAGTCACATCTGCTCCTAATCCTGCAAACGGCAATAAAGTCGTCCCGTTATTCTGATATACTTCATTGTAGGTACTGTCTACATTTCCATCACCGTCAGAATCTATCGCACCATTGAGTACAATATCCAGCGTACCATTGTTGTCTATATCAGCAATATCAGCTGCTGAATAATAAAAATTATTCATGTTGGTCTGCACCTCAGTAAAGTTCTGGGCCATCAGACTGACAGGCAACATAGACCATAAAATATAAATCCTCCTCATAGTTATTTTTATTTAGATTAATTAAAAACAAAGATAGAATATTAAATTCTTTGCTTAAAAAAAAGCCTGTATGAAATATATCAGCACTGATTAACTGCTGTATCCCAAGGATTCTACTATTTTAAAAATTCATGATTATTAATCAGTCACTTATTTGCAAATATTTTCTAAAAGATTTGTCTATCTAAAAAATTCTTCGTTATTTTGCACTCTCAAATATTATACAAATAAGAACATCGAGATATGTCAAGAATTTGCCAAATAACAGGAAAGCGTGCAATGGTTGGTAACAACGTTTCTCACGCTAATAACAAAACGAAGCGTCGTTTTGAAATTAACTTATTAGAGAAGAAGTTTTACCTTCCGGAGCAAGATAAGCACGTTACACTGAAAGTATCAGCTCATGGATTGAGAGTGATTAACAAGATTGGAATCGAGGAAGCTATTGAAAGAGCTACTAGAAACGGATTGATTAAAAAGAATTAATAAATCATGGCAAAAAAAGGAAATAGAGTTCAAGTAATCCTTGAATGTACAGAGCACAAAGAAAGTGGTATGCCAGGAATGTCTAGATACATTTCTACAAAAAATAAAAAGAACACTACAGAGAGATTGGAATTGAAAAAATACAATCCTGTTCTTAAGAGATCTACCCTTCACAAAGAAATTAAGTAATTTATAAATAATAACTTACCATGGCAAAGAAAGTAGTAGCAACCCTACAAACTGGGTCTAAAAAAATGACTAAAGTGGTGAAAATGGTTAAGTCTTCTAAATCAGGAGCTTACGTTTTCGAAGAAAAAGTAATGAATGCTGACGAAGTAGACGGTTATTTAAAGAAATAATCTGTACTTTGTTTACAATATAAAAAAACTACTCATATTTTGTGAGTAGTTTTTTTGTTATTTTTATGCTTAAAAAACATACAAATGAAATCGTTGTTTACACTGCTTTTGGGCACCATTATTTTCTGTCCCATTTCGGCTCAAGGTATTAAAACAAATACAAATAAAGGGGTCGTCTTAACGGTCCTTGGAAATGTACAGGATGCAGGTTCACCACAGGCAGGCTGTAAGAAAAGCTGTTGTGCTGATCTTTGGAAACATCCCAGACAAGATCGGAAAATTATATCAATGGGAGTCATTGATTACGATCTGCAAAAAAATTATATTTTCGATAGCAGTCCTGATTTCACTTCACAACTTCAATTATTACAGGAAAAATCCGGCACATTGGAAAAAACAGCTCCGAATGGAATTTTTATCACGCATGCCCACATCGGCCATTATACAGGTTTGATGTTTTTGGGAAGAGAAGGTATGAATTCTAAAAATGTTCCGGTGTATGCTATGCCGATACTTAAGAAGTATTTTGAGAATAACGGACCCTGGTCACAATTGGTTCATTTAAAAAACATTGAGATCCGGGAAATGAAAAATGAAGTGCCACTACAAATAAATCCTCATCTTCAGGTCACTCCTATTTTAGTGCCTCATCGGGATGAATACTCCGAAACAGTAGGATACTTAATTCAGGGGCCTCATAAGAAGGCTTTATTTATACCCGATATTGATAAGTGGAATACATGGAAGCACAGCATTACAGATTTCATCAAAAAGGTTGATTATGCATTTTTAGATGCCACGTTTTATGACGCTGAAGAAGTAGGCTTCAGAGATATCTCAGAAATTCCCCATCCATTTGTAACGGAAAGTATGGAGCTTTTTAAAAACCTCCCGGTTCAGGAAAAAAAGAAAATCTACTTTATTCACTTCAATCACACCAACAAACTTTTAATTCCGGATAGCCAACAGAGCAAAACGGTTCTGGCCAATGGATTTAATATTGCAAGACTTGGAGATACGGTAGAACTATAATTTTAAATAAGAAAAAGATACACAATACAAAGGCTTAACGTGGTGAGATAGTCTATATTTTATAGATAATGTAAAAAAAACACTCATTTTTTGGGTAGTTTTTTTGCTATCTTTGCTCACCAGATTATTAATCAGCAAAATATGAAAAAGATTCTTGTTCTGTTATGTACAGCAACTTTTCTATTTTCATTCAGTCAGAAAACTATGAACCCTGTAGAATATAAAAGTTCGCCGAAAGTTTTCAACATAAAAGGATTATCTCAGTCAGTAAGTATTGACTGTGGCAGTTCTAAAATGGTTTTATTATCCGGACAGGTGCCTCTGGATCTGGAGGGTAACCTTGTGGGGAATACTATTGAAGATCAGGCACAGCAGGTTTTCAAAAATATTGAAAACGTCCTGAAAGAATATGGAGGCACAGGAAAAGATATTATCAAACTGGTAATCTACACCACAGATATCAAAAAAACAGCTGATTTCAGAAAAGTGAGGGATTTGTATGTCAATCTTCAAAATCCTCCTGCAAGCAGCCTTGTGGAAGTGAGCAGGCTTTTCAGAGATGATGTGCTTATAGAAGTAGAAGCCACAGCAGTGATTAAAAATAAATAAGAATAAACTAAAACTATGAGTTGGTTTAAAAATATTTTCAAAAAAGAAGAAAAAGAAACTTTAGACAAGGGATTGGAAAAATCCAGTCAGGGATTCTTTGAAAAAATGACGAAAGCCGTAGTCGGCAAAAGTAAAGTAGATGATGAGGTACTTGATGATCTTGAAGAAGTACTGATTGCTTCCGATGTAGGCGCCTCTACTACCATCAAAATCATAGGAAGAATTGAAGAACGTGTTGCCCGAGATAAATATGTAAGTGTTAACGAGCTTGACAAAATTCTTCGTGATGAGATTTCAGGACTATTGCTTGAAAATCCTCATGCCGGTACAGGAAATATCGATACTTCCAAAAAACCTTATGTCATTATGGTTGTAGGAGTGAATGGAGTGGGCAAAACAACGACTATAGGAAAACTGGCTCATCAGTTCAAATCAGAAGGTAAAAAAGTGGTTCTTGGTGCTGCTGATACCTTCAGAGCGGCTGCTGTAGACCAGCTTGTCATCTGGAGCGAAAGAGTGGGTGTTCCTATTGTAAAACAGGAAATGGGCTCTGATCCTGCTTCCGTAGCATTTGATACTGTACAAAGTGCAGTTGCACAGAATGCGGATGTAGTAATCATTGATACAGCAGGAAGACTTCACAATAAAATCAACCTGATGAACGAACTTTCCAAGATCAAAAGGGTAATGCAGAAAGTAATTCCTGATGCACCTCATGAGATCCTGCTGGTACTTGACGGTTCTACAGGGCAGAATGCTTTCGAACAGGCAAAACAGTTTACCGCTGCTACAGAAGTAAATGCATTAGCAGTAACCAAACTGGACGGAACAGCAAAAGGAGGTGTTGTAATCGGTATCTCCGATCAATTCCAAATTCCGGTTAAATATATTGGTGTAGGCGAAAAAATGCAGGATTTACAGCTTTTTAATGGTACGGAATTTGTAGACTCATTCTTCAAGAAAAGATGATTTATATCATGTTTTCCCTTATATTAGTAAACAAATCATTTTTAAATATTAACAATAAAAAAATTTGCAACTATGGGAATATTAACATGGATCTTATTTGGTCTTATTGCAGGTGCTATCGCTAAAATGATCATGCCGGGAACTCAGGGAGGAGGATGGCTTATCACTATTATCCTGGGAATTCTGGGAGCGTTTATAGGAGGAGCTATAGGAGTTTACATTCTACACTGGGGAGATGTCACTTCATTCTGGAATCCTAGAAGCTGGATTCTCTCAATTGGAGGCGCTTTAATTATCCTCTGGATTTACGGAATGGCAACAAAGAAAAGCTGATATTAACGCTGATAAAAAATAAAATCCCGGATCTGAAATTTCAGGTCCGGGATTTTTGTATACAATATAAAATTTAGTTTAGTTGTTGATTCTAATCTGATAAGGCATTTCCATTTTCACCTCAGACTGTAGCTTTTTATCTGTAATCTGCTGCAATATTTCATAGTTGGACTTCCCTATTTTATTTTTAATGATTCTTGCAGAAACATCTTCCTCGTTCAGATCTTTGAAGATTTGCTCAAACGGTGACATTCTCTTAGGAAAAGCCTCTACATGGTAAGATTTTAATCCTGCTTTCTGTGCAGCAAACTTCACAGCATCTGTCAAAGTACCCAATTCGTCTACTAATCCTATTTCTTTAGCACGAACACCACTCCATACTCTACCGCCACCTACATTATCAATCTGTTCAAAAGTTTTCTTTCTGTTCTGAGTCACAAAATGGACAAATCTCTTATAGGTACCTTCTACGCTTCTTGTCATCATATTGACTCCGTAAGGGGTTACTCCGTTTAATCCTGAATAATACATAGAGTTGGCATTGGTAGAAACAATATCTGCACGGATTCCGTTTTTCGCCGCAATATCTTTATAATAAGGCATCACCCCGAACACTCCGATAGAACCGGTAAGTGTATTAGGCTCTGAATAAATTTTATCCGCTGCCATGGCTACATAATATCCTCCTGATGCTGCATAGTCACCAAAAGAAACGATCAGTGGCTTTTTCTTTTTCAGCTGCTGCAATTCAAATAAGATTTCATCTGAAGCATTAGCACTTCCTCCCGGAGAGTTGATTCTGAAAACAACCGCTTTCACTTTATCATCTTCCTGAAGTTTTTTGATATACTTTACATATTTTTCAGAATGAATATCATTGTATTCATCACCATTATTGATAGATCCGGAGGCATAAAGCACAGCTATTTTTTCACCTGATTGATCATCATCTGCATAAGAACTGATATAGCTTGTCAAAGAAACTTTATTAAGCTTTTCTTTATCTTTTACATTTAACTTCGTTTTAAGAAGATCTTCATATTCTGATTTCTGGATAAGTTTATCCGCAAGTTTATATTTTACGCCTTGTTCAGGAATCATTCCGTATAAACTATCTGTAATCGTTCTGAACTGAGCAGTATCAATCTTTCTTGAAGCAGCCATTTTATTGGAAGTGTTTTTCCAAAGATCATTCAAAAGAGTGCTTAGCTGTTCTTTATTTTCAGGAGAAATATAATTTCTTAAAAAAGGTTCTACTGCAGACTTAAATTTACCGTGACGGATCACTTCAATTCCGATTCCATATTTGTCAGCAAAATCTTTGAAGAAAGTAACCTCCGTAGAAAGACCTTTTAATTCTATCATTCCTGCCGGGTGCAGATAATATTTATCAGCAACAGATCCTAAATAATAGGCCGACTGTGATACTCCGTTTCCATAAGCATATACAAACTTTCCGCTTTTCTTGAAATCTTCAATAGCATTTCTCAAATCATCAATTTGAGTAAGACCCGCAGATAAATAATCAGTTTCTATACTGATTCCTTTAATATTATCATCAGTTTTTGCTTTATTAATAGCCTCCAATGCATCATATATAAGGATACTTTTATTTTGGGCACCTAATCCGAACAATCCCATCTCTTCTTCAGTGGGACTATCGATTATATTTGTTTTTAAATTAATCGTAAGAACCGAATTCTTTTTCACCGCCACCGACTTATCATTTCCCATCGAACTGAACACAATCATCATAATGAAAAAGATGAAAAATAGAGAGCAAAGTATGATAATTGCTACTATATTTGCCAAAACATTTTTGAAGAAACTTCTCATAAATCAATCAATTTTACAATATGTCGCAGCATAAGGTCGTTTTGTTACTAGGAAGTAACTTAGGAGAGCAAAAAAAAAATGTAGAGCTTGCATTAAAGAAGATAAATGATGCCGGAAATAACATTTCACAAATCAGCGAATATTTAATGTCTGACCCCGTAGAGTTTGCCAGTTCCAATATTTTTTGTAATATTGCAGCAATAATATTCACACATCTTTCACCAATCCAACTGCTTGATTGTATTAAGAATATAGAAGTTGAGATGGGAAGAATTAATGATTCAAAAGTCTCCGGAGGATATACTGACAGGATAATAGACATTGATATCATTAAGTATAATGAGTTAAATTTTAAATCAGAAAGGTTAGAAATCCCTCATAAAAAACATCTTTTTGAAAGGGATTTTTCCAGAATATTATTGAAAGATTTTATTTAAAACATAAAACATATTGTATGAAATTAGGTTTATTATTATTGGCTACATCATTGCCAATTGCAGCTTTCGCACAGAACAGCGGCACTACAGTAAACTCTTCCACAGAGTATCCTAATACATTCTCCTCAGGTTCCGCTAATGTACAACCCTTTGACAATAAAGCCAGACGTTTCAGAGACTGGTCTATTTCTGTCGGAGGAGGTCCTGCATTCATGGTACACTCTGATTTAAAATCTATCCGCAAGGATAAGACCAATTGGGGGTATAATGCTTATGTAAGCGTAGACAAACAAATCACCCATGCATTCGCATTAAGCGTTATGTATATGAGAGGAGAAACGAAACAGACAGCCCAACTTCCCGGTGCTGCAGGTGTAAAATCAGGAGTAGCTACTGCAACAACACAATTTGACAACATCTCTTTATTAGGAGATATCAACTTCTCAAATTTATTCAGAAGAGTAGACAATCATTCTCCATACAGATGGGCTTTCCACGGATATATGGGTATTGGAGTTCAGGGATTCAGAACATCATTACATGACAATGACGAATTCAGATGGAGTACTACCCCAAGAAGAACCCCTTTATTCATTAAGCAAGACATTGATATCAACTCTATCTTCTATCAGGGAGGTCTGGGAATAAAATACAATGTTTCAAAACTTATTGATGTTGAAGCAAGAACCATGTACATTATCAGTGGTGATGATGAATTCGATGGTGGCGGATGGGCTGATCCTAATGATTATGATCCTTCCACTCCAGGTTCAAAATATAATATGCTAAATTCCAGAAGATCTGATAATGCCTGGACGGTAAGTTTAGGATTATCTTTCAAATTAGGAAAGCAAGAATCTCACCTGGCATGGCATGATCCGCTTCAGGAAGCTTATTATAGAACCAGCGTTCTTGAAAATGCAAGTACCGATCTTGTTGTTTGCGAAAAAGGAGATGCAGACAATGATGGAGTATGTGATGACTGGGACAGACAACTTGATACTCCTGCAGGAGCAAGAGTAGATGGTGCCGGAGTTGCTTTAGATATGGATCTGGATGGAGTTATTGACCTTTACGATAAATGCGTAACGGTACCAGGACCTGTTGAAAATAACGGATGCCCAATTAAATAATTTTAAAAAACTTAAACTTCTTTTTCTAAAAGAAATCAAATAATAATACACGATGAAATTAAGTTTAGCAATTGTTGCATTAGCTTTGGCAATTCCTTCTGCCACATATGCACAAGACTCAACTGCAGATACTAGTGGAAAATATCCAAATACATTTTCTTCAGGATCTGCCAATGTTACCCCATTTACCAGCCAATCCAAGAGATTTAATGATTGGTCTATCTCAGTAGGAGCAGGGGTTCCGCTTCTTCAGTCAGCAGATTTGACCTCTATCAAAAATGGTAATGGTAAAAACCTTTTTGGATATTCAGCTTATGTAAGTATTGATAAAGCGATTACCCATGCTTTTGGGATCAATTTACAGTATGACAGAGGTGAAACCAGACAAGGATGGTTCAATACTAAAAATGCAGCACCAGATGCATCAGCAGTAGGAGCAAGAACTCAGTATGATGCAATCTCTATTTTAGGAGACATTAATTTTTCTAACCTATTAAGAAGAGTTGATAACCACTCTACTTACAGATGGGCACTTCATGGATATGCAGGTATCGGTACTATTGCCTACAGAGCATACCAGAAAGACGGAAATAATAAACAGAGATTGATGACTGAAATTAAGCCTTTCGAATTAGGTTCTATGTTCTTCCAGGCTGGTACAGGTCTGAAGTTCAAAGTGAACAGAAGAATCGATATTGAAGGGAGATTAATGTATGTTGTAACAGGTGATGATGAATTTGATGGTGGTGGTGATGCGTACAGCGCTATCAACAAACGTTCTGAGCAGGTTTCTGACAACTTCTTCAATGCTACTTTAGGTCTTTCCTTCAAATTAGGTAAGCATGAATCCCATGTAATGTGGCATGACCCACTTCAGGAAATCTATTATAAACTTGATGTACTGGCTAATAAAAACCAGGATATCGAAGTTTGTAAAAAAGGAGATGCTGATAATGATGGGGTATGTGACGATTGGGACAGACAGCTTGATACTCCTGCAGGGGCAAGAGTGGATGGTGCCGGAGTTGCCCTTGATACTGACCTAGACGGGGTTATTGACCTTTACGATAAGTGTGTAACGGTTCCTGGACCTGTTGAAAACAACGGATGTCCTATCGTTAAAGACAATAAACAAACTGCTGTAGAAGTAGAGAAAACCCTTAAGGATATTTATTTCAACTTTAATAAAGCAACGATCAGACCTGAATCTAACGAAAAATTAGATCTGGCTGCTTCCATTATTAAAGAAAACGGAGGTAACTATCTGTTAACAGGACATACAGATATCAAAGGAAGTGCAGCGTACAACCTAAGACTCTCTAAAGAAAGAGCAGCTGCTGTAGTAGGAGCTCTGGAAAACAGAGGCATTAATGAAAATGTCTTGAAATCAAGAGGAGTAGGCTCTGCTGAAGCAACAATTCCTGCATCAGCTTCAGATGCTGAAAGAATGGCAGACAGAAAAGTTACTGTAAGATTTATAGAAAGTTCAGAATGGGATTCTATTAAAAAGAAAGACTATGAAGATGCTCCTGTAAAAAAAGCAGTAAAAAAAGTTCCTGCTAAGAAAAAGAAGAAATAAATTTTCAAATACTTTATAAACCGAAAAGAATTACTCTTTTCGGTTTATTTTTTTTCTACTACGAATTTTTTTACATACCTTTAACATTATTTTCAGGACAACTCTATGAAACATATTAGAAATCAACGAGTTTCTCCTGAAAAAAATTAACGCAATATCACTTTTTAGCGTAAAAAATCATTTAAAATAACTTAACTTAAAAAAATAACACTATGAAATTAAGTTTAGCAATTGTTGCATTAGCTTTGGCAATTCCTTCTGCCACGTATGCACAAGACTCAACGGCAGTTTCAAAAGGAGAGTATCCTAATACATTTTCTTCGGGATCTGCTAATGTTTCCCCATTCACCAATCAATCTAAAAGATTTAACGATTGGTCCATTTCTGCCGGGGTGGGTGTTCCACTTCTTCAGTCAGCGGATTTGACCTCTATCAAAAATGGTAATGGTAAAAACCTTTTTGGATATTCAGCTTATGTAAGTATTGATAAAGCGATTACCCATGCATTTGGGATCAATTTACAATATGACAAAGGTGAAACCAGACAAGGATGGTTCAATACTAAAAATGCAGCACCAGATGCATCAGCAGTAGGAGCAAGAACTCAGTATGACGCAATCTCTATTTTAGGAGACATTAATTTTTCTAACCTATTAAGAAGAGTTGATAACCACTCTCCTTACAGATGGGCGCTTCATGGATATGCAGGTATTGGTACTATTGCCTACAGAGCATACCAGAAAGACGGGAATAACAAACAGAGATTGATGACTGAGATTAAGCCTTTCCAATTAGGATCTTTATTCATGCAGGCTGGTACAGGTCTGAAGTTCAAAGTGAACAGAAGAATTGATATTGAAGGGAGATTAATGTATGTTGTAACCGGTGATGATGAGTTTGATGGTGGTGGTGATGCGTACAGCGCTATCAACAAGCGTTCTGAGCAGGTTTCTGACAACTTCTTTAATGCTACTTTAGGTCTTTCTGTAAAACTTGGAAAACACGAATCTCACTTAATGTGGCATGACCCACTTCAGGAAATCTATTATAAACTTGATGTACTGGCTAATAAAAACCAGGATATCGAAGTTTGTAAAAAAGGAGATGCTGATAACGATGGGGTATGTGACGATTGGGACAGACAGCTTGATACTCCTGCAGGGGCAAGAGTGGATGGTGCCGGAGTTGCACTTGATACTGACCTAGACGGAGTTATTGACCTTTACGATAAGTGTGTAACTGTTCCTGGACCTGTTGAAAACAACGGATGTCCGGTAGCAACAACAGGACCTGTAGTAGAAACAGAAACTAAATTGGAAGGGATTGAATTTGACTTAAATTCTGACAGAATTTTACCATCAAATACTCCAATTTTAAATAATGCGGTAAACTATATTAATTCTTCAACTGGTTCTTACAATGTAATCGGAGCTACCGATACAAGAGGTACTGACGCTTACAACCAAAAACTATCTGAAAGAAGAGCAAACAACGTTAAGAACTATCTGATCAAAAACGGTGTTCAAAATGGTAAACTACAGGCAGTAGGAAAAGGTGAAAAAGACCTTAAATACCCTGAATGTGAACCAGCAACGAAGTGCCCTGAATGGAAAAACAGAGCCAATAGAAGAGTATACTTCGAAGCTAAATAATAAACATATTGATATATCATATGAAAGTCACGCCCTGCGTGACTTTTTTTGTCTAATTCTTTCCTTATTTTTACACCATGATTTCTCCGCAGGATTTTCAAAAGCTAAAATATGATACTCTTAAGTATTTCTGGGGCTATACAGACTTCAGAGATTCTCAGGAAGAAATTATCAATGCTGTTATCAACGAAAAGGACACGCTGGTTCTGTTGCCTACAGGAGCAGGGAAATCTTTATGTTATCAATTGCCCGCCCTATTAAAAGAAGGAACATGCCTCGTAATTTCTCCTTTGCTGGCATTGATGAAAGATCAGGTTAATCAGCTCAAATCCCGTGGTATAGAAGCAGAATACCTTTCATCTGAACTGGATGAATATGATGCTGAAACTATTTATGACCGCTGCAAAGAAGGTCTTACAAAACTGCTCTATGTTTCTCCTGAAAGACTTACCAACACTCAGTTTATTCAAAACATGGGGGAAATTCAGTTATCCTTTATTGCCGTTGATGAAGCGCACTGTATTTCAGAGTGGGGCCAGGATTTCAGACCCAGCTATCAGAATATAAAAGGATTCAGAAGTAATAACCCTGAGATTCCCTGTCTTGCTCTGACTGCAACTGCTACTCCCAAAGTACTGGAAGAAATTAAAAATAAACTGGAACTTAAAAAGCCTTTTGTTTTTCAAAAAAGTTTCAAAAGAGAGAATATCAAAATCTTTACCGATGAAGTATCTGATAAATTTCAGCGTGTTTTTGATATTTTAAAATACAGCAACGACTCCGGAATTGTCTATGTAAGAACCAGAAAAGAAGCTGAATTACTGGCAGAATTTCTGAAGAAAAATCAGCTGAAAAATGTGGATTATTTCCATGCAGGCTTAACTACTAAAGAAAAAAATGCAAGGCAGAATCTCTGGAACACCAGCGACAACCATGTCCTTATTTCTACCAATGCCTTTGGAATGGGTATTGACAAGGATAATGTACGATTTGTCATTCACTACTCTCCTGCTGCATCCATTGAAAATTATTATCAGGAAATCGGAAGAGCCGGAAGAGATGGAAAAGACAGTTTTGCCTTCATGCTCTGGAACAAACAGGAGCTCTTGAATTTTGATCAGATTTTAAAAAATCAAACCCCCAACAAAGCTGAGTTTTTGAAGATTGTTAGTTACCTCTACTCTATTTTTCAGGTAGCAGAGTTTGAACTTCCCGAAAAAACTTTTCAGTTGAATAGCCTTAGTATACAGAATTTTACCAGGCTTTCGAAAGCGAAAATCAATAATGTACTCAACTTTTTGCACAATCAGGAAATTGTTTACTACAATGATAATAAAAGTCTGTCTTCGCTTGAACTTTTTATCAAAGCCGACGAAATAGATCAGTTACCACAAAAAGATGCTCATTTTATAGAACTTCTTTTCCGCACCATATCCGGAATTACGACCCATAAAGTAATGTTCAGTGAACAACAGGTAAGCAATAAAATTAATGTCAGTGTCCCTTTGATCAAAGAACGACTGAAGGAAATGCAGCAAAAGAATTATCTTGAATATATCGATGGAGCACTATCCAGTATCAAATTCCTTAAACCTCGCGATGAAAGAGCGGTAAACAGTGCTTACTGGAAGTTATTTGAGCATATTCAGAGAAACAAAATCCAGAAATGGGAAGAGATGAAATTTTACGTAGAAAACAACGACTACTGTAAAATAAAACTAATTCTAGCCTATTTTGGTGAAAAGAATTCAAAAAACTGCGGTCAGTGTTCTGTCTGTGAAAAGAACAAACAATCCATTTTTGGAAAAAATATTTCCCAGCAGATTATCAATGTATTGGCCAAAAAATCGGCAACCATTGAAGAACTTTCTATACAGCTGAGTTATCACTCTAAAGAAAATATATTAGAAAATCTGATTTTTCTTTTAGATTCCGGAAAGGTAAGAATGCTGAATTTCAGAACGTATGCGCTTAATCATGAGTAATGAGTAATGAATAGTAAATGTATTGTGGTAAAATCCTGATGAACTTATCCTATCTCTAAAACTCTCCTGCCCTCAAACTTAAACACTTTCCGACTCTCAGATCAAAAACTTATCTTTGCATTATGAAATCATTGAAAGTCGTTTTTTTAGGGACTCCTGAGTTTGCAAAAACTTCTTTGGAGGCAATCCATCAATCTCACCATCAGGTGGTAGGTGTAGTCACAGTAGCTGATAAAGCAAGTGGACGTGGACAAAAAATTCACCAATCACCGGTAAAAATCTATGCAGAAGAAAATAATATTCCTGTTTTCCAGCCGGAAAAGTTAAGAAATCCGGAATTCTTAGAAGAACTTAGAAAACTGGATGCCGATGTTTTTGTAGTTGTTGCTTTCAGAATGATGCCTAAAGTACTTTTTGAAATGCCTAAAATGGGAACATTCAATCTTCATGCTTCACTACTTCCGGATTACAGAGGTGCTGCCCCTATCAATTATGCCGTTATCAACGGAGAAGAAAAATCCGGAGCTACGACTTTCTTTATCAATGAAAAAATTGACGAAGGTAATATTCTCCTTCAGCAGGAAATGGAAATTTTGCCTGATGAAAATGCAGGAAGCCTTCACGACAGACTGATGGAGATGGGCGCAGGACTTGTTGTAAAAACGCTGGATGCCCTTGCTGAAAATACGATTGAAGAAAAACCTCAGCCTCAGGTGGAACATCCTAAAAATGCTTATAAAATTTTCAAGGAAGATACCCGAATCAATTGGGTACAGCCCTCAAAAACTGTTCATCAGTTTATTCTGGGAATGTCACCTTATCCTGCAGCTTTCACCACGTTGAAGATTGAAAACGAAGAAAAAGGATTAAAAATATTCGGAGGAAAGTTTGAACTTTCTGATCACGGAAAATCAGCAGGAACTCTTGATATTTCAAAAAATGAATTTAAAATCTATACCCAGGACGGAATCTACTATCCTCTGGAACTTCAACTGGAAGGTAAAAAAAGAATGATGGTTAAAGATTTTCTGAACGGTTTCCGAAATTTTGATGGAATCACATTAATCTAAAGATTTATATCTTATCAAATATAAAGTCCCAAAAGTTTGTCTGTAGATACTTTTGGGACTTTTCGATTTTTAACCATCAGCTTTTACTGACAATTTTCTTGCGTATTCTGCTTATAAACTCAGGAGTTACTCCGAGATAAGCTGCAATCTGAATATTGGTAAGACGATGCGCTGTTTTCGGGTAATCCCTTAAAAATTCTACGTACCTTTCCTCTGAAGGTTTGCTTAGATTATCGATAATTCTTCGTTGCAATGCTATAATTGACTGCTGAAATTTAAGCCTCATCAATCTTTCAATTTCCGGCATTTCAGCATACAGTTTTTCTTTATCTTTTTTCGGAATAAGAAGAATCTCACTATCCTCGAGTGCCTGAATATTAAGTTTTGAGGGAATGCGGTTGATAAAACTGTCAATATCAGAAACCCACCAGTTTTCAATTCCAAAATATAATATTTGTTCGGCAGCATTGTGATGGGTATGAAAAACTTTAAAGCATCCACTCAGTATAAATCCTTCAAATTCGCAGATCTCCCCTTCTTTTAAAAGGAATTCTTTCTTCTTTATTTTCCGAAGGTTAAAAGCACTGCAGTATTTTTCCAGCTTTTCGTCTGAGATATCAATATATTCCCGGATATGTTTTTTTAATGGCTCAGTCATCGTTTAAAAATAAAAAAAGGTTTAGAAAAATCCTAAACCTTGTATGTTGTATGGTAAACAGTCATATATTGTGAAAAAATCACAATTGACTATTCATTTATTAGAGTTGTACCATCTCAGTAACCTCTACATCATATCCTCCAACCTGAGGTTTGATATTAGGGTTTTGTGTGATTACTTTGAACTTATTGATTCCTAAATTCTTCAAGATCTGCGTTCCAATTCCATAATCTCTGTAATTGTACGCTAATGTAGGATGCTGCTCCTGACCATCCTGATAGTTTAAGAACTGCTGAAGTTTTCTCAATGTATTTTCGGAATTAGAAACGTTATTGATGAAAATAATTGCTCCTTTTCCAGCTTCATTTACCATATTGGTTACTTTTTCCAATAATGGTTTTTCACCGTTATTTAATCTTGTCAATACATCAAAATAAGAATCTGAAGACTGTACTCTTACCAACACAGGCTCATCTACAGTCCAGGCTCCTTTTGTCAGTGCAAAGTGGATCTGATCATTAGAAGTTTCTCTGAAGGCATAAAAATCAAACTCACCGTAATGTGTTTTTACTTTTTTCTCTTCAAGTCTTTCTACAAGATTTCCTTTTTTAAGCTGATAATGGATCAGATCTTCAATAGAAACGATCTTCATATCGTGTTTTTGAGCAAAAGCATGAAGTTCAGGCAAACGAGACATCGTACCATCTTCGTTCATGATCTCACAGATCACTCCTCCTTCTTTTAAACCTGCTAAATGAGTAAGGTCAATAGCTGCTTCAGTATGTCCGGCTCTTTTCAATACTCCTCCTTTTCTTGCACGAAGCGGGAAAATGTGACCAGGTCTCATAAAATCTGTAGGTTTGGATTTTTCATCCATCAGTGCTAAAATAGTCTTTGCTCTGTCTCCTGCAGAAATTCCGGTAGATGTTCCGTTACCCAGAAGGTCAACCGATACGGTGAAAGCAGTTTCTTTAGGATCGCTGCTTCTGCTTACCATCACTTCAAGTCCAAGCTCATCACATCTTTTTTCAGGAAGCGGCATACAGATCAGCCCTCTTCCGTGAAGCGCCATAAAATTGATAATTTCCGGCGTTGTCAGCTCTGCCGCACAAAGAAAATCACCTTCATTTTCTCTGTCTTCATCATCTACTACTATGATTATTTTACCATTTTTAAGGTCTTCAATGGCCTCTGGAATAGTATTTAATTTAATATCGGACATTTTTACTTTTTATTTGTGCAAAGATACTCATAAAAATAAGCATCTCCCAACTAATTATGAATGGTTTATTACGCTTTGGATAGAGTTCGCTGCCTCTCTGAAAATCTCATAAGATCTCAATCTTTTCTGATGGTCATAGATATGTGAGTTGATCATCATTTCATCCACCTGAAATCTTTCCTGGAAATTTGTAAGCTTTTCCTGAACTTCCGCCTGATCCCCAATAAACGTATATCTCAGCTTTTGTAAAACCATAGATTTTTCCATGGGAGACCAGATCTCATCCATATCATCCACCGGCGGAGCAAAAGGCTTTCTATCATTTCTTACAATATTGATGAATGCCTGGAATAAAGTAGTAGATATTTTATGAGCTTCTTCCGATGTTTCTGCTGCCACCCCGTTTACACAGGCAATTATATAAGGCTTGTCCAAATATTTTGACGGTTCAAAATGTTCTCTGTATATTTTAAAAGCCATTTCCATCTGCTCCGGAGCAAAATGTCCTGCAAATGCATAAGGCAGCCCAAGTTCTGCAGCCAGCCATGCACTATCTGTACTTGATCCCAGAATATAAATCGGAATATCAAGTCCTTCTCCGGGAATAGCCCGCACCATGGCCTCTGAATTTTCTTTTGAAAAATATCGTTGTAATTCGAGGATTTGTCTTGGAAATTGTTCATTGATGAGAGCTGGATTTCTTCCTAAAGCCTGAGCTGTTAATCCATCAGTTCCCGGAGCTCTTCCTACTCCCAGATCAATTCTTCCCGGGAAAAGAGATTCCAGGGTTCCGAACTGTTCCGCAATGATCAGGGAGCTATGGTTGGGAAGCATAATTCCTCCCGAACCTACTCTGATTTTTTTCGTTCCATTGGCGATAAAACCAATCAAAACAGAAGTGGCTGAGCTGGCAATACTTTCCATATTGTGATGTTCTGCCAGCCAGAATCTTTTATAATCTAAATTTTCAGCGTGATTGGCTAATGATAAGCTGTCCTGAAAGGTATCGTGAATGCTTTTACCTTGCTTTACAGGGGCAAGATCTAAAACAGAAATTTCAAAATTTTTCATATTGAGATGTTAATTTTTTCAAAGTTGATCCTGAATCTCCTTTGTCAATTTCATAATTCTAAAGTGGGTTTTAAAAACCAAACAAATTTAAAACATAAAAACTGCATTAGTTACTTTTTGTAATTAATAAAAACAATGGCTCAGTTCAGGGAAAAACTATTGGAATAAAATTTTTGTTTATATGATTTTACTTATAAGGTTTTGGTAACTTGCAACATTATTTAATAACTAATAACATGAAGATAAAAATAATGTATATCGAAAACAAATCCTTCGGACACAGCGGGCCGGCATGGATTGGTTTTGTGGAATTTTCAAAGTCCGGACAAACTATTTACTGCAACGGGAAGGCTTTGAAAAAACTGAAAAGACCGGAATATATTGCCAACTATTTTGATATAGAAACCGGAGAAGAATACTGGGTATCCGGTATTAAGAAAAACGGACAGGACAGGCATTGGTGTGGAGGCGGAAAAATTATGCTTGATAAAAACTCTATGGATGAATATCTGAAATTGGTAGATTTCAATAGCATAGACAAAAATCACTTTGAGATCGTTGAATTCTCCCAAACAGATAAAAGCAGATTTAACGAATTAGAAAATACCGAAACTGAATTCAGAGATAGCAGTTTTCATGCTACTTTTTATGATAACAACCGAAGAAAATTAATCTTAGACACTAAAATTTAAATGAAAAATATTTATTTACTGCTTTTATCATTCTTTTTAATAAGCTGCTCTTTCAATCAATTTTATAAAGACAGAGAATCAGACAAAACAGATGGTGAAAAAATTCCCATAAAATTTTATTGGGAACTTCGTTATGGAAAAAATCCGGATGATATTTATAAGTTATTTGGTGAGAAGTTTTTTGAAGTGACCGATAAAGAAAAACTTGTAAAACTTATGAATACAGTCAATGCGATTGGTCCTGTTGAAGAATACAATCTTGCCAAATGGGAAACAATGGTTGTGAAGGGAAACAACGCACGAAGTCAATACTTCTTCATGTATAATGTAAAAAGAGGAACTAAGAAAACAGAAGAATCTTTTACTTTAGAAAAGAATAAAGAAGGAGACATAAAAATCGTTGGTTACAGAGTTAATCAAGATATGCTAAACGAATAAAAATAAAGGGTTTTGAACATTTTCAGGACCCTTTTTTATTTTACAGGGTTTTAAGTGATTTTTAAAACAAATAATACGAATAAGTATATTTTAACAAAAATAATTCAACAAAAAGAGAGATATTCATTATATTCGTATACCAAATTTTTAAAAACTTTAATATGAACAAAAAAACAAACAGCCTGTTTTATAAGCAGATGCTGACGGGAAAAACTGTGCTTATGAGTCTTGTAATGGCAGCAGCGTTAACCTCTTGCAGCAAAAATAATGAGGAAATTACCACCGATGCCCAAACAAATGCCTTGAGCACAGACAATGTAAAAAAAGGAAAATTTGGAGGTCAGGACATTACCTATGAAAGAAAAAACGGAATGAATTTCTTCCAGGGAGATATTGTTCTTACCGACAAACAATTGTCAGAAGGCAGTGAACTCAATAAAGGCGGCGCCAGTTATTCCAGATGGCCCAATGGTAAAATTTATTATACCATTGCCAGCAATATGGGTTCAATCAACGTTAATAAAATCAATTCCGCAATCAGTGAGTATAATAATAAAACCAATACTCAATGGATCTACCGAAGCAATCAGTCTAACTATGTTGAATTTATTTTTGGGAGTTCATCCGGATCAGATGGCTGGGCTCATATCGGATATCGGGGCGGAAAACAAACGGTTTCTTTGGATCAGTATATTTCTGTAGGATCCGTAATTCATGAAATGGGCCACACGGTAGGTCTTTATCACGAACATACCCGCAAAGACAGAGATCAATATGTAAAAATCCTTTGGAACAATATTCAAAATGGGCAGGCTTATAATTTTAACATCTATAATTCCGGGACAGACATAGGGCCTTTCAATATTAATTCAGTGATGATGTATTGGCCAACATCCTATTCTAAAAACGGACTGCCAACAATTATAAGAGCAGACAATTCAAATTTCACTTATAACAGAACAGGTTTTACAACCGGGGATATCAATACCATCAATGCGATGTATCCTTAATTTTAAAGAATTTTTGTGACCATCAAAAAGGGAAGAATTCTTATGAATTCTTCCCTTTCTTATAATTATAATGATTAATCAAAATCCTGATTTCATTGAATTCAAAGTGGTTGGGCAATGCATTCTTCCACTCAGTCAATGTTTCGTGTGGGTTTTTGTAAAACTCCTCTTCAAACGCTTTGATTTTATCTGAAGTAATGACTCTTGCAATATCCAGCAATCCCTGTTCTGCAAATTTGGCAAGATGGCCAATGACCGTTTCTTTTACCAAACCTCTTTCGAGGGCAATTTCCCCAATGGTTTTTCCCTGTTCAAACAACTGAAAAGTTAAAACCTGAGACGGAACTTTAGCTATTTTCAGATTGATTTCCTTATCATTTTTTTCATCTAAAAGTTTAGTTTCAAGAAGGTAAATATCTCTTAAACTGTTCAGGTATTCTTCAATATCCTCCAGCCAGCTTTTAAATTCTTCGTTATATTGTTTTAAACCTTTCGCTCCTTTTATTTCAGCATAGAATTCCTTCAAAGGATCGAAAATTTTATTCCTGGTTTCTGTAAAAAAGAAATTAACCGCTCCTTTTGACTTGCTTTCAATTTCGGACCAATCTTCTTTTTGTTCAATAAAATTATTGACCTTCTGAAAAATGATACGTTCCAGCTTTTCAAATATTTTCCCAAGATTTACCGCTTCATGTTTCAATTGCAGATAAAGCTGCTTGGTCTTTACATGATCGATATTTTTGGTCACCATCGAAAGGTTGTTCCATTCTTCTACCTCTTTTAAAAACCAAGTACAATCTAATGTACGAAGTACTTTTCTGATGCTGTAATCATATTTTTCCTGATTCAGGATGGCTTCAACATGGTCGTTGGCAATAGTATCTGTATGGAAATGTAAAATTCGGTTATCCTTGAAAATAACTTCAGGGGTAATTTTTGATTTTAACACAATTCCTTCCAATGTTCTGCAACGGGATAAAGCTACATATACCTGACCGGCTGTAAAACTTTTTCCTGCATCAATAATCACTTTATCAAACGTTAATCCCTGACTTTTATGGATGGTTACCGCCCATGCTAATTTGATAGGAAACTGCTCGAAACTTCCTAAAACTTCTTCCTGGATATTTTTATCCGTATCAAGGAAATATTTTTTCTGTTCCCAGGTTTCTCTTTTTACAACAATTTCGTTTTCGCTTTCGTCCAGTACAACACGGATTTCATTTTCATCTAATCCGATAACCTCGCCTAGTTTTCCGTTAAAATATTTCTTCTCACCGGAAATGTCATTTCGGATAAACATGATCTGGGCTCCGATTTTCAGTTCTAAAAACTGTTCGTTCGGAAACTGATTTTCTTTAAAATCACCTACCAATTTCGCTTCATACACCTGAGGATCAACTTTAATTTCTGTCAGTTTTTCCTGGTTGATCTCATCTGCCATTTTGTTGTGAGAACACAAATAAACGTAAGACTCTTTCCCCATATCAAAATCAGGATCATACCTTTCATTGAGATGATTAAAGTCTATATTATCTACATCTCCATCACGGATCGCATTCAGAATTTCCAGAAACTCTTCGTCAGATTGTCTGTATACTTTTGTCAGCTCAATGGTAACAATGGGAATTTCTTTAATGGCATGGCTGTCAAAAAAGAAGGGTGAATTGTAATACATTTTCAAAATGTGCTCATCCCTCACTACCGGAGGAAGCTGAAACAAATCCCCGATAAAAAGCATCTGTACCCCTCCAAATCTTTGATTATTCCTTCTGATGAATCTCAAAGAAAAATCCATCATATCCAGAACATCTGCCCTCAACATTGAAACCTCATCAATAATAATGATTTCTACTTCTCTCAGAAGCTTCAGTTTATCTTTACGATATTTGAAATGGGGCATCAGGTCAGCAATATTATTGGCCAAACTGGTATCTATCCTTTCTGTGGTGGGAAGAAAGGTTCTTAGCGGCAGTCCAAACATAGAATGGATGGTTACTCCACCCGCATTGATTGCAGCAATTCCCGTAGGAGCTACTACAATATGCTTTTTCTTTGTACGCCTTACAAAATCATTAAGAAATGTCGTTTTTCCTGTTCCGGCTTTCCCGGTTAAAAAAACGCTTCTGTTGGTATATTCTATTAAGTCAAAAAAATGATTGTTCATCGTTGTCAAAAATACGGAAATGAATTTGAATTTCTTACCTTGGCATAAGTTTTGAAAATTTATAAAAAGAAAAAAGTTTATTGTGAAAAAATTATTCTTTCATATCCCGGCAATAGTATTATGTACTACAATAACTCTGGTTTCATGTAATACATCAAAGAATGCCAATACCAATCTTCCTATTGATATCGCAGACAGACCTGCTGACGAAGAAAGTCAGAAATATGAACAGGCACAACTCGACCGATTAAAAGCCTCCATCGAATCTGAAGTATCAGGAGAAAAATGTACGGATGCCAATGAATGGACATTTGCTCCCATGGGATCGAAATCCTGTGGCGGGCCTCAGCAATACATTGCCTATCCTAAAAAAATAGAAGAAACTTTCTTACCAAGAGTGAATGAGTATACGGATAAAGTGAAAGCTTTTAATGAAAAGTATAATATTATGTCTGACTGTATGATGATCACGCCTCCTACATCTCTCAAATGTATCAATGGCAAGATAAGACTGATCACACCAGACAATAACTAACAATAAAGCAAAGGTTCTATATCAAATCGAAAAAGCTCTGTCCAAAAACAGAGCTTTTATATTTATTTTAAATAGATCAATGGTGAATTTTGCTTCGCAAGTGAATAGTGAATTTTTAACATCAAAAAAATTGACAAGCGCAGCGAATTGACTATTCACTATTCACCTGACAGCCTAAAATTGATGGTCTTTCACATTTTCCTTATACCACGATGAGTATTTCACATAGTTATCTGCAATTCTGTTCACTTCTCCTTCCAGTAACTGAGCATTAATATCTTTGATTTTTTTTGCAGGAACTCCACCCCAAACTTCTCCGGATTTTATGTGAGTTCCCTGAGTTACTACAGAACCCGCTCCTACAATGGAATTCTCTTCTACAAGACAATCATCCATCACAATCGCTCCCATTCCGATCAGTACATTATCTTTAATGGTACATCCATGAACAATCGCGTTATGCCCGATAGAAACATTGTTCCCGATATTCAAAGGAAATTTCTGATAGGTACAGTGCAGCATTGCATTATCCTGAACATTCACCTTATCTCCCATTTTGATATAGTTAACATCTCCTCTGATCACTGCATTATACCAAACACTGCAATCTCTTCCCATCTCAACATCGCCAATAATGGTAGCTGTTTCTGCTAAAAAAGTATTCTCTCCAATCTGTGGTGCTTTTCCTAAAAGTTCTTTTATAAGTGCCATAATATTAATTTGAAAATTTGAAAATGAGCCAATTTGAGAATGTATGATGTGTTATCTTTTCTTGTATCTAAGTTCTAAATTACAGCGATAGCAAAAATCTAACTCTCAATTTTCAGCTTCTAACTTCTAATGCGTATTTTTGTATCTCAAATTTAACGAAAAAATGCGTACCGTACTTATAGAACCAACTGAAAACCCAAAAGTGATGAAATTTGTAGCAGATTACAATCTCATCCCAGGGTCTTTAGAACTGGATAGAAATTCAGATATTTCAGAAATTCCTTTAGCACAGGAACTTTTCAATTATCCTTTTGTGGAAAGAGTTTTCATTACGGCTAATTTTGTAGCTGTAGCAAAACAGGATACCATAGAATGGGAACATGTAGCTGAAAGTCTGAAAAATGTGATTGAGGATGAATTATTGGCAAACCCAAGAATTTATCTTCAGAAGAAAAAAGAAATGTATCAGATTTATGCTGAAATGACTCCGAATCCCAATGTAATGAAGTTTGTGTCAAGCAAGCTGCTGATGGATGGTTTTGTGGAAGTAAAATCGAAAGAAGCTGCTGAAGAAGTTCCTTTGGCGCTGGCTATTTTTAAAGAATTTGATTTTGCAACGGAAGTTTTCATTTCTGACAACTTTGTAGCGGTAACCAGAAATAATTCTGTAGAATGGCATCAGGTAATGATGACTGTTCGTGCGCTTATTGCTGAATATCTTCAAAACGGAGGTGAAATTTCAAAAATAGAACCTCAGAAACATGAAAACCCTGTTGAAAAAATCATCAACAGAGATTATACTGAAGATGAGCAGAAGATTTCTGACATTTTAAATGAATATGTAGCTCCTGCCGTAGAAAATGATGGAGGAAAGATTTCTTTGATGGAATATGATCAGGAAAATAAAACGGCAAAAATGCTTCTGCAGGGTGCATGCTCTGGCTGTCCAAGCTCTACAGCTACTTTGAAAAACGGAATTGAAAATATTTTAAAACAATTCGTTCCTGATTTAGTAGAAAGAGTGGAAGCTGTAAACGGATAAAACAGTGGAAATGCCTCCCGAAAAGAAAATTATCATCATTATAGGAAGTGCTTCTAAAAGTTCCAGCAATCAGAAACTGATGGAACAGGTACTGAAAAAAATGGATCATGCAGATTTCAAGATGTATGATGATCTTTCTGTTCTTCCGCATTTTGATACCGCATTAACCGACGCTCACACTCCGGAAGAAGTTCTGAAAATCAGAGAGGACATTAAAAATTCAGCAGGCGTACTATTTTCTACACCGGAATATATTTTCAGTATTCCCGGAAGATTAAAGAATCTGTTGGAATGGTGTGTTTCCACAACAGTATTTTCTGAAAAACCGGTTGCTGTGATCACCGCTTCTGCCAATGGAGAAAAAGGCCATGAAGAATTATTATTGATTTTAAAGACCCTCGGAGCGGTAACAGATGATAAACATCAGGCATTAATAAAAGGGATAAAAGGCAAATTTGACAGCAATGGCTTACTGGAAAGTAATACCTTTGCTAAAGTATCAGAATTAGTAACAGATTTTACAACTTCTGTTTCATAATTAAAAATTAGAATATTGAATAAGAAAGGAATTTTACTGGTCAACCTCGGATCACCGAGATCAACTTCTGTAAACGACGTAAAGGAATATCTTGATGAATTTTTGATGGACGAAAAAGTGATTGATTATCGCTGGATCTTCCGTGCCCTTCTTGTACAGGGAATTATTCTGAAAACAAGACCTGCAAAATCTGCTGAAGCTTATAAAACAGTCTGGACGGATAAAGGTTCTCCACTGATTGTTATTACTGAACAGATTCAGAAAAAACTTCAGAAAGTGGTAGATGTTCCGGTGGAAATCGGAATGAGGTATGCAGAACCGAGTATTGAAACCGGTATTCAGAAACTGGTAGATCAGGGAATCACTGAAATCGTTCTTTTTCCTCTCTATCCTCAATATGCGATGAGTACTACGGAAACAGTGATTGAAAAAGCAGAAGAAGTCAGAAAGAAGAAGTTTCCAAAAGTAAAGATCAATTATATTCAACCTTTCTATAACAGGGATATCTACATCAACTGTCTGGCGGAAAGTATTAAAGAAAAACTTCCTGAAAATTTTGATGCCCTGCAGTTTTCGTATCATGGGGTTCCGGAAAGACATATTTATAAAACGGATCCTACCAAAACCTGTAACCTCAACGACTGTTGTTCCAGAGATGATAATCCAAGTCATCAATTCTGCTACCGTCATCAATGTTATAAAACGACACAGCGTGTTATCGAAAAACTGGATTTACCGAAAGAAAAAACAATCGTTTCTTTCCAGTCAAGATTAGGAAAAGACAAATGGATTGAGCCATATACCGACGAAACATTGGAAACCATTGGCAAAAAAGGGATAAAAAACCTGGCTATCGTCTGCCCGGCTTTTGTTTCGGATTGTCTTGAGACCCTGGAAGAAATTTCTGTGGAAGGGAAAGAACAGTTTATGCATGGTGGTGGTGAAAATTTCCACTATATTCCATGTTTGAATGATGAAGACCGTTGGATTGAAGTCGTAAAAATCCTTTGTGAAGAAAAACTGAATGATTTCTATCTGGTATAGTTTACTTTACACTAAATATACAAAAGGCCACAAGAATTAACTTGCGGCCTTTTTGTTGAATATATTAAAAAATTTGGTGCTACTTTTTAATCAGGTTTCCTGCTTTCTCTCCGTTTACCATTACAATATATACTCCCGGAAGAATATTGGAAGGAAGCTGGATATTAAGTCTGTTTACTCCATCGGTAATTTCTACTTTTTCAGAAATTTCTTTCTTACCTGTAAGACTTACCAATTCTACAATTCCTTTTCCTGATTTCCCTTCAAAGTTTATAGTGAATCTGTCAGTTGCAGGATTTGGACTTATAGTATACAGAGCTGTCTCTGCTGCGGCTGCTTTTCCTGCCGGAGAAGTTCCACCTCCTACCCCTACAGCGTTCCAGGCATTTTTAACCTGAGTCACTTCATTGCTGGTTGCTCCGTATAAATCGGTAGCTGCCTGAATAGAATAGGTTCTTGCACTTGCATAAGTAGAAGAAGAAGTCAGATAAGTCGTTAAAGTTCTGTAAGCAATAGCTCCTGCTTTATCCAGTCCGATGGCTGAAACATTATAAGCAAAGCCTTTGTCATTAGTACCGGAACCTCCTGTAACCAGTAGATAATACCAGAAGTTAAGGACTCCTGAGTTGGTATGAACTCCACAATAATCATTAGATTGGCTTGGAGTTACACAACCGGAAGTTGTTGTTGTTTTCCAATACGTTCCCAGATAAGTATCAGGCTGGCTGTATGCGTTAGGATTAGCCATATTTCGGATCACATAATTGAAATCTTCACCCAATGTCCAGCTTGCCTGTGTAGGTCTTGCCCAACGTTCAATGGTATTTCCGAAGATATCTGAGAATCCTTCATTCAATGCTCCGGGTTCTCTCTGATAGACAAGGTTAGCCGTTTTAGAAGTGAGTCCGTGTGTAATTTCGTGACCACAAACATCTATTGCTGTTAAAGGTTTTCCACCGTTTGTTGTAGAGCTTCCATCTCCATAAGTCATTCTGGAACCATCCCAAAATGCATTAAAATAGTTGCTGGAATAATGAACATATGATTTAATAGCGAAATTATTATTATCAATACTCTTACGTCCATATTTTGTATAAAAATAATCTACTGTCATTTCAGCTCCCCAATGGGCATCGGCAGCGTATTGATCTTTATTTGTATTAACATTATTCCAGTTATTGTCTGTATCTGTAAAGTCTACAGCAGAAGCATAGCTGGTTCCTTTTTTAAGGTTATAGGTTTCTACAGCTGTTCCTGCATTTCTTCCTGTTTCTCTTAATCGGTAGCTTCCGTTATAAGAATCTGTAGTGATGCTACGGGTTCCGCTATATCCTGTAACGGCTGTTCCCGGGCTGTTCACTTCATGAATAATGGCATCTACACCTAATACTTTTCCATTTTTAGCATCTACGAAAACATATTGTCTGCTTAATGGTTTTTCAGCATAGATATCAAATTTATAAGCTAGTCTCAGATCATTCAGCTTATCATCATCAGGATCTGAATAATACACTAATTCTCCTTTAGGGGCAAAGCTTGCATTGGGATCACCCGTTTCTTTTTTCAGAAAATCTTCCTCCTCTTTATTTTTCCATTTATAGGAATCTGCTCCCACAAATGACAAAGCACTTTGTAATGCAACATTTTCAGCAAGGCTGGCATTTTTATCAAGTTCTTTCGGAAGTTTAAGAACCCATTTTCCTGACTGTCCTATAATTTTACCATTTTTTGTCTGTACTGCCATCATTCCGTATTCTACAGGAATATCATTAACAGTCTGTTGAAATCTTTGGGTTTCAAAACCTAATGCATCCTTTTCCAAGCCTAGTTTACGAGCTTGTCCCGGAGAAAGTCTCTGAGACGCTTCGTCAAATAAAACAGGGTTCCCCTGATAGGCAGGAGCATTTTTTTCAAATCTCATAAACTCGGCATGTAATCCGCTTTTTCCCGGAATTAGTTTTGATGGTGTGTTTTGCCCAAAAACAAATGAGCAGGCGGCAACACTTGCCACTAAGATAAATTTCGTTTTCATAATAATATTTGGTTGGTTGTGGTGGCGAATTTATAAACTTTTCACAATAAAATGATATAAACAATGAATAAAATTCAATTGATATTATAAATCGATAAATAAAACACAATGATGATTTTAAAACAAAGAAAATTTTTTAAAGATAATTTTTCTGCAATACAAACTTTACATTAAAATAATTAATTAAAATCAAAATTTTGTGAATTATTTTTTTTCACTATGTAGTGCATTATAATTAAAAAAAATAACCCTATTCTGAGATTTTAGAGCGCATTTTATTTCAATATGGGCAAAAAAATTAGGACTATCTTAAGAGACAGTCCTAATTTATATGTATATTTTTTATACAAAAATGATATCAAGTCATTGCTTATCGTTTATTGGCAATTGGGGTTCTGAATTCTCCGTACCCCATAAGACCATCATAATTTCTTCCGAACGGTGCATAATAAAGGAATGCCTGATAGAGGTTTTCTGTCTGCCAGAAGTTACCATTTACTTCCCCAAAATTCAGAGAGCCATTTCCTTCTTTTGTTACCAAAACGTAGTTATAAAAACCTTGCTTCAGGAATATTTTGGCTACATATTGTTTCGTGGCAGGATCATATTGCATCTGATTTTCTTTGCCTGGTTTAAAATTATTAAATCCTCCCAGCACATAGATTTCTTTATCCACAGGATCTGAATCCAGGTAGAAATGTACCCATGAATAATCCGCTTCTCTTTCTGCATCTCTTTCCCGTCCCAGATCATTTCTCCTGTAATACCATGCTCCATTGACATCCGGCTGGTATTGGTAATTCAAAGGAAATGCCCATATCGGATGAAGATAGGTTTGGTTAACATCATCTTTTATTTCAGTGGCACGCACCATATCTGCTGCCATATTCATATTTTTATTATCAAAATAATAAAACTCATTGTCTCCAGGGAACGTAAGATTCGTCTGCTGAAAAAGCACCTGATTTCCTAAAACGCTGCTTGGCTTAAGATTAGAAATCACCATATTCGGGTTGTTATTCTGCATCACATTCATGGTGATGGAATTGACATTGGAAGAAATATCTCCTCCTTTCGGAGAAACATTCACTTCTACCCTTTGATTAATATTGGGATTTTTTGCATCTGCAAATCTTGAAATATTTAAACCTACAGAGGTTACATCCTCAACCAGATAAAACCTTTTTTTGAAAAGAGGCTGGTCTGCAGAATCTTTATAAACAATCAGCTCATAATTCCCTGAAACCTTCAGCTGGATTTTATCATTCGGAAAAACCAGTTTATAATGAGTGTATGCCTGCAATGTATTGAAAGAATACTGAAACTGATCCAGCAATGCATTCATACTTCCGGTTGCAAATTCTGTAAAAAACAGGTTATCCTCATTCCAGTTTCTGTCATAATGTTTAAAGGTATACCGGTAGATCTGACTGCCATTTGTAAGATCATCAAAGCCCAGAACCAACTGTTCTCCTATCTTAATTACCGGAGTTTCATCATTCGTCTGAGGATTGAACAACTGAACACTTTGGATATTTTGTCCAAAAACCAGTCCGCCCAAAGAAAGTAAGAGTATTCGCAAAGTTTTCATTATGACGAAGATAGCGAAAAATAGCCATTTTCTTAATAATATCGTATTTTTGAATAAAAAATATTCAGATATGCTTCAGATTCAAGGTTTCGTATTCAACTTTGCGAGTGAAAATACTTACATCATCTATAACGAAAATAAAAATGCCTGGTTAATTGATCCGGGAAATATGAATGCTCAGGAAACTCAAGCTATTGATCATTTTATTACAGAGAAAGAGCTGAAGATTCAGAAAATTCTTTTGACCCACGCTCATATTGATCATGTATTCGGACTACAGTGGGCTTTTGATAAATTCAATATCCCCGTGAATATGCATCAGGAAGATCAGGAAGTATTGGATATGCTTCAGGCGAGCGGTGTAAGATTCGGAATGCAGATAGATCCGGTAAAAGTAGATGTAGAATATATCAAGGAAGGAGATGAACTGGATTTAGATGGCGAGAAATTTAAAATTTATCATGTCCCAGGACATTCGCCGGGAAGTGTTGTTTACCATAATGAAAATCAGAAATTCATGATTTCAGGAGATGTTCTTTTTGAAGGCAGTATCGGAAGAACAGATTTGTATAAAGGAAATTATGATCAGCTGATTGAGGGAATTAAATCAAAACTATTCATTCTGGATAATGAAACGCAGGTTTTCTCAGGACATGGAAATCCTACATCTATTGGATTTGAGAAGCAGTATAATCCGTTTTTGAAGTAAGAAAATCTGAGGATTTGAGAGTTTGAGAGTCATATAAACGTCTTAAATCAACCTTAGATCTGACACTTTATATAAAAAATCATGTTCGATAAAATTTAAATATAATGAACAGGACACTCCTCCGGAGCTTTATTTTACGGCAATCTCATTTTTTCTACTAACAGTTAATCCCGATGGGATCAAATCCCAGCTTCAATAGGAGTTAACTGTTAATAGGACGTATTTATTTAAAATTAGAGCTCCGGAGGAGCGACCTGTTAATTCATGCTGTAAATATTGATATTTTCAATGTATTTATACTTTTTATCGGACAGTAATAATAAACCGTCAGGACTAAGCCTGACGGTTTTGTTGTTATAAAGAAATAGAGTTTAGAAATCTAAAGTGATGGAAGCTCTGGCAGCTGCTCCCATAATAGGTCTTGCCATGATGATTCCATCTCCATTGGGTGATCCGGCTCTTGGATCTCCTTCTGTAATACCAATCGTATTAAAGATATTGGTACCATCCACTGCAAAACGTATTTTTCCTAACTGATAAGACATTCCTGCTCCAAATTCTGTGAAAGAAGGTAAAGTCTGTACATTCAGCTCATCCTGGAAGCGTTTTCCATAATAATTCATGCTTACATAAGCTCTCCATGACTTGGTAATGTTCACAGCCGGTGAAATATTAAAATAAAACTTCGGCATTCTTCTCACCACATTTCCTTCCAGAAGACTTCCGGCTTCAAGGTTTTTATATTTTGGACTCTGAACTGTTCCGTTAAAGGTAACTTCCAACATATTATTGAATAAGCGGGCATACCCTTCTACCTCAACTCCATAGTTTTCTGTATTGGCAAAGGTATTTTCAGATTTTCCATCAGAGAAAATATCTGTAAATGAAAGGTTCTTCAAGGTAGAATAGAACGGAATCACGGCAATATCAAAGGTACGCGAGTAGTATTTATATCCTACTTCCAGCTGATTGGTGGTTACAGATTTTAACGGTTTATCAGGAGTCGGGTTGGAGAAATAATTGTAGTACGCTTCCTCATTCGGAGATCTGAAACCATTAGAAAAACGTGCATATACTGCATTCTCTCTGTTGATTTTATAATTCGCTGCTAATGTGAAAGAAACTTTATCTACGTTAAAATTCCAGTAAGTAAATTTATTTCCCAGTACACTCATATTATCATCAGCAGTTGTTGTGTTGAAACCGTGAGTTCCATCTGTTGTTAACCCTGAGTTATTTAAATTGGAAGTTGTTGTATTGGCAAAATTTCCTTTATAGTAATCATGGCTGTAACGAAGGCCTCCGTTCACACTTAAAGCATCGGTAATATTATAATCTAAGTTTACATAAAGGTCATTCAAACTTCCCTGAGTTTGTGTTCTTCTTTGCAGGAATGTCATATCCATCACCCCATTATAGGTTTTAGAATACCCATCATCTGTAGGGCTCATAGAAGGGTTTACCAGATTTAAAAGCTCAGGTCTGTCTGTTGCTGTGGTCAGAATATTGCTCCAGTTCCAATATTGCTGAGATTTCCAGTTGGATTTGTAAAAACCTGCCGTAATATTTCCTTTATCAAATTTATAATTGAACTGTAAATCATTCACAAAGTTATTCATCTGCTTGTCAATCGCCCAGAATCCTAATTTTTGTACGTACTCAGGATTTACAACTGCCCCGTTGCTTACCAGAGAATACTGATAATTGCTCATTCCAAGCCCGCCGTCTTTCACAGCGTCAGTCGCATATTTAGAAGCCACTTTGGGTGGTCCTGCCGGGAAAATCCCCGTATAGTTCATGTTGATATCCGTATATCGGGTTTTGTTTAAAACCGTGAAATTATTTCCAAGATCATATTTAAACTCAGCCCCTAGTACATCTACTTTCGGATGGATTCCGTCTTCAAGATTTCTGTTGAAAAACCCGCCTCCGGCCTGTGGAATATTCAGTTGGCTGATTGCTCTGTAGCTGTATGTTCCATAGTTGGGATCAAATCCCTGGAATCCTTTCAGTTTATTTCCGTTTTGTACTAAAGGAATTGGAAGGAAGAATGTATTTCTGTCATCCAGTTTTTTGTAATACACTTTTACATAGCCTTTATCAAAGACATATTTAAGATTCATTCTGATCTGCCCTCCATTATTGGCTTTGAAACCTGTTTTTCTGATTCCGTCATCTGTTCTGTAAAAACCTCCGACATTGAAAAACAATTTATCCTGAACCAATGCTCCACCTACGTTAACATCGGTACGCATTAATCCATAGGTACTTGTTTCCAGTTTTGCTGTACCTCTGAAATCATTGGTTCCTTCTCTGGTAATAAAGTTGATCAGACCACCGGGAGAATTCGTGGCGTAAATAGATCCGGAACCTCCTCTCAGAGCTTCCATACGATTCACGGAATTATCTACACGGAAAAAGTTATCCGCATTGGCAAACTGAAGCGCACCATCTTCAAAAACGGGAAGACCATCTTCCTGTACCTGTACAAATTCATAGGCTCCTGCAGAAGGAATCCCTCTTGCAAAAAGGTTGTTTCCTACTTCACCTCCTGAAGTTTCCACGGCAAACCCTGGAACTCTCTGTAATAAAGCAGCAGCACTGATTGGATTCTGCTTCTGGATTTCTTTGGAGCTGAATGTAGAAATTGCAGTACTGGATTCTATTTTTTTCTTCGGGTTTGAATTTCCGGTAATAACAATCTGATCTATAGAAGAAACTTTTGCAGAATCCTGCGGAGTTTCCTGAGCATAAGCATTATTAAAATATAACGTAGCTGTTGCGGCAATTAAAAAGATCGATTTTTTTTTCATAGCCATATTTTTTATTGTTAGTTTCAGTTTTGTTGTAATTGTAAATACACTCCATTGGTCCAACCGAATCCATCCTGATTGGGGTATTCCCCGCCGCCTGCTATTGTTTCTGTGTCTAATGCATTGTATTTTTCCATCAGTTTTCCAGTGTTTTTGTAGACTCTTTCTACGTTTGAACACCAGTTGTCTTTAATTTTTTCTGCCAGCTCATTAAAGCCATAATTTTTCATTGCTTTAAAGCCCAGCCATTGATAAGGAGCCCATGCATTGGGAAGATCCCATTGCTGTCCTGAGTTTTTGGTTGTGGTGACAAGCCCGCCTTTATAAAGAAATTTTTCAGCAACCGCTTTGGCCACCGCTTCAGCTTGTGTATGGTCTGCAATTCCCAGGAATAAAGGGTAAAGAGCAGCAATATGTTCAGACGGTGTTTTTGTGTTTTTTTTAGTGTGATAATCTTTATAATTGTTAGTATTTCCATCCCAGAAATATTTATTGATCATCTGTCTTCGGCTTGCTGCTCTTTCTGAAAAATAATTTTCTTTTTCACTCAGATTGTGAAGCGCTGATGATTTCGCCAAAGTTGTTTCCAAATGCCATAAAAGACAGTTCAGATCAACCTGTGCAAGGTTCAGCGTTTCTATCGTCTGTATATTTTCTCCGTCTGCGAACCATCTGCTGGAAAAATCCCAGCCGGATTCACAGGCACTTCTTATATTTCTGTAAAATTCATCTCCTGAAGTTTTTTCATGATCTTCAATATCGATCAGGTAACTTTCAGGGCGAGGTGCATTTTCTGCATCGTAATAACGGTTCAGAATATCTCCGTCTATTGTTTTAACTACTCTTTTTACACTGGAATTGTTTTCAAGCCATTCTTCACCATTCATCCAGAAAGCATATTCTTTTTCCAAAGTGTCATGGTATTCTGTATAAATTCCTTCGTCATTTGTGGTTTCAAAAAGAAGATCCAGCATTAATGAAAAATAGGGAGGCTGTGATCTGCTCAGGAAATGAGTTCTGCTGGCATTGGGAACAAATCCTACGTTTTGAATCAGATAAGAACAGTTCTCAATAATGTTATTCATCATTTCTACTCTGCCGGAAGCTTTTAGCCCAAGCATAATAAAATAGCTGTCCCAATAGAAAAACTCATTGAAACGACCTCCAGGAACAATGTAAGGTTTTGGTAATTTTAAAAGCGTTCCTTTTTCTTCATAGGCTGTACGGGTTAATTCATCCCATAATTTCTCAATATGTTCGCCAATAGGAAGTTGTTCTTCTCTGTGTACGGAAACTCTTGCTCCCAAAAAGTCAAAATGAGTCATCACAAAATCTTTCAGATCAAAACCTTCAGTATTTTTTGTTTGTTCATAATCTTCATTAATCTTTGCAATGGGAAACAGAGGAACTGCATCCGTCATCATTTTCTGATCTTCAAAAATTTCAGATCTCTGTACATCATCAAACAGACTTTGAATTTCGTTTATGTAAAGCTGATTACTCATTGTTATTTTTTAGGATTAATTTTTAATTTATTCATGAAAACCGCTGAGGTGATCAGTAATGAAAGCGGAATCAGGGAAAGGTAAAATGCCTGTTGTCCACTAAACTCCTGAAACACAAAACCGGTAATGATAGAACCTATAGTTCCCCCGATTGCTGAGAAAACAACAATCAGTCCTGACATGGCACTGTGTAAATATTTGGGGATGGATGCCAGAATTACAGAATTAATGCTCGGATAAATAGGTGCCAGCAAACCTCCCATTAAAGGAAATAAATAGACAACCAGAGGAGCATTCGCCCAGTTTGTATTCTTATCAATAGTAATATTATGTGTAAGGGGTAAAACCAGCAGTAAACTAATAGCAAAACCTACTACACAAAAAGAAACAACATAGATCCAGCTGAATTTTTTGGAGAAGAATCCCGATAAAAATCTTCCCAATGCAAAAGCTCCTGCCAAAACCGCTCCTGCCTGAATACTCATTGAGGTAGGCACTTTTAAAATCTCTTTATAAAAAGTAGGAGTCCATGTCTGAAAACTCTGCTCTACCAATACAAAAAGGAAAGCACATAATAAGAAACACAACACTTTTTTATAACTGAACAGGCTTGCACTGTTTTTTAAATCTCCCAAAAGATCTGTTTTCTCACTTTTAACTTCCTGCTCATTGAGTTTTGAAAAGAACAGGAATAAAAAAGATAAACTTGAAAGTGCTCCCAGCACCCAATACACATTCAGCCATTCGGTAGATTTCGGATTGTGATCATCAATATATAAACTGAATAATACATTTCCCGCCAATACGCCAATCATAAAAAAGCCTTCCAGAAATCCCATGAAACTGGAATGTTCTTTATCTGTTTCCGTTACTAATCCAATAGAAGTAAAAACTGATATTTTGATCAGTGCAAAGGAAACTCCTACCGTGGCAAATAATAATTTAAATACCCAGAAATCATTGGTAAATGGCATTACAAAACACATACAGCTTACCAGGAGTAAGGCGGTCAGCATTGATTTTTTGATTCCTATTTTAGGAAGGAATGAAGCCAGAATGAAAGAACATATGGCGATTGGAAGATCTTTGAAACCTTCCAAAACACTGGCCGAAGATTTTGAAATCCCAAAATTCTGCTGTACCTGTAGAATAACTGTTCCTACAGAATTCAGAAGAATTGCGAAGACAAAATAGTTTAAAAATAAAACGGCCTTGATGTTAATATTTTTCATTCAGGTTATTTCTTGTCGGCTAAGATAGAAGCATTTCTGTTAACGATAATTTAACACAGTAAATCAATATTTGAACTATATTAATATATTTAGTATTTTTAGTAATTAAATATGATTAATTAAATGAAAGTTACTTTTGAAAGGGTGATCCCAAATGAAAAGAGCTCGTTCCGTACCATTCATAATAATTCCCCTATTTCAGAATTTAAATGGGAGTATCATTATCATCCCGAAATTGAGCTGGTATGTGTCATTTCCGGGAACGGAACCCGCCATGTAGGCTACCATAAAAGTAATTATACGAATGGAGATCTGGTATTGATCGGATCCAATATTCCCCACTCCGGATTTGGACTGAATTCTATTGATCCGCATGAGGAAATTGTACTTCAGTTCAAGGAAGAAATCCTTCAGTTTCCCCAGCAGGAGGTAGAAGCCAGATCTATTAAAAATCTGTTGGAACTTTCAAAATACGGGATTCATTTTCATCAAAAAGTAAAAAAGGTAATGCTTCCCAAACTAAAACTGATGCTGGAATCAGAAGGGTATAAAAGATATTTACTATTGCTTGAAATTCTTTTTGAGCTTTCAAAATGTGAGGATTATGAGCTCTTGAATAAGGAAATCATGCCCTATACCATTATTTCCAAAAACAAAACCCGCCTTGAGAATATCTTTACGTATGTGGAGCATCATTATGACAAGGAAATTGATATTGAAGATGTTGCAAAACTGGCCAATCTGACTTTACCTGCTTTCTGTAATTTCTTTAAAAAAGCCACCCAGATTACGTTTACAGAGTTTGTAAACCGCTACAGAATTAATAAAGCATGTCTTTTGATGGCACAGGACAGATCTATTTCAGAATGCAGTTATCAATGCGGCTTTAATAATGTCACCTATTTTAATAGGATGTTCAAAAAATATACAGGGAAAACGCCTTCAGAGTTTATCAAGAACTACTCTCACAATAAAGTCAATATAGATTTAAAGGTTGAAAAAGAGGTTAAAAGTAAGGTGAGTTTTTGATAGTGTAAAGAGACTCCTACAGAGTGACAAGGTTGGTGGATAGACCATATCTCGTATTTGTCATTGCGTAGGAATCCAGACTCTCTTCAAATTTTGTAATAATTTACAATAAAAGATATGCAGAGACTCTTACAGAGTGACAAGGTGTGTGGATAGACCATATCTCGTATTTGTCATTCCGTAGGAATCCAAGCTTAACTCAAATTTTACAATGGGTTACAATAAAAATAGGATAAGCTATACTGAGACTCCTACGGAGAGAAAAAGTGTGTGGATAAGCTGCAAGTATTATGTTGCAATCAACAAAAAAGCCACTCTAAAAAGAGCAGCTTTGTATTATTGAGTAAAACCAGTAACTAAATAAACCAGCAACCAGCAATTATTTCCATTTAATATTACATCCCATGCTTGGTCTCTGGATTTCTTCCTGAGCTTCTCCAGCTAAAAGATTTTCAAAAGCGATGATTAAATCTTCACCGGTTACATCTTTATTATTTCCAGGTCTCGAATCATCCATCTGTCCTCTGTATACAAGATCAAGCTTGTCATCAAAGAAATAAAAATCAGGTGTACATGCAGCATCATAAGCTTTTGCTACAGCCTGGCTTTCATCAAATAAATATGGAAAATCAAATCTTCTCTCGATTTGGAATTCAATCATTTTTTCCGGAGAATCTGCCGGATATTTTTCAATGTCATTTGCATTAATGGCGATGAATTCAATTCCACGCTCGTTATAATCTTCGTATAATTCATTGATCTTGTCAATCACATGCAGAACAAACGGGCAGTGGTTACACATAAAGATCACCAAAGTACCTTTTTCTCCTTTCAGTTCGTCCAAAGACTGAAGTTCATTCGTTTTTGACGGGTTAGGAAGTTCAAAAAACGGAGCCTTTGTTCCTAATGCCAGCATATTTGAGGGAGTATTCATATCCTTATTTCTTTACCGACAAAGATAATTATTTCTTTTGTTAATTGAGCCGAGTTCTGAAACATGCATTTTATTTTTGGTAGAGTAAGGAAGTTGGAAGCTGGAGGCTGGAAGATAATAGGGCTTCAAAAATAGTTATAGTCAAATTCTATTAATAGTTTTTTCACACCCAAAATTAACTTCCAGCCCCCATTCTTCCAGCTTCCAGCCTTTGATTTATTTTCTTTAAATAGTCAGCAAATCTATAAAACTTACAATATCCTTTGGAACTTATATCAAAAAGTTTGTAGTTTTGCTAACGCTGTTAGTAAATAAATATCATGGGTCTACATGAACGCCGTCAACGAGAAAAAGAATCCATCCGTGCAAATATTTTGCAGGCTGCTTTTACGTTGGCTAAAACTGAAGGCTGGGGTTCGCTTTCTATGCGTAAGATAGCTGATGCTATTGAGTATAGTGCACCTGTTGTATATGATTATTTTGAAAATAAAGAAGCTATCCTATTTGAAATTTCTTTAGATGGCTTCCACAAGTTACATATAGAATTATTAAAAGCTCAGCAGAAACACGATACTCCGGAAGAGCAGCTTGTTGCTATTGTGGATGCTTACTGGAACTTTGCTTTTAAAAATAAGGAATATTACCAGCTTATGTTTGGTCTTGGAATGCAGTGTTGCGGAAAAGGTCAGATGAAAAAGGAATTCTCATCATTTCAGGAGCTTATCTATGAATGTACTTATGAGATTATCAAGAAAAACGGATCCAATCCGGACAATGCCTGCCATATGTCTCATGCTCTTTTTTCTGCGGTACACGGAATGATCTCTATTATGATGATGCGTACAGCTGATATTCCTGCAACAATGAATAAGACTACATTGGACGAAACTGTTTCGGCTTTCATTAAGTCTTTGTAAATTTTTTTTGAATTAAAAATTAACACCGTTAGGAAACTTAACACCGAATAATTAAAAGTATTCTGTTATTCCTGATTAAAAACTCAATCATTTATGAAACCATTCATAGAATTCAGTTGTTAAAATTAGTCATTTTTTGCTTACGAATTAACACTGTTAGTAAAATTAACACACCTTACACCATCATTATATCCTTAAATACATTAAAAACAATTTTCAATTATGGAAACAATCGACTTTATCGGACATTAAAAATTCTGTAATTTTTTTTGAACTAATTATTAACACTGTTAGGAAAAAATACAGCATTTATTAAAACACTTTACTTACCTCTAACACTTCATTAAAAAAATTAAACCAAAATGAAAATACCTGGAAAAACAAGGTTTATTGTACTTATTGCAAGTATAATTCTTTTACAGAGCTGCACAAAAGCCGCAGAAGGAACCAATGCCGCACCTCCAGCTCCAGAACTTCCGGTTTATACCGTTATTACATCACCCGCAACTACATATCAGGAATTCCCAACTGCTTTGGAAGGGAAAAACAACGTAGAAATAAGATCTCAGGTAGACGGATATCTGGATAGAATCTATGTGGAAGAAGGCGCTTATGTAAGAGCAGGACAACCGTTATTTAAAATAGATTCAAGAAGCTACGGTGAGCAGATGAATATGGCTCAGGCAAATCTTCAGGCTGCGAATGCCAATATCCAAAAAGCAAGAGTGGAAGTAGAAAGACTTCAGCCACTGGTTGCTGCAAAAGTAGTTTCTGATGTACAGCTTAAAACAGCAAAAGCCAATTATGATGCCGCTGTTGCCGCTGCTTCACAAGCCAAAGCCTCTGTAGGAAGCGCAAGAATCAATGTAGGATTTACAACGATTACAGCTCCAGTGAGCGGTTATATTGGAAGAATTCCTTACAAAAAAGGAAGTCTGATCTCCAGAACAGATGTAAATCCATTGACATTATTATCTGATATCAGTGAAATCTACGCGTATTTCTCTTTAAGTGAACTTGACTTCATTGCGTTCCAGAATAAATATCCGGGAGCAAGTTTAGAAGAAAAGCTTAAAAATATGCCAATGGTAGATCTTGTCATTGCTGATAACAGTACTTACCCTGAAAAAGGAAGATTAAGTATTGTAGACGGACAGTTTGATAAAACTACCGGAGCCATCAGTGTACGTGCCGTTTTCCCTAATGCCAACGGAACTTTAAGAACCGGAAACACAGGAAGAGTGCGTATGCCTCAACTGATCTCAAATGCTGTAGTAATTCCTCAGGAATCCACATTTGAAATTCAGGATAAAACCTATGTATATGTGATGGATAAGGATAAAAAAGTAATGGGAAGACCTATTAAAATAGCTGGAAAAACAGAGAGCTATTACTTTATTTCAGAAGGACTTTCCCGTGGAGAAAAAATCGTATTCACAGGAATTGGAAACTTGAAAGATGGTGCTTCCATTAAGCCGAAAAATATTTCTTCTGACAGCTTATTAAAAGCAAAACCATTATAGTCCTTTTTCCCAATACAGAAGACTAAAAAAATAAACTTCTTATGTTAAAACAATTTATAGAAAGACCGGTCCTTTCAACGGTCATCTCCATAATACTCTTATTATTGGGAGCTTTGTCTCTCTTTAATTTACCGATTGCCCTCTTTCCGGATATCGCTCCTCCAAGCGTTCAGGTAACGGCATTCTATCCTGGAGCGAATGCTGAGGTTGTTGCACGTTCGGTGGCTACTCCTATTGAGGAAGCAGTGAACGGTGTGGAAAATATGACCTACATGACTTCTAACTCCAGTAATGACGGTACCATGACACTTAGTGTATACTTCAAGCAGGGAGCAGATGCTGATAATGCGGCGGTAAACGTACAGAACCGTGTATCGAAAGCAATGAGCCAGCTGCCTCAGGAAGTAGTACAAGCCGGGATTTCAACCCAGAAAGTGCAGAACAGTATGATCATGTTCATGGGATTAACCAGTGAAAATGAAAAGCAATACGATGAATTATTCCTTCAAAATTATCTGAAGATCAACGTAATTCCACAGATACAGCGTATCCCGGGAGTTGCACAGGCTCAGGTATTCGGTACAAGGGATTATTCCATGAGAATCTGGCTGAAACCGGATCGTCTGGCATCTAACAACCTTTCTCCTCAGGAAGTTTTGGGAGCGATTAAAGATCACAACCTTGAAGCCGCTCCTGGCCGTCTTGGGCAGGGAAGTAAGGAAACTTACGAATATATCCTTAAATACAAAGGGAAACTGAATAAGAATGAAGATTATGAAAACATTGCGATCAAAGCGAACAGTGATGGTTCTTTCTTAAGATTAAAAGATGTTGCACGAGTAGAATTCGGATCTTATACATATACTGCCACCAACAGAGTAGACGGAAAACCGGTTGCCGGATTTGCCATCTTACAAACCGCAGGTTCCAATGCCAATGAGATCCTGACTGAAATTGAACAGCAGGTGAAAGTAATGGAAACTACCCTTCCAAAAGGAGTGAAACCCATTATTATGTATAATTCCAAAGACTTTTTGGATGCTTCTATCCATCAGGTTGTAGAAACGCTTGTTATTGCTTTCGTCTTGGTATTTATTGTAGTATTTATCTTCCTTCAGGATTTCAGATCTACATTAATTCCGGCTATTGCCGTACCGGTTGCAATTATCGGAACATTCTTCTTCCTGCAGTTATTTGGTTTCAGTATCAACATGCTTACCTTATTTGCATTGGTACTCGCCATTGGTATTGTAGTGGATGATGCCATTGTAGTAGTGGAAGCCGTCCATTCTAAAATGGAACAGACAGGAATGCCTGTAGAGCATGCAACGATGCACTCAATGAGTGAAATTTCTGGAGCCATTATTTCCATCACACTGGTAATGTGTGCCGTGTTTATTCCGGTTGGTTTCATGCAGGGACCTGCAGGAGTTTTCTACAGACAGTTTGCCTTCACACTAGCGATTGCAATTTTAATTTCAGCAGTGAATGCATTAACCTTGAGTCCTGCATTATGTGCGATGTTCTTAAATGATCCTCAGGGAGAACACGGTGAGCATGGTCATAAAAAAGGTTTTGGAGCAAGATTCTTCAATGCTTTTAATGCCAGCTTCAACAGCATGACGAGAAAATATATCTATAGCCTTAAGTTTTTAATTAAAAACAAATGGGTTGCGATAGGAGGCCTTGTTGTCATTACAGCTGCAAGTGTATTTTTGATCAAAAAAGCACCGTCAGGATTTATTCCTACTGAAGACCAGGGATTCGTACTTTATGCAGTGAATACTCCTCCGGGAAGTTCACTGGAAAGAACACACAGAGCAACCGCACAAATTGATAAAATTATCAACGGTGAAAAAGCAACCAACCACCTTTGGGTAGCAGATGGAATGAACTTCATCAGTAATGCCAACGCTTCTCCCTATTCTGCGGGTTTCATTAAACTTAAAGATTATGACAAGCGTGGTGAAATGAAAGATCCTGATCAGATTGCAGCAACATTAACAGGTAAGGTAAGCCAGGTAAAAGATGCCAATGCATTTTTCTTCAACTTCCCTACTGTACAAGGTTTCGGTAACGTTTCCGGATTTGAATTCATGCTTCAGGATAAAACAAACGGTTCTTTTGAACAATTGGGAACAACCACTCAACAGTTCATTGGAGAGCTGATGAAAAGACCTGAAATTGCTTTTGCCTTTACCACATATGCCGCAGGAAACCCTCAATATACCATTGATGTGGATACTGATAAAGCCAACCAGCTAGGTGTTTCTGTAACAGAACTGATGCAGACTATGCAGATTTATTTCGGTAGTAGCTTTGTATCGGATTTCAACAGATTCGGAAAATATTACAGAGTAATGGCACAGGCAGATATTCCTTACCGTACAGATGTTAATTCACTGGAAGGAATTTATGTAAAAAATAAATCCGGAGAAATGGTGCCGGCAAAAACACTGGTTACGTTAAAAAGATCTTTCGGTCCTGAAACGGTAACAAGAAATAACCTTTTCAACGCAGTAACGATTAACGGAACTCCAAAACCTGGTTACAGTACCGGAGATGCCATTAAAGCTGTAGAAGAAGTTGCTCAGCAATCACTTCCAAGAGGATATGGATATGAATGGACAGGAATTACCCGTGAGGAAATTAAAACAAGCGGACAGACTGCCTTTATTTTCTTCTTAAGTATTCTGTTTGTTTACTTCTTACTGGCAGCACAATATGAAAGTTATATTCTTCCGTTTGCTATTATTCTTACGATTCCTACAGGGATTTTTGGAGTATTTGCCTTCACAGGATTAGCCGGAATTGATAACAATATTTATGTTCAGGTAGGATTGATCATGCTCGTAGGACTATTGGCGAAAAATGCCATCCTGATTGTGGAATTTGCTGTACAGAGAAGAAAAGCAGGGAAAACATTAATTGAATCTGCCCTTCAGGCATCAAGATTACGTCTAAGACCGATCTTAATGACCTCTTTTGCCTTCATTGTGGGAATGCTTCCGCTGGTATGGACGCAAGGTGCATCTTCAAAAGGAAACCACTCTATCGGTTATAGTACAGTAGGAGGAATGCTTACAGGAGTAATATTCGGGATTTTTATCATTCCGGTGATGTATGTAATATTCCAGTATCTGCATGAAAAAATGCCAAGCAGAAAAAAGAAAAGACTTCTGAAAAAACAAATGGAGGAAGAACTTTTAGCTGCTACACACTAATAAAAAAATGAATTACAAAAACTTAGGGAAAATTTTAAGATCATAGGTTTACCTATTTACCTGCCTGATCTTAATGGTTTAAAAAAGCTGATTATTTTCTCCTACTAAAGACAATTTTTGCCTCTATAGAGACCTCTCTAAGTTTTGTATTCAACTAAAAGTTTAAAAACTATGAAACGAGTAAAAAATATTATTCTAACATTTGTGCTGGCCATCGGCTCTGTTTCGTGTGTGTCTAAACTGGCATACACGGAGCCTGAGCTTCCTCTTCCGGAAAAGTTCCAGTACACCGCAACTGCAGACACTGCCAGCATAGCCAACCTGGAGTGGAAACAGTTCTTCAGCGATCCTATTTTACAGGAACTGATTGAAAAAGGAATTAAAAATAATTATGACCTTCAGATTGCCCTGAAACAGGTAGCTGCTTCACAGGAAAAACTGAAACAGGCAAAATATATGCAATATCCGGACGTTGGATTCGGAGTAAGCGGACAGATTTCAAGACCTTCCAAAAACAGCATGAACGGACAAAGCTTAAATTTATTTTTAGGTTCAAGCCATGTTGAAGATTATAACGCAGCCTTCAACCTTTCATGGGAAGCTGACATCTGGGGAAAAATCAAAAACCAGCAGGAAGTTTCAAGAATGCAGTACCTTCAGACTTATGAGGGTTCAAAAGCAGTTCAGACTCAGGTAGTAGCAGCTATTGCACAAGGATATTATAATTTGTTAATGCTTGACAGACAATTGGCTATTGCAAAATCCAATCTGGAACTGAGCAGCAACACCCTATTGATCACCCAAAAAATGTGGGAAAGTGGTGATAATACCTCTTTAGGAGTTCAGCAGGCAGCCGCACAGAAACAGGCAACAGAACTTTTGATTGCCCAACTGGAACAGAATATTGCCATTCAGGAAAATGCACTGAGCATTTTGACAGGTGAATTGCCTAATAAAGTAAACAGAACCATAGAAATGTCTGATACCTCTTTACCTCAAAACATCACAGCAGGACTTCCGGCAGCTATGGTAAGCCGCAGACCGGATGTTCGTCAGCAGGAATTGGTTCTATTAGAATCCAATGCGATGGTAGGTATTGCGCAGGCTAATATGTATCCGGCATTGAAGATTACCGCTAACGGAGGGGTAAATTCATTCAAATTTGATAACTGGTTCCAGATTCCGGCTTCGTTATTCGGATCAGTTTTAGGAGGACTTACCCAGCCTATTTTCCAGAAAAGACAATTAAAAACAGATCTGGAAGTAGCAAAAATTCAGAGAGAGAAAAATGTTCTGGCATTCCGCCAATCGGTACTGAATGCAGTAGGTGAAATTTCAGATGCTTTGGTTTCAAACGAAAACTTAAAAATTCAGGAACAAAAAGCCTCTGAGCAGACCACTACACTGAAAGACGGAATTAAAAGTGCACAACTTCTTTACAAAGGAGGTTCAGCCAATTACCTGGAAGTGATTACAGCACAAGGGAATTCCCTACAGGCAGAGTTGAATCTGGCTTCCATTAAAAGACAGAGATTAAGCAGCATTGTAGATTTATACAGAGCTTTAGGCGGCGGTTGGAAGTAGTAAATTAAATTATATTTGTTAAGGTGCGGTTCTTTTTGGACCGCATTTTTTTACGATTTTATTGATGAAATAAATGATCATTAAACCATTAAGAATATTTAAGTTGTTAAGTTTAATTAAGAAAAATCAAATAGATTTTTAAGAATACTTCATAATGCGAAGCTTTCTTAATATTCTTCTTCATGGTTTAAAATGATTCAGGCAAAATTTATCATTGAAATTGCTCTCCAATCCATTTCAGCAAGTCTTCAAAATCATTTTGAGAATACCCGAGTGGTAAATAATGAATATCATCCGCCTTTCTATACCACGTCAGCTGGCGTTTCGCATACCTGCGGCTATTTTTTTTAATTTCTGAAACCGCAAAATCAAGATCCCACTCTCCGTCAAAATACTTGAAAAGTTCCGCATATCCTACTGTATTTAAAGCTGTCAGATCCTTGAATTTTTCAAGAGCTTTTACCTCATCCAGCAAGCCATTTTCCATCATCATATCTACTCTGCGATTGATTCTGTCATACAGTTCTTCTCTTGGCGCTTCAATTCCGATACGGATCACATTGAAATCTCTGCCATTCTGGGAAACCGAAATATGTTCAGAATATTTTTTATCCGTTTGCCAGATAATATCGATTGCTCTCAACAGCCTGCGATGATTGTGAATATCTACCACATTGAAATATTCCGGATCCAGTTCTTTTAAAATATCCTGAAGTTTTTCTATCCCCTCCTGCTCCATCATAGTCTGAAGTTTCTCCTGATTTTCAGCGTTCGCTTCCGGAAGATCATGTAAACCTTCTATTACCGCTTTTTCATACATCATACTTCCACCGACAAGAATAACAGTGTCATGAGTGGTAAAAAGTTCATTAAGTTTTTGAAGCGCATCTTCTTCGTACTGCCCGATAGAATAATATTCTTCCACTGAAAGATTTCCGATAAAATGATGAGGGGCACCCGCCAGTTCTTCTTCAGAAGGTGCCGCTGTTCCTATTTTCATTTCTTTAAAAAACTGGCGGGAATCACATGAAATAATCTCCGTATTGAAATGCTGAGCCAAATCAATTGCCAATCTCGTTTTACCAATTCCGGTGGGTCCCACTACAGAAATTAAATTTTTCTTTTTCACGGCGCTAATTTACGAAAACGAGTTTATTTAATTTGCTGGAAGATGGAAGCTGGAGGCTGGAAGTTAAAATTAGATCTATCACAATCTTCCTGCTTCCTACCTCCATCTTCCAGCCATTCAACATTAGCCAAACTATAGACTTAAATGATTATCTTTGTAAAACAATAAAAAACTATGATTTTATCAATGACCGGATTCGGTAGAGCCGAAGATGTTTTTGAAGGAAAAAAAATTACAATAGATATTAAATCTCTGAACAGCAAGAGCTTTGATTTGAATATTAAAATTCCTTTACGTTATAAAGAAAAAGAATTTGAAATCAGAAAAATTCTTAACGATAGAATTATCCGTGGAAAAGTAGACTGCTACGTTAATATTGAGAATCTTGAAGAGTCCAATGATGTAAAAATTAATAAAAACTTAATTGACTCTTATATCAAAGAACTTAAAAATATAGCTTCTGACGGTCCAGATTTCGAATACCTTAAAATGGCGGTGAGACTTCCTGATGCCATTACATCAAGACCAGATGAATTGACGGATGGTGAATGGGAAGCTTTGGCTAAAATTGTTAATAATGCTATTAACAAATTCGAAGAATTCAGAAAAACTGAAGGCAGCATTTTACATGAAGAATTGAACAGGAATATCCAGAATATCGACAAATATCTTGGCGAAGTAATTCCTTTTGAAGAAGAAAGAATTGTAAGCGTGAAAGAGCGTTATCAGAAATCTTTAAAAGAATTTGAAAACGTTGATGAAACACGTTTCTATCAGGAAATGGCTTATTTTACTGAAAAACTTGATATTTCTGAAGAAAAGGTAAGACTTACCCAGCACTTAAAATATTATAAAGAAGTAATGGATAATGAGTCTTTCAATGGAAAAAAACTGGGCTTCATTTCTCAGGAAATCGGAAGAGAAATCAATACATTAGGGTCTAAAGCCAATCATGCAGAAATCCAGAAACTGGTTGTGATGATGAAAGATGACCTGGAAAAAATTAAAGAACAAACGTTAAACGTATTGTAATGATAGATGCGCGTTACGAGATGCGTGATTGTCATTCCCAACAATGGACTCCCAACTCGAAACCCGTAACCCGAAATTGTAAAAAATGGATAAAGTAATTATATTTTCAGCGCCATCAGGGAGCGGAAAAACTACATTGGTAAAGCATTCACTGGAAACATTTCCCGAATTGGCATTTTCAATCTCATGTACTACAAGACAGCCAAGAGGAAGTGAAATTCATGCAGTGGATTATCATTTTCTGACACCTGATGAATTCAGACAGAAAATTTCTGAAGAAGCTTTTGTAGAATATGAAGAAGTATACACTGATAAATATTACGGTACTTTAAAATCTGAAGTAGAAAAAATCTGGAATCAGGGAAAAGTTGTTATTTTTGATGTAGATGTAAAAGGAGGCATCTCTCTAAAAAAATATTTTGGTGAAAAAGCACTGTCTATTTTTATAGAACCCCCTTCCATTGAAGAATTGGAACGAAGATTGATCTCCAGAAACACAGATGATGCAGAAACCATCAAAACCCGTGTTGCCAAGGCAGAAGAAGAAATGACCTACGCCAGCGAGTTTGACAAGATCGTGATCAATGAAGATCTTGATGCAGCTAAAAAAGAAATAGAAAGTTTAATAAAAAGTTTTATAGAAAGAAACTAGAAGTTAGAAATTAGAAGTTAGTTTTTTTAGTGTCAGGAAAATTATCCTCATTTTGTACTAACCTCTAGTTTTTAATCTCTAACTTCTATAAAGAAAAAATTGAGGTTGATATGAGTACCGAAACATTAGAAAAAGCTAAATCTGCAATTCCTGTCAGAGGATTTCTGGATATAAAAGATATTGCTATTCCTCAGGGAGAAGAATTGGTGAAAGCCATTCTTAAACTTAAAGAGGAAAAGAATGCTGTTATTCTGGCCCATTATTACCAGCCGGGAGAAATTCAGGATATTGCTGATTTCCTGGGGGATTCTCTACAGCTTGCAAGACAGGCAAAAGATACAAATGCTGATATGATCGTATTCTGCGGAGTACATTTCATGGCAGAAGCCGCTAAAATCCTGAACCCAACTAAAAAAGTAGTTCTTCCTGATACCATGGCCGGATGCTCCCTGGCAGACGGTTGTTCCGGAGAAGGATTAAGAAAAATGCGTGAACAGCACCCGAATGCTTTAATTGCAACTTACATCAATTGTAACGCAGAAACTAAAGCTGAAAGTGATATCATCGTAACAAGTTCAAATGCTGAAACAGTAATCGAAGCTCTTCCGAAAGACAGACCCATCATCTTCGCACCTGATAAAAACCTTGGAAGATATTTATCTAAGAAAACGGGACGTGATATGATCCTTTGGGATGGAAGCTGTGTAGTACACGAAGCATTTTCAATGGAAAGAATTGCTCAGCAGTTAGCAGACAATCCGGACGCTAAACTCATTGCACATCCTGAAAGTGAAGAAGCCGTTTTGAAGCTGGCTCACTTTATTGGTTCTACTTCTGCCCTGCTGAACTATGTAGAAAAAGATGACTGTCAGAAATTCATCATTGCTACAGAAGAAGGGATTCTTCACGAAATGAGAAAACGTGCTCCTCACAAGGAACTGATTCCTGCATTGGTTTTTGATGAAAGCTGTAACTGCTCAGAATGTTTCTACATGAAACGTAATACAATGGAAAAATTGTATTTATGTATGAAGTATGAACTTCCTGAAATTCTTATCGACGAAGAATTAAGATTAAAGGCATTGAAACCTATCGAAGCCATGCTTGATCTTTCAAAAAGCATAAAATAAACAAAGAGGCTGTCTCTGAAAGAATTTACTTTTTTGAGCCAGCCCTTTTTATTTTTAGTCTGCAGGAACTGCAACAAAGCAATCCGCACTTACAACTACGCACATCCTGCAATTCTCGGACAATGTCCAATATGCCTCGCACGAAGGATCACTGGATGAACCCGGCCCAAAAACCAGGTGGGTAGGGCAGCCATCACATCTTGATACACCAGCACCTTTCATCTGTTCCAAATCTCTTCTGTTTAATCTTTTCAAATTTTTCATAAAAGTCAAATTATCTTTTAAGAAACTCCTCCGTCCACACATTCCATACTTACCAGAACACACATCTTGCAATAATCAGGAAGTCCCTGATAAGCAGAACATGGGTACTGATATTCAGGACCATCTCCGAAAGTAGCATGTTGCGGGCATCCTGCACATCTTGACGGACCTGCTGCTCCATTTAATTTTTCAAGTTCTTTTCTGTTTAATTTCTTTAAATTTTTCATAGTCGTTTTAATTAAATTTTGATTTTTAAGTAGATTATTTTCCTGAATCTGATTTCAACCTATTTTTATAAATGAGGATCAAAACATTCAAAGCTCACAAGGACTCTTCCTTTACAACATTCCGGTAAAGCATGGTAATCAGCACATGATCTTGGTTCACCAGGTCCGTAAGGTCCGGCAAGGCAGTTTTCAAAACAGTTATTCACGTCTCCTCCATTCATTGATTTCAGATGTTGGCGGTTTAATTTCTTTAAATTTTTCATGATTATTCCGTTATTAGTTAACATTCTAAATGTAACATTTTTAATTAATTACACCAAATATATCTCCTAAAAAGGAAATATATTTTATTATGTTAAAAACTTGGCTGTTCCAAAATAATTTGTACATTTGTCTTGTTACAATGAATTTTCTAAGAAACATATCTGATATTTCTGCCCTGAAATCACTTATTTCAGGCACATCTTCTGTTTCTACATTCACAACTACAACAATTACCCCATAACGGGGTAGATTTTCACATATTATTTCCGGTACGCGTACTCTTTTTTTTAAGAGTAATCATTTCTATTTACCCAACTTCAAAAAAATAATTGATGAAAGTTTTAAAATTCGGCGGAACATCAGTCGCCCATTCTCAGAATATCTTACTGGTGAAAAAAATCATAAAAAATGAATCTTTAAAAAGCAAAGTTGTTGTTATTGTATCAGCTTTACATGGCGTTACTGATCAGTTGATCAAAGCCGCAGAATATGCTTCAGTAAAAGATGAAAACTATATTCAGATTGTCAAGAACCTTGAGGAAAAACATATCAGTCTGGTAAAAGAACTATTCCCAATCACAGAACAGAGCTCATGGTTAAGTTTTGTAAAAAAACACTTCAACGATATCGAAGATCTCTGCAATGGAATCGCTGTCCTTGGTGAATTGACAGACAGAATTAAAGATAAAATCGCTTCTTATGGAGAATTTCTGTCATCAAAAATCATAGCAGCAAAGCTCCAGCATGAAGGATTAGATTGTGGATGGATGAATTCCGCAGAGCTGATCAGAACGGATAGTAATTTCACTCACGCAAAAGTAGATTTTGACTCTACCGAAAAAAATATCATCAATTTCCTGAATGAAAATCAAAACCATATCATTGTAGGTCCAGGTTTCATAGCTCAAGACGAAAAAAATAATGCAACAACACTAGGAAGAGGAGGCTCAGATTACACTGCTTCCATTATTGCGGCTTCTATTGATGCAGAAGAACTTCAGATCTGGACCGATGTAAGCGGAATGATGACGGCCGATCCTCGCCTTGCTTCCAATGCAAAACCTATTTCAGAAATCTCTTACCATGAGGCGATGGAACTGTCTCATTTCGGGGCAAAAGTGCTTTATCCACCTTCCATTCAGCCTGTGATGGTAAAAAATATAAATCTGATGATCAAAAATACTTTTGATCCGGATGCACAGGGAACTTTAATCTCTCATCAACTGAAATCTTCAGACAATGAAAAACAGATTGCCGTAGGTATTTCCAATATGAACAGTATTGCTCTCCTTACATTGGAAGGAAGCGGTATGGTAGGAATTCCGGGTATTTCTTCAAAACTTTTTCAATGTTTAAGCCATGAAAAAATTAATGTCATTCTTATTACACAAGGATCTTCAGAACATTCTATCACTATTGCTATTGAAGAAAAAGAAGCGTTACGTGCTGAACATGCAATCAATTTTTCTTTTGCTGATGATATCGACCTGAAAAGAGTTTATGCAGTAAATATTGAAACAGGGCTTTCCATTGTCGCTTTGGTAGGAGAAAGTATGAAAAGCAGAAGTGGTGTGAGTGCCAAAATGTTCGGATGCCTCGGAAATAACGGAATCAATATAAGAGCGATTGCTCAGGGGTCTTCAGAAAGAAATATCAGCATTGTTATTTCAGAAAAAGACAGTAAAAAAGCAGTGAACGTCCTTCATGAAGAATTTTTTGAATCTGAAATAAAACAGATCCATCTTTATATCTGTGGTACAGGGAATGTAGGATCTAAGCTGATTCAACAGATCTATGACCAAAATGATTATTTAAAAGAAAATTTTTTAATTAACCTTAGAATTGCAGGAATTTCCAACAGTCGTCATATGATATTTTCAGATCAGGGAATGTCAAAGGAAAACTATCTTATCTGGAGCCAGCAAGGTGAAAAAGCCTCTCCGAGAGATTTTGCTGATGAAATTATCCGCAGAAACCTTAGGAATTCTGTTTTCGTTGATGTTACTGCAAGTTCAGACATTCCTGAAGTGTATGAAAGCTTATTAAAAAGAAGTGTAAATATTGTGGCCTGTAATAAAATTGCAGCCTCTTCAGATTATAAAAAATATAAAGCGTTAAAAGATACAGCAAGAAATCATAACTGTAATTTTTATTTTGAAACCAATGTAGGAGCAGGGCTTCCGGTAATAGGAACAATCAATGACCTCATCAAAAGCGGAGACCAAATCCAGTCTATTCAGGCTGTATTGAGTGGAACATTGAATTTTGTATTTAATGAATATGACGGCAGCAGAACATTTTCTGAAGTAGTGGCACAGGCTCAGAAAGAAGGCTACACTGAACCTGATCCAAGACTTGACCTGTCCGGAACAGATGTCGCAAGGAAAATTTTAATTCTGGCAAGAGAGGCAGGATATCCGCTTCAGTTTGATGCCATTGAAAACATAGGTTTTCTACCTGAAGAATGTATGCAGGGAAGCGTTGACAGTTTTTACGAAAAACTTACAGCGTATGAAGAGCATTTTAAAAACTTGCTAAACAAAGCAAAAAACGAAGGCAAAATATTAAAATACGTTGCAAAATTTAAAGATGGAAAAGCAAAAGTCGGGTTACAGCATATTGCTCCGGATAGTGATCTGTTTCACCTTTATGGCAAAGACAATATTGTCATTTTTAAAACCCTCAGATATTCCGAACAACCTTTAGTGGTAAAAGGTGCTGGTGCCGGTGCTGAAGTGACAGCAAGTGGAGTTTTTGCAGATATTATTCGTTCTATATAAAAATACAATTATGAAAAAAGTAAAATTAAAAGTTCCCGCTACTGTTGCCAATCTGGTTTGCGGATTTGATATTTTAGGAATGGCCGTCCATGATCCTTATGATGAGATGGAATTCAGATTATTGGAAACCCCTGAAATTATTATAAAACATATTGATGCTTTCGGGCTTCCTGAAGAGCCTTCCAGAAATGTCGCAGGTATTGTCCTGTTAAAAATTCAGGAATATTTTAATCTGAAAAACGGTTTTGAAGTTATTATCCGTAAACATATAAAACCTGGAAGTGGGCTCGGATCCAGTGCGGCAAGTGCCGCCGGAGCCGCCTTCGGAGCCAATCTATTATTGGGAAATAAACTCTCAAAAGAAGAACTGGTTCATTTTGCCATGTTTGGAGAGGAGCTGGCTTCAGGAGTACGCCATGCAGATAATATCGCTCCATGCATCTATGGTGGAATTACACTGGTAAAATCAACTCATCCTATAGATATTGTTTCCCTGAACAGCCCAGATTTATTTGTAACCGCTGTACATCCGCAGGTGGAAGTCAAAACTTCAGATGCAAGACAGATTTTAAAGAAAAATATCACCTTAAAAAGTGCTGTTGAACAATGGGGAAATATTGCCGGACTTGTAGCAGGAATTCAGAAAAATGATTTCCCTTTGATTGGCCGGAGTCTTAATGATGTTATCATAGAACCTATCCGCAGTATTCTGATTCCGAAATTTGACGAAATCAAAGCAAAAAGTCTGCAATCAGGTGCATTGGGAGGCGGAATTTCAGGTTCAGGGCCATCCATTTTTATGTTGTCTGAACAAAAAGAAACTGCAGAAAAAATTGCCCGGATGATGAAATCAGTCTATGATGAGATTGAAATTGAAAGCCTGGTATATGTGTCAAAAATAAATCCGTCAGGCATACAAATCGTTGAAGAAGTTTAATCACAAAAAACAGAAATGAAATATTATAATTTAAAAGACCACCTGGAAAACATTGACTTCAGAGGAGCAACAATAAAAGGTCAGGGAAAAGAAAAAGGATTGTTTTTCCCTGAAACCATACCTCAGTTTACTGAAGAATTTATTCAAAATCTTCAGCAGTATTCCAATGAAGAAATTGCTTATCAATGCATGAGAGATTTTGTGGGAGATGAAATTCCTTCAGAAGTATTAAAAGAGATTGTTGCAGAAACCGTCAGCTTTGAAATTCCTTTGGTAAAAATCAATGAGCAGATATCTATACTGGAATTGTTTCATGGGCCTACTCTTGCATTTAAAGATATTGGAGCAAGATTCATGAGCCGTTGTCTGTCTTATTTTCTTAAAGATCAAAAGAAAAAAGTCACCGTTCTTGTAGCTACTTCAGGAGATACCGGCGGTGCTGTTGCGCATGGATTTTATAAAATTCCACAAATCAATGTAGTAATTCTCTATCCTAAAAACAGGGTAAGCCCGGTTCAGGAAAAGCAATTGACTGGATTAGGAGAAAATATTTCAGCATTAGAAGTAAATGGCAGTTTTGATGACTGTCAAAATCTTGTAAAACAAGCTTTTTCAGATGAAGAAATCAACAATGAATTATTTCTGACCTCTGCCAATTCTATCAACGTTGCAAGATGGCTTCCTCAACAGATTTATTATTTAATAGCATTGAAACAATGGCTTCAGCATCATAAGGAACAACCGGTAATCTGTGTTCCAAGTGGTAATTTTGGAAATATCTGCGCCGGACTGCTTGCTCATTTCAGAGGGCTGCCTGCCAGTCATTTTATTGCTGCCTGTAATGCCAATCACGTAGTTCCTGATTATTTTATCACTCAGGATTACCAGCCACAAAAAGCAGTTGCTACCCTATCCAATGCTATGGATGTTGGAAATCCAAGCAATTTTGTAAGAATCCTTGAACTTTTCGGGCATCAGTTTGAAAGTTTAAAAAATAAAATATCAGCTTATTCTATTGATGATGATAAAACGATGAGCACTATAACAGAAGTCTATGAGAAATACGGATATATTCTGGAACCTCACAGTGCGGTTGCTTTTGCCGCAATGGAACAGTATCTGCAGGAAAATCCTGATGAAAAAGGATTTATTCTAGGAACTGCACATCCGGTAAAATTCCCTGATGCTGTGGAAAATGCTATTCATACTCAGATTGAAATTCCGGAATCTTTAAATGAGCTGATGAAAAAGGAGAAAAAAACTGTAGAAATAAATTCAGATTTTGAAGAATTAAGACGATTTTTGCTTCATAAAATCTGAAGCAATGAGCAAAATATATCTTGAAGATGTACGAATATATGCGTACCATGGTGTACTTCCTGAAGAAAATATTATCGGGACCTATTATATTCTGAATGCAGAAGTTCATACCGATCTGTGGAAAGCAGCAGAATCTGATGATTTGCATGACACTATCAGTTATGCAGACATCAATGATATTCTCCACCAGGAAATGAAAATAAAATCCAAATTACTGGAACATGTAGCAGGAAGAATCATCACAAAAATTCATGACAGCTTTCCACAGGTTGATTATATTAAATTAAAAATCACCAAAACAGCTCCACCCATGCAGGGAGAAATGAAAGGTGCCAGCATAGAGCTTGAAAAGAGCTTTAAACCGGAAAATTAAATTGCTTATTTTCGTTTCATTAAAAAACATACAAATTGAAATTCGTTAAAATATTATTTTTAGCTGCAGGAATCAGTGCTTTCGGTCAGACGGGTGTTGAGAATCAGCTGGCAGCGTACACCTTTCCAAAGATAAAGTCCAGTATTACAATGCCTGTGACGATTCCTCTTTCGGAACTGAGCAATATGATCAACGCTTCTGTGAAAGATCTGGTTTATCAGGATGATTCCTATACTGATAATAACAATGACCAATTTAAAGTGAAAGTATGGAAAACAAGACCTATCCGTCTTGTAGGAGGAACCAGTCAGAACCTGCTGATTGAAGTTCCTTTAAAAATATGGGCAGAAAAAGGGATCGGTACTTTGGGAGTATATACGTATCAGAATACCACTTTTGAAACAGTAATGTCTTTCAATACAACCGTTACTTTTAAAAATAACTGGACCATTACTACGAATACCCGGCCCAATGGTTTCAGATGGGTAACCAAGCCGGTACTTGATTATGGAAGAATCCAGATTCCTATTACCTCTATTGTTGAAAAAAGTCTAAAGGAACAACAGGAAAAATTCTGTAAAACGATAGATCAGCAAATGGCGACACAACTGAATTTCCAGCAATATGCTTTAATGGCATGGAATACTTTTCTGCAGCCCTTTAATATTTCAGAAGAATATAATACATGGCTTAAAGTAAGCCCTGTAGGAGTTAATATTACCCCTTTAAAGTTTTATGGAAACCAGATCAATGCAACCCTTGGTGTTGATATATTTTCTGAAACTTTTACAGGAAATAAACCTACAGCTTCTTCACCAGTGACCAGTGTTGCCAATTTTAACACCACTCCTACTGTTGCAGACAAATTCATTTTACAGACTACGGCCAATATTCCATTTACAGAAGCAAGTAATATGGCAAGAAAAACCTTTCTGAATAAAGAATTTGATGTACGTGATTCTAAAGTAAAAATAACGGACATCAGAGTCTATGGGGTTGATAACAGAGTGGTCATTGAAGCTCAAACCGATGGCTATATTAAAGGAACTTCCATCATTTCAGGAATTCCGGTATACGATGAAACAAAAAGAAAAATTGTTTTATCGGAAACGAAATTTAAACTGAAAACGACCAATATCCTGCAAAAAACGGCTTCACTCCTATTCCAGGGAAAAATTGTAAAAATGATTGAAGAAGAATATGGAATTCCCACCCAAGAACTGGAAGAAACTTCAAGAAAAAGTATTGAAGAGGCCTTCAATAAAGAATACTATAAGGGATTAAAAATGAACGGGAAAGTATTCAACCTGAAGCCCAGCAAAATACTACTCAGCAATACTGGCATTACAGCCGTTATTGATACCAATGCTTCACTTAAACTGCTTGTCAACGGATTCTAAAACATCAGATAAAACCAAACTAAAAAACTAATAACCGAACCATGAAAAGAATTCTAAATGTTGTTGAATACAATAAAGCCTCGTCAGGGATTAGGCTTGCCAATTATTTTCTCGATTTTATAATGCTATACGCTATTAATTATATCCTTTCTATTCTTGCTTATTTTCTTTATGAAGTAACTTCAATGGAGTTTTTCTACTACTATAGTAATGGAAATATAGTATGGCAGCTATTTATTGGAAATTTCAATTATTTCCTTTATTACTTTCTGATGGAAAACTATTTAGGAGGCAGAACCGTTGCAAAATATATTACAGGCACCAAAGTAATCAGTACAGATGGTACAAAACCTACTACCCAGCAAATGATGTACAGAAGCCTTTCCAGAATTGTCCCTTTCGATGGGCTTTCATTTCTGGGTGTAAACGGATGGCATGACAGCTGGAGTGATACGAGGGTAATTAATGTTAAAAATTATTACGCTGAAATTCAAGCAAAAAGCGAAATAGAAGACCTTGGAAAGAAAGAATTTGCTTAAAAACTTTTGTTCATAAAGAAATTTCGCTATATTTGCACACCTCAAAAATGGTAAAAATGGTACTTTGGCCGAGCGGCTAGGCAGTGGTCTGCAACACCATCTACAGCGGTTCGAATCCGCTAGGTACCTCAGAAAAAACCTCTAAGTTATTTAGAGGTTTTTTTGTTTTTAGTCTCATTATTTTTTATATCTCATTCTCTTTTTTATCAATCCTATTACTCATGAAAAAAAACATAATCTTCTTCTTCATTTCATTTGTATTTGCACTGTTGAATGGATATTTTTTTAATTACATAAATGATGTCTATTTTCATTTTGATGTACATCAGAATACACCCATCAATGTTTCGAAAGACGAACTCAACTTCATTGCCATATTCATCTCGCCTTTTCTGGAAACTTTTTTATTTCAGTATCTCCCCTATTTGATTTTAAGTAAATGGATAAAGATCAATAATAAAGCAATTTGTATAATCATAATGAGTATTATTTTCGCATCCATGCACTATTATAATGGGTTGTATATTGTTATGACATTTTTTGGAGGTATTATTTTAAATAATCTTTATGTTTATTACCATCAGCACACCCATCAATACAGTTTTATTCTAACAGTGCTTTTCCACTTGCTATATAATCTTTATGGTTTCTTATTCATCATGTGATTGTTCCATTTTTAATGATATAAAAAAGCCCTTCCCATTCAAAGAAGAGCTTGATAAATAATGTAAAAAAGTAATGATGGATAGAAAATTATCTCGTTCAAAAATAGAGGATTAATCCAACATACTTTTATGAGCAGCGTCATATGGGAATAAAAAAAATCCCCGGAAATTCCGAGGATAAAAACTAATAACCATGAAAACTCAAATTAAACATGAGTTACATTTCTATATTGAAAAATCGTGCCAAGAATAACAATTTCAAGAAAAAAAGTTAATTTCTTTTTATGGCACCATTTTAACCAATTCAGCATTTTAAATCGATTTTAATGATACTTTAAAAACGACTTCATAATTATCTATAATAAGTTCAGATAAATCTAACGCTCCGGCAAAAGTATTAAAAAAAAAATAATTTACATTTTAATAAAATAAAATTTACATTCAGGACATAAAAATTTTTTAAAATACCGATCAGCCACAAAAAAGAAAATTCACTAAACAAATTGACACACTTTTTTCTATAATTGCCTCCATCCACTAACATGGAAAACCATTATGGCACAAAAAATTTCTAATAAAAAATTTCATGATGCTAAAGGAAAAATATCATCTGGAATTTACAGTTCTATAGCATTTTCTTTCATATATAAAAAGCCCCCAGAAATGGAGGCCTCAAAAAACACAAATGATGAAAAAAAATTTTATATCAGAGATAAAAATTATTTTATCTTTTAATTCTTAGTCAAAGATATACCAGTCTTTTTTTTTATTTTATGAGTATAATCATAAAATTATTACTTCTTTTAAATACAGGATTTCCGGACTATCAGCTTTATTTCTCAAAAAAAGACAATAATAAAAACCCTTTGTGTATATTCTTGTCATCGTTGCAGGTAAATAATGTATTGCTTCTATTTTGATCAATGCATCTAAAAAATATCTTGCTCTTACAGTTGGAAGAATATAAGAAAAAAAAAATATATATATAATGATTGAGGTTATGTTTTTCGCATATATTATTTTATAATTTTACATTATTAATTCAAAATGACGTGATAAGTTTCTCTATACTTATAGCCAACTATAATAATGGAAATTATTTCAAGGAGTGCTATGATTCATTAATCAATCAAACCTATGAAAACTGGGAAGCGATTATTATTGATGATGCCTCTACAGATAATTCGGTTGAAATCATACAGTCTCTGATAAAAGATGATTCCCGTTTTAAACTGTATCATCATTCAGTTAATGAAGGCTGTGGATCTACCAAGGCCAATTGTATGAAATATGCTCAGGGTGATTTATGTGCTTATCTGGATCCGGATGATGCTCTTTATCCGGAAGCACTGGAAAAAGTGGCGCTGGAATTTATGAACAGAGATGCTCTGGCCGCCGTATACTCTCAAATGATGATCTGTAATGAAAATCTTGTTCCGGAAAAAGTATACGCGGGTACGAAGCAGATTTATAACAATCGATATTTCTTCAACTGTCCCATTCAGTTTGCCCATCTTTTTACCTTTAAAAGAAAAGTTTATTTAAGAACTGCAGGAATTAATACAAACCTAAAAAATGCAGTAGATCAGGATCTTTATCTGAAAATACTGGAACAGGGAGAAGTAAAATACCTCAAGGAACCTTTGTATCTTTACAGGCTTCACTCCAATGGAATTTCTCAGGATAAAGCAAAACAAAGTGCAAAAGAATCATTTGCAAGAGTGATCCATGATACCATGAAAAGACGGGGACTCAAAACGATTAATCATAAAGCTGTTCCTGAAATTTTCACCAGTTCAAATGAAATTTATGAACTTCTGAATTACCAGACCAACAAAATGCACCGTCTGATCAGCAAAATAAAAGTTACTTTAGATAATATATAAACAAAAAATGCTACTCA